>NVXU02000006.1 GCA_002734065.2 Fluviicola sp.
GTAAATAATGTTCGGCATGATAGAAGTACCATTGTTGTATTGAGATTTTTGTCCTAATTTAATTTCAGAACCCATGTGGGCAGTAAAACGCATTGGCAATTTAGATTCTCCAACAATCATTGACTCATTAGGTCTATTCAAGTGATGAACTGCTCCTCCAAAGAAGAAATTCTTAGTGTATCCCACAAATCCTGCAGATGCATCGAAAAAATAACGACTTCCACCCCTTGGTACATCACCTGTTTGGTAGATAAAACCTTTTCGAGGATCAATCATGTCTCCAAAAGTTAACTTATCCCAATCTAGAAACTTGTTAAACATAGATGCTCTTGCTCCAAAATTCAAGGTGAATTTTCTATTGACTTTTAAATGATAAGCATAAACAAGACCAATCATTGTTGTTGCAATGGTTCCTTGACCTTGTCTGTCGTGCATTCCGATAACAGCGATTCCTCCATTGATATTTTTGAAGTACTGATCGTAAGATGCAGAATACGTTACATAGTTACCTGTAAGACTTGGCCATTCGTTTCTGTAATTCAGTGCAAAACGAGGACAACCGTCAGAACCTGCAAACGCAGGGTTCAAATATATAGGGTTCGCATAGAATTGAGTGAACTGAGGATCTTGAGCATTTGCTTCAAAACTCATGACACTCACTAAAGCTATTAATATAATTATTACTTTTTTCATCATCTTATAGATTTAATATTCTTCTGCCAAAACGGCTAGGTTTACCTACAAATTTTAAGGTTACTTGATGCGACAAACTTCTTGTGTTTGTCATCTTACTCAATGAATAATCCGCGTTATAGGTAAACGAAAAACGCTTGAACTTCAAACCGATTGATGCCGCTGGATCCATTAAAGTCGAGAATCCTGCACCAACAACAAACCAGTTGTATCTAAAATTAGCTCCTAACCATGCTTCAGACAACTTATCATTCTTCTGATAAACCATGTAAGGAGAAAAACTCATATTTTCTTTCTTATTGACCCAATCCGTGCCGACCGTTGCAATTATATGATAAGCTGCCCTGTCTGGGTTGGAAATATCATTGGAGAAAATATTATTTTCGTGTCTGAATAAATTATCAACCTGTGCGCCAATGTAAAACCATTCTGTATTGACCATCAAACCAGCACCCAAATCTTTGTACCACAAGCTCGATCCTATCGGAGCTTGTCCGTTCGGATAATAATCTTCAACGCTTTGTCTATCCATCTCCACTTGCTTAGCTCCTTCCATTTTACTTGCGTCCAAAGTTTTGTTACCCATTTTAAAGCGCACTGAAGGTTCAAACGAGATTGATTTATTAATAGAGAATTTCGGAGAATAAGTCAGCGCAGCACTTGCAACATTGATTCCCCCACCGTTATACATAGAATGATTGATTTGCAGGCCTACTCCACCTCGCATCCCATAAGAATAGCCATCTACAGAAATTTGATTCATGAGTTGCTCATTCTTCTGCCCCATCCATTGCAACCTTGATAGAGTTTGCACTCTTGTTCTTAGCATTGATCCAGCAGAACTGAAATTAATGTCATTCGGCAACATTCCAGGCACATGGTAAGAAGGGTCTCTGTAATTTTTCAATGCAATTGGATTGTTCATCATTCTTTGCACTGCTCTTGAAAAACCAAACAATTTACTTTTCATAGATTTCTTGTAACCTGAAGAACCGAAGCTGTTGTGGTTAATTTTCGTTTCCGTTCTTGAAGAAAGTGCGTAGTCATCTTTGGAAAGGACTTCAATTTCTTCTGCTGGGTTTGGTTCAATATTCGACTGAGTACCTTTCGCAATCATTGCTTTGTTAGAAACACTAATAATATCGTTGTTTGAGGTCTTGTTGGGAGAATTTTCAACACCATTCTTAATGGAGTTACTTTCTACTATATAAGTACCGTCATTTTCAAAGTTGGCAAAAGAAATTGAATGATTTCTTGAAGAATTATTCGCCCTAGTGTTGTTATTTACAGTTGATTCTTCGCTGTTTTGTAAAGAATTATCAAAAGACGAATTCACATCAACATTTGTGTCATTTACGCTTTGCTCATTGCTCATTAGAGACTGATTCACTGATGTTGTAGCATCCTCTAAAGAAGCATTGTTATTCTCATTTGAGAACTGAATTTCTTTCGCTCTAATTTGTGCAACCTCTTCTTTTACTAATTTAACCAATGCTGCATGTTGCTCATTTTTAGCTAATTGAACATCATTGCCTACCCCCTCAAAAGAATCATTGCTCATGAAGGTAGTTCCGAATAACAAAGCCACAGAAGCCGCACTTGTCAAGTAGAACCAAGCAATTGGTCTTCGTTTTCTTTGTAATTCTTCTTGATTCGGGTAAATTTCTTGCGTAGGAGTGATTTTAGACATTTCCCAAACATCACGATCTATATCTACATCAGGGTTCTGAAGTAAAAATAATTCCAATTGCTCTACTTGAGAAGAAGATAAATTACCTTCTGCAAGTTCGAACAACCAAAGATCTATATTTGAAAATGAAGGTCCACTCATACAAGTTCTATCATTCCTTTTAACTGCTTTTTAATTTTTTTTCTGCCTCTAAACAAATACACCTTCACTTGAGAATCTGAAAGTTGAAGAATATCTCCAATTTCTTTGTAGGAGTATCCTTCCAAATCTCTCAACAAGATGACACTTTTTTGAACTGGAGGCAGAATACTTACTGCTCTCTCAACCACTTCATTCGATTCTGCAATACAACAAGGATTAATTCCTTGATCATAATTTTGAATCTCATTCGTCAATTGAACGCGACCTCTGCGGTTAGAAAAATTAATCATGGCATTGTGCGCGGTTGTAAACATCCACGATTTTGCCTTGGTTGGTTCAACACTTCTACGGTTAATCCATAATTTCTCAAACACATCTTGCACCACATCTTTTGCGTCCTCACGATTTCGCAAAAACTTAATTGCATACCCAAATAAATTATTGGAATGCTCACAAACGATGCTATTGTACTCGCGTCTTTTCAAATTAAAATTGTCTAGATCAGTTACAGTTAAAACAAATAACGACCTTGTTTTGTTACAGTAATAACCGAAAAAATTGACTTAATTACATATATATATAGTATCGATTACCAAATCCAATCTCTCGATGAATAAAACGGAACTACTGATGAATATTTATTTCCCTTATTTTCTATAATATTTTGCTATATTCGTGTAATCACAAAACCAACAAAAAATGGAAGGAGTAAAAAGACTGTTTGACATACCACATTACCAATTAAAAAACCACCCCAATGAGAAAATGTTTGTTACCAAAACAGACGGAAAATGGGTCGGTGTTTCGACGAAGAAATTCTTAGATGAAGCTATGAATATCTCTAAAGGACTAATTGCTTTAGGTGTTCAAGTTGGCGATAATGTAGGCATAGTTTCAAGCACTAGATACGAATGGAATGTCATGGATATTGCCATTCAGCAAGTCGGTGGAATTGTCGTTCCTTTTTACCCTAATATTTCTGAAAGTGATTACGAATATATCTTCAATGACGCAGGAATTAAGATTGTTGTCCTCGAAAATGAAGAGTTAAGTACAAAAATCAAAAATATCCGAGGTAAACTAGGCAAATTAGAGCATGTTTTCACGATGGAAGACGTTGCTGGAGAAAAATCAATGACTGCTCTTGCCGAATTGGGTAAGGACGCCCCAGAAAGCGATGTTCATGCAAGAATGGAGATTCCGAAATACGAGGAATTAGCAACTATCATTTACACATCCGGAACAACAGGCAATCCGAAAGGAGTAATGCTTTCTCATCGAAATTTATTGTCGAATGTAGAGGCGTGCATAGAAACGATTCCTGCATCAAAAGGTTCAAATGTTTTGAGCTTCCTGCCTGTTTGCCATGTTTACGAGAGAATGTTGCATTACCTATACATGTACATTGGTTGCTCCATTCACTTTGCAGAATCAATGGAAACCATTGGCGACAATATCAGAGAAGTGAAACCTGACGTTTTTACAGCAGTTCCGAGGTTATTAGAGAAAGTTTTTGACAAAATAATGGCAAAAGGCGATGAATTAACAGGAATTAAGCGCAAGTTGTTCTTTTGGGCAGTAGAATTAGCAGAAAAATACGACCCTGTAAATAGAAGTGCAATGTACAACTTCAAATTGGGCATTGCTCGCAAGCTGATTTTCTCTAAATGGCAAGCTGCTTTGGGTGGAAACGTTAAAGCGATTGCATCAGGTTCTGCAGCATTGCAACCTCGTTTGGCAAGAATTTTTATCGCAGCTGGAATTCCAATTTTGGAAGGCTATGGCTTGAGTGAAACTTCGCCTGTCATTTCGGTCAATTCTTTCTCAAAAGGAATCAGAATTGGCACTGTCGGTGCATTAATTGACGATGTTGAAGTTAAAATTGCTGAAGATGGAGAAATTTTGGTTAAAGGTCCAAATGTGATGATGGGTTATTACAACCTACCAGAAGTTACTGCCGAAACAATCAAAGACGGATGGTTGCACACAGGCGATATTGGAGAATTCATCGAAGGGAAATTCTTAAAAATCACTGACAGAAAGAAAGAAATTTTCAAAACGTCTGGAGGCAAGTACATTGTGCCACAAGCAATGGAAAATAAGTTCAAAGAATCTCGATTTATCGAGCAAATAATGGTCATTGGAGAAAGTCAAAAATTCCCTTCGGCACTGATTGTTCCACCCTATGATTTTGTGCGCGATTGGGCAAAGAAAAAAGGAATTGATGTTGGAGAATCTAATGCTTCAATGATTGCAAACGAACAAGTAAAAGCACGAATAAACCAAGAAGTAGAGAGTTTTAACAAAGAGTATGGCAACTGGGAAAAGTTAAAATGCGTTGAATTATTGGAGAATGAACTCTCAATTGAAGGCGGAGAATTAACACCAACCTTAAAATTGAAACGAAAAAAAATTATGGAGAAGTACAAGGATGTTGTAGCCAAGATTTATGGGTAACAATGAGGGTGTTTTCTATTCTTTCCTTCATAGTATTATCTAATTTTTGCTTGAGTCAAGATTTTGACTCACTGATTCTTAGTATTGAAAAAACGAATATGGAATCACTGGATTCTCCGTTAAAGAAAAAAGATTTTCTAGAAGTCATTTTTGTTGCAGATCAAAAGATTAGAGATTCTGCTTCTATTATTCAAGAAAAGTATGGTTTCAACAGTAAAGAGCATCAATTAATTTACCGAAGACATTTTTCAGTAGATAGCATTCTTTTTGAAAGAATAATTGCCTATTTAGACTCTTTTGGACATCCTGCAAAAGAGAAAGACGGTTTTAGAAGTGGTACTATTTACACCGTATTTCATCATTCGGCCAGTTCAATAAACGGAGCTTCTTACATTGAAATAAAACAAAAATACTTCCCTCTATTTTATCAAGCTTATTTGTCTGGAGACGTCAAAGAAGGAGGTGTCTGGCTGTACCTTTATCGATTGTATGCCCAGATGAAAAAAAATGAATACGTCAACTACGAGCTTGGAGACACAGCACAAATTGAGGAAATGATAGATATTCTGGGCTTAAGCAGAATGTAACTACAGCAATATTTTGCAAGTAGAAGAGGTAAATCACTCCCTCCCCTTCATCACTGTAATTTTTACTATCACATGATGGAATTTAGGATAGTAAGTCCCTGGTTGAAATTTAAAGGTTCTTACGTATTTTTTTACCTCAAATCTTGCTGGCGTGCTTTTAATATTCGTGTCAACTTGTCTTACACTAGTGACTTTTCCTGTTCTATCAACGGCTAATTCGAGTTTTATCCATCCGTTAGCCATTCCTTCAACAATGTAGGCTGGTTTAGTTAGCATTTTACGTCCTTCATCCAGGAGCGTACCACTGATTAATTGACCGAAGGTGAAATTTGAAGCCAATAAAAATAGAATTAGAAGTCCGCGCATTGAGTTTTTTTTTGATAAATATACGGATTTAATGTTTTAATATTTCGACAGGCTCAATACAAGTGATTGAAGGATTGAATGATTTAATGGGTTTGAAAGGTAGTTTCGCAGAGAAGGCGCAGAGGTTCGCAGAGTTGGGTAGGTTTTACTTGTGAGCTATCCAAGGCTCGAAGACTCGAAAGCTCGAAAGCTCCAATTTTTCACAGAGAACCGCAAAGAAGGCACAGAGGTTCACAGAGTTGGGTAGGCTTTACTCGTGAGCTATTGACAGTAGAGAAGTAGAGAAATGAAACAGTCAAGTAGTCGAAGATGCAGAAGTTCTAGATTTTAACAAGAATTAGCTTCACATTGAAACATTAGAACATTAAACCCTTACAACATTGCTACGAAATTCTCCCCCAATTGGGTCGTGTGCGTAACAAATCACTCAACACAGAACGAATGCCTTTGTTTTCTTCTTTCTCAATCGTTGGGTCATTGCTCAAAATTTGCTTGGCTGCATCTCTTGCAAGAACAACCAAATGTCCATCTTTTGCTAAGTTCGCAATTTTTAAATCGAGTAATCCGCTTTGCTGCGTTCCCATTAAATCACCCGGACCTCGGAGTTGTAAATCGACTTCTGAAATTTCAAAACCGTCGTTTGTTCTGACCATGGTCTGCATTCTCTTGAGGCTATCCTTGCCTATCTCATCGCCTGTCATCAATATACAATACGATTGCTCTGCACCACGTCCCACACGACCTCTAAGCTGGTGCAACTGTGACAAACCGAACCTTTCTGCACTTTCAATAATCATTACTGATGCGTTCGGGACATTGACTCCAACCTCAATAACGGTCGTTGCGACCATGATTTGTGTTTCCCCTTTTACAAAGCGATTCATTTCAAATTCTTTGTCCTCTGCCTTCATTTTTCCATGCACAATACTCACGTGATAATTCGGCTTCGGAAAGGATCTAGACATTGCTTCGTAACCGTCCATGAGGTTATTGAAATCAAGCGTTTCTGACTCCATTATCAAGGGATAAACGATGTAAACTTGTCGTCCTTTGGCAATTTCCTCTTTCATAAAACCAAACATTCTCAAGCGACTTGCATCGTATTTATGCATCGTAATTATGTCCTTTCTTCCGGGGGGCATTTCATCGATTACTGACACGTCTAAATCGCCGTAGAAAGTCATTGCCAAGGTTCTTGGAATTGGCGTTGCAGTCATTATTAATATGTGCGGAGGAATGGTATTTTTCTTCCACATTTTAGCTCGTTGCGCCACACCAAAACGATGCTGTTCATCAATCACTACCAAGCCTAGGTTCTTGAATTGTACCGTATCTTCGAGCAGAGCATGCGTTCCAATAAGAATTTTTGTTTCTCCAGAAAGTAAAGCTTTATGAATGGGGATTCTTGCTTTTTTCTTCACAGAACCTGTCAATAACTCAACCTTGACGTCCATTTCGGCGAGCATTTCTTTAATGGATTCAAAATGTTGCGTTGCCAAAATTTCTGTGGGTGCAATCAATGCTGTTTGGAAGCCATTGCCAATTGCCAAAAGAATAGACAAAAGCGCGACCAATGTTTTTCCGGAACCAACATCTCCTTGCAATAAGCGATTCATGTGATGCCCTGTTGCGAAGTCTTTGCGTATCTCTTTAAGCACTCGTTTTTGTGCGCCTGTCAATTCGAAAGGAATGTGATTTTCGTAGAAATCAGTGAACTCCTCCCCTACCTTATCAAAAACAAAACCTTTTGATTTTTGCATAGTGATTTTCTTTCTGACGAGTAATTCTAACTGCAAAAAGAACAATTCTTCAAATTTCAAACGCAAACTTGCATTTCTTGCATCCGCTTCTGTTTTTGGGCGATGTATTTTGAGAATTGCCTGCTCACGATCCAATAATCGGTGTTCTTGCAGAATGTTTTCGGGGAGCAACTCTTCAATTTGTCCTGATAATTGTTCGAGCAATGGTTGCATTATTTTTTCGATGCCCTTGGAAGACAAACCATGTCTATTCAATGTTTCTGTACTCGAATAAACAGGTTGAAATCCAGAACTATTAACGTTTACACTCGAAATTTCAGGATGCGTAATGTTCCAACGACCTTTGTAATTCGTAGCACGACCATAAATCAAAATTTCTTCATTGATTTTTAACGATGATTTTATCCAACTTGCTCCTTTGAACCAAACAAGGTCTATCATTCCGGTGTCGTCTTGAAATTTTGCCGTTAAACGTTTCGCTCTGCCCATTCCAGATTCTACAAAGCCAATTATTTTTCCTTTTATTTGCGCATGACCATGCAAGGATGTTAATTCTGATACTTTATTGAATTTCGACCTGTCGATGTATCGAAAAGGATAATATTCGAGTAAATCTTTGAAGTTAAAGATGCGCAATTCTTTCTTCAACACATCCGCTTTCTGCGGACCAACACCTTTGAGGTATTCGATGGGAGTTATGAGAAAGGAGTTCACAGGGTAAAATTAACAATTCTGTATAGAAGATTGAAGAAAAGTTAACACCAAACAAGCATTCTACTTCCCTTCCATATTGTCAAACGCATCCAATCCGCATTTCAAATATTTGTTATATTCAGTCACGTCAGGAGTATAACCAATAGGATGGCCAAGCAACTCTCCTTCTGACGTCAACATCACGTAATATGGTTGCGAATTGTTGTTGAAAGAATGCGTCTGAAAAGTAGACCATTTATCACCGATGGTTCTAATTTTCTTCTCGCGTTTTACTCCATTCACTTCAAATTCAAATGTTCCTTGTTGGTCTTTCGGTAATTCTACTTTGTCATCAACATAAAGTGAAACCAATACAAAATCATTGGCTAATTTATCTTTGATGATGTCGGTTGTCCACACTGTCTCTTCCATTTTACGGCAGTTCACACATGCCCAACCTGTAAAATCAATGAGCAGAGGTTTGTTCTGTTTCTTCGCTTCTGCTAGTGCTAAATCAAAGTCTGTAAATTCTGCATGAAAAGAATCATTATCGTACCAGCTGTAAAAACCTGGAGGAGGAAAGCCACTTAATAGATGGTGATTCCATGGAGGATTTTTCATAACTCCCGGAGCAATATACACTGTGAAACCAATAATAATTGCTGTAAATACTATTCTAAATTTAGAAAACTTGCCTATTGGAGAATCATGCGGAAATTTAATTTTCCCAAGAAGGTACAAGGAAAGAGCAATGCCTATCAATGTCCAAATAAGGAAGAACGTTTCTCTGTGTATTAATCCCCACTGTTCTACCAAATCCGCGTTTGACAAGAATTTCAATGCCAAAGCAAGTTCTATAAAACCTAAAACGACTTTCACTGTATTCAACCAGCCTCCTGATTGCGGAAGTTTGTTCAAAAAGCTTGGGAAAGCAGCAAAAACGGCAAAAGGTAAGCCAAGTGCAATTCCAAATCCGCTCATTGCGGCAGTGATTGGCCACGGACCATTCTTCAATGCGCTTCCGAGAACAGTTCCTAAAATTGGACCTGTACAAGAGAATGAAACCAAAGCTAAAGTCAATGCCATGAAAAAGATGCCCAAAATTCCACCCATACTAGAGGCAGAATCTGCTTTGTTGCTGAATTTACTTGGCAGTGTAATTTCAAAATAACCGAAGAATGAAATGGCAAAAATGACAAAAACGACAAAAAACGTAACATTCAACCAAACACTAGTAGCAATACCCGAAAGAACGGCTGGATCAGCATTAAAATGGAAAGGCACACTGAGCAAGGCATATATCATAAAGATAAAGAAGCCGTATAGAATTGCTTTACCCACACCACTTGATTTTCCGTCGCCTTTCGTGAAAAAACTAACCGTTAGTGGAATCATTGGAAACACGCAAGGAGTTAACAAAGCAATCAAACCTCCAATGAATCCAAAAAGAAATACCATCCACACATTGCTAATTGATTTCTTTTCTCCACATTCTCCAAGGGGATGGTCCAAGTCAAGGTTGGCAACATTTGGAATTATCTTATCTATGGTTAGGTTGTTACTGGAAGAATTGTCGACGGCAATAATCCAACCGGGCGCATCTATATTATATTCTTTTGATAGCTCCGCAATCATTAACAAGAAATCATCATCCGCAATGATTGATTTTAAGTTGCTACTGGTCTCTATAAGAGATAATGCATCATTATAATCCTTCTCTGAACCAACAACACTCAAAAGTGACTTTGAGTCAGAAAGTTGAATTTCATTAGAGAGACCTAAAACACTAAAACTAAAAATGGCGACAAATAAAATTAAAAATTTACTCTTCATGTTTTCCTCCTAAAATAATATACTTTTTATAAAACGCGACTGTATTTCCCACAGGTACTTTGTACCATTTATCATTTACTTTCACATAATCATTGCCCTCTGCATCTTTTGTTTCGTCTCCAGAAATTTTTGAAAAGTCAAGTTCTACCGTATCAACAATCTCCTCCTTTCCCACTCCTTTTATCTTCACTTCAAAGTCGCCTTCAAAAGGAGGTAAACAATGTGTATCATCGCAAGTTTGGAAAGAAAAAACACCTTTTAGAACAAAATCTTTGTCTGAAAGCACTTTAATCTTCTGTTTCATTTTGAAGGATCCAGAATGCAGGTATAAGTCTTCATTTACTATTTCATCGAAAATATGTTCTGGTTTTGGCTCGGAGACACCGCCAACCGTTTTATAGTTTGATGATTTTTCTAATTGTATTTCTGTTGGAATGGAAAATGAATCCGGTGATCTTTTATTTGCATAAATATGCCAGTGATTCACAATGGATATGGTTGCTACAATAACGACATTCTCCCCATCTTGTTCTACAGAAACTTCCCATTTCACTTTGTCTTCTGGAAATTCTAACTGGCCCTGAACCGTGAAAGAATAAAAAGCACTCGCAATAAAAATAATTGCAAAAAACAAAAACGATTTCTTCATTCTAATGATTTATAACACTATTAATTAAAAAGGTATGATACTTTGACGTAAATAGACTTCAATCATTACATCTTGGATACTATTTCATCCTTCAGAACAAAAATAATCATTCCGATTTAACTTTTTTGAGAATACGAAAACAAGTTTTGTTTTTGTGAAATTATCATTGGATTCCTAACCGTATAAAAAGGTGTTTTGAGAATTTAATTATGCTCTAATTTCTACAATTCTATTAATTGGAATCCAAACACCACCTTTTAGGCAAATAAACTTTGCTCCGTTTGCCCAAATTGTAGTATCTACACGTTTTAAACCCACATCGTCTTTGAAGAGAATAGTTACTTTTCTCCGGTAGGAATTCCCCAACTTTGTCGCCTTCTTTATCTGGTCAGAAAGCATAGGGTGTTGCTGAATTTTAAAGTCCTCACAAAAGGACAAAGAGCTGATAATTTCCTTCTCTATAAGAGTTGGTTTTGAAGTCGTTTGCATAGTATGAATTTAGTAATACAGGCATAATGTACTGATAATAAATCGGTTTTGCAAATTAATTGAGTAAGCGTTTGAAGTAAATACCTGTTAGAATTATGAATTATGAATTATTGAAGCTGATTAGTGTTAAAGATAACTCTTGTTAGATTGTGAATTCTGTTGAGGTGTCAATAACCCATAATCCTAACAAATATCAGCTTCAATAATCCATAATTCTAACAGGAATTCACGTTACAATTCATAATCCTAACAAATATCAGCGTCAAAAGGCATCCTAGCCAACGCGGTAATCGACTGGTCAGCAAACAGTTCTTTCTCCAGCATAAATTTCCCTGTGATTGCTATCATTGCAGCGTTATCTGTACAGTATTCAAAGCGCGGAATATACACCTGCCAGTCCAACTTCTCTTGGTATTCTAAAATTCTTTTTCTCAACTCTGAATTGGCAGAAACTCCTCCGGCAATCGCAATTTCTTTGATTCCTAAGTTTTTTGCCACCTTTTCTAATTGCTTTAGAAGAATGTCAACAATCGTTTTTTGGATGGATGCGCATAGATCTTCCAAATTTTCTTTGATAAAATCAGGGTTTTCTTTTTCTTGCTTCTGCAAAAAGTAGAGAATGGATGTTTTCAAACCACTGAAGCTAAAATTATAGTCCGGTACTCTTGGTTTTGCAAATTGAAACTTGTCCGCATCACCATTCTTTGCGAATTTATCAATCAAAGGTCCTCCAGGGTAGGGAAAACCGAGCATTTTTGCTGCTTTATCAAAAGCTTCGCCAGCAGCATCATCGATTGTCGTTCCAATGATTTTCATATCGAGATAATCCTTTATTAAGACAATTTGCGTATGTCCTCCCGAAACCGTCAGGCACAAAAAAGGCATCTTTGGCATTGGTTTATTCTCATCATTGATAAAATGAGCCAAAACGTGACCGTACATGTGATTAACATCAATTAAAGGGATGTCCATTGCCAATGCAAATGTTTTAGCAAAAGAAGTTCCAACAATCAATGAGCCCAATAAACCGGGCCCTTTTGTAAAAGCAATGGCATCAATATCTTCCTTTTTAATTTTTGCCTTCTTTATGGCAGCATCAACCACAGGAATGATGTTCTGCAAATGTGCACGGCTTGCCAACTCAGGTACTACACCGCCATATTCTTTATGCACATCCTGCCCTGCTATAATATTGGATAAAATGGCGTCGTTTTTGAGGATAGCAGCAGAAGTATCATCGCAAGACGACTCAATACCGAGAATTATTGTTTCTTTTTGGCGCACAATGTTTATGTTTGTAAAGAATGACAAAATTACTGAAAATATTAGGACGTTCCATTGGTATCATCTTCGAATGGTTATTAATTGTCGTTATTCTATTTTTATTCTTAATCAGAACGTCGCCTGTGCAAACCTTTCTTGCGCAAAAAGCAACAGATTACCTTTCTAAAGAACTCAATGTTGATGTGCAAATCGAAAAGGTTTCCATCCTCTTTCCGAGTGAGTTGGCTTTCGATGGTTTTTTAATGCTAGACGAAGAAAATGATACACTTTTTGCCGCAAAAACAGTATTTGCAAAAATATCAACCTACGATTTAGCAAAGAAAAGCTTTGAGATTAGTGAGCTTGAATTGGACGAAGGATACGTTCATCTAAAAAGAAACAAGCAAGGACTTTTTAACTACCAATTTATCAGAGACCGATTTTCTTCTAAAAAGAAGAAGTCGAATGTGACAATTAACACCAAGCGAATAATTCTTTCAGAAACTACGTTCAAATACGACGATGAACGTTACGAAAGAAAAGACTTTGGAGTCGACTATTTTCACCTCGTTGCTACCAAAATCAATGCCGTTATCGAGGACGTATATATTGACAAAGGTATTTATATTGGAACGATACAATCACTGTCTTTGCATGAAAAAGCCGATTTTGACCTAAAGAATTTCGCCGCACAAGTAAAAGTTTCCAAAGAAGGGGCTTATTTAACAGATTTGACCATTCTCACAGATAAATCGAGTATTTACGCGCCAAGATTCAATATGATTTCTGAAGAATTCACAGACTTCAAAGCTTTTGTTGACAAGGTAAAATTTGATGCGCAAATAAACACAAGTCAGGTATCATTGGAAGATGCGGCACTCTTTGCTCCAATATTACGAGGCATGGAAGATCAAGTGAAAATTTCTACTTTGGTGAAAAAAGAAGTAAAAAACCTGCGTCTTGAAAAATTAATTCTGAGAATAAAAGATAAAACGCACATAGAAGGGACCATTAATATTCCAGATTACAGAAATTTAAAGTCTGGTTTTTTTCAAGAGAAAATTGATTATGCACATATTGACTTGAAAGAATTACAAGAAATAAAGATGCCGTTGAGTTATAGCAATGATTATATTGAATTAAGCCCAGAATTGAACCGATTGGCATTCTTCAAAGCAAAAAACACACGCTTGGATGGCTTTTATGCTCAATTTGTAATCGCAACAGACAAAATATCAACTGGCCTGGGCGCTGTCAAGATGGGTAATGGTGTCATGTTTACTGAAAATAAAGCAAATAATTCATACATCTTCGAGCAATCTTCTGCCAGTGAATATGATATTAAAATTGAGGATTTCAATCTCGGAAACTTTGTAGCAGATAAAAACTTAGGTATCGTTGACGGTACATTCTTCCTTTCTGGAGAGGCTTTTTCAAGCTCCGATATTCGTTTTAATTCCATCCAAGGAGACGTAAATCGTTTTGATTACTTAGGATACTCCTATAACAACATCTCAATTACCGAAGGGAAAATTGTAGATGAATCTTTTGAAGGGAAAATTGATATTAAGGATGATAACATTGATTTGACCTACAATGGAATTGTCGATTTCAAGGATGAACTGCACCTCAACTTCAATGTTGAAATTCAAGATGCTCTGCTCGATAAATTGAAGGTCACAACCGTTGTTTCTAAATTGAGTTCTGCCTTAGAAATTGACTTAACAGGTACAAATCCCAATAATTTTAAAGGAACTGTTGTGATGAACAGCTTTTCTTATGAGGAAAATGATAAAATCATTGAACTCCCTACTCTAAGTCTCACTATTGACAGAGGTGAAGACGAAGATGTGTTTAAACTTAATAGTGAGATTGTAGATGCAGAAATCAAAGGGAAATTGGATTTTAACAACTTGCTCAATGACTTTGAGTATCAACTTGCCAAGATATTGCCTGCATTGAAAAGAAATGAAGACTTGCATCGACATACTCATTATTCTGACAACTTCTTTTTTGACTTCAAGATAAAAGAACCCGCTGATTTATTAGCCATTTTTTCTCCCAGTTTAAGAATTGCACCAAACACAAACATCAAAGGTCATTTTCTTGAAGAAGATGCCAACTTCTTGCTAGATGCAAAATCTGATTGGATAGAATACAATGATATTAGAATAGACGTCCTAAACTTGCATCATACCATGGACACAACCAATATTGCGACATCCTATTATTTTGAGGATGTAAAATTGAAAGATACGTCCTACTTTTCAGATGTTTATTTCACGGGTATTGGAAGCAATAACATTCTCGATTCTAAACTATCTTGGGGTCAGAATACGGTCAATGAGTCATCACTAATTTGGAATACAGAAGTATTGGGTTGGACACGTTTTGACTTTCTGCTGGAACCATCCTACATAAGTGCAAAAGAACTGAAATGGCAGATTGAAAATGCCTCAAAAATAAACGTGTCAAACGATACAATTACGGTGAATGATTTTCTATTCACAAGAAATAACCAATCCTTAGCACTCGCCGGAATGAGTTCTGAAAATGATAATCACCGACTCAATTTTGAAGTAAAAGACATTATTCTTGAAGAATTATCCCAAATTCTCGGTGGAGTTCATTTTACAGGGGACCTGAACGCCAAAGGCTACATCTCCAACCCATTTAATAACCTGCAATATGTTGGAAATGCAACCATTGATGAATTGTATGTCAAAGAGCAATTAGTTGGCGATATAAACGTCAATTCTGAATGGATTAAGAAAAATAAAAGCATTGCTCTGCAAGGAGATTTATTTTACAAAAAATTACAAACCTTCAATTTTATCGGTGATTATTATCCGTTAAAAGAGTTAAACAACCTCGATTTTAACCTTTTCTTCAGCAATACTGACATCAAGTTTGCCAACGCTTTTTTTAGTCCTGATTTAGTCACAAATATTGGAGGATTGCTCAACGGAACTTTAAAGCTTACCGGTTCTCCCGACGAACCTATTCTTAATGGAGTGATACAACTGAACGGCGGTGGCGCAAAAATTGGCATTCTCGGTACAAGTTTTAATATTAATGGTCCTATAGAGGTTGACCAATACGGTTTTTACATTAATGGAATTCCTTTGTCTGATGAAGAAGGAAATACTGGGAAAATCATTGGCTCGGTTTATCATGAGAATTTTGCAGACTTCAATTTCGATTTAATGTTTGATATCGAAGATGACGCAGTTAATAAGGATCCCGATAATCCTTACACCGTTTTACCACTAGAGAAATTTTTAGTCTTAAAAACAGAACATGTACCTGGCGACCCTTATTACGGAACCGCTTATGCTACAGGAATTGTCAATATTTTCGGATACACAGACAACCTCGAGATCATGGTCGATTTGCAAACCAGAAAAGGGACAATAATCAACATTCCTATGTATGGCGTTGGTGACATTGACGAAGAAAGCTTTATCATTTTCATAGATCAAGATACAACTCTAATTATACCAGAGCAAAAAATTGATTTTACAGGAGTTGATTTAGACTTGAATTTTGACATTACCGATGATGCTGTCGTGAAACTTATTTTCGATGAAGAAATTGGTGATGAGATTACCGCAAGAGGGCAGGGTGATATGAATATTAAACTCAACAACATCGGTGACATCACAATGGATGGGGTTTTTACCGTCAAAAATGGCGTTTATGACTTTGCCATGGGGCCTGTGAAGCAAAAGTTTTTCATCGAAGAAGGAGGAAGCATCAACTGGACGGGAGATCCTTATGATGCGATGCTAGATTTGAAAACATTCTACCGTGTAAATGCAAATATTGCGACGATTACAAGCAATCAATTTGCATCCGGTTCTGGTTCGCGACAGCAAGTATTGTGCTATCTTAACCTAAGCGAATCACTGAGTAAACCCGCCATTGATTTTGACATCGTTGCACCCAATGCTAACGACATAGCGCAATCTGTTATTACACGAATAAAAAGTGATCCTGATGAATTGAATCGGCAATTTTTTTCTTTGCTGCTTTGGAGACGATTTCAACCTCTTGCAGGAAGCGCAAGTGCAGATGGAAGTGCTGCCATTGATTTATTTGCCAACCAAATTAATGCTTTGCTGTCGAAAATATCAACAGACTATCAATTGAACGTCAACCTTAACTCTGACCAACTGACTGGTGATAATTCCTATGAATTTGGTGTTAAAAAGGGATTTTTAGACGATCGATTAATTCTTTCTGGGAGTTTTGGTGTAGAAAACCAGAAAATAGATGAAAATACCGACAACAGCTATGTGATTGGAGATGTGAATTTAGAATATCTACTCAATGAAACTGGAACTTTCAGGGTCAATATTTTTAACGAATCGAATGACCAAACAATTATCCAGAATCAAGACCAAGGAACTTTCACCCAAGGTGCTGGGTTGACCTACAAAGAAGATTTTAATACCGTCAAAGATTTTAAAGCGGTACAGTATTTTTTAGATATTTTTAGACGGAAGAAGAATAAACGATATCCTATTAAACGGAAAAAAAGACAGGTGTTGGTTCCGAAGGATTAAATGTCAGTTGGGAGATTTGAAGATTAAACTGTTATTAAAAAATAAATTTTAGATGAAATGAATGCTATTTATCCGCTATATGATTTTCTGCTAATTTTTTTTTCGATTGGTATTTTGGGTGTAATACTAAATTATTCAATCAAGAAACATTTAAACGCAACAAAAACCTTAAATATTCTTGTCCCATTTGCTATTGCATTAATTATAATTTTCGCCTTAAGTATCATAATATATGGAGATTTACCTATCAAATTTTATGATCTTGTAAATTACGATTATGAAGTGCAAAAGAACTCAAAAGGTCCAGATATTGGTGCTGGTATAGTTGCTGGTTTCTTAGTAATTCTCTCATTCATAGTTAATATTGTTAGTTTTCTCATTTCAATATTAATCATAGCGCTATTCTTATCAAAGAATAAAAAAACAGTTCGCTCAACTGACATAGATTTCTAAGCCTAAACAAGTGCAAAAGAAGATACAACTCTAGTTCCGAAAGAATAATTTTCTATTATTAATTACTCATTGATAATTATTAATTAATTATAACTTCGTATTCTCAAACAAATAGATTCTAAATGAAGAAAGTATTAATAGCCAACAGAGGAGAAATTGCAAGACGTGTCATTAGAACGTTAAAGAAAATGGACATTAAAAGTGTTGCCATTTATTCTGACGCAGACAAAGATGCTTTACACGTGATTGAAGCTGATGAAGCTGTTTACGTAGGCGCAAGTCCTTCTTCGGAGAGCTATTTGAAACAAGATGTGATTTTGCAACATTGCAAAGATTTGGGCGTGGATGGCATTCACCCCGGTTATGGTTTCTTATCTGAGAATGCAGAATTTGCACGAAAAGTAACAGATGCCGGCATTGCATTTATCGGCCCTTCTCCAGAAGCAATGGAAGTAATGGGAGATAAATTGAGTGCGAAGCAAGCAGTAAAAGATTTTGGTGTGCCATTGGTTCCGGGAATAGACAGAGCAATTGACGATGTAAAAGAAGCCATCGAAATTGCGGGGAAAATTGGCTATCCTGTTCTTATAAAAGCAACTGCCGGTGGTGGTGGAAAAGGTATGCGTTTGGTCGAGAAAGAAGAAGAACTCGCAGAGCAAATGAAGTTAGCACAGAATGAAGCACGCTCTTCTTTTGGTAACGATGCTTGTTTCATTGAGAAATTTGTAACGAAACCTCGCCACATTGAAATTCAAGTTTTTGGAGACAAACAAGGCAATTACGTTTATCTATTCGAAAGAGAATGTTCGATTCAGAGAAGACATCAAAAAGTAGTTGAAGAAGCCCCAAGTTGCATTCTTACACCTGAATTAAGGCAACAAATGGGTGAAGCAGCCATCAATGTTTGCAAGGCTTGCGATTACGACGGTGCTGGAACGGTAGAATTCTTGCTGGATGCAGACCTCAACTTCTATTTCTTAGAAATGAACACACGTTTGCAAGTAGAACATCCTGTAACGGAAGAAATCACCAAAACTGATTTGGTTGAATGGCAAATAAAGGTTGCTCGTGGAGAAAATCTACCTCTGAAACAAGAGGACTTAAAAATTCACGGTCATGCCATTGAAATCAGAGTTTATGCAGAAGATACATTGAATGGGTTTACGCCAGATATTGGCACATTGAAACGTTACAGAATTCCTTCGGGAGAAAGTGTGCGCGTTGACGATGCTTTTGCAGAAGGAATGGAAATTCCTATTTACTACGACCCCATGATTGCAAAATTGGTCGTTTGGGGCAAAGACCGAGCGCATGCGATTAAGAGAACTATCAAAGCCATTGATGATTACCAAATTTCTGGACTAAAGACAACCTTGGATTTTGGCAAATATGTACTCAAGCACGACGCTTTTACTTCCGGTAATTTTGATACTAATTTTGTAAGACATTATTTTGAAGATCCAAAAGTGATGTACACCGAAATGAAGGAAGAACAAGAAGTTTTGGCGCATGGAATCAATCAAATTTGGGATTCTATTATTGACAAACAAGAGAAAGAATTTGCTTCAAGAGAGATTGGAAGCGGTTGGAGGAGAGAGAGGAGTTAGAAGTGAAGAATTATTAGATTTCGCTTCGAGGATTTCAGTCTAACTTTTACATTTATTATTTTACATTGAAAAAAATGAATAACGAATGTCGAACATTAAATATTCAATGTAAAAGTGTTTGGTTTCACTTCGAATACTTCAGTCTAACTTCGAGAAATTAGTTAATCTCTCTCTTTTTTGATTATACAAAATCAAGAGTCACTTTACACGCTGTCTTATTTTACTCAATTTTTCGTTTATTAATAATTTTCCATCACGATATACTTCTCTTAATTCTCCTTGTTTTTCCTCTTCCCAACTCACTTGGTCGATAAGTTTATATTCGCCATTTTCTTTGATGATCTTCATTAAACCTTTTGCTGATTTTTTTGTGCCATCATCTGTAATTGGGTCTTTGTAAATTTCTCTTCCTTTTCCTGCTACTTCACCATAGGTTGCTTTCATTGCGAAACCAAATGTGTCTCTTGTATTGTATTGATATGTAAATGACCCAATTCCTAAAACAACATTTGTTGATGCAAATCCTTTTTCTTGTAATCGCTCACAGATTTGAGTTGCTCTATCAAGTGTGATGCTATCTCCATAAATTGCTCCAATATGACTATCTAATTCTTTGTATCCTTTTTCGTTAGTTATTCCGCCAAATGTTTCCCAAAGCAATTCAATAACCCCTTTTTTCTCTGCTGTTGTTTTCCCTTTTGGATTACCACAAATTATATCAACTGGGTCGCCACTATCAGGACGAACAACTACTTTTCCATCTCTTGCTAAAACTTCATTTTTCAAGTTTGGCAGGTATTCCGTTAATACTTTCCATAAATCCCAAGTGTCAGAAACTATGGAAACAATTCCATTTGGGTAAACTTCCGTTATTAAGCGCTTGAAAGTTTCTTCTTCACCTAAATTTGTCCCCATACACATTACAGAATGTTCGGTAGCAGCAACTGAACCGCCAATTAATTCTATGTCTGAATTTGCGTTGTAATATTCTTCCATAAAGTCAACTGTCGGTATTGTGTCAGTACCTGTAAAACTTAACAGATGACCTGCTGAACTCATAATTGATGCTTCTAAGCCTGCCATTCCTCTCATTGAAAAATCGTGTCCTTGCCAATCTACAAATTCGGGTATAGAAGATGTTTCTTTTGCATATTTATCTAATATTATTCGATATTGTTTTGCTAAAGTAGCCGAATTGCAAGGCAACCAAACAGTTGTTGAAAGTAATGTTTCAAAATAATTTGTTAACCAAAAGAATTGTGGTAATGTGTTATACATTGTAAACATTGGAACTCTAATTGGAACAGAAACTCCTTCTGGCAATGCTTTTATTACCATTGGAATATATCCTAAATCGTGTAATTCTTCTATGTGTTTAATGCCAACTTTGTTTTCTCCTAAATAATTATTTATTCGTCTGCTGTACTTTCTGCAAATTTCTGCTTTTGGCTTATCAAAAAAGTTTTCTTGAAATTCTTGTATTAAATATCTTTTGATAAAATATTGTAATCCAAAGAATACGACTTTATCAATTCCTTCAATTCTACTTTTTCTTGGTGTCCAATTTGAATAAACTAAGGTTGTTTCATTTGGATATTGTCTTCTGTGATCAACTTTGTAACCGTCTGTGTATAATAATGGATTCATAATTTTTAATTTATATTATTTCTGAAATTTTTATTTGTTTGAATTGCTTTGTATTTTCAATATTTTTAAAAGAGTTAGTGGTAAAAATGATTTCAAATTCTTTTGATAACTCTGCCAAACCTTTGCTAAATATTCCGTGACTTACGGCTAAATATAGTTTTCCTGCATTCTTTGCTTTAAGTTCTTTTGCAAGTCCTAAAAATGTGCCACCACCATCACAAATATCATCTACTATTAAGCAATCTTTTCCGTTTAAATCGTCTATATAAACTTTAAACCCTGAAAGTTTACCTGTTTTTACATTTCTTGATTTTGAACATTCAATTACTTCATAATTTTGAAGATAAGAAGCAACTTTGTATATTTTCTTTAAAGCACCTCCATCAGGTGAAATAAGCAAAGTATTTTTATCCAATTGCTGAATTACTTTTTTAATAAAAGTGTAGTTCTCAATTACATTACAATTATCAAGTAATGCAGAAGTTACTTCTGAATGTGGGTCAAATATAGTAATTGAGTTTACACCTAAATTATTTATGATTTCAGTATAAATTTTAACAGATAAGGCTTCACCTTTAACCATTAATCTATCTTGTCTTGCCGCAGGAAAATAAGGAAGTAGTAAATTTATGTTTTCTACTTTCATATTCTTTAATGCGTTTACGGCAATAAGCAATAAACCTATATCATTAAAAGATTTAATTCTATGTGTAATTGTAACTTCTTTTGTATCATTTAAATCCTCAAGAATTTTAATATGAGGTTCTCCACCCGAAAAAGTAAAGTTTTCAAATAAAATACTTTTTTCTTTTGGAAAAGGATTAAAACTATTGTCTAAACTTAATATCATTTGCGTTAATTTTACACAAATATAAATACAATAATTCATTTAAAAAAATAATTTGCGTAAAAATTACACAAATTTAATTTCAAAGTGAAAACCTTTTTGTTCTAACTCTTTGTATTTCTTATGGTTAAACTTAAATAATTTTGCAGGTCGTCCACTACCTATTTTCTGAACTTCTTTAGTTTCTTGAAGAATATCGAAACTTAATAATTTTTTCCTGAAATTTCTTCTGTCAATTTTTTTACCAAGAATAGTTTGATATAAATTTTCTAAATCAGAAAAAGGAAATTTTGTATTCAATAACTCAAAACCAATTGGTTTGTAGTTTATTTTTGCTTTTAACCTTTCTAACCCTTTATCTATAATTTCTTTATGGTCAAATGCTAAATTTGGTATTTCATTTAGATTAAACCATTTTGCATCTTTTGCATCAGTATCTGCTTTTATTGTATAATTTTTAGGATTGATTAGAGCAATATAAGAAACGGCAATAACTCTTGCTCTTTCATCTCTATTAATTTCTCCGAATGTGTAAAGTTGCTCTAAATAATTTGCTTTAACTCCAGTTTCTTCAGAGAGTTCTCTGACAACTGCTTTTTCAAGATTTTCATTATCTTTCACAAAACCACCAGGTAAAGCCCATTTATTGCTTTTTGTCCCGAATTTTTGTTGAATAAGAAGAATTTTAAGTTTATTATCGGAATACCCGAACACAACCGCATCAACTGCAACTTTTATATTTTGGATAACTTTCATTTATGTGTATAATTTACACAAAAATATTCTTTTCATAGAAGAATCAATCAAAAAAAAAAAAAGGATGCCTGAATGACTTGAATTCAGACCTACAATAAGAGTCCAAAACATCATTTACCCTAAATTCTCCCCCCCTTCACTCATAAAACTCCATCACACTAAACTCCACAACTTCCCCCTTAAAAACAGAAGATGGAACAATAAAAACACTCAATTCATACGAATTCTTGTGTTCTGGTACTTTGAAATCAAACTCATAGACGTTTTCCTTCCCTTCTTTGGCGATGGGAGTGAATAAACGGAAGCTTTTTTCTTTGAGCAATTCTGAAGAATAGATTTTGCAATTAATGCGACTGCTGCCCATCCCCTCTTCTGAACGGATTTTTGTTCTTACGCGAAACCATTTCGCTTGCTTGTTCTCTATGGAAATTTCTTTTCTCAATAAGAAAGCAATGGAGTCGTGTTTGCTGACAATGTTTACGGGTTCTTCTAATTCATAAATCAATCTATCATTGGTCATTGAAAGGCTTGATATTGGCAATTGCTCATCAGTATCTAACAAACTCATATCAAGAGGAGTTGGGTCTGCATCCAAATAAATGGCGCCGTAATAATTCCTGTTCATGTCGCGGTAATGCAGAACGGTTTTGTTGTATTGCCCAATCTGGAAAAGGTTCACAAAAAGAAGATAAACCGCACCGGCATAGAAGACGTATTTCCATTTACTCGTTTCTATTTTAGCAATGATTGCCGCGAATGCTAATGCGAAAACAGGATAGCTCTGAACCATTGCTCGCGTCGAGAACGCAGCGCCATACTGCCAGTCAGACCAAGCTATGATTATCCAAATGTTCAATAAACAGAAGATAATCACTGATTTTCTAAACGGAAATGACTTCAGAAAGAAGAAGCCTGCAACGAACAGAATGGTAATCGGTGTGTAAATAAACCAGCCGTTGGTAAAGCCAAACAAAACTCTGAACCAAGGATTGAAAAAGAACCATTTACTGCCAACATCGTAGACGAAAGAACCCGTTGCAATCTTCCAATAGATGAGTTGTGGTGCAATTCCAATCACGCCAAAAAGGATGGTTGTGAGAATCATACGCTTGTGATTTCTGACCAACTGCCACTTTTCTTTTCGCAATTCTTTCGTGTGCGTTCCCCAAAAAATTGGAATGAAAATCATGATTGCTTCGGTTGGCCGGCTGATGGTTGCGAGTCCGATAGAAAGACCGATCAATGCTGCCCACTTATAAGACGGAGAATCGTGCCATCGCATTGTTGCCAACAAAAGCAGTGCATACAATGGAAAAATATAGGCGTGACTTTGTCCACCGTCTATGGCGACGTATTGAATTAAATTGGTCGCCAACGCCAAGAATAAGAGGGTTAATGCAACCGTTCTGTCCTTGAAATAATTGAGCAATACAATTCTCAAAAGCATCAATCCCAAAAGGCAATAGATAATTGCTCCAAAAGCAATTGCATACTGATACGGGGGAGAAAATCCATCTGCTTTGTAATCAGAGTTGGATGCAATGAGATGACCTATCAGAAAAAATGGGGTTTGCATAACAGCAACGCCTCCGAGGTACTTAAAGGCGTATTTTCCATTCTCTTGCTGGTTTGCTTGGTATAGAAAACCACCTGTAACTTGGTATTCTTCTTCAATGTTCTCTAACCAATTCAGCTCTGTAACATCGTTGTAAATGAATGTACCGGGCAGGTACATATAGTAACCAAAGGCATCCCAAGTAGTTACTTTTATTTGTTCTTCGTTGCGCAAATCATTGCTCGCGAACCTGAACAGTACCAAAACGATGGCGATGATTAGGATAGAAAGATAAGATTTGAAGTTTTTCAAAAAGTGAGAGTTCATTAAATAATAATAGTAATTCGTGTTCGATTAATCATTTTACTCATTTCCACTTTTTTTTTGCCAAAGCATACCTCGACAAGCTCGGCACGGCGTAAAAAAAAATTCGCAAAAAAACTGCATTGCGCTGAGATTTTTTCAATCATTCAATCTTCATCAATATTAAGTTAATGCGCCTGAGCTCCTGTGTCGCTAGTCTTTTAACTAAAATATTAATTTCGATTTCATTCTTTCCTAAATCAAGGCGCGGACCTACTTTGAAACAACATATTGCCTTCAAAAAGAAAACCTTTCGAATTTAAAAAAACAAGTCTATAATTTCATTTGTCATTCTCTGAAAACTCGAAAAATTTCTCTGTTAATCAGTTGTTCTGTTTAGTGTTTATCGGTTTTAATAATTATTTCATACGTTCTTAAACCAATCTTGGAACATTTCTCCAATCACAGGTGTAGCGTCTTTCTTACCATTTGTCGCGCCCATTAGACTAAGAACCCAAATAGCGAGTGCACCTAATTGAACAATAAGACCTAGATAATAAATGATGGAGCTCAAGATGACTCCAACTACCATAATTATCATCAAACCTAGCATTTGTCGAATGTAAAAGCTTGCAAACTCGTCTTTTTCCTTGTCATTATTTTGAACAAGTGCTATAATCCAGCCTATTAAAGTAAGGTGAGCGACAATTGCTCGTGTTTTTCCTGTTTCTGAAACGTTTGAATCTTGTTGATTTTCTGTCATAATTTTTAATTTTAATTTATTGATTTAGTGTTAAGAGTATCTTTCTTTGGTACGAAAAATAGTAAAATTAATCCAACTACGAAAAAGAACATCACGGACATAATCGAGAATCGGATATTGCCTGTGATGAATTCCATGAAACCGAAGAAGAAGGTTCCGAAGACGATTCCAATTTTTTCGGTGACATCGTAGAAAGAAAAATAGGATGCGTGATCTTCCGTTTCGGGTAAAAATTTAGAATAAGTTGAGCGAGACAATGCTTGCACTCCGCCCATCACGACTCCAACTCCCGCTGCTAGCAAGTAAAACTCAACTGGAGTTGTTAAGAAGTAGGCAAAACCACAAAGTGGAATCCAAAAAGCAACAACTACAATCAATGAGTTGATGTTTCCTATTCTGCTAGAAAGTTTTGAAATAACGAACGCACCGGCAGCTCCTAGTAATTGAATGAGCAAAATCGCAACGATTAATCCTGTTTGTCCTTCTGCTTCGTATTCTCCCACAAAAATCTCTCTTTTTGCATACAAGACGGCCATTAACATCACGGTTTGTACTCCTGTATTAAAGAAGAAAAAGGAGGCAAGAAAGCGTTTTAATACTTTTATTTGCTTGAACTCAACAAAAACCTTGCGCAATTCCTTGAACCCTTTCCAGAGGATACCTTTTTCTTTCTTTTTGTTATAGACATTATTGGGCAGACGTTTAAAGGTGTATTGGCTAAAAATAATCCACCATAAACCAACAAGAATGAAACTATATTTGGTTAATTTATCATCTATAAACATTATCATTGCCAGGCAGATAACCAGCAAAACCATGCTTCCAAAATATCCCATTATGAATCCTTTCGAAGAGATTTTATCGTGGTCTTTAGGTTCTGCAATTTCTGGAAGATAGGCATTGTAAAAGACCAAACTGTTCCAAAAGCCAATACTTGCGAAGAATAAAGACAGCATTCCTAATTCTATTCTCTCGGCGTCAAACCAGAAAAGCGTGATGCAAGATATTGCTCCCAAATAGCAGAAAAACTGCATAAATTTTTTCTTATTCCCAGAAAAATCGGCAATACCCGAAAGCATTGGAGACAAAACAGAAACAACTAAGAAAGAAGCGGAAAGAACGAAAGACATTAATACGGAAGGCGAGATGAGCGTACCGAAAAACTCAACGGTTACATCAGAACTGTCAGCGACGACTTCTAAATTTTCCCTTTTAAGATATGCCTTGGTTGTAACCGTATCATAGAATATCGGAAATATCGCCGAAGAAATAACAAGGTTGTAAACGGAGTTCGCCCAGTCGTAGAAGACCCAACCTTTGATTACTTTTTTATCACCTTTTTTTAACATCTTTTTTTAGAGTTTTAGAGTGTTGGAGTGTTGGAGTGTTAGAGCTTTGGTCAAACCATAATCCTAACACCTATCAACTTCAATAATTCATAATCTTAACAACAGTCAACTTCCATTATACATTATAACATTATCCGCTATGCATTACACTACTCCTCACCTCTTATATATTTATCCAAAAACGAAAAATATTCGGATAATTCGCCTTCCAATGTAGTTTCACTTCCGCGTGCGATGATTCCGTCTGTATCTTCTAAAAACAGTGCTGGAAAAACTTCTTTCATTAATTCTCCACCAAAATCTTCTGAGGCATCTAAAGGCAATTCACACGGTAAATTATCAACTGCCATGACAGCAATATTACCTTCTTTCATAAAGTCATCTTCGCTTTCTGTTGACGGGTTATAACCGTAAATTGGGTCTGCAATCTTGCTCGGACGAAGGGTACTTGCTACCGGCCCGTCGATGTCGCAAGAAATATCTGCAACGACTGATAATTTCACATTCTCCGCTTTTAAATCTCCTCTTGTAATAATAAACGCTGCCTTGCTACTCCAGTAGTGACAAGGGATGTACATGTTTGCAACGCTCAGATATCGAGAAAACGTTGAATCAAATAACTCCGCATTGTTGTAGAATTCTTGCTTCACAAATTGAGAACCGTCCTTTCTTGCGTAATAATCTCCGACTTCTAATTGCGTGAAAACGGCTTGATCAAAATCATCCTCCAAAAACTCTTTTGGAGACACTTCTTTGATGGGCAACAAGTCTAAAATTTCTCTTGCGCCATGCCCTACTCGACCAAAACCTGTCAAAACAATTTTCGTGTCTTTTGGCAGAACAACCTTCTTTAATTCTTCCTCAACCTCTTTTCTGTTAGCGCATTTATTTGCCGCTTTTAGAGAATAAAGTTGATGCTTTAAACCATAGGTTAAGAATCCATTGTAGCAACCAACAATTCCTGCGTAGCGACCAAAACCGATGATTCTTCTACCGTTTTTATTCTTTAGAACTTCGTAATCAATCAACTGAATTTTTCTTTCCAAAATTGCGTTGAGCAAATCACGATTGTAAGGTTGCTTCTTATAAGTATGTGAGAAAAACATGAACTTTTTGTTTGGAATTAAATCCTCAATGTTCACTTCTTTGACACCAATAATGATGTCGCAATCCGTCAAGTTCTCATTCATTTGAATTCCTTGATCCAAATATTCTTGGTCAGAATACGCTCGAATTGGGCTCGGTTGAACCGTAATTTTTACGTTTGGATAGGCCGCTTCTAACTCCTTGCATTGCGCTGGTGTTAATGGAACTCTTTTGTCCGGTGGCACTTTTCCTTCTCGGATAACTCCTAACTTAATTGTACTCATAAACTTATGTTAGTGGCGCGTCGAGCAAGTATTCGTCAATGAATTCACGAACACATCCTTCTCCACCTTTCTTATTTAATATTATCTGAACGTTGGATTTAACAACATTCACTGCATCCTTCGGACAAGCAGCCAAACCGATGTTCTTCATCACTTCCAAATCATTGATGTCATCACCAATCATGGCAACATTACTCAATTCTATTCCTTGTTCTTTACAAAGCGCTGTCAATGTTTCCATTTTGGGCGTTCTGCTGACGATGCAATTTTGAATCCCCAACATTTCTGCTCGTTTTGTAACAGCTTCGCCTTTAAATCCAGAAGAAATAATTGCCACTTGGAAATCTTTCTTTGTGAGATGAATGATTGCCATTCCGTCTTTGGTGTTGAACTTTTTGAACTGATCTCCATTTTCAGTGAAGTACATGCCCCCATCCGTCATTACGCCATCGACATCGATGACCAATAACTTTATTTTTGCAATTTTCTCTTTTAGATGATTGGTTTTGAAAGAATGCACAAACAACAATGATTGCAGGTCCGTATCGTATTCTTCACAGATAACTTCAAGGTCTGCAACCGTCATTTCATCGACAGAATCAATGCCGATATCCGTCAATAATTCGAGGTAATCCAAGCCGAATTTATCGCACAATCCTTTTATGTTCTCTTCTAAATACATAATTCTCAATTCAAAAATCTACATTCCCCAACTAGCACCAATTTGATCAACTGTTATTCCCATCATTTCACTCATAAAAGAAGCAACTTCATCCAGCTTCAGGTGAAAATAATTACTCCCATCCAAAACAACCCAGTCACCAGTAACGGACCATTTACTAGAACCTTTACATCCATAGACATCTAGATTTAAAGATTCAAGTGAACCAACCTTTATAGAAGCTATTCCTCCAGAATCAGAGGTGTTATTTCCTTTAATAGCTCCTCCCGACTTAATCTGAACGTTATGCCCAACAACTGGTTGTCCCTTCCAAGTAATTTTTAATTTAACTGTTGTCGCTCCATTACTCGGTGCTCCGTAGCAACCGCCTCCAGATGTATTCCCAGAATTTGTCGAGCTATTCGTCGTTGTTTTCGTTCTTGTCATCATCTCAGAACGTTGGTGCTGACCTTTCGCATTTAGCACTTGGTCCCTAGCAACATACTTTACAGTAAAATCTCCATTTCCTTTCTCTTTTAATCTATATCCGACAACATCATAATTATCTGAAATAAATACTTTCTCTTCAAGAACAGTCCCATTCGGAAGGGTAAACTTCAATTTCTGACGCCCCGGGTTTCTATAAATTAGTGCGTTGCTTGTGTATTCAGAAATAACTGGAAACCCATCGATATCCAACGTAAAACAAGTCCCTTCTTCATTGTAAATTTTAACTGTAACCGGTCCATTCTTAGCCCCCATAAAAGGCGGGCAACTCTTCGGAACAGAAGAAACAGTTTGTACACTCGAATTTGAAACAACGAATTTATCAATTACAATAGGTTTTAACTTCACTAAGTCAAACACAGCGCTTGAAACTATTTCGAATAAAGGAGTTTCACTTTCAAAATTCATCTTTATAGAGTGCTCACCACCTGTTCGAAGTGTGACTTTTTTAGACTTATTAATGCTTACATTCTCAATTATGACACCTTCAGAATTCGATATTTTAAAAAGGCTTGGGTCTATCACAATCAATTCATCCTCGCCCCCTTCAAACAAAACATCAAACACAACAGAAACTTTTCCTTTCTTAGATGAAGACTTGACACATCGTAAGGTCAATCCATTTGAATTAGTTTCACTTTTCTCACCGATCTCAACTTTCAATGCAGATAAGGCTATTCCCTCGGAAACAATTCCACCACTTAAACCATTGACTAATACATTAAAAGTACCTACCCGATAATCCATAGAGCCGGCAATTTTAATAACTTTTGCTTTAGTATCTTCTGGTGTAATTACGATTTTTTTTCCTTTTTTCGGATAATAAACCCCAACTCCATCATACTCAAAACCAGTTTTCGTTACATCAAGAACAAAATATTGAGTCTCTGATGTGTTTTTTACTACTAATTTTAATTTACAATACTCGCTCGTTGAAATTATATCTTTTATTTCAACGTTATATCCTCCTTTTAATTTACTTGGTGGAGCATTATATTTTATCTCTTCTTGCGCAAATAAACTGCTGCACGAAATAATCCCGACTATTAGTAATATTAAACTTTTCATTTGTTTTTTCATTTGTTTTGAATACCTCCCGATTTATACCATTTTATAACCAACCGCCTCTGCTACAGGTTGTAAATCCTTCAGCAACTGCTTAAACTCATCAAAATTCAATTGCTGCGAAGCATCTGACTTCGCTACTTTAGGATTTGGATGCGCTTCGATAATTAAACCATCAATTCCCATTGCTACGCAAGCTTTTGAGAGAACAGGAACACCGTAAGCATAGCCCATTGCGTGACTTGGATCCAAAACAATCGGCAAGTTGGTGTGTTCTTGTAACCAAGCAACTCCGCACAAATCTAAAGTAAATCGAGTATTCGTTTCAAAAGTTCTCAAACCTCTTTCGCACAAAATAACATTCTCATTACCTCCAGAGAGAACGAATTCTGCTGCTTGCACAAATTCTTTTAAGGTTGTTCCGAATCCTCTTTTAATAAGCACTGGTTTATTCGTTTTTGCACATGCACGAAGAATTCCTTGGTCGTACATTGCTTTTGCTCCCACCTGAATAACGTCAGAATATTCGATAATTTCATCGATGTGCGTTGCATCTCTGGCTTCCGTGATGACATTCACTCCGTATTCTTCACGCATCTTTGCCAACAACTTCAAACCATCCAATCCCATTCCTTGAAAAGAATAAGGACTTGTTCTTGGTTTGTAGCAACCTCCACGAAGTGTTGTCAACCCCATTCCTGTGATTAATTCTGCCGACTGACGAATTTGTTCTTCAGATTCTACAGAACAAGGTCCACCAATCAGTATCGTTGATTTAGTATTCCCTCCTATGATTGTATTTCCAATCTTCACTTCTCTTTTTTCTGCTCGGTATTTCTTTGATGCCAGTTGAATATCGGTGTCAAACACCCAAAATTCATCTATTTCTGATTCAATGGAAGTTGGCACTTCTTTCATCCCAGAACCAGTGATTAACACTTGTTTTCCGTCTTGATGAATCAAAAACGCATTGATGGAATCGGCTATTTCTTGTGCTCTATTTTGAGCTATATTATTCTTTAAATGTAGTATCATAATTCTCCTTTTATCAGGTTCACAAAAGTAACAATTCCTTTGGCAAATCCTTGCTTGCTCACAACTGGCAAATAAGTGATTGGGAACTTGCTATTCTTAATCAATCGCAACATTTCGTTAACTGTTGTGGTGTCTTCAATCGTTGTTGGATTGGCGTTGAGTAATTCTTCTGGAGTCACCGAATTGAGGTCGTCTAAATGCACAAGCAATGCGCGTCGAACGTCTGCATTTGAAATCAATCCTTTCGATTTTCCATTCTCATCGATAATCACAGTGAAGCCCAGCTTACCCGTCTCTATTGACTTCAGGACGTTTGCAAAGGTTAAGTCAGACATTTTCACATGCGGAGCTTCTTCTATTGGAATCATGAAATCACTCACAGAATAATGCGATTCAACATCTCGCTTGGTCAAGTTCATTAAGGCGTTTCCTATGCTTGCGGCATTGAATAAATAAGAACCTGATACAGAACTAGTCACCCCCATATTTCGGAGAATGAAAGACACTTCTGCGTTTACACCTCCATCTACATGGATAGATTTTCCGGGAAATTTATTCCTAAACTCTCTCACTTTGGAGAAGTTGATGATGTCAAATTGTCCGCCAGATTGCCCTGGAATAGTCGCCATTATCAGAATGAAATCAAAAGTCTTGTATTCTTCAAAAATCTCAACCGAAGTTGGAGTTATCACTGCAATTCCTTTCTTTCCGGTAATCGTTTCTGGAATTCTTAGTTCTTCTTTTAAATCTTCATATTGAAAAGTGATATATTCTACTGGATTTTCCTCTAATAATTGATAATATTTGCTCGGTTGCTCGGTGATTATGTGCAAATCTATGGGCAAATCGCACAGTTTTCTGATGGTTTTAATGTCCTCAAAAACAGAAAGATCGTCGTTGCAATCAACGTGCAATAAATCGACTTGGTGATCTACTAAATCTTTAATAACCTCTGCAAGAGGACGTTTTTTATCACTGTAAATGGATGCGGATATTTTCATTAATCGACGTTATAAATGGGTTCAAATTGATTGTTGCAAATTACAATTTCTAAGGGAGAATCTGCTACTTTCTCGTTCAAATCAGCTTCTAATTGAAGCAATAACTTTCTTTCCTCGAAAGGTACAGAAAAATTCTCTTTGGGAGAAGAAGCAATGATTTTTAAAGTGTAACCTTTTTCATCAGCGCTTATTTTCAAATCTTGCTTGCGACCCGTGAGTAGCTTGTTTTCTTTCCAGTAAAGTGCGATTTTCTCTGCAATACTTTCTTCTTTGGCGCTGTCAAAATAGACGGTTAATTGATCGCCGACTATTCGGTTTCCATTTTCTGAAGAGCAAGAAGCAAGTAGAATTGTTAGAAAGATGAAGAGTGTTTTTTTCAAAATGGTTGAATTGAAGAGCGAAGATAATTAAATATAGCTTTCTTTACTTCTTTCCATTGATGAAAAAAGTAACAAAAAAATCTAGCGCTGCAATCTCAAACTTCTTCAACCTTCATAAATGTAAAGTTCAAATGGACGAGCTCCTCTGTCGCTTTCCATTTTCACTAAACATTCATTTTGATTTCATTGTCATCGATTGAATGCGCATCCGACGCTAATGTAAGCAAAAGTCGATCAACAAAAAAATAATATGCTTTTCTACATTGTCGTATCGATGTAATTAATAATTATCAATATCTTGTGTGTCTAAAATAGTTGAATGCAAAGAAAACTGAAAAATCAGATATACACAGGGGCGAATTCTCGACAAAGTCTTTATGACCTAACAATTCCAGAAAACTGGAATAAGAAACTCATCGTTTTTATTCATGGATACATGGGATACAAAGATTGGGGATGTTGGAATTTGGTCTCGGATTTCTTTGCCAATGAGAATTTTGGTTTTTTAAAATACAACGCCAGTCACAACGGAGGAACGATTGAAAACCCCATTGATTTTGATGATTTAGATGCGTTTAGTGAGAATAACTACTCCAAAGAAATTGAAGATTTTGAAGCGATTCTAAAAGTTGTGGAGAGTGAATTCGAAAACCAACCTGAAATCTATATTATCGGTCATTCCAGAGGTGGTGGCATTGCTTTGTTACAATCTCAGAATGACGTAGTGGCAAGAATCGTAAGTTGGGCGGGAATTGCATCCATCGCGACTCGTTTTCCTTCTGGAGAACAACTAGAAGCATGGAAAAAGAACGGTTATTACATCCGTGAGAATGGTAGAACGAAGCAACAAATGCCGCACAGTTATTCTCAATACGAAGACTTTCTTACCAATAAAAACAGATTGGATATTGAAAAGTATTGTCGAAATTCAATGAAACCAACCTTGGTTATTCATGGAGACGAGGATCAGTCTGTAAACATCGAAGAAGGAGAGCAAATTGCCTCTTGGTTAAAATCACAGCTCATCCCGATTACTGGAGCACAACACACTTTCAGCGCGTCGCAACCGTGGAGTAAGGATGTTCTCCCTCAAGAATTAGAGGTTGTTTGCAAGTTGACTTTACAGTTTTTTAACCTCGACTTTTCATCAAAAAACGATTTAAAAGCTGAAAAAATGAGCATGATGGCAGAGTTAGTCAAACTTGCCCGAGCTGACAAAGAAGTTCGGACGGAAGAAATTCAGTTTTTGACTGCTATTGCACTTGATCTTGGTATTTCTGACACTGATTTCAAGAGAATTGTGAACGAACACATCGATTTTGTGGTGCCTCATGATGATGCGAGTAGAATTTTGCAATTTCAGCGCTTGGTATTGTTGCTGTTCGTAGATTTTGAAGTCAGCGATAAAGAAGTAATTGCACTAAAAACAGTAGGCATGAATTTGGGGTTATCTCCCGATGCAGTTGATGGGGTTTTGGAGAAAATGAAGGAGAATGGAGGGAAAGCGTTGAGTATGGAGGAGTTGAAAGGGTTATTTGGAGCGGGATTGAATTAAAGGGGGATTCGCTCGTTCCTCGCTGTTTGAGCATTCGATTCGCTATGCTGTTCGAGTATTCGACTTACGTTGTTTGGAGGTAATTGTTGTTAGAATGATTACTTTACTTTTTTTCATTGATAAAAAAAGTAAACAAAAAAATCTAGCGCTACACAAAAAACATCACCTTTCTAGGTCTCTTCCCTTGAATTAAAAGAACTCGTCGTACCTCCTCAAACAGCTTTTAATTCTTAACGGAAATTCAACCTGAATGGTGCCGTTATTTTTTATGATGCGCATGGTAAACACAATTAATTGCCATCAAAGAAAACGCTTTACATTCTCACCATTAGGCACAAAGCAATACCCTTTCGATATTCGATGTCGCCTTTTTGCAAAGAAGCTATAGACAAAATCTCTAATGAATTCAGGAATGACAATCATTGTTCCCAACCAAGACTGAGGAAAAGAAAAATACTTGCTTACTTTAATTGCTGCGGTTGATTTTTCAAAAAGTTCTTCATTCTCCAAAAAATAGAAGGTGCTTAAATCTGGTGCTTGCCAATTGCTTTCTTCGAATAATTTTTGGGTGAATTCTGACTGAATAGAAGCAAATAAAATAGACTTTGACTTGTCATTTTTTAACACAAAAGCAACAGAACGATTGCAAAAACCGCATTCTCCATCGTAAAAAACAATTTTTGCTTCTGTGATATCCATTGCCTCAAAAATACAGAAATGAATCGATTAATTTTCATAAAATTATTAACTTTACGGTTCAATTATAAATGAAAAAAAATGAAAAACGTAGCAGTTATTGGAGCAGGAACAATGGGGAATGGTATCGCACACACATTCGCTCAGTTTGGATATAAAGTATCATTGATTGACATTGCGCAAGCATCTTTAGACAAAGGAATTGCAACAATCACAAAGAATTTGGATCGCCAAGTTGCCAAAGAAAAGATTTCTGAAGCAGACAAGAATGCTACGTTGGCGAATATTACAACATTTACAGACACAAAAGAAGGTGTTCAAGGGGTAGATCTTGTTGTGGAAGCAGCAACAGAAAACATCGATTTAAAATTGAAGATCTTTAAAAACCTGGATGAAATCACTGATAGTAATGTCATTTTAGCAACCAATACTTCTTCTATTTCCATCACAAAAATAGCTGCTGTAACTTCTCGTCCTGATAAGGTTATCGGAATGCACTTTATGAACCCTGTGCCGATTATGAAGTTGATTGAAATCATTCGTGGTTATTCTACTTCTGACGAAGTAACTGACTTAATCATGGAAACTTCTAAGAAATTAAACAAGGTTCCTGTAGAAGTGAATGATTACCCAGGATTTGTTGCCAATAGAATTTTGATGCCAATGATTAACGAGGCAATCATTACCTTGAACGAAGGTGTTGCGGGTGTTGAAGAAATTGACACCGTGATGAAACTGGGAATGGCACACCCAATGGGTCCTTTGCAACTCGCTGATTTTATTGGTCTGGATGTTTGTTTGGCAATTATGAATGTCTTGCACGAAGGTTTAGGAAATGATAAATATGCTCCATGTCCACTGTTAGTGAATATGGTGATGGCTGGGAAACTAGGTGTAAAATCTAAAGAAGGTTTTTATTCTTGGGGACACGGCACGAAGGATTTGATTGTTGCTGATAATTTTGTGAAGTAGCCTTCGAGAACCTCAGGCTACGTTCGAGAACGATATCAAAGTAGGGGCTGGTCGCGACCAGCCCCTACTTTTTTATATCAAGGAAACTTCGGAAATTTCGAAAAATCCCTTTTTCTTTTCTCCAAAAACGCATTTCTCCCCTCCTCTGCTTCGTCTGTCATGTAAGCCAAACGAGTTGCTTCGCCTGCAAAAACTTGCTGACCGACTAAACCGTCGTCTATTAAATTAAATGAAAATTTTAACATTTTTATTGCCGTTGGACTTTTTGTGAGAATTTCTTGTGCCCAATCGTAAGCTTCTTGTTCTAATTCATCGTGAGGAACTGCCTTGTTAATCATTCCCATTTCGAAAGCTTCTTGCGCAGAATAATTCATTCCTAAGAAGAAAATTTCTCTTGCGCGTTTCTGCCCAACTTGTCTTGCCAAGTATGCCGAACCGAATCCACCATCGAAACTAGCAACATCTGCGTCAGTTTGTTTGAAGATTGCATGTTCTTTCGATGCTAAAGTCAAATCGCAGACAACGTGCAAAGAATGACCTCCGCCAACTGCCCAACCCGGCACAACGGCAATGACCACCTTGTTCATGAATCTAATTTTTCGTTGCACATCGAGAATGTTAAAACGATTCAAGCCATCTTCTCCACGATAACCTCGTTTGTCTCTCACTCGCTGGTCTCCACCCGAGCAAAACGACCAAATTCCATCTTTTTCTGAAGGACCTTCTGCAGAAAGTAAAATCACTCCAATATCTTGCGCATAATGAGCAATATTCAGCGCATCCTCTAATTCATCGACTGTTTTTGGACGAAAAGCATTGCGCACTTCTGGACGATTGAATGCAATTCTTGCTACTCCATCACATTTTTTAAAAGTGATGTCCTCGTATTCTTTGACTGTTGACCAATTGATTGCGCTCATAGAATGATTTTTTTGTAAAAATAAGCTTAGTTTCTATATTGCTACAATAAAGCGCAATATTTTATGTTCTGTAAAGTACAAATTTAAACTATTGCTTACCTTTGTTGCACTATAATTGATCAATGAATTTTAAAAATTTTATCCGTTCCATTACTCCAAATTTCTTATTAGAAATAAATCGTGGGCGTAAAAAAAAACAGGTCAACAATAATTTGCAAGCGCAAAAAGAGAAAGGAATTGTATTTTCAGAAGAAGATATCATCAAGGATTTGAAGAATTGTGGAATTTCAACAGGAGACACTGTATTAATTCACTCAAGCATGAGTAAAATTGGTTTTTTGAAGGATGGACCTTCTACTTTTGTAAACGCAGTGATTCATTTAATCCGAGAAAATGGAAATGTACTGATGCCAACCTCTCCCAATGCTAAATTGCAATTGGATTACATCCGAGAAAACTCTGTTTTTGACGTTCAGAATTCTCCATCCAAATTAGGCGCGATTAGTGAATTTTTTAGGACGTTAAAAGGTGTGAAACGCAGTCTAAACGCAACCGAACCTGTCAGTGCTTTAGGCAAGAATGCAGACTACTTAACAGAAGGTCATTTTGGTACCATCACTCCTTATGATTCTAATTCTCCCTTTGCAAGAATAACAGAGTTCAACGGGAAAATATTGTACATCGGCGTGACACTTGACAATGCGGGCACCAACTTGCACACGCTTGAAGATGCCATTGATGTTGGGCTACCGATTTACCATTCAGAATTATTTGAGGTAGAAATCAAAGACGAAAATGGAAAAAAGCATTCTGTAAAAACGAAGGTTCACAATCTAGAATGGTCGAAAAAAAGAAGGTGCGATGAACTATTACCACTCTTTAAAAAGCGAGGAGTTTATACAGAATCTTCCATAGGAAATGCCAAAACATTGATTTTTGATGCCAATAAAATGCTGGAAGTTATGAAAGATGAATTTCAGTCAAATAAAGTAACGATGTATCACCCTAACGGTAAGAGTTAATTCAAAAAGATTAATTTAGCGAAGAATTACGAGACATGGAGAAAAAGAACGTTTTAATAATAGGTGCATCTGGCGGATTGGGAATCAACATTGCAGCCTTTTTCCACAACAAGGGATTCAACTTGGCTTTGCATTGCAACGGCAACTTGGAAACCTTAGCTTCAAATTTTGAAGAGAGCGCAAGCATCAAATTCTTTCAAGCAAACATTCTTTCGGAAGAAGAAATCAGTAGAATGGTCTCAGAAGTTGAAAAAAGCGTTGGTAAAATTGATATTCTAATCAATGCCGCCGGAATTTCAAGCTCATCTGTTACTTGGAAAACGTCTTTTGAAGAATGGAACGAAACCTTAGGAATCAACCTAACAGGTCCTTTTTTATGTATCAAACACGTTCTGCCAATCATGCGAGAGAATAATTTCGGTAGAATCGTTAATATTTCATCTGTCGTTGCACAAAGTGGCGTTGTTGGGACAGCTGCTTATTCTGCATCAAAAGCAGGACTGATTGGAATGGTTAAAACGATAGCAAAAGAAGTTGCCAACAAGAATATCACTGTCAATAACATTGCGTTGGGGTATTTTAACGCAGGCATGATTAATAATGTTCCAGAAGATTTACAAGAAACAATTAAGGCGAGCATTCCTAAAAAGGAGTTCGGAGAAATGGAAGAATTAACGAATTGCTTGGAATATTTGACAAGCGATGACGCGGGTTATTTGACTGGACAGACGATTAATTTGAATGGGGGGATGTATTCTTAAGTAGGCTCTTGTTAAATTATGAATTAGTTAAGCTGAATATTGTTAGAAGTGGAGCCTGTTAGAATGTGGATTATTAATTTCGTAGTGTAATATATCCGCAAGCATATCCAATGCTCGAATGCTCCAAAACTCCAACACTCCATTTTCATTGCGCTACAAACGTATAAGTTATCCTCCCTTCCTGCGATTTCGCTTTTGCATAATCAAACCTCGACATTTTTGCATATTTAACGGCTTGTTTAATCATGCAAGAACTTGCTCCACGACTTTGATTGGCGTCGTAAGTGGCAGAAATCACGTTGCCGTTCTGATTCACTTTAATCATTACTGTAACGACACCCGAAGCACCATAGCCACAGGTGTAACCTGGATTTCTAACGAACCAGTTATTCTTCTTATGAGCGTTGCGATTGCTTAAAACCCAGTCTACCATTACGTTTCCTGCATAGGACTGATTTCCGGTTTCTTGCTTAACTCCATCGTTTTTTGGTTGTTGCTTCGCTTCATTCAGCTTGCGTTGTGCCATTTCATCACGAATTTCAGTACGGGTTTTCTCACCGCCTGCGTCCTCGTACATTTGTTGCTCTAACTTTCGATATTCTTCCGCAACAGATTCATCAGAAGCGTTTTGGTAATATTCTTCGTAAGACTTTTCACGGGTGTCGTTGACGTCTCTCGCCATATTTTTGACATCTTGCGTCATGTCATTTGGCAAAAGAATATTTTCTGCCTTCAACATGATTTCATTATCGGGAATTTCGATGTAAGAACCGTCGTAAAAAGGATCGTAAGGAATATATTGCGTGTAGGATTGCAACTGCAAATAGATAAAAATGAAGATATACGTTGCCAAGGCTGCAAGCAACCCGAACTTGTATTTGTCCAATTTATCTAAAAAATTATTCACTTTCTTCCTTTAATTTAACCAATCGTTTATTCTCTAAATCGTAATAAACGACTGAGACTTCATCCTTTAAAGATACAAAACGTTCGTTTAATAGACTAATTGTCTTGTACTCGAAGTTTGAAGCAAAGTTACCGTCAATGAACAAAGCGTATGAAGAACCGTTGAATATTGCGAAAGTATTCTTCGCTACAAAATCAATAGAGCGGTAAGAATTAGAGAGAATTACTCCTCCATTTACATCAATTATTCCGACAGAATCTTCAAGTTTTGTAATGGCCAATTGATGAGCAACAAGATCTAAGGCATCGTATTTTGGAGAAACGAGCACCTTGTTAGAAAGACTCATTAATCCCCAATAATCCTCTTTTTCGAAGGGGTAAAATTTCTCACCGATGGCAATATTCTCAAACTCAAGCTCTGTCACACGGTCTCCTGTATCGTTTATTCTACCGTACTTTCCGAGCTTTACAACAATTGCCGACCTGTTTATAAAGTCTCCCTTAAGTTTATAATTCGGATAAGTTTCAAAGAAAGCATCGAAGGCAAGTTCACCGTTCTTTCTGATGTATTTCACCGTGTCAGCATTGGAAACAAGTGCCAAGTCATTGTAAAATTGACCGATGTAATTGTATTTTGCGTCACTGATTGTGTCGCCCGAAATTGATATAATTCCCGTTCTGTCATTCTCCGAGAAAGACAGCAAAGAATCACTGAGCCATTTTAATTGATTGTACAAGGCTGGCAACACCAATTTCCCTGTTTTATTGAGTAAACCTACGCCCGTTTCAGTTTCAACGATTGCAAAATGGTGCTTAAAATCTGTTGCGTCCAGAAAGAATTGCTCAGAAAGCCGATTGCCGTTATAATCGACATAAAAATAGCTTTCATTCACGGATGCGTAAAGATATCCTTCTGACAATTCTCCCATATCATCGTGAATGCACGGCAGAATTTCCTTGCCTTTTCTATCAATGAGCCCCAATAAATCGTCTTTCTCGACAATGAATCGACCCTCAGAAATTTCCGAAATAGCATCGTATTTTGCGCGGATTCTGATCTCTCCCCTCTTGTCAAGCAATCCCATTTTGTCGTTCTCAATGAATGAAGCTAAACCGTCTTTGAATTGACTGACATATTGGAATTTTGGAAGAATTATCGCTTCTCCGTTCTCATTCATCAAGCCATATTCTCCATTTTTAACAAAAGGAAGCAAGACTGTGTTGAACAAAGCAATGTCAGAATCAACCTCCGCCATATTCAATGCTTGCGGGTATTTATTTTTAAACTCCACAATTCTCCCTTTGGAATAATCGAATAAATAATCTTGGTAGAATTCTGCCCAACCTTGCTCTATGAATGTATTTTGAGAATAATTGAGCGCAAAATCTTGAAAAGCTTCAACGGTATTGCTTTGGGTAACTTTCTCAAAAATGACCTTATCAGCCTCTTTTCTTTGTGGACTTTCTGGATGCAGTGCAACAAAATTCTTGAAAGATTCCAAGGAACCGTCTCGGGTTAATTCTAAGAATTGTGAGTTGTGATAATTGTCCGTTGCTAATTCTATGAAAGAACTTTCTGGATAAGTTGCTACAAATTTTTGGTAAGAAACAGCATCATTATTGGCGACTGCTTGAAAAAATGCCAAAGAATCTCGTGAGTAAATCGCCGTTTCATATTCCCTTGCCCAGGTATTGTTCTGAATAAAGTCTGTGTACTGAGCGACGGTGTTTTTTTTCTTTGCAAACTCATAAAAACCAGTGCTAACAAGGAGCTTGAGGGAGTCTATGCTTCTGCATGTCCAGCCGTATTTCTTCCATTTTAGTTTTTTTCTATCGTTGGTAATGTCAAACAAAGAGTCAGAAACAAGAATGTATCTGTAAGCAGAATCGAGGTTATAGAATGGGTTGTCGTTGCGCGAATAAATGGTTGCGAGACCAAAAGCAGACGGAGACGGATTGTATTTAAGTCCTTTTGTGAATTGCTTTTTCGCCCTAAAATAATCTTTGACGGCAAGAGCATCATTCCCTTTTTTTATTCTAGACGCAGAGGCATTGTTAACGTGAACGGTCAATGTTAGGAGAATAATAAAAAGAAAACGTAAATTTTTCACGGTATAAAGATAATTCTTGAATGCTATGGGGCAAAAATTAAGCCGCCTTTTTTCGTTAATTAATTCTCCAGTCTTAAACCATACTTCTGTAGAAGACCTGCCAAACCATTTGCGGAAAAACGAGCAGATTTCATATTATTTTTCTCTGGATCAATCACATATTCTTTCGCAGTCGTAAAGTCACATGACTCTAAATTGGCATCGAAGAAAGTTGCATCCTTTAAGTTACAATTAGAAAAAGAACTTCCACTTAAGTTTGCTTCACTAAATTCCACTTGAATTAATTCACATGCATTAAACGTGGTTGTTTTAAGATTCAACCCAAAGAAAACAGAAAAATTCATGGTGCAATTCTCAAAAGACATGGACAAAAGAAAAGGATTACATTCATCAAATTGTAATCCTAATAATTTACAGGCATTGAATTCAACGGCTTTAAACGATGTGTTTTGAATCTTAGCATTGCTTAAATCACATTCTAAAAAAACACATTCTACAAAAGAGGATGCTGCCAGATTCACAGAAGATAAGTTGCAATTTTTAAACGTGCAATTATCGTATTCTCCCGTTTGGAATTTCTCTTTTGAAAAATCGATGTTCTCTAAAACTTTATCTTCTATGATTCTACTCATTTAGCAAAAATAAAAAAACCGTTTCAACTAAATGAAACGGTTTCAAATATATTAAGCGATGCTTATTTCTTACTTCTTTTCGCGTAACGAGTGTTAAATTTATCAATACGACCAGCAGTATCCACGAATTGTGCAACTCCTGTAAAGAATGGATGCGACTTGTGCGAGATATCCAATTTAATTAATGGATAATCATTTCCATCTTCCCACTTAATAGTTTCTGATGAATCTGCACATGATGGGCAAACAAATGCGTAATCGTTAGTCATGTCTTTAAAAACAACTAATCTGTAATCTTCTGGGTGTATATCTTTTCTCATTACTGTTCAATAATATTTCTAATTCTCCTAAATAAGGAGTGCAAAGATAACTATTTATTTTAAAATCGTCAAAATAATGTTCAATTTTCTTGAGAATTCTTCAAACAAAATATTTCTTCGGAAATTACGTTAAATTTGTCATACGAAGTGTACTTATGAATAAATCCATCCTCTATCTTGTTTTTTTTATCGCTATTGGCTTTGCTTTTAGTTTTTCTGGATGCAAAAAACCACTGCAATTCTCTTCTGGAAACCTAGATTTCAGTAGAGACACAGTCATTTTTGACACGGTTTTCACAACGATTGGTTCTGTTACAAAACGTTTTAAAATTTACAACAATTCTAATCGAACATTGAATATTTCTCAAATACAGTTGATCGGCGGGGCAAATTCTCCCTTCAGAATTAATGTAGATGGAATGGTTGGCACTGATTTTGCAGAAATAGAATTAGAAGGCAAAGACAGTTTGTTTGTTTTTGTTGAGGTTACGCTCGACCCTAACAACAACAGTAACCCTATGGTTATTGAAGACAGAATAAAATTCACCACAAACGGCACCGACCAATTCGTCGAGTTAGTCGCTTGGGGACAGGATGCTTATTTTCATTATAATGAAAAAACAACAGCAAGCTCTACAACCTGGGCAAATGATAAACCACATGTCATATTTAATTATTTTGCTATTGATTCTGCCCATACCTTAACTATTCCTGCGGGAACGAATATTCATTTGCACAAAGACGCCATTCTGTTTGTCTATAAAGGTGTTTTAAACATCAATGGAGCTCTCGGAAATGAGGTTACACTTCAGGGAGATCGCTTGGAGGCTTTTTACGATGATGTTGCCGGGCAATACTATGGTATTTACTTTAATCAAGCATTGCCGAGTAGTATTAACTATGCCATTATTAAGAATGGGATTGCAGGTATTCATTTGTATAGCGAAGCTCCGAGCAATACCGGTTATACTTTGCAGCTATCGAACACGATCATTCGTAACAATTCTTCCTACGGTTTGTTTATCTTTCAAGGAGCAAAAGTGAATGCGGAGAATTGCATCATTGCGAAGAATGGCATACATGCACTTGCTGTAATTGGCGGCGGCGACTTTAACATCAACCATTGCCACTTGCTAGGTTACGGAATTGGCGACAATGTGGCATCAGCTGTTGGAATTAGCAACTGGTACACGAATAACCTGCTCATGCAAACGGAAATTTCTTCTATCAACGAAGGAACAATCACAAATTCGCTGATTTATGGAAATATTGACAATGAATTAGCCATAGATACCATTCCAGATGTCTCATTGACCTTAAATTTTAATTTTGAAAACAACTTGATTAAGAGTTCAGTGATTTTTGGTTTGCCTATTTTTAAACCCAGCAATATATGGAATCAAGAACCTTTGCTCAAAGACATTCCGATGAATGATTTTCATTTTTGGTCAACGTCTCCGCTGATTGATGCAGGCAGCTCATCTTTTCCGA
>NVXU02000026.1 GCA_002734065.2 Fluviicola sp.
TACTAAAACAAGCAGTCCTAAGTTACAATAACAAGAGACCTCACTGGGCATTAAACTTTAAAGTTCCAAGTCAAGTCTATAAAGCTGCTTAAGGAAAATTAATCTGTCTACTTATACCAGGACATAACATTGTACATTGATAATTACTAATTGATAATTGCATACCTTTGCACTTTGAAATTAAACAGAATGGAGCATAAATCGGGATTTGTAAGTATTGTTGGTAGTCCAAATGTTGGGAAATCAACCTTGATGAATCGTTTGGTGGGAGAGAAACTATCCATCGTTACATCAAAAGCACAGACAACCAGGCATCGTATTTTGGGCATTGTCAATGATGAAAATCATCAAATCGTTTTCTCTGATACGCCGGGTGTTGTTAATTCTGCGTATAAATTACACGAAAACATGATGGATTATGTCAATTCTTCCATCAAAGACGCTGATATTCTTATTTTCGTGACGGATCCTTTTGAATCAGAAATGAATCATAAAGAAACTTTAGAGAAAATTCAACGCTTGAAAGTGCCTGTTCTCTGCTTGATTAATAAGATGGATTTATCCAACCAAGATAAATTGGCTGAGCGATTGGCGTATTGGCAAGAACGTTTGCCGAATGCCAATGTTTTTCCAATTTCGGCGATGCACGGCTTCGGTATGGAGGGTGTTTGGGAAGAAATAAGGGCATCGATTCCTGAGAGTCCACCCTACTTTGACAAGGATGCAATGACGGATAGACCGATGCGTTTCTTTATTTCAGAAATCATTCGTGAGAAAATTTTTATTCACTGCAGAAAGGAAATTCCTTACGCAACGCAGGTAGAAATTGAAGAATATAAAGAAGAACCAGAAATTACACGCATTCGTGCGTTGATTATTGTAGAAAGGAATTCTCAAAAAGGCATCATCATCGGAAAAGGTGGCGATATGCTCAAGAGAATTGGCTACGAATCAAGAAAAGAAATGGAGAAATTCATCGATAAAAAAGTATTCTTAGAAACATTCGTGAAAGTCGATAAAGACTGGAGAGGTTCTGCACAGAAATTGAAGAAATACGGGTATTAGGTTGAGGAGTATAGTAGACAGGGGTTAAGAAAATGAGGAGTTAAGAATATGAGAAGTTAAGGAGAAGTTAGGAAGTTAGGAAGTTAGGAAGTTAGGGAAGCCTAACGAAATAAGTTAGATGCATCTAACATTTTAATTGCAAGCTAATTAACTACTTAACTTCTCATATTCTTAACTTCTATTTTTTTATTTCAAAAAAATATAAAAATGAGTAACATTATTGCAATTGTCGGAAGACCAAACGTTGGGAAATCAACACTTTTTAATCGTTTAACTGAATCAAGAAAAGCGATTGTCAAAGAGATTAGTGGCGTGACGCGTGATAGAATCTACGGTCGTGGAGAATGGAACGGCGTTGACTTTTCTGTGATTGACACGGGTGGTTATATCAAAGGTTCTGACGACATTTTTGAAGGCGAAATTAGAAAGCAAGTCGAAATTGCGATTGACGAAGCGTCTGTCATCATTTTTATGTTGGACGTCACCACTGGCATTGTTGATTTAGATGAAGTGGTTGCTAAAATGCTTCGAAAATCACGAAAGAAAATTTTCATCGTTGGAAATAAAGTTGACAATACTGGCCGTGTTGGTTTATCGGCAGAATTCTGGTCATTAGGTCTCGGAGATGTGTACGATGTTTCTGCAGCCAATGGCAGTGGAACCGGAGATTTATTGGACGATATCGTGAAAGAATTCGACCCTAAAGACGATTCTGCAAATGACGGCAGCGAATTGCCTCACTTCGCCATTGTCGGTAAACCAAACGTTGGAAAATCTTCTTTGGTGAATGCATTAACGGGCGAAGAAAGAAATATTGTGACAGATATTTCTGGAACTACGCGTGATGCCATCAATACAAGATACAATGCTTTTGGCTTCGATTTCATGCTCATTGACACGGCTGGAATTCGTAAAAAAGCAAAAGTCCATGAGGACATTGAGTATTACTCTGTTCTCCGAAGCGTTAGAGCTATCGAGAACTCAGACGTTTGCATCTTTATGGTGGATGCGCAAGAAGGAATTCAGAAGCAAGATTTAAACATCTTTTACATCATTGAGAAGAATTCTAAAGGCGTTGTTATTTTGGTCAATAAATGGGATTTGATTGAGAAAGATCACAAGACCATGAAAGCGTATGAGGAGAATTTACTCAACCAAATTGCTCCGTTTAATGATGTTCCAGTGATTTTCACTTCTACGATTAACAAGCAGAGAATTCACCAAGCACTGGAAACGGCGATGGAGGTTTATCAGAATAGAATCAAGAAAATTACGACTTCGGTTTTAAATGACGTCATGTTACAAGTTATTGAAGCTAACCCACCACCAGCAAACAAGGGGAAATACATCCGAATCAAGTACGTGCAACAGTTGCCATCTCATGCTCCGGCATTTGCTTTCTTCTGTAACTTGCCTCAGTACATTCCAGAAAGTTATAGACGATTTTTAGAGAATCGATTGCGCGATGAATTTGATTTTAAAGGGGTGCCTGTTAAGATATTTTTCAGGAAGAAGTAGGGGGTGGTGGCGTTCTGAATATGTGTAGTTGCGGACTTTTAAGCACTACATTTTTTTCAAAGGCAGTAACCTTGGATTTAGCACAAACCCGCAATACGTACATTTTTATTTGCCCACAGTATTTTTCCTATATTATTCTCCGTTTCCAATAAAACCTTTTACAATTTTTGCTCCATCAGAAATCATTTTTTGATTTTCAGGTTTTGCTCCCCAACTTAATATTTTACCTCCAAAAGATCTAAACCAATTCTTTTTATTAAGTACTTTTAATGTTTGTTTTAAACCGTCTATTTCCGAATGTAGTATGTCTAATTTATTTTCGAGTTCACTTTTTTCTAGTTCTTGGAGTTCTAAATTCTTTTTGAATTTTTTCTCTAAATCATTTAATTTCCCTTCAAAATCTTTTCTTTCCTCAGTTGAAAAGTCTTCATTAGGCACATTATTCATTTGCCCAATGAGGTCATCAATGGTGCTTTTCAAATTCTTAAACTCTCTATTAACTGGAATAGCCATAAGTTCGTCCCATACTATTTCAAGCCAATATGAAAGATGTTCTAAAATCCCTTCTGTACCTCTAACATAAATATTTTCGTTAATTTCAATATCTCCTGGTGAGTACTCACACTCTATTTGATAATCAAGTGTTTTTTCGTCACTATAATCATTCTTTTTAAAAGAACTTCTTTCATCAGGTATATTAATTATTAAAAAATATCTTTCATTATAGTTGTATTGAATTCTAACTATTGTTTGAACCCTTGATTTTGAAGTTTTCTTTTGTTCGATTGTAAAATCAGCAAATGAAAATTTCGGGTTTTTGTCTATTGTGTCGTTTAATAATCGTATAAATTTTTCTCTTACCATTTATTTTTTTCATATTATGGGCAACTAAATACAATTCATTAAACGTTTTAGTGAATCATACCATCTCCCTTCAAAAATACAAAAAAAGCACCCTAAGAATGTCAAAGAGTGCTTTTTTAATTCATTGCTGGTTTACTTATCGAATAATATTCACATGACCTTTAACAACAATTCTCTTGTCATTCTCCGTCTGCTTTGTTTCTATTTTCCATGTATAAGTCCCGTCATTCATCATTTTACCACCATAAGTTCCATCCCAACCAATGGACGCATCATGACTGACAAATACAACTTCGCCCCATCTATTATAAATAAACATCTCAAAGTCATAAGGATCATATCCTGAAACAAAAACAGGTTGAAAAGTATTGTTATAAGCATCATTATCTGGTGTGAATGTATTAGGAACGAAGAAAACCAATTCTTCTGTTACCCGAATCTCTAACCACGCTGTATCTGTGCAGTCCAGAGAATTAAATGCAACCAGCATTACCGTAAAACTTCCGTCGTCATCGTCTGGAAAAATATGCACTGGGTTTTCAATACTTGTCGTTGCAGAACTATCACCAAAATCCCATAAATAACCGACAGCATACTCCGAAGTGTTTGTAAATTCAACCTCAGTATCAAGGGTTGATAAGCTGGTACTCGATGCTTCAAAAGATGCAATTGGCATAGCGGTAACATCCACTAAATCTGTGTACATAACAGAATTTACGCAATTATTCGCCGAAGTAATTGTTAAACCAACATCATAAAGCCCTGCCTCTGTAAACGTATAAACCAAATCACCGCACTGATTAATTAAAGGTACTCCCTCAATGTCCCAAACGCAATTTGCGATGATACCTGCAGGTGCTCCTGCAAAAGATTGATTGGTAAAGGTAACCTCAAAAGGTTCGCATATCGGAGGACTGGCAGTAAACATCACCGTTGGTAAATTCTCAATAGTTACCGTAGCAACATCTGTAGAAATACATCCTAAATTATCGGCTGTCACCGTATAGGTTAAAGTTTGTGTCGGTGAGAATGGCTGAGAATCAATCACGCCATTGTCCCAAAAAATAGGAACATTCCATGGATTATCCGCAACTAAAGTAACTGACTCATTCTCACAAATGAGAGTGTCCTCTTCGTTGATTGGTGGCGGAACTGCCAAGATAATAATCAACTGGGTTACAAAAGTTTGATTGCCGCAGTCATCTTCAATCAAATATGTTCTTGTAATTTCTTCTAAGTTACACACATTACCATCCGACAGATCACTGACCCAAGTCACCATGGGAACTGCCGTACAATTGTCAAGCTCATCATCAATAAGTGCAACATCTGGCACAGGAACATCCATAGAACCTGGAACTGAAATAGTGTTTAGATTACTAGCCGTTGGCGCTGTAACATCATTAACGATGATTGTCTGAATCACTAAAATTTGATTATTACACGCATCTGTAATAGAATAGGTTCTGATAATCGTTTCTGGACAAGTTTGGTTGTCAGAAGCATCATTTACCCATAAAACAAGTGGATTAGTGGTGCAATTATCTGCCTCATCAGTAACAACCGTCACATCAGGTAATGGAACATCAAAGATACATTCTACATTAACTGGCAAAGGATTACTTGCCGTTGGATCAGTAACATCATCAATCGTGATGGTTTGGGTAACTAAAATTTGATTGTTGCAATCATCTGTAATAGAATAGGTTCTAGTAATCACTTCTGCGCAAGTCTGATTATTAGAAACATCACTCACCCATTCAACTGTAGGATTTACTGTGCAATTATCCGCTTCATCAGTAACTACATTGACATTAGGAACAGGAACATCCCCAATACACTCCACATTCACAGCTATAGGGTTGGATGCTGTTGGATTGGTAACGTCATTCACAGTAATTGCTTGTGTGACAAAAATTTCATTCCCACAATCATCCATAATAGAATAAGTTCTGGTAATTCCCTCTGAACAAGTCTGCCCATTAGAAACATCGTCCACCCATGTAACGGTAGGAACTGCCGTGCAATTATCAGCCTCGTCTGTAACCACATTAATGTCAGGTAAAGGAATTTCAAAGAAACATTCTACATTAATAGGTACAGGGTTGGATGCTGTTGGATCAGTAATATCATTCACTGTGATAGTTTGCATAACATCTGTAAAATTACCGCAATCATCTGTGATTCTATATGTTCTTGTAATAATTTCTGGACACGTTTGATTGTTAGAAACATCATCTATGAAAGTAACAACAGGAACTGCCGTGCAATTATCCGCTTCATCAGTAACTACATTAATGTCAGTTGCAGGAACATCAAAAATACACTCTACGTTAACGGGTATTGGATTTGATGCTGTTGGGTCAGTGATGTCGTCCACGGTGATTATTTGTGTGACATCTATAAAGTTACCACAATCATCTGTGATTCTGTATGTTCTTGTAATGATTTCAGAACAAGTTTGATTGTTAGAAACATCGCTTACAAAAGTAACAACCAGAACAGCCGTGCAATTATCCGCTTCATCAGTCACAACGTTAACGTCAGGCAAAGGAATATCAAAAAAGCATTCTACAATTACTGGCAATGGATTACTTGCCGTTGGGTCGGTGATATCATTCACAGTAATGGTTTGCGTAACAAAAATTTCATTGTTACAGTCATCTGTAACAGAATAGGTTCGAGTAATAGTCTCTGGACAAGTTTGATTATTAGAAACATCACCTACAAAAGTAACAACTGGAGCAACCGTGCAATTATCTGCTTCATCAGTCACAACGTTAACGTCAGGCAAAGAAATATCAAAGAAACATTCTACCGTTATTGGCAATGGATTGCTTGCGGTTGGGTCTTGCGTATCATCTACCGTGATCACTTGCGTAAGAATAATTTGATTCAAACAGTCATCTGTAACAGAATATTGACGTGTAATAACCACTGGGCAAGTTCCGGCTTGCGTTTCTGCGAGCATTGCAACAACTGGATTTGCGGTGCAATTATCAGAAACACCCGTTACATCTGCAATCGTTTGAACAGGAACATCTGCCATGCATTGGTAAGTTGCATCTAAAGGAGGAGCTGCAACTGGGTCTTGCGTGTCATCTACCGTAATCACTTGCGTAAGAATAATTTGATTCAAACAGTCATCTGTAACAGAATATTGACGAGTGATAATCACTGGACAAGTTCCAGCTTGCGTTTCTGCAAGCATCGCAACAACTGGATTTGCGGTGCAATTATCAGAAACACCCGTTACATCTGCAACCGTTTGAACAGGAACGTCTGCCATACATTGGTAAACACCATCTAAAGGAGCTATTGCTATTGGATTTTGTGTATCATCAACAATGATTGTTTGAGTAACATCAATAAAAAGTCCGCATTCATCAGTAACTCGGTAGGTTCTTATTATTGTTTCGGGACAAGAAAGTCCATCTGTTGTCTCGCCTATAAAAGTAACTACTGGAGGGTTCGGGAAAACACTTGCTTCGTCAGTTACAACATTCACATCGGGAGGTAGAACATCAGCGCTGCACTGAACGTTAATTGTTGGAGGGTTACTTGCTGTTGGAGGGATTGATGCAACTGCAATTGTTATGTCAGCAGTAGCAACTAAAGTTGCACATGCACCAACTGTTGTTGCTGTTACCGTGTAGGTTGTCGTCGCAGCAGGACAGACAGTTACATTTGCACCTGCTCCTCCTCCATTGTTCCATGAGTAATTAATTCCAGGTTGACAGTTGTTGGTTGCTAAAGATGTTAAGTTGGCACAATCTCCTGGGCAAATAGCTATAGGAGCTCCGTTTGCTGTAACTTGAAAAGCCGCACCTCCTACTCCATACACAAAAGAGTACCATTGTGTCCAGCCACTACCCCATGCAGAGGATCCACAATTAGATTCTTTCGCTCTAAAAAAATACGTTTCTCCTGGGCATAAACCAGAAAGATTAATTGTTTGTGGTCCAGGATAGGCAATATTTCCTGAGTTCCCTTTATTAATACACCCTGAACGATTTGTGATTAGAGGGCCTCCAGCTGTTGATGCTGTACAGTATATTTCTGTTACGATATTGTATGAGCAAGACCAACCTGTGGTACTTATCCAATTAAGTACGAGGTTAGTCCCTGCTACATTCTGGTTATTCAGAATAGGAACACCGTAAGGAGAACAAGCATTTGCAGTTGTTAATCGAAACAATACAAGAATGGAAACAATGAAAATATTTTTCATATAGAAGTAGTATAATTGATTAGTAAAGAAATAGCTTAAAAGCTACACGTAGTAAAATAATTAAATTAATCGTTGCGTGTGTTTCACTAAGCTTGAGTTGTAATAAGTAGGTAATGCATTCTTATTAGTTTAACGGGAAGAATATGGAAAGGTTGCTTTTTTTCTAAATTATCTCTACCTAATCATTAGATTTTATCGATAAATGGACGAAAATTGAAAAGCTATTAGACTAGAGAAATAAAAAAAACCTACATGCTTTGTTAACTGAAGCTTCAGAAAACAAGATTAGGATTGCTGAAATGATCTGTTTTCCACTGTTTGATTTTACTCTCAACGCATAACGCTGTGGCCTGACATCCTACTTCTGAGTCTCTCCTTAAAATAACATTTTAAGCTTCAAATTTCTGCACATAGGTTCCTTCTTTCGAAGTAGATATTAATGCTTAACCTTTGTTAGCAATATCATACCCCTAAGTTACGAATAAAATTTAAACTGTAAAATTATTAGCACAAAAAGATTAATTTCGTCTTCAAGAATATACCTTATGATTGTTTTTATAAAGAAGATCCTATTTAAGATAATGAGTCAGAAGTCATACCTAAAGACTTTGCATAGAGGTTTTTACTTTTTATTTAACCTTGGTTTTCTGAAGAATGATGAACGTTTTAAATACCATTATCTCGTTAAAGATATTATTGAAAAAGATGATACTGTTATCGATATTGGTGCCAACTTGGGTTACTTCTCCAAGAATTTCGCGAAACTAACTCCCAATGGTCAAGTTCTTTCTATTGAACCTGTGAAACCATTTTTTGATGTTCTTTCTTCTTTTATGAAGAAGTTTAAGCATGCAAAAGTGGTCAATTATGCCTTAGGCAATGAGTCCGGAACAATTACGATGGTTCTCCCAGAATCGAATGGGATGATTAGAACAGGTTTGCCTCATATTGCAGAATCTGAAGAAGAAAAAAAAGCGCATAAAACACACGAAGTAGAAATTGTGAAAGGTTCTGAACTTCTGTCTTCTCTTGAGAAAATTGATTACATCAAATGTGATATTGAAGGATACGAAGTTGTTGTTTTTCAAGAAATAAAGGCTGTTATTGAGAGAATGAAGCCTATTGTGCAAATAGAAATTGGACCGGATAATGAAAACGCAATGTTCGATTATTTTGATTCATTAAATTATGTTCAATACGGAGTTGCTAATTTTAAAGTTGTGAAAGAAAGTAGGACGCAAAAAGAACAAGGTGATTTCTTGTTCGTTCATTCTTCTCAAACAGAAGCATTCGAGAAAAAAATGATGGCAAAAGGAAGAATGTAATCAGGAGATCCTTAATTTTTCGCTTTCTTTTCTGAAAAATCAACCATGTGCTCTATTCCCTTGATGTGAATATCTCGCTGAGGAAAAGGAATACTCAAGTTGTTTTCCGCAAGTTTTAGATACACCTCTTTTCTTAAATCAGATTTCGTATTCTCTATTCTAAAAGTATTGTTTGACCAGAAAATCATTTCAAAAAATAGAGAAGACTCGGCAAAATCGGTAAAACGGACAAATGGTTGCGGTTTTTTCAACACTTGTTTATGTTCACTCATGGCCTCTTCCAAGCATTTTATAACCACATTGACATCTGAACCATAGGCAACATTAACGTTTACCTTGAATCGAACAGAATTCTCATCATGTGACCAATTCACTACTTTCTCAACGATGAATCGAGAATTCGGTATAATAATAGTTACGTCATCACGTGTGTAAATTTCAGAACTCCTCAAATTTATTTCAATCACCTTTCCTGTCACTCCATCAACCTCTATTACATCCCCAATTTTGATAGAACCTTCAAATAATAGAAAAAGACCTGAAATAAAATCTTTGAAAATATTCTGGAGCCCAAGACCTAAAACGACAAGCAATGCTGTTGAACCAAATATTAAAGCATCAATTCTTACGCCTAAAATTTTAAGAGCTACCAACCCACTGACAATCCAAATAAAATATTTTGTAATCGAAAAAAAAGTGTTTCGTCTTTTCTCATCAATTTTATCAATAATGAATCGGGGTTTCAAAATTGCCTTTTTCAGAATTATTATAAAGAAACTTGTTGTGACAATAATCGTAATAGCTATCAATAAGTTTCCTAGGAGTAATTTAAAATTTCCTAGTTCAAATAATTCATAATTGATAAAATCATCCCAATTCATTCTGCAAAGATGCTACAATTCGCATCTAAATGAAAGAATATTTGATTATATTCGCTCCATAAAATTAGGACAATGGCAAATACTTCAGATATAAAAAACGGATTGTGCATCAATCACAATGGGAAATTATCTCAAATAATCGAATTTCAACATGTAAAACCTGGAAAAGGTCCTGCTTTTGTGAGAACAAAAATGAGACAAATAGAGTCAGGTAAAGTGCTGGATTTCACATTCTCAGCAGGTCATAAAATTGAGGTTGTGAGAATTGAAAATAGAGAGTATCAATACTTGTATCAAGATGGTGATTCTTATGTTTTCATGAATAATAAAGATTTCGAGCAGGTGAATATTGCTGCAAGTATGATTGAAAAACCTAAATTTTTAGTCGAGGGTATGACGTGCAATATCCTTTTTCATGCAGAAGAAGAATTGCCGCTGGTTTTAGAATTGCCTATGCACATTATTTCAGAAGTAACTTATACAGAACCTGGAATTAAAGGCGATACAGCGACCAACACGATGAAACCAGCAACTATATCTTCGGGTGCAGAAGTGCGCGTTCCATTGTTTATTGATACTGGCGAGACGATTAAAGTTGATACAAGAACGGGGGTTTATATTGAGAGAGTGAAAGTTTAGATGCGCTCGTTCCTCGCTTTTAGAGCTTTAGATTATTAGAAACGGACTATCGTCCTCTTAGATTAAGTTCTCAATTTGAACTGAAGCCAGGTATCTAATTTTCATTTTGTGAAGGGGTAGAAATTTGGAGCTTTGGAGTGTTAGAGCATTAGATTTGACTCTTGCTCAAGACTCTAAACTCTTGCTCAACTTATCTCGTAAACACCCAATTATCTCCTTCGGATAGATTTGCATCAAACTGATAGCCTTCTGTGTCGAATAGTTTGAGTTCTTCGGGGTTTTTGATGTTATTTTTTACAATGTAACGTGCCATGAATCCTCTTGCTTTTTTTGCATAGACCATGATTACCTTATATTCTCCGTTTTTAAACTCCTTAAAACTTGGTGTGATTATTCTTCCTTGAATCGCTTTTTTATCCACTGCTTTGAAATATTCATTGGACGCCAAGTTCACAATGATTCCGTCGTCATTTTCTTCGTTAATGGCATCTGCGATTTTGCTTCCCCAGAATTTATACAAATTCGTTTTGGAAGGAGTCACAGCCCATCTTGTTCCCATTTCTAATCGGTAAGGATAAATCAAATCCAAGGGTTTTAAAATACCGTAGAGCCCCGAGAGAATTCGCACTGTTTTTTGAGCTGTTTTTAATTCTTTGCCTGTCATAGACGGAGCATCGAACCCTCTGAATGCCTCGCCATTAAAGACGGCTGAGACTTTGCAAGTATTCTCACTCAAAACAACCTCGTTTTTCCAGTCCTGATAACGTTGGTGATTTAAGTCGGATAAATCTTTCGATAAATGCATCATTTCTCTTATTTTTTTTGAGGAAAATTTCTTTAACTTTTTGACCAAAGAATCTGCTTCATCCATGAAGATGGGAATCGAAAAATCATCCGTTTTTAATGTTTTTTTGGTGTCAATTGCCTTTGCGGGAGAAAGTAAAACGATCATAAATATTCTTTTAATTACTGTTCAAAAATAATAAAAGTGGATGATTAAATAAATAGTAAACTAAATACAACCACTATCAACACACCAATTACATTCAAAACAAAGCCTGTTCGTGCCATTTGATTGATTTTCAATTGCCCTGAAGAAAAAACAATGGCATTGGGCGGAGTACCAACGGGCAACATAAACGCGCAACTTGCAGCAAGTGTTATTGGCAGGCACAACTGAATGATGGTAAAATCCGTTTTGAGTGCAAACGCCGCCACAACAGGTACAAAAACAGAAACCAGCGCCATGTTTGACATGATTTCCGTTCCAAAAATGGCAATAACGACAAGCACGGCTAACAATATATACAAGGGAGAATTTTGGTAGCTTTCAAACACGAGTGAGAGTTCTGATATAACACCATTGGCTTCCAACATCTTTGCTAATGCCATTCCTCCACCGAAAAGAATGAGAATTCCCCAAGGTAAATTTCGTGTGTCTTTCCATTCTAACAATTTCGATTCTTTCTCTTCTCCAGGGAAAAAGAATAGGATTATAGCTCCTAAAATGGCAACTCCTTCATCTGTGTAATGAACTCCGAAGTATTTGGTCAAAGGCATTCTAAAGGACCACAGTAAAACCACCATAGAAAATATAATAATCACTCGGATTTGATTTTTTGTCCATTTCTTTTTCTCCTCTTTTACTTCGTGTAGGTTCTCGTTGCGTTCTTTTCCCATTAAGAAATAAAAGAAAAAATAAACGATGGTGAGCATTATTAAACTCAACGGCAAACCTACTTTCATCCATGCAAAGAAATCGACGGTAATGCCAAAATTATCTTGCAAAATTCCCGCCATCAGGATATTTGGAGGAGAACCGACCAAGGTTGCCATTCCACCAATACTTGCGCCATAAGCGACAGAAAGTAATAAGAATACGGAGAATTTTGACTTCCCTTTCTTCTCTACTTTGGAAAGCACAGCCATTGCCATTGGAAGCATCATCAAAGCAGTTGCGGTGTTCGAAATCCACATACTCAACAAGCCTGTACTTAGTAAAAACCCAAGTAAAATTCTCGCTTTTGAGGTTCCAACAATTCGAATAATGCCCTCTGCAATTTGCTTGTGCACATCCCATTTTTCTAATGCTAATGAGAGAATGAAGCCTCCCAAAAACAAATAAATATAGCGATGACCATACGCAGCCGTTAAATCTGAAGGTTCAAGAATACCGAGTGGTACCGCCAAAATAAGCGGAAACAAGGCCGTAACATAAATCGGGACTACCTCAAACAACCAAAAGAGAACCATTAATCCCGCGACGGCAACGGCGTACCAAAACAATGCTGTGTTTTCATCCTCAGGGTTATTATTGGGTGTCAGAAAAAGAATCGCGACAAAAATGAATAAGCCAAGGGCTGTAATCATTTTCTTCATGTTCATTTTATCCATAGGCGTAAAAAAAAGCGTTCTTGGTCATCTCGACTCCGCTCGATGACCAAGAACGCTTAAAAATACATTTATTTTGAGTGATTCTAACCCAAAGCATTCAATTTTTTAACAAAATCAATTGCTTTTGCTTCAATTTCTTCACGAAGTCCTTTAAAATCAGCTTTATTCTTTGCTCCATTGATTCTTGCCAAAACTTCATCCTGATAATCGGCAGCTTCATCAATTAACTTATCCGAAGCAGTCGTTTTCTTTTCATCCGCCATTTGAACTGTAAAACACTCTTCAACGATATCAATAATCATTGCGTTTACATTCTTCTTTAAAATTCTTTTGCTTGCCATTGTGTTGGTTTTTTTTTTACAAAGGTAGGTATAATTCGGAGATTTGGAAATTTGGAAATTGACGTGGTTGCCTGTTATTATTTGGAGATTGGGAGATTGACGTAGATTCCTGTTATGATTCGGAGATTAAATAACACCTACTATGGGCATCAATCTCCAAATATTCAAATCTCCAAATTTCCAAATTTCCGAATCTCCAAATCTTCTATCTCCAAAATATCCCTAAATTTACTTCAAAAAAAAATGGACTTCCAATTAGTTTCTGACTTTGAACCAACGGGTGATCAACCCCAAGCGATTAGTGAGTTAATCGAAGGAATTCATAACGATGTTCGATTTCAAACGCTGCTCGGGGTTACTGGAAGTGGCAAAACTTTTACGGTTGCAAATGTTATCAAAGAGCTAAATCGACCGACTCTTGTTCTTTCTCACAATAAGACGTTAGCAGCGCAGTTGTACGGAGAATTTAAGCAGTTTTTTCCTGAGAATCGCGTGGAGTATTTCGTTTCTTACTACGATTACTACCAACCTGAAGCATTCTTGCCTGTTACTGGAACTTACATCGAAAAAGACCTTGCTATCAACGATGAAATTGAAAAATTGCGGCTTTCTTGCACTTCTGCCCTGCTTTCTGGACGAAGAGATGTGATAGTCGTTGCTTCAGTTTCTTGCATCTATGGAATTGGTAATCCTGAAGAATTTGCAAAGAGCATTCTACACATCAAAAAGGGAGAATTGCTTTCTAGAAACAAGTTTCTATTCAAATTGGTAGAGAATTTATACTCCAGAGCCAACCAAGAATTTGAAAGAGGCACTTTTCGTGTAAAAGGCGACACCGTTGATATTTATTTGGCCTATGCAGATTATGCCATTCGCGTTGAATATTGGGGTGATGAAATCGAAGCCATTTCTTCCATTGATCCAAAAACAACGGACAGAATTGAGACTTTTGAAGAAATTAGCATCTATCCAGCCAATATTTTTGTAACAAGTCCTGACACGACCAAAAAAGCCATCGATATGATAGGTGAAGACATGGTTTTGCAGGTAGAGCAGTTTCGTCAGCAAGGAAAAATTGAAGAAAGTGAACGTTTGAAAGAACGCATTACTTACGACCTCGAAATGATACGAGAATTAGGTTATTGCTCGGGGATTGAGAATTATTCTCGTTATTTCGACATGCGCGCACCTGGACAACGACCTTTCTGCTTAATCGACTATTTTCCAGATGATTTTTTAATGTTGGTCGATGAAAGTCACGTGACATTGCCTCAAGTTCGAGCGATGTACGGCGGAGATAGAGCGAGAAAACTGAACTTGGTCGATTACGGTTTTCGACTGCAATCAGCTATGGATAATCGTCCGCTAAAATTTGAAGAATTTGAGTCTTTGCTCAATCAAACGATTTACATTTCTGCAACACCAGCTGATTATGAATTGGAGAAATCAGGAGGTATAATCGTTGAGCAAGTCATTCGCCCAACAGGATTGCTCGACCCATTAATCGAGGTTAGATCGAGTGAGAATCAAATCGACGACCTCATCGAAGAAATTCACAAAAGAATAGTCTTGGACGAGAGAACATTGGTCACAACCTTGACAAAACGCATGGCGGAAGAGTTGCAAAAGTACCTTGACCGATTGGGAATTCTTTGCCGATACATTCATTCAGAAGTTGATACAATAGAACGTGTTGAAATTCTCAGGCAATTGCGCTTGGGAGAATTCCACGTCTTAATCGGAGTCAATCTGCTTCGTGAAGGTCTTGACCTGCCTGAAGTATCGCTCGTCGCAATCATTGACGCAGACAAAGAAGGATTCTTGAGAAACGAACGTTCTTTGGTGCAAACAGCAGGTAGAGCATCCAGAAATATCAACGGAACAGTGATTATGTATGCTGACAAAGTGACTAATTCTATGCAACGAACCATGGATGAAACTGCGCGGAGAAGAAAGTTGCAAGAAGATTACAACACCGAGCACGGATTGGTTCCGACAGCGCTGAATAAATCGACGCACACCATCCTGAAATCAACAAAAGTAGCTGATGGAGACGGCGCCAATCCCTACGTTATTGATGACACAATTTCCTTGGCTGCTGACCCTGTGATTGAGTACATGAGCAAAGAGCAATTGGAAAAATCTATTAAATACACGCAAAAACAAATGCAGAAAGCAGCGAAAGATTTAGACTTTATTGAGGCGGCAAGGTTGCGTGATGACTTGGTGGTTTTGAAGAAGAAGTTAAAGAAATGAAAAATTAAGAATTAAAAATGAAAACAAAACTAGGACAACTACGAATTTTAGCAATAACAGAAGGCATTTCCTACTTATTATTAGCGTTAACTATGCCGTTGAAATACATGTATGAAATTGGAATGCCAAATAAGATTGTCGGGATGATACACGGAATTTTATTCATTCTCTATTGTATCTGGATACTGATAGTTGCGAAGAAGTACAGTTGGTCAATTGGCAAGGCATTGGCAGGATTACTTGCTTCTTTGCTTCCTTTTGCGACTTTCGTTTTTGATGCGAAGGTTTTGAAGAAAGAGAAGACGCAACCAGAATAAATCTGATTGCATCTCCTGCACTCTACTAAACAACATCTAATAAAAACTAGTGGTTAGGTTGTGTAGCTTCAAAATTCTGTGAAGTTTATTGCTTTATTTTCCTTTTCTTCTCAATGTGTATTGCATCCCAATTCTAAATTGAGGATTTGTCCACAAAAATGTGCCTGTGATTTCAGAGTATCCACCAATATCAGCAAATAACCCAAAACGCTTGTTAAAATCATATCCTAACCCAATGAAATAATTGATTCCAAAGTCTTTTTTTGTTTTAGAAACAGGGTCATCAATGATGATCAATTCCGGAGGCAACTCTTCTGTATTTGGTTGAGAGTTATACTTAGATGTTATTCTTAATTCTGCTCCAATGCTTGCTCTGAATGAAAAAGGAGAATCACTTTTTATTCTTTTAACATAGGCCAATCCTAAAGATGTCGAATAAATAGTACCATAGGACTGATTAATTCTGTAAGGGACATATTTATCTAGAAAGTTATAATCCAAGAATAACTCGTTCACACCAACATTGAGCTGAAGTGAAAAGTTAGGAGAGATTTTTTTTCCAATAGAAATCCCCGTACTTTCGCCTAGATAAGTACTCATAATAATATCTTTATTTTTTTTTACCTCTTGTGAAATGCTTGAAAATGCCATTGTAATCCCTAAAATCAATAGTGTTGTCTTTTTCATTATACAGTTTTTAAAAATTAGTACTCTTCTGTTCTCATTCAATCATAAAACCTTTTCTAGTCAAGTGTAGCGGTCAAATTATAGAGTTCCATTACCTCTGTTAAAGACAATTCTCTATTCCATAGGTAAACTTCATCAATGGACCCATTAAAATATCTAATGGAGGCATCTCCCCAAGTTCCAAGAGTTGTAACCTCCGTTCTTGCTGCAATTGCAGTTGTGTTAAAACTGTTTGCATCACTTTGCAAGACACCATCGATGTACATCTTCATACCTGCTGTTGGAGATATAATTGCAACTACATGATGCCATGAGTTAGCAGTCCAACTGTTGCTATCTGAAACAATATAATCTGTTTTGTAAGAAAAAGTAACTCGCCCTTTTCTTGGTCCCCAAGTTGAACGACCTATATAGATTCCAAATTCATCCGATTGAATGGCATCATTTCGATAAATGATTGCAGCTGTTTCTACCAACGTTGTGTCAATATTAACTGCAGAAGAAAACCACAAAGAAATGGTTCTGACTCCACCGCCAACAGTTGCTCCTAAGTCAATGCTATTAGTTGTTCCATTGTACGAATAGGCACTATCTGCAATACCCGGAACTAAAGTTGCCCCACTAATAATTCCATCATTGGATGTCGAATAACTCGTTGCATCTCCATTGAAAGAATAATAATCGATTAAACCTGTATTGAATGTAACTGGAGTCGGTGTGCCTGTGATTTGAGGATCACTAGTTGGCTCAGGGTCTTTCTTCTTACAAGAAAAGACGACGATAATTGATAATAACACCGCGAAAAAGTTAATACTGTTAATTCTTAATTTGCTCATCTGATTTAATTTTAATTGAATAATTTACTTGTTAATATTTTCTTTTCTAATTCTTCGAGAGCCTCCACTTCCGTAAACTTTCATTGCCCCGAAACTTCCTCCTACAAATTCTTTCTTACATCTTACTTTTTGAGTGTAATAATTTCCATCCGCTTTTTTGAATGCAACATGGGCGTAGAAATCTTTGTATAAGGTCACACCTAAGGCATTTTTCTTCACATACCAAGGTTTTGAGGTAATTACAACCTTCACAACCTCTTTTACAACTCCTTTGCTATTGGCAATAAACCCTGAAGCCACGCTTTTTTCAAGTGCAGGATTTGAAACCTCTGCTTTCTCCATTCTTGAGGCATCAATCTCGTATTTTTCCATTTTTGCTTTCATTCCCTTTAAGAATGCCAAACCTTCTTCGGTTGCTTCAATGGTTATTTTCTTTTTTAAGCTATTATCTGCACTGTAAATCGTAAATTCCTGAGGCACACCTGGCATCAACACATCAGCAAGTTTACTTTGAGTACCACAGTCATAAAACATTGATTTTACATAGGTCTCTTGTAGGTCGTTCCATTCTGATGAAGGGATAAAAACCAATTTTTTGTACCCTATATTTTTTTCCTCCCCATATAAAGGAACAGCTTTTCTGGCATCAAAAACGTACTTGTTTTGGTTTGGGTCTTTATCGCCGTCAACAAAATCAAATTGTAAGAAAGAGCTATAACTTCCCAGATTTTTGTCTGTTAGAACAAAAATATGTACTGGTTTTTTTCCGTCTATGATTATTTTGTCAGTAACAACACTTTCACTTAAAGTTTGAGCGGTTATTCCATCTTTCTGAACAAGATAAATTCCGCTTCCTTTCGCTCTGTGAAAATCACCCGCTCTGTATTTATCATACAACTTATCGAGCGTTTCTTTGACCGACTTATGATAATAGTCCGCCTTTTTGAAATAGGAATTCATTGCCTCATGGTCGTTTACAAACTTTTTGAACAAGACAATCCCGTCATAAATTGTTTGAACTTTTTTTGCGTTTTCGGCAGAATTTGCACCTCCTAATTTGGCGAGATGAGCATAATCGCCCATATCACTTAGTTTGGAATCAAGTCTTTTAAGAGAATAGTCCCCTACTCCATTTTTTTCAAGGGCATTGTTAACACCTGGGAGAATATCATCTCTTATTTCGTCCCGTGAAGAGGCGCTACCTATGTCTTTGGTTTTTGCGAGTTCATCTGGATTGTTTACCATCTGCATGGTATTTGAAACAGTCAGATTATTCTCATTTAAGTAAGTTAACCCTTTTATAAAATCGGTAAAGCCATCACTTGAAGAGGCTCTTAGGAATCTTTTCACTTTTCTGAGTTCGTACTTCATGGGGTCATACTTGGCATTGATTTCCTTCCTTATTGATTCTTTGTTCTTTGCCTCTGAATCCCTTTTAGCTCGATCTTCTTTTATTGAAGTCTTGGCTTCTGACTCATTTCCTCCTGCAATTAATTTTAACTTTTCGACCTCTTGTTCTTCTAAACTGAGATCTAATTCCTTATCAGATTTCTGCTGAACTTTTGAAATTGCTATTCCAGCGCTTTCTGTCCTACTTAAAGCAGTACTCCATTTTTTCTGAGCAATGTATTCGTTTGCTTCACTTACGTATTTGCTATAGCTTTTATAGTAATAAGCAGCTGAGCCTGTAAGTAATTTTCCTGCCATTGTTTTTACAACATCGTTGTTACTGGATGATGAACGAGAGGAAGAACTGCTTTCACTTTTCGATTTATCCTTATTTATTTTCACATCTTTTAATCCCTTTCCTCTTAGATTTCGATTAATTTGAGCATTTGTATTCAATGTGAAGCACATTAAAACAGTCGCCATTAATATTACTCTTGTTGATGTTTGTTTCATAGAGTTACTTTTTTGTTGTTATTATTGTTGTTGTTTACTTATTTCTTTAAAGAGTTGAATTGAAACCTGTTGATAAAGTCATTACCGGCTTCAATCGATTTAAAGCACTTCTCGACTTTTTTCGTTTTGTTAATTGGTTCTATGATTACTGAATCATCTTTAATAAAACCTTTCAAAATTTCAACTCGAAATTCTCCTGAAGCATTCCCTATATCCAAGATTGTATTAAATAGAAGTGAGTTAAACAAATAGTCAGATTCATCTTGAAATTCTATTTGATTTGAAACTTTTGAGTAGTGCAAATAATTTTTGCTTTGATGCTCTTTTTCAGGATAAAAACTCGACCTACTCCAAAAAGTCATTACTGAATCGACTGCAATTATCTGAATTTTCGATGAATAGCCTTCATTCTTAGTGAAAATCAATTCTGTAGAATTTAAAGACTTTCTTCTTTCGATTTCTTTCTCTTCAAAATTAACTTCAAAAAGTTTCTTGTCTAACAAATCGAAGCTAACCATTTGATTAAAGGTCATACCAAAATTCAAGAGGCCCTCCACTGCTGAAGTATCGTCAATGATACTTTCGTACGGATTACTTTTCGGATTAAAATCAACTGCTTTTTTTAGCGCATTGAAATAATACTCATATTTAACTTTCCTTTTTGAGGCGTTTCTTCTAATCAATAAATCACAAGAGTTCTCAATTATCATAGTGTCTCCACTATTTTTATCTATCAATAATATGGATTCAATGTATCTCCCTTTTACATCACCAATATTTCTTGAGGCTAGAGCATTTGACTTATCAATAATAGAATTATACAAATTCATTTTATTAATTGGTTTAGCAGCAACCTCATCAATTAATTGCACGGTAGATTCAAAACTGATTGTATCTTCCATACGCTTAACAACCCTCTCCACATAGCCTCTTCTTTTTAAGGTAATTGGAAATTGACTTTTAGCAATAACAACCTCACCATAATCATTGCTTATACCAATAATATCATTCTTAGAATTGAACACTTGAACCTGTATAACGGGCTCATCAAAGAATCTGTCATATACAACCGAGCCATCTTGTCCTTCTGAAAAGAAGGAACTTAAAGTGATGATAATAAAAAGTACTTTTCTCATCTGATTATAATCTATTGTTTAATTATTCTAACTGTATAAATTAATGCGTTATCATCAATGAATTGCACCATGTAAAAGCCACTAGCAAACTCTGAAACATCTATTTGCTTTACTCCAGCCTCTAGTGAGAATGACTTAACGATTGCTCCCAAACTGTTGGTGATGGTAACAGACAATGCGTCATTGCTACTGATAAATAAGTTATTCTGCGTTGGGTTTGGATAAACATTGATACCATAGCTATTCAATTCTCCAAGACCAACATTGTTCATGTTGAAAGCTGAAGAACTATTCGAGCACCCATTTCCATCAGTTACTTCAACTGTGTAGTTCCCGTTTACTGTTGGCGTGTGAGTCTGTGAATTTGCACCAGGAATAATAGTCCCATTTAGATACCATTGGTAAGTTGTGTAAGAACCTGTTGTTAAATCGGCTCCAGAAAGTGATACTGTTGGAGTTGTTGGCAAAGCATTTACCGTTACTGTAACTTGATCTGTGTTAGAACAACCAGTTGCTGTTTCCGTTCCTGTAACAGTGTAAGTAGTTGTCACTGATGGAGTAATTGATTGCGATTGACCTGCACCCAAACCATTGTCCCAAGAATAAGTTCCTGTTGCGCTCAATGTTGCATTTAATGTTGTTGCATCTCCAAAACAAACGGCTGGGTTCTGCGCTGAAGCTGTTACTGTTGGTAAAGAGTTGACTGTTACCGTAACTTGGTCTGTACTAGAACAACCCGTTGCAGTTTCCGTTCCTGTAACAATGTAAGTTGTTGTAGTAGCGGGAGTAATTGATTGCGATTGACCTGCACCTAAACCATTGTCCCAAGAATAAGTTCCTGTTGCGCTTAATGTTGCGTTCAATGTTGTTGCATCACCGGCGCATATTGTTGGGTCTTGCACCGAAGCGGTAACTGTTGGCAGAGAGTTGACTGTTACCGTGACTTGGTCTGTGCTAGAACAACCAGTTGCAGTTTCCGTTCCTGTAACAATGTAAGTCGTTGTAGTTGTTGGTATAATTGATTGCGATTGACCCGCACCCAAACCATTGTCCCAAGAATAAGTTCCTGTTGCGCTCAATGTTGCGTTTAATGTTGTTGCATCACCAAAACAAACGGCTGTATTCTGCGCTGAAGCAGTAACTGTTGGCAAAGAATTGACTGTTACTGTAACTTGATCTGTGCTAGAACAACCCGTTGCAGTTTCCGTTCCTGTAACAATGTACGACGTTGTAGTTGCTGGAGTAATTGATTGCGATTGACCTGCACCCAAACCATTGTCCCAAGAATAAGTCCCTGTTGCGCTTAATGTTGCGTTCAATGTTGTTGCATCACCGAAACAAACGGCTGTATTCTGTGCTGAAGCAGTAACTGTCGGCAAAGCATTGACTGTTACTGTAACTTGATCGGTACTAGAGCAACCTGTTGCAGTTTCCGTTCCTGTAACAATGTAAGTCGTTGTGGTTGCTGGAGTAATTGATTGCGATTGACCTGCTCCCAAACCATTGTCCCAAGAGTAAGTTCCTGTTGCGTTCAATGTTGCGTTCAATGTTGTTGCATCACCAGCACAAATTGTTGGGTTTTGCACTGAAGCTGTAACTGTTGGCAAAGAATTGACTGTAATAACAATCGAAGCTGAATTTTGACAACCATTTGAAGTACCAACGACAGAGTAAGTAGTTGTTGAACCTGGCACAAATGAAATTCCATCGACTGCACCATTATCCCATGAGTAAGAATTTGCTCCACCACCAGTTAATGTTATTGCATCCCCTTGACAAACAGAAGTGTTAGTCGAGTTAGCAGTGACAGTTGGTATTGAATTTACCGTTATGGTAATTTGATCGGTGTTGGAACAACCATTCGATGTACCTATTACAGAATATGTAGTTGTTGAAGCAGGTATAAATGAATTTCCATCAACAACACCATTATTCCATGAATAAGACATAGCTCCACTACCTGTCAACGTAATTGCATCTCCTTGACATATATTAATACTTGTCGAATTAGCAGTTACAGTAGGCGATGGATTTACAGTTATCAAAATCGAAGCAACATCCTGACAACCTCCAGGTGTTGAACCTGTAACAGTGTAGGTGATCGTTGAAGAAGGTGCAAAAGAAACACCATCAACAGCTCCATTATCCCAAGAATAAGAATTAGCTCCACTTCCGGTCAAAGTAATTGCATCACCTTGACAAATATCAGAACTGGTACTATTTGCATTAACAGCTGGGGGAGAATCGACAGTTATTGTTATTGAGGCTGAATTCTCACAACCATTAACATCAACTCCAAACACCGTATAAGTGGTTGTAGTGGGAGGAACAAAAGACACACCATCTGTCACACCATTATCCCAAGAATAAGAACTTGCTCCACTTCCTGTTAAGGTAATTGCATCATTCTGACAAATTATTGCACTCGTAGAATTCGCCACAACTGGTGGGTCTGGCAATATAGTAATAGTAACTGAAGCAGTATCTTGGCACCCTGAAGCAATGTCCGTAGCAGTTGCAATGTAAGTTGTAGTAACCGCTGGGGAAACAAAAGGAGATTGACCTGCACCAACACCATTATCCCAAGTGTATGTTCCTGGCATTACAATACTAGCGTACAACTGAACTGATCCACCTTCACAAATTGATGAACCCCCAATGGCTAATGTGCTAACAACAAAAGAAAGTCTCCCTTGTGATTCATAAGCTCCAATATCTATGGTACCATCAAAAAGACGTGTCTGTCCCGCTTGATCAAGTGCAGGTGCGTTTGTATTATTTCCAGCATTAAATGCCGGGCTGTTACAAAGTAAAGCCGCCGTTTTTGTATATGCGCTATTATTGTATTGTAAAATATCCAGTAACGGATCCGCAACAATATCACCCATTGCTAATGACACCTGTGAGTTAGCCAAAGTCTCAATTATATTATACCCTAAACTAGTCGTTGTTGATCCGGTAACAGTATAAATATCTACTCCCTCGGTAGCACTTCCTTTTGCAATTATAGTGTTCTCCAGTTGAAGAGTACCAAAGTTTAATATATTTCCACCTTGTCCTAGGTTTGGAGAATTTGCAGATGAAATACCAGTTGCAATTGTAGAATTTTTTATCGTCAAAAGTGCTCCATTATTGTAAATATTACCACCTGCAGCCGTTGTTCCTTGAGACAAAGCTCTATTTGTAGAAAATGTAGAAGAATTTACAGTCGCCTGAGCTTCATTATAAATTGCGCCACCGCGTCCACCGCCAGAACTTGTAAAGCTCCCAGCATAATTATTGTAAAAGCTACAAAAATTAATATCTAACTGAACTCCTCTATTATAGATTGCACCGCCATAAGCAAAGTTCACTGCTCCATAAGTCGAAAAATTATCAAAAAACTCACAATTGTTAATTGTTGCAGAACCTGCTGTATTATTATAAATAGCTCCACCTCCATGTGAGGGAGCGTTGACAATACTTTCATTGCCTGAAAATCTACAATTGTTCAACTCTAAAGTACCATTATTTAAAATTGCGCCCCCAGTAGAAGTTCTACCATCGGCAAAATTCAGCCAACTAAAAGTAACAACACTCGGACTAACAACACTGAACAATCTGGTATTACTAGCCCCATTGATAGTTACAGTAGAACCACTAGAAAATCCCGTGAAGGTCAAGTTTTTATCCACTGTAATAACAGAGAAAACATAGATTATGCTTCCAGCTAATGATGCATCAAACACAATATCATCTCCTGTGACAGCATTTAATACTGCATCTCTTAATGAACCGGCTCCAACATTACCGGTGTTTGTTACTGTAATTGTTGCTCCATAAGAAGCAAATGTCAAAAGTGTAAATGCTAAGAATGTATAAATCTGTTTCATAATTTTTATTTTATCGTTTAAATTTTTAATTATTGCTTAATAAATGTCGTTTTCCCTACAAATGAATCTTCCCCTACAAATTGAAGGATGTAAAAGCCATTCGTTAATTCTGAAACATCCAATTGATTCTCTCCTGCTTTTATTGAGAAGGTTTTAACGGTTGCTCCCAAACTGTTGGTGATAGTAACAGATAATACGTCTTTGCTACTGATGAATAAGTCATTCTCCGTTGGGTTTGGATAAACATTGATACCGTAACTGTTCAATTCTCCAAGACCAACATTGTTCATGTTGAAAATTGAAGAAATCATTGAACATCCATTAGCGTCTGTAACCTCAACAGTGTAATCTCCGTTTACTGTTGGAGTATAATTCTGCGAGCTTGCACCAGAAATAACAGCGCCATTTAAGTACCATTGATACGTCGTGTAAGAGCCAGTTGTTAAACCAACATTTACCGTATAAATCATTGGAATTGAGCCACCTGTATTTGATTGAGCCTCATAAGCCCCAATATCGATAGTGCCACCAAAAACTCTTGCTTGTCCAGCTTGATCTAAAGCAGGAGCATTAACGTTGTTTCCAGCATTAACAGCAGGACTACCACAAAGTAGTGAACAAGTTTTTGTAAAAGCATCGTTATTGTATTTTAAAGTATCTATCCATGGATCTATTAAAGTATCACCAATAATAAAAGTCATTGCAGCAAACAAGGAGTCCATTAATATATTATTGCCTAAGCTTACAGTAACTCCTTGTCCTATGGTTGTAAAAACATCATTTCCTATTTGGGAGTTTCCTTTTTCAACTATTGTATTTTCTAGTTGAAGTGTTCCTTGATTCCAAATATTTCCCCCTTGTCCACCTAAAGCCTCTCCTCTTGTAATTGTAGAGTTTCTTATGTTTAAAATCGAAGTAACTGAATTATTAGCTATGGTTCCTCCATATTTATTGACCCCAGGAGATTGGCATTCATTTCTAAAAAAAGTAGATGAGTTGATATTTAATGTTGTTGCATTGTAAATCGCCCCACCTCTACTTGAAAGTGGTGAGCTGACTATATTGCCATAGAAACTGGAGTAGTTAACATCAAGTGCCACCCCTCGATTAAATATTGCTCCACCATTTGACATATTAGATATAGGAGCATTACTTGTGTTGTCATAGAATTCACAATTATTTACTGTTGCAACCCCATTTGTATTATTATAAAGTGCGGCTCCTCCTTGATCGTTATTAGATGTTACAGTACAGTTGTTGTTATAAAATCGACAATAATTTAATTCTAAAGTTCCACTATTCAAAATCCCAGCGCCAGTACTTACATTACCTTCCGTTATATTAATCCAATTGATACTAACAGTAGCACCACTTGAAATTGAGAAAACGCGCGTTAAGTTCCCTCCACTTATAACAATGGGCCAAATCCCAGTTGTAACCCACCCTAGTAGAATGGGTGGTCCGAAAATAACTATATCATTTGCTATTGTAATTGGCGTAAGAAGGATAATCGTACTATTATTAATTCCTACGTCAAAAAAAACAGTATCTCCAACGCCTACATTTGCAACTGCATTTCTTAATGAGCCAGTGCCTGCATCATTATTATTTAAAACTGTAATATTAGCTCCATAAGAACCAAATGTCAAAAGTGTAAATACTATAAATGTGTAAACTTGTTTCATGATTTTTATTTTTTTCGTTATTCTCTCTAAATTATTGTTTAATAAATGTCGTTTTACCTATAAATGAATCTTCCCCTAAAAATTGAAGGATGTAAAAACCTCCCGTTAATTCTGAAACATCCAATTGATTCTCTCCTGCTTTTATTGAGAATATTTTAACAATTGCACCCAAACTGTTGGTGATGGTAACTGACAATACGTCGTTGCTACTGATGAATAAGTCATTCTCCGTTGGGTTTGGGTAAACATTGATACCGTAACTGTTCAATTCTCCAAGACCAACATTGTTCATGTTAAAAATTGAAGAAACGCGAAAGCAACCATTACCATTACTCACAACAACCGTATAATCTCCGTTTTGAGTGGGAGTATATGTCTGAGAAGTTGCTCCTGGAATCCCGTTCGTGTTAAAATACCATTGGTAAGTCGTGTAAGAACCAGTTGTTAAATCGGCTCCAGAAAGTGATACTGTTGGAGTTATCGGCACTGCGTTTACTGTTACTGTAACTTGATCTGTGTTAGAACAACCTGTTGCCGTTTCTGTTCCAGTAACAGTGTAAGTAGTTGTCACTGATGGAGTGATTGATTGCGATTGACCTGCACCTAAACCGTTGTCCCAAGAAAAAGTTCCAGTACCACTTAATGTTGCATTTAATGTTGTTGCATCTCCATCGCAAATTATTGGGTCTTGAACGGAAGCCGTAATCGTTGGAATAGAGTTAACAGTTAAGTTTATAGCAATTACACTATCACAGCCATTGGAATTTAACAAGGTATCTGTATAATTTCCACTCGTTATCCACGTATAATTTCCACTAGGGCTAGTATATGTCCCACAAACTACTGGACTTATTGAGGCTGCGGTAGCTGTACACTCAAATAATTTAAGAATGAAAACATTGTTTAATGAACCTCCTGGTGTGAAATTGGTCACACCAGAACTTGGATCAAAATCTGTCGTTCCTCCACTGAAATGACCCGAAACAAATACATCATCTGAGGCACTAACACCAATTGAGTTTGGAAAACACGAAGCTCCACTTCCCCCTCCTACATCTACAGCAAGTATAAAATTTCCAGACACGTCATACTTGGTAACAAAGGCATCTGCAACTCCAAGGGCGGTAAGGTTATAAGTAGCTGGACCCGGATCAAAATCTACAACATTCCGAAAATTACCAGTAACATATAAATCACCAGCATTATTCATTGTAACAGAAGTTGCGGCATCCGAATCTTGTCCACCAAACGACTTAGCCCATTGTAAGACTCCAGTAGAATTAAACTGACACAGAAAAGCATCATTACTTCCATTTGAAGTCAAAACTACTCCATTTGGTCCTGGACTAACATTCAAAGAGTTACTATAGTAGCCACACACGTAACTGTTACCTGATGCATCAACAGTTATAGAGTTACCACGATTGTAACTCTGGTCTGTCATACGTTGAGCCCATAAAAAATCTCCTGTATTGCTCAACTTGCATATAAAACCATCCGTCCCATCAGCAAACAAAGTATAAACACCAGCTCCTGTATCAAAATCAGTATCAGGACCTTTAAAAAGTCCCGTCAAGAATATTTCACTTGAAGAATTAACAGCGATTGAATACCCAAATTGAGAATCAGAACCTCCTATTCTTTTGGCAAAAACAAAGTCACCATTCGCATCTAGCTTACTAATAAAAAGGTCACCAGTTGCTGATGCATTCATATTAAATGTTCCTGCACCCGGATCAAAGTCTGTTGTAATTAGGAACCTCCCTGTCGTATAAACATTACCTGAAAGGTCAACTGCAATCGCAAATGCAGTTGTCCATGAATTCCCAATGAAATTTTTAGACCATATTACACTACCTGCTGGACTTATTTTTTGAACAATGCCATCTGTACCTTCAACGCCTGCAACATATATATTTCCTGACGCATCTAAGGCAGCACCATGCACATAGTCATCGAAGGGAGAAGAAGAAATAACAATTGCCCAAACAAAATTGCCTAAGGCATCTAACTTACATAAATACGAATCTCTATTCGCTGAAGAACTTAAATTAGAAACTCCAGGTCCAGGATCAAAGTCTGTTGTTCCTTCAAAATAACCTCCGGTATAAACATTGCCCGAATTATCAACTGCTATTACCTTGTTCCCTGATTCTCCAGGACTAATTAACTGACTTGCCCAGTCTAAATATATGTCTTGTGAATGTGCAGAAAAAGCACTCATTAAAAAAAGACCGAAAAATGTAATTATTACCTTCATATTATATCTGTTTAAAAATTTATTAATTCTTAAACAAACATATCACTAACCTACGTCCATACGACTATTAAATATAGGATTTGGGACGAACGAATGTGTATTCGTGACAAAAATAGAATGCGCTTTAAAGAAGTTCTAACTTCTCAGAAATACTTTTAATGTATTGTTTTCCGATTGGAATTACGGAATCTTCAATCTTTATGAAGTCGCCATGAACTGCGGTTAGGTTTCTCACGTTAACGATGAATGACTTATGGCATCTGATAAACTCTTTCTTTTTAGTATTGTTCAATTGCTCAAGAATACTCTTCATGGTCGTTCTTACAAAAACTTTTCTTGAATTATTCAAATGCAATTCTACATAATTACTCGCACCTTTTGCAAATTGAACTTGATTAAGAATAATTTTAGTTTGAGCACCATCCTTAACATCCTTGACAATAATGAACTCTTCCTTTTTTAACTTATTGATAAAAAGAATGATCAATTCTCGAACAACATCTCTATTGTAGGTTAAGACTCTGATCTTAAAAAACCAATAAACTAGCAAAATTACACTGAGAATGACAGAGACTAAAAACCACCAAGTTTTCCAAAAAGGAGGCGTTATTTGAAAAGTATAGGAAACAACCTTTGATTCTTTATTGTCAATGACTGCTTTAACTTCCAAATTGTATTTACCGTGATTTAAAGAATTAAATTCTAAGTGATTGCCATTAATTTCAACCCAATCATTCTTTTTATTTACCAATCGATAGTATAATTTCACTCTGTCCGAGTATTTAAAAGAGATGGGGGTAATAAAAAAACTGAGTCTATTCTGATCGTAAGAAAAGGAGCTTGTTGATTCTTCTATCAATTCTCCGTTAACTTTCCTAAGCTCTAAAAACAACGGGATTTCTGTTTTTCTTGTAGAAATTTGCGCTAAAGAAAGTGAAAACACACCACTCAAGGTTGCCACATAGACGCGATTTTTAAAAATCGTTACATCATTAATATCTTCGTCAGAAAGACCGTTCTGTTTAGTGAAAGACGTCAATGTGAAATCCTTATCTAAGAATGAAGAAACAATATTAACTCCTCTTTTCGTTCCGATTACTAAGTTGTTTCTCTCAGCAGAGACCGCTTGACAAAAATTACTGGACAACCCCTCATTCACTGATAAATGAAGAGTATCCTTTTCTCTTAAAATAAACACGCCATAACCAAAGGTAGAAACTATCAAAGCGTTGTCCAACGAAGTAATACCACTGATTTTTGCTTTTGAAAGGATAGAATGTGTCGATTTACTTACAACTCCATTCTTTTCAATAAAAAGGCCCTCTTTAGTGCCAATTATTGTTCGCGATTTAAAACGATGCAAAGCCGTTGAATGAACATCTAACAATCGATTATCGTTTCGTAGTACAATTTTCTTACTGCTCGAAGTTATTAGCAAAGAATCAAGCAAATAGCTCTTTGACATCTTCCAAAATCCTTGTTTATTGACTAAATAAACAGAATCTTCCATGAAAAGTAACTCTCCAGAACCTGTTCTATAGAAACTCGTTTGACCATTCTTTAAAAGTGCAGCTCCCCCATCTAACACAAACCAAAATTCATCGTTTACTTTCTGTAGAGACCTTATTTTTTGTTCACCATAATTGTTTTTATGTATCAACTCATAAAAAGTGAATTCATTCTTCTCCAATTCAGCAAAAGTGTAATTTTCATAACCTATTAGCAGTTTGTTATTAGTATTAAAAAAACTATAAGCTTTTTTACTGCCAGCAATTCGTTTAAAACTTTCTTTCGGGTACATAATCACTCCTCCACCCAAAGTTGAAATCCAGTAATTATTTTCATGATCTAAAATGATATTTGTAGCTTCTTCTTTTTCGAAAATTGCTCGCCCGAGTACAATTGAATCACTTATTATCTTAAAAAATTGAACTCCTCTCTTTGTGCAAGCAGCTAATTCACCATCTTTGGTTATGGTCAATTGATTAATTGTATTCCCAACGAGCGAAGAAGAATTTCTAAGCAGTTTCAAGCTATTATTTTCAAACAGAAATATTTTGTCTTTCGCACTCAGAATTACTTGCCCTTCACTTATTCTACATGCTCTTGAAAAATGAATGCTTTCATTAAAAGCAACTACTTTTTTGACCTTATTTGAACTAGATATCTCATAAATACCGGTCAAGCTAATCGCATACACTATATTCTCAATGTTCCATATAAAACTGATGTAATTATCACCTAATCCTTCTGATTTGTCAATAATGAATACTTTTCCCTTCCTATTTCTTTTAATTCCATCTCCAAAACTAGATGCTACAACATCTCCATTGGGCAATTCAATCAATTCTGAAGCAAAAGATTTAAAACCAAATCCTGGAACAGACTCAATTTTCTTTGTAGAATAGGATAAAAAAGACAGCTTCCCATTTCCTGAAAGAAACCATTTATCTTTAGAATCCAATTCCTTCGTTTCGTAAACGACATTGTCGGGAAGGTTGTTTTTGAAAGAATAATTCGCGAAATTCTTACCATCAAATCGACTAACTCCTAACTCTGTCGAAAACCACAAATATTTATCACTTCCTTGATAAACTTCGTAAACGATATTGCTCGACAGGCCGTCATCAACCGAATATTTTTTCCATGAATTTTGAGCAAGACTATTCTCTGATAACAACAAGGTTATTAATAAGAGAAAGCGATATGAATAGTGGAATTTTCGCAGAATCAACCTTTGTTAGTTCGTTTTAGTCAATAACTCCTCCCCCAATGCCGCATAATCAATCCCGTCAAAATTACCTGACGACATCATTAGCAAAACCGAATTGTTCCAATCTCGTTGATAGATAAAATCCATGACCTCTTGCGTCTTGTTCATGACCAAAACGTTTCCGCCAAAGCCATTCGCAACCAATTCTTTGGAAATAGGTGCTAACTTTTTGTGTTGCACAACTTCTGGACTGTAATAAACGATTGCGACATCGGCTTCGTTCATTGCGTCTTTGTATTGAGGCAAAAATTCTTTTTTTAGAGAAGAAAAAGTGTGTAATTCCATGCATGCAACGACTATTCTATTACTGTATTGTTCTTTCACAGCCTTCGTAGTTGCTTTTAATTTTGACGGAGAATGTGCAAAATCTTTGTACATCACAAAACTATCATTCTCTGTGATTTTCTCTAAACGCTTGCCTGCCCCCGTAAAAGATTCCATAGCGGAGAAGAATTCATCTGAACTAATGCCAATTTCTTTTGCCACCATCATTGCTCCCATTAAATTCTGTAAATTATGACCTCCAAAAATTTGCAAAGGATAGTCTTTGCTCTCAAAATGAAGAACAGTCCCCGTTTCTGTGACAGTATAGCTTGGAGTCTGGTAGGCAACGGTCTTTATTTGCTCGGAGAATTCTATCCCCAAAGAATTTACAGAATCATCCTCTGTGTTGTAAACCAATGTGCCATTAGGTTCTATGAGTTTGCAAAAAATAGCAAACTGCTCCACATAATTCTCATAGGTCGGAAAAACATTGATATGATCCCAAGCAATACCACTAATAATGGCAACATTTGGCTTGTATAAATGAAATTTTGGTCGTCTATCGATGGGAGAACTCAAATATTCATCTCCTTCAAGCAGCATAATGTCAGCTTCGTCAGTGAGTTTAACCATGCAGTCGTAACCTTCCAATTGAGCGCCAACCATGTAATCGACATTGATGTTCAATTCGTTTACTGCGTGCAAAATCATCGAAGTAATCGTCGTTTTGCCGTGAGAACCTCCAATTACAATTCGTTTTTTGTTTTTGCTTTGCTCGTACAGGTATTCTGGGTAAGAATAAATGGGTAAGTTCAATTCTTTGGCTTTCAGCAATTCAAGATTATCGATTCTTGCATGCATTCCAAGAATCACCGCTTCTATACCAGAATCAATGCTGTCTGCATTCCAACCTATTTTTTCTGGGAGAATTCCTTGCTTGTCTAATCTCGATTTTGAAGGTTCAAAAACCTCATCGTCTGAACCTGTTACCAAAAAGCCTTTTCGACTCAATGCGATGGCTAAATTGTGCATTGCACTGCCACCAATCGCAATAAAATGAACTCTTCCTTGCTTTGCATTCATTTTTCTAAGTGTTTATTAATTTCCCTTGAGATAGTCTTCCCATGTTTTCTTGAGATAGACATTGTCTGCAACGAACTTCATCTCCTTCAGCAATGCTTTTGGTTCTTTAAAACCTGGAGAAATCGTAATTCTCTGAAAAAGCGTGTCCATGTAAACGTAACTTGGATAACTCATTCTGCTGTCCAACAAGGCAATTGCGAGTTTATGTGAACCTCTTCTGCCCGCTTGAGGGTCAAATTTAAAAACCGTCCCTTTAAAATGAACGTCTTCTTTTTGCTCTGCATCAAATTTTACAGCGTAGAAATTCTCATTGATGTATTCGACTACTTCTTTATCAACAAAAGTAGATTTATCCATTTTCTTGCACCATCCGCACCATTCTGTGTAAACATCAACGAACATTTTCTTAGGATTTTTCTTTGATAATTCAACGGCTTCTTCCCAAGAATGCCATTTAATTTTAGCTTTCGCTTCCTCTTTATCATCATTTTGCCCATCCATTGCAAAAGAATAAACCATTGCAATTACTGCCATAAAAACTCCTCCTAAAATCAATTTTTTCATCCTTCTATCTTTTTATTTCTCTTTGAACAACTGTACTAAATCAAAACCAACAGGAATGATTAAGAAGATCGTTCCTATTTTAGCGACCAATTGAAAAGTGGCTAAACTTGTATCACTGACAAAATATACAGGGAGAATAACGGCAATTAATCCAATGTAATACAGCCAATCCCACCAATTCTGTTTTCTAAACACAAAGCGCTTCGAAATTTGTATCAGAATATACCCGAAAACAAAAATCAACACCCGCATCGGAAGGTATTTAATGCTTTCCAATGAGTCATTATCCCAATAGTAGGCAACAACCATGCCTGCAAAAATAGACATAGCAACCAACATTACTACTCTTAATATTTTACTGTTTTTTAGTTTATCCATTGGGTTGAATTTACAAGATTAATTTCTATCCACAGTCGCTATCGCGAAAATTTTACGCACAATCCGGTACTCAAAACATTATTCTAACAAATAATCACTGAAATTCTTTGACATATCACGAACAATCGCATTCTCCTCCCCTGCAGAAAGTAGATAAACTTCTAGCTCTTCTTTTGGATGATTCTCAACAAATTCTAATGTTGCTTCCTTGCCCATCACCATAAACGCCGTTGCATAAGCGTCTGCTTTGGCGCAATTGTCGGCAACAACTGTAACACTTAGCAAAGAATGCTGCACAGGAAAACCCGTTTTTGGATTCAAAGTGTGTGCGTATTTAATTCCATTTTTCACATAAAACTTTCGGTAATTCCCGCTTGTGGCAACTGCTTTGTCAGAAATACTGAGAATATTTTCTACTTCTCTACTTGTCAAATTCTCTTCTGGAACATCTATGCCAATTTGCCAATTAATTCCTTCTCTATTCTTCCCTTTCACCTTTAATTCTCCGCCAACTTCTACGTAATAATTGGAGTAGCCTTTGCTATCTAGGTACTCCGCAATAACATCTATCGATTGTCCCTGAGCGATTGCGTTAAAATCGAGCATAAAGTTGGGGTGCTTCTTTGTGAAACGAATCTCAGTACCTTGAAATAAAACAGAATGCAAGTTGCCTTTCTCAAAGGAAACGAATTGAATAATAGAATCTACCTGCTGTTCATTCAACGGAGAATCCATGTTATTCATAAACCCCCATGCTTTGACTAAGGGGAAAACGGACGGGTCAAAATTACCGTCGGTGAGGTCATAAACATGGGCACTTAAACGATAGCAATCTTTAAAAAAGTGGAATTCATCTTGAATAGAAATGCTGTCTTTAGAATTGTTAATCAAAGTAACAGTGGACTCTGAAACATAGGTGGA
>NVXU02000027.1 GCA_002734065.2 Fluviicola sp.
ATATGCATACTCATATCCATAATAATCCTTTTTTATAGAAGTTTACAGAAATTTTCATTAATACCTTGTGAGATAAATCTTATGAGGCTCTATATGTAAGTAATGCCAAAGAGATAGCCCAAAAGAGTGCTGATAAGAACCATCCCAGATTGGTTTGAGTTAAGTATGAAGAGTTATATAGCGAGTCTTATTCCAACTGGACAATGATCACTTCCAGTTATATAGTCTAAAATAAATGCATCTTCAAGAGACTCACATAAGTCTTCACTTATAAAGAAGTAGTCAATTCTCCAGCCTACATTTTTGAGTCTAGCACTTGAACGGTAGCTCCACCAGCTGTATCTGTCAGCTTCGTCTCCATTTACGTATCTAAATGTATCCACATACCCATGGTCGAGTAGTTTATCTATCCACTCACGTTCTATTGGTAAGAAGCCTGATGTTTTAGAGTTTGCTTTTGGATTTTTAAGGTCTTGTTCTTTATGGGCAGTATTTACATCTCCACAGATAACTATACTTTTTCCCTCTTCTCTTAATTTCTCACAATGAGTCAGTAAGTCATCATAAAACTTCATCTTGTAATCAAGTCTCTCTTGATTCTTTTGACCATTTGGAAAGTAGATGTTAAAGAGTACTATGTCATCGTAGTGAGTCTCAACTATACGACCCTCATTCATAGTATCTATATGGTTGTCAGTAGAGTTGTAATCACTCTTTAACATAGAAAATGTAGCAGTTCCACTATAACCTTTTTTCTCTGCTGAGTTAACATGTAACTCTTTATACTCTTTATCAAATAAACCATCAGGTATCTGTTCAGGAAGGGCTTTTATCTCTTGAAGACAAAGTATGTCAGTTTCACGTTCATCTATCCATTTAAGCGCTTCTTTTGTGTGCACAGCACGAATACCATTGACATTCCACGAGATTATTTCTATTGAGTCTGACATATTATTTCCATTGTTGAGATTTTAGAGTGTAAAAGTTGAAGGTTTCCCGCATAAAACGGGAAGGGAAGAGTAGACTAAACGAAGTCTACTTTTGTAACATGGTGTTTCATACCTAGTGTTTCTGGAGGACAACCAAGTGCAAGACCAATCATTTGTTGCATGTGAAGAACTGGAAGTGAAACTTCACGTCCCACTGCTACAGATGCATGATGTGTTTGAGTGTCTAGCTTTAAGTGACAAAGTGGACATGGAGTTACCATCCAGTCAGCATTACCATCCATTGCACCAGCAATAGCATTTCCAGTTAGAGTAGCAGCAACTTTCGGCGCTTGAAGCTCTGCATGGAAACCACAACACTTGTTCTTTTGTTCATAATCAACAGTATTACCACCACATGCGATGATTAAATCATCTAATGAAGTAGGGTTGTAAGAGTTTTCCGGAGTATCATGAGTCTCATTTTGAAGCTCTGAAGGACGGATGTTGTGACAACCATAAAAAGGTGCGATATTAAACTGAGAAAGTGGTGTAACAACCATCTTTTTTATCTTGTCAAGACCGAAGTCATCAATGATAGCATATAAGAAGTGAGTGATTTTAGATGTACCTGCATACACTAAACCAACTTCTTCAAGCTTTTCATTAACTCTTGCTTTAAGGTCAGCATTGTTATCTAAACGGTGCTTAGTCATAGCAGTATTAAGTTGACAAGTATTACAGATAGTAACCATAGTAAGACCATGTTTCTCTGCATAAGCGATATTTCTAGCGTTTAAAACTAGAGATAAAAAGTCATCATAATCTTGTAGGTGAGAAGCTCCGCAACATGAAGCTTCTGTAAGTTCTACTAGTTCGATATCTAGCTTTTCAGCAACTGCCATAGTTGACATCATTTGCTCAGGTGTACTTTGTTTAGCAGTACATCCTGTAAAAAGTGCGTATTTTAATTTTCCCATTATCTACTCCTAGAACTTTGCAGTTGATGAAGATTTTACAAGTTTTTGAATCTCATCAAGGTTATCTGATTTTATAATGCCCCATGGTGGAACAATTTTACCTTTGCTAAACATTTTAAGTGCAACCGGTACATGTTTTACGATTCCAGCTAACTCAGAGTAAAGTACTAAACCACCCTCATCAAGAACACCATTGCGTTTGATTGATTTTTCAAATCCAACAGCATGACGCGTTGCTACATTTGAGTTTGCTTGACCTGATTGGAAAAGCATATTGTGTAGTTTACCAATCTTTTCAATCGGATTAATCTCTTTTGGACATGCCTCAGCACACTCAAAACATTTTACACAATCCCAAACACCTGAACCCATCTGGTTCACGTCTGTAAGTCTTGAGTCATTTCCATCACGAACATCAGCTTCAAATCTATAAGCCGCTGCAAATGCAGCTGGACCCATAAACGCATCACTAATCTCAACAACAGGACAAGCATAGTGACAAGCACCACACTGAATACATAAATCAGCTTCGTCTAGTGCATTTGCCTGTGCAGGAGTTACTAGGTTTTCAGCTGTTGGATTTTCATCAATTTCTGTATCAAGATAAGGTGTTACTGCCTCATGTTTCTCCCAGAAGTCAGCTTTATCAATGATCATATCTTTGATAGCACGCTTTTTACTCAGTGGCTCGATAGTCAGTTCGTTACCGAAAATTTCAATCATGTCAGTCATAGACTCTTTACAAGCAAGAGTTACACGACCATTTACCTTGATAGCACATGTTCCACAGATACCGTGGCGACAAGATCTTCTATATGAAAAACTTCCGTCATGGTCCCATTTGATTCTATTTAAGATGTCTAAAACAACTTCTTCAGAAGTAACATCCATAGAATAATTTTCATAGTATGGAAGATAGTCTTCATCAGCATTAAAACGAAATACATTGAAGTTTACTTTTTGTGTATTAATTGTAGTTGTACTCATAAGTTTTCTATTCCTCTTTTAGTAAGTTCTAGCTTTAAGCTCATGTTTGCCTAAAACAACATCCATGTAGTCTAGTTTGATGTTACCATCTTTATCCATATACGCCATTGTGTGTTTTAAGAAATCATCATCATTACGAGTATCAAAATCTTCTCTAAAGTGAGCACCACGACTTTCGTTTCTTGCAACAGCAGCCTCTACGATAAACATAGAGTAGTCAAGCATATGTCCAAATTCAAGAGATTCTTGCAGTTCAGTATTAAATACTTTTGACTTGTCTTTGATACGGATATTTTTATAACGTCCACGAAGCTCTTTTATCTTAGCGATAACGATATCAAGAGTCTCTTTTGTTCTAAATGCACCTGCATTTGCAGTCATACTCTGTTGTAACTCTTCTCTAAGAACAGGAACTTTTTCAGAACCGTTGTTCGTTAAAGCCCAGTCGATTTCTGCAAGTGCAGTTGCAGCATCTTCTTGCGTTGCAACACGAAGTTCAATCTTATCAATCTCTGCAGTCATCGTTTTACCAACGTAGCGACCAAAAAGTAGTGCTTCAAGAACTGAGTTCGCACCAAGACGGTTTGCACCGTGAACAGATACACAAGAACACTCACCAGCTGCATAAAAACCTTCGATAAGTTCATCATTATTTAAACGAACGTTACCAGCGATATTTACCGGAATACCACCCATAGAGTAGTGTGCAGTAGCAGAGATAAGGATAGGTTCTTTAATCATGTCAAGACCTAAGAAAGTGATAGCTAACTCACGAAGTTCAGGAAGTCTTTCCATAATGAGGTCTTTTCCTAAATGTGTTACATCTAAATAAACAGCGTCTTTTCTTGGACCACAACCACGACCTTCTCTGATTTCATTTAAAATAGCACGCGCTACAACATCACGAGATGCAAGTTCCATAGCATTTGGAGCGTATTTTTCCATAAATCTCTCACCCTTAGAGTTAAAAAGACGTCCACCCTCACCACGAGCAGCTTCAGAGATAAGTACACCATTACCTGAAAGTCCAGATGGGTGAAACTGTACAAATTCCATATCTTCTAAAGGAAGACCATGACGGGCTACTATAGAAAGACCATCACCAGTATTTGCATGAGCATTTGAGTTGATTTTATATGAACGTGCATATCCACCAGTAGCAAACATTACAGATTTAGCGTTAAAAATTGCCATTTGCATATCACGAATATTAAATGCGATTACGCCAGATACTTTTCCATCTTTATAGATAATATCAGCTGCATACCACTCATCCCAAAACTTCACACCACAGCGATGAGCTTGCTCATAAATAGTTTGTAATAAGGTAAGTCCAGTCCTGTCTTTTGCAAAACATGCACGAGGTGATGATTGTCCACCAAATGGACGTTGAGCTATTTTTCCATCTTCTGTACGAGAAAATGCAGCACCCATACTCTCAGCCCAACGAATTGTCTCCGGAGCTTTTTTACACATAAATTCAACTGCATCTTGATCAGCTAGGTAATCAGAACCTTTTACTGTGTCAAATTCGTGAAGTTCAACAGAATCTTCATCACTAAAAGCAGCGTTAACTCCACCTTGAGCTGCACCTGAATGGCTTCTCAATGGATGCAATTTAGTAATAACAGCAACTTTTTTTCCTGCATTTTGTAGTTCTCTTGCTGCGGCACATCCGGCAAGACCGGCACCAACAACAATTGCATCGTAAGTATAAATGGGGATACTCATTAGCTTTCCTTTGTTCATAAAAATTTATAATAATTACGCGGATTATATCTCTTTTAGCCTTTATATATAATAAAAAGAGATATAAAGAGACATTTAATGATAAAAAATTTAATATTTTTGTGATATACTTTACTCAATCTATAAAGGGATACTATGACGAATGAAATAAATGTAGAGTTGTTTAGGTTTGATGCTAAGCTAGATTACCTACCGTACTATAAAACATATATTATTGAATATAACGATAGAGATACAATTCTAAGTTTATTAAATAAAGTAAACGCAATAGATAAATTTGACTATGAAGCTACTAATGAGTTTAATATGAAAATAAACAACTTATATCTATCCGCTAAAGAGCATATATCCAATATTGTTGCTTTAACATCAAATAATTTTAAAATAGAACCAGTTAGTATGTTTAGAGCCACTAGAGATTTACTAATAGATAAAAAAGATTATTTAAAAAATATTTTAATGTTTGATAAGTTTATAAATCCTATGGAGATGGATGAATATGCTCAAAGTCTTGAGTTAGATTATTATGCATCTAATACATATAACTTCAATAGAGACTATATTGGTGACCATGCCTTACTTATTGCTAGTGATATTATAAAACATACACCTGAATTTACTAAAGATATTTTAAAAATAATTTCTGACAAGGCTCATGGAATCTGGTTCCATACATCATTAAAAAATAGGGTTTTTAATTATGACCTTAAAAAAGAGCAAAAAATACAAAACTTATTGCATATGTTGCCAAAGGCTAAAAATTCGCAAATAAACAATAGCTCTTTATTAAATATTGATGCAGTAGAAATATCTCAATTTTTTAATGGTTTTAATATAGCTTCTTATGAGGGCATTAGTAAGGATTCTTGTACATCTCTAATAAACGATTCTAGAGCTTCTTATGTGGAACTAAATCAAAAGTATGAAGACCTAGCCCCTTATTCAACACTTGTAGATAGTGAATTTTCTTTAAAGATCGCTGGTGAGATTTTACTAGAAGCAAAAGATAATAATGCTGATTTTTTAGTAGTTAGGGGTAATGGTGATATTATGCTTTTTGATGGAAAACAAAAAAGTATAGAAAAAGCTGTGGGTAGAGAGATACAACTTCCTGTTATAACTCAAAAACAGTTTTCATTATTACTAAGTGGCGAAAAAGATGTGATTAAGCTAAAGATAAATACTCACAAGGTTAAGGTTTCTTTTCTTTAAAGTTCAGCCTGAGCTAAATCTTTTATGGCATCATAAATATGGAGGTATCTTGGTTATAGTTATTTATCTCTGTAACTTGATTAAGCATAAGTTACTTGTTTTATGATTTAGGTTTCCTGACTTATTCTCATTATAAATGTTATAATCTCCTTTATTTTATATATTTAGGCTTTAATCAAAACTTAATGCCTCCTAAGAAGTTTATTTGAATTTAGAAAATTATTTTATATCCCAGTTTAATAGCAAATATATTGGCGATGACGCAGCTGTAATTGGTACACATATCTACTCAAAAGATGCCTTTTTTGAGAATGTTCATTTTAAGAGAAAATGGATGAGTTTTAGACAAATATCATCTAAGGCTATGTATGTAAACATTTCAGATGCTGTAGCTATGAATGCTAAGCCTAGATACGCACTTTTAAGTGTAGCTATGCCTAAGTCAATGACTAAGACTGATATGCAAGAATTAGCCTTAGGTTTTAAAGATGTAGCATCTGAATTTGGAATAGAGATTATTGGTGGGGATACTATAAGTAATACCAAACTTGACATTACTATTACAATTATCTCCGAAACTAAAAAAGCTTTACTTAGACGTGGTTTAAGAAAAAATCATCTTTTGGCATATACGGGTAAACTTGGACAATCTGCAAAAGACTTGAAAAAGTTAATGAATTTAGGTACTTTGCATAAAAAATCAAAATTTGTAAATATACAGCTAAGAGATAAGTTTGTTAATAATGTATCTCGTAATTTAAGTGCAGGTATGGATATATCTGATGGTTTATTTTCAGATTTAGACAAGCTGGCATCTATAAATAAACTAGGATTTAAATTCTTAAAAAAAATACCTAAATCAATAGGGTGCAGCGGTGAAGAATATGAAATGTTAGTCTCATTTGATAAAAGAAATAAAAAAGCAGTTTTAAGAAAAGCTAAACAAAGCAGGCTGGAGATAAATATTTTTGCATCAGCTTTTAGAAATAGATATATTAACAGATGTAAGGCTCATCATTTTTAATTTAAGAATTTAAGCTCCTTATTTTTTTTGAATGTATATATTAGCTTAATTTCAGGCCCTTGGAACAAAATTTAGGTACAATTCGATTAATATAGCATACAAAAAAGGGACAATTATAATGGATAGATTTTATTCACTTAACCACTCTAGTATAGATTTTCATTTTAGACAAAGTCCTAGAGACTTCGTAGTTGAAGAACTTCCATTATATGAATTCTCAGGTGAGGGCGAACACCTTGTTTTATTTGTAAGAAAAAAGAATATGTCTACACTTGAGCTTGTTGGTGCAATAGCTAGATACTTAAACATTAAAAATAGAGATATTGGTTATGCTGGCTTAAAAGATAAACATGCAATGACTAAGCAGTATATATCTTTACATAAAAAATATGAAGCTGACCTAGAAAACTTCAACCATGAAAATGTAAAAATCATCTCTAAAACTTACCATAATAATAAGATAAGAATAGGGCACTTAAAAGGTAATAGGTTTTATATAAAACTTAAAAAAGTAAACCCTACCTCTGCACAAAAGATAGATGAGGCACTTAAAAATCTAAAATCTCAAGGCATGCCAAACTTTTTTGGTTATCAGAGATTTGGAAATGATGGAGATAATCATATACTTGGTGAGCAAATTGCTAAGGGTGAAAAAAAAGAGCGTAACCCTAAGATAAAAAAACTTCTTATAAATTCTTATCAGTCCCACCTTTTTAATTTATGGTTAAGTAGAAGATTAGAGATTAATAAACTAGTTAATAATTTTGAAGCTAAGGACTTAGAGGAACTTTTAAACTTACCAAATCATGAGATAGAAAAAATGAAAGCTCAAAAACATTATTTTAAACTTATAAGTGGTGATATTATGGAACATTATCCGTATGGAAGATTGTTTAACTTTGAGGGTGATGAAAATGATTTTGATAGGTTTAACAACAAAGATATCTCTGTAACTGGCTTGCTTTGTGGTTCTAAAGTTAAAACTGCTTGTGATAATGCTAGGTCTATAGAAAAAGACTTTGATGATGAGATTAATGCTGATGGTGCTAGAAGGTATGCGTGGGTCTTTCCAGAAAAAGTTGAGGGTAGGTTTAATCAAGTTGAAGCTCAGTATGAGTTAAACTTTTCTCTTCCAAAAGGCTCATATGCTACTGTACTTATAGAAGAGTTAGCTAAACGTAAGATAAATGAAAAATAGATTAGGGTATGTATAGATGAGTAGACATATAACATCGGCAATTTCGCAGGTTTTTGGTAAATTTGCAAGCAAAAAGTTTTCAAAACCAATTCAAAACTTAGTAAATAGTACATATGTAAATCTTATGGGTTTAAATATGGATGAGTTTCATAACTCAAATACATATAACAGTTTAAATGCGCTTTTTACAAGAAAACTAAAAGAGGATAGAAAATACTCACTTGATGGACAAGACTTTATATCACCATGTGATTCTCTTATTTCTGAGTGTGGTATATTAAATTATAACTATGCATTACAGATTAAGGGTATGAGTTATAAGGGTGATGAGCTAGTTGGTGATTTCTTTAGCCAAGAGGAAAAAAGTATAATTAATAATGGTACATTTATTAATTTTTATTTGTCTCCAAAAGATTATCATCGTTATCATATACCAACAAATTTAAGCATATTAAAAGCTGTACATATCCCAGGAAAGTTTTTTCCGGTAAATATGCCAGCGTTAAAAAGAAAAGTGAACCTTTTTGTAGAAAACGAAAGAGTTGTACTTTTATGTGAGACTCAGGCTAAAAAAAGATTTTATATAGTATTAGTAAGTGCTTTAAATGTTGGTGTAATGCAGGTCTCTTTTGAAGTTAAAATTAAAACAAATGCTGATGCACTATATAGTAAACTATATAGTTATGATAATCTTTATTTAGATAAAGGTGATGATTTCGGATGTTTTGAAATGGGTTCAACTATAGTTATTTTAGCTGAAAAGGATTTTTTAGACTTAAATACTAAATCTGGTGATAATGTTAAGTATGGGGATACTATTGCAAAAATAAAGTAATTAATAAGATTCCAAATCAAGTTTGGAATGACGATAATTGGAATGAGAAAAACTCTTAAATTACGTCATTCCAAACTTACAACCTACGTCATTCCAAACTTGCAACCTACGTCATTCCAAACTTGATTTGGAATCTAGCTTAAGAAATAAGTTTATCTTCTTTATTGTTGTCGAAGCTAATGCTCGAGTGTGATATAGCTGGTTTAGATTCTACATATTTTAGTTCTATACATAACTCATGAGATTATATAATTGAACTAAATTTGATATTTTATTTAAACATTAAATCTAAAATGCATTATATCTCCATCATTAACTATATATTCCTTACCTTCAAGGCGCATTTTACCAGCTTCTTTTGCTTTACTTTCACCACCACACTCTATATAGTCATTATATGAGATAACTTCAGCGCGAATAAAACCTTTTTCAAAGTCATTATGAATTACAGCTGCCGCCTTAGGTGCTGTAGAGTTTTGGCGTATAGTCCAAGCACGAACTTCTTTTACACCAGCTGTAAAATAAGACATAAGTCCTAGTTTATCAAAACCTTTATGTATAATTTGATCAAGTCCACTCTCTTCAATGCCTAGTTCATTTAAAAAATCTTGAGCTTCTTCTTCATCAAGACCAATTAATTCTTCTTCAACTTTTGCACAAATTTTCACAATCTCACAGTTATTTTCTTCAGCATGTTGAGTTAAAGCTCCAACAAATGGATTGTCATCCATAGCTCCACCCTCATCCTCTAAAGAATCTTCATCTACGTTAGCTGCATATATGATTTCTTTATTTGTTAAAAATCTAACATCATGATTTAGTTGTTTGTAGATATCGGAATCTACCTCTTCAAAGTTTCTAGCCATATTTCCATCAGCTAAGAACTCTAATAGTACCTCTGCCATCTCTAAGCTTGCTTTAGCATCCTTATCAGCCTTAGCTTGTTTTTTTAGTCTATCCATTCTATTTTGAAGAACTTCAATATCAGCTAAAATAAGTTCATTTTCAATTATTTCAACATCACGAAGTGGATCAATAGAACCCTCAGTATGTACAATGTTCTCATCTTCAAAACATCTAACTATATGTAAAATAACTTCTGTTTCACGGATGTTTGATAAAAATTTATTTCCAAGACCCTCACCCTTAGATGCACCCTTAACAAGACCTGCTATATCAACAAAGTCTAAAGTAGAGTATTGAATCTTTTCAGGATTAACAATTTTAGCTAACTCATCTAATCTTTTATCTGGTACTGGCACTATCGCTTTATTAGGTTCTATTGTACAAAAAGGGTAGTTAGCCGCTTCTGCATTTTGTGCTTTTGTTAAAGCATTAAAAGTTGTTGATTTACCTACGTTTGGAAGCCCTACTAGACCAATTGCTACACCCATGAATTACCTTTAATTATTAATATAATTTTATTTTTGAAATGATACCTAAAACTTGCTTTTATATTTATTTATATGTTCTTTAAATATTCACTAATCATTCGAACACCAGCACCAGTACCGCCATAAACATTACAATCCCAAGGAGATTCTGTATATGCTGAACCAGCTATATCAAAATGCACCCATTTATCTTTATTTTCTTCAAGAATAAACTTATCTAAAAATAAACCAGCTGTAATTGCTCCACCATAAGGTTTTGAAGCTGTATTACATATGTCAGCTATTTCACTTTTTATAAGTTTTTTTAGGTGCCTATTAAATGGAAGTGAGCCAGTTAATTCACCAGATGCAGTAGCTGCGCGAGATATATCATGTTTTAGTTTATTTGAGTGCCCCATAAGTCCAGTAGTGTATTGTCCAAGTGCTACCATGCAAGCACCAGTTAGAGTTGCAAAATCAAAAATATTATCAGCTTTTACATTGTCTTGAGCGTATGATAATACATCAGCTAATACTAAACGACCCTCAGCATCTGTATTTCTAACCTCAATAGTAGTACCGCTTCTAGATACTAATATATCATCAGGTTTATAAGCATTTCCACCAATCATGTTTTCAACTGCACCAATAAAGGCGTGAATTTCAACATCTAGTTTCATCTCACTAGCAGCTTTAATCATACCGAGTACTGCACATGCACCTGATTTATCCATTTTCATCGTTACCATAGATGTAGCAGGTTTTAGGCTTAATCCACCACTATCATAAGTTAGACCCTTACCAATAAGTGAGATGATTTTTTTAGCATTAGCTGGTTTATATGATAAATGTATTAAGGCACTCCTGTGAACAGAGGCACGACCGACAGCAAGCATAGCTCCCATTTTTTCTTTTGCCAAATCATCTTCTTGAAGGATATTACACTCAAGAGAGTTGTCAGCTGCAAGTTTTTTAGCTACATCTACTAAGGATTGAGGGTGTAATTCTTGGGGAGCTGTATTTACTATATCCCTAGTAAAACAAGTCGCATTAGCTACTATTAAAGCATTTTTGAAAGTTGTATTTAAGGCTTCAAAATCTAAGTCATTAGTTACTAGAAATATATCTTTTATACTTATCTCATTAGGTTCAGATTTATAATTATTAAACTCATATCCACCTAAGATAATACCCTCAACTAGACCAGTAAGTGTTGAATTACTTATTACAGATATTTTAATACTTGCATAGTTTGATGACTTTAAAGTCTTAATCATACTAGCACTAGCACTTCTTACTTCATCGGCTTCATTTTTTTCCAAACCACAAAGTAAAAGTTTTCTCTCATGTAAAAAACAGATAGAATCCTGTTCAGCTTTGAAACCAGCTTTAGTTAATAATTCTTTGTCTAAATGACTATCTAAATCATGAGAACTTAAAAATTCTACATTTATTTCTGCCTTTGTATCCGCAATATTTGAGTTTAATAGTTCAATATTCATGTTAATCCTAAAAGTTATATTTGTTTGTTATGATAGTATATTAGCTAAAAGAGTATAAAAGAAGGTTTACTTATTTGATAGTAGTTTAATCTTATAAAATATTTTTAGATATAGTAATGATCACATAATTAAATTATATTATAATCAATTTATTACAAATAAAAATATACTTATTATTGACCATAACGAAAATAATTTAGATAAACTTAGTGACTTGTTGGAAATACATGACTTTAATGTATTTGGTATAAGCTCACAAGATGAATTACATATATTAGAAAAAATTAAAGATATAAGTTTATTTTTGGTTAGTTCACATATCAGTTTTGTAAGCTTGGAAAATTTATTTGATATTATTGAGAATAAATACTCAGCTACCCATCCAGTAATGTTTATAGATAGTTCAAAGGAGCATGATACAAAGAGTTTAAATGAATGTTATAAGTTTGGTTGTGTAGATTACATTAAAAAACCATTTGATTCAAAAGAGATAATGTATCGCATAAATTTTCAGGTAAATCAATTTCTTAAACTTAATGAATATAGGCTTAGGCTTGATAAACTTACTCAGACCAATTATCTAAGTTTTCCTCTAAGATGCATATATAAGCTATTTTAAAACATACTATATTTTTAAATGAAAGGCATCCAAGTGAGAACTCTGTTTTTCATTTAAGATTACTTGAGGTTGAAAAGGTCGTATCAACCTTTGGTTTTGAGTATGGTGAAAAACTAATAGCTTCCTTTTCTAAGGCATTAAAGAAAATATTAAGAGAATCGGATGCAGTTGGAAGATGGGCTGGCTCTGATTTTGTGATTATATTGCCTCGTACTGGGATAAATATAGCGGAAAAAGTTGCAAAAAAACTATATATGAGCCTCATTAATACTGAGATAATGAAAAATATCAAACCTAGTTTAGCAATAGGTATTACTAATATATTATATGATGATACAGTTGAAAATGTTTTAGAAAAAGCAAGAAACGAGATGCAAAAAGCCTCAAAAGAAAGATATGATAGGGTATCTAAAGCTTAAGGCAAAAGTAAATTTTTTAGTCTAAGTGTAAAATATCTTTAACTTGAATCATATCCTTATCGCCACGACCAGATAGATTTACTAAAATTAACTTATCTTTGATATTTGGTAATTTTTTAAGATAAGCTATAGCGTGAGCACTCTCTAAAGCTGGGATAATGCCCTCTTTTTGAGATAACCATACAAAAGCATCAAGTGCCTCTTTATCAGTTATATTATCATAGGATATGGACTTATTATCCTTATGAAAAGAATGTTCAGGGCCAATGCCTGGGTAATCTAGCCCAGCTGATATAGAATGAGCCTCTAGAATCTGACCATCATCATCTTGAAGTAGGTAAGCCATCTGACCATGAAGAACTCCTGGACGTCCCTTATCTAAAGAACAACCGTGTTTATCTGTATCCACACCAAGTCCACCAGCTTCTATGCCAATACACTCAACTTCTTCATCTTCTAAGAAGTGTTGAAACATACCAATAGCATTAGATCCACCACCAATACAAGCTATTACATAATCAGGTAGACATTGTTCTTTTTCTAGTATCTGCGCGCGTGCCTCATAACCAATAATAGCCTGAAAATCTCTAACCATCATTGGGTATGGATGTGGACCAGCTACAGTCCCTATTATATAAAAAGTATCCCTAGCATTTGTAACCCAGTGTCTAATTGCATCATTCATAGCATCTTTAAGTGTACGTGAACCACTAGTAACTGAGTTTACTTTTGCACCAAGTAACTTCATACGAAAAACATTTAACTCTTGACGGTGTACATCTTTTTCACCCATAAATATTTCGCACTCTAGACCAAGTAAGGCACAGACAGTCGCAGTAGCTACCCCATGTTGCCCAGCACCAGTCTCAGCTATGATTTTTTTATATCCAAGTCTTTTAGCCATAAGCCCTTGAGCTATTACATTATTTATCTTATGTGCACCAGTATGATTTAAATCTTCACGTTTAAGGTAAATTTTTGCACCAAGTTCATCTGATATATTTTTAGCATAATAAAGTGGGTTAGGGCGACCTACATAGTCCTTTAGATAATAATGAACTTCTTTCCAGAAGTTTTTGTCAAAACGAATAGCCTCATACTCATCTTTAAGTCTTAAAAGTGCTGGCATAAGAGTTTCAGGGACATAACGTCCACCAAAGATTCCGAAATGTCCATTTTCATCTGGATCGTATTTTGAAGCAGTTGGTATATACATTAGTTAACCTCTATAAGAGAATATACATTAGTTATCTCTTTTAATTTTTTTTGTCCATCAAGAAATGATAAACTTAAAATAAAACAAGCTTCAACACACTCAGCTCCAGTTTGTTTTATAAGTTTGGCTGCAGCATTAGCAGTACCCCCAGTTGCAATTAAGTCATCAATCATCAAAACTCTAGCACCTTTTATCTCGCCAAAGGCATCTATATGAACTTCAACCTCATCAATACCATACTCTAATATATATTTTTCACTAATTGTTGTATATGGTAACTTACCTTTTTTTCTTATTGGTACAAAACCAAGTCCTAACATTTGAGCTAAAGCTGCTCCAAATATAAAGCCCCTTGCATCAATTCCAGCTATATAATCAAGATTATATCCCTTGTATCGTTCAAAAAGATGATTCATAAGAACCCCATAAGCTTCTTTATTATTTAATAGAGTTGTGATATCTTTAAAAACTATACCTTTTTTTGGAAAGTCTGGTATATTTCTAATTGAATCCTCAATGATTTTTCTTTGTTCATTGCTTAGTGTCATAAAAATCCTTATAATAGAGCGTCAATACGACTCTCAAGAGCTTTGATTTTATTGTTTAATCTATCTGTTTCTTGTCTATGCTTCGCATTTCTTTGTTTTAAAACTTTTAATTCATTTCTTAATTTTTTAAGTTCATCACTTAATATATCAACATTACCTAGGGCACGTTGTAATTGGATTTGATATTTTCTTATTAGAATTTCTGCCTCTTGAAGAGTAATTTTCATTAAGTCATTACTTCTTTTTTCTTTGCTTGTGATGCTTTTAAAGTAAAACATTTTTACAAATAGATAAATAGATAATATAGACAATACTGTTAAAAGTGACCATTCCCAGAACATAAACTTTCCTTGTTGTTATCAGTATTTTTAAGAGTTAATTGCTTCTATCTTACAAACGCGAGCAGTATGCCTACCGCCATCAAAGTCTGTTTCTATCCATGAATCTAAAATAGATTCAGCTACACCCCTACCAACTATACGCTCACCAAAACAAAGTATATTTGCATCATTATGTCCACGTGCCACGCTAGCTGTATATGCATCATGACATAAAGCTGCTCTAATTCCAGTAAAACGATTGGCAGCCATGCTCATGCCAATACCTGAACCACAGATAAGTATACCATTTGACTCTGAATCAGCCAAAACTGCCTCAGCTACTTTTACAGCATAGTCTGGATAATCAACTCTTTTTTTAGAAAATGGACCAAGGTCAACAACCTCATGCCCCTTTTCTTTTAGTAACTCAACTGTATAGTCTTTTAAGTCAATACCAGCATGGTCAGTTGCTACATAAAATTTCATGTTTATCCTTTTAAAGTAATAATTGCAATATAGTTCTTACAGGTATTAATAGTAAATAATCTTTAAGTGGTGTAATTAAAATAATTATAACTATAATCATCCCATAACGCTCATTTTTATAAAAGAACTCAGCTACTGAAGTTACCCTATATTTAAGTGCTAGATGCATTAAAAAGTGTGCACCATCAAATTGAGGTATTGGAAGTATATTAAATACTCCAAGTAGTACATTTATAACTAATAATTTTAGTACAAGAATGTAAGTAAATACATATACTAAACTATCAGCTGTAGTTGGCTGATCCATTACAACTATTACAATAGATGCTATAGCAGCTAAGGTGAAGTTATATACAATACCAGCTAAATCAACCTGCATAGCACCATTATATCCAGCATTACGGATTACAGTAGCTGTATTTATAGGTACAGGTTTAGCCCAGCCAAATAAAAATCCTGCATCCCCACCTAATAGTATTGGCAAAAAATACATAAGAAAAGGAACAAGAATAGTACCAACTAAATCAATATGAACTAATGGATTTATAGATAACCTACCTGCATTTTTAGCTGTAGTATCGCCGTATACATAAGCTACCCATCCGTGCATAATCTCATGCCCAATGATAGCTATAGCTAAGGCAAATACTGCTGCTAAAATTTTTAGTAAATCAATGGATTCCATGGTCATCTTTATCTGTTTTTTTTCTTTCAGCTATAGCTTTGTTTAAATGAATAGGAGCTTCAAGGTCAGTTGGAGTCTTTCCTAATCTATCCCATCTAATTTCCCAATTCTCGTCTATAGAGAAGTATATAAACCAAGGTGTACCTTCTATATTTTCATATGGAACTGCACCCCAAAAACGACTATCATTAGAGTGATCACGGTTATCACCCATCATAAAATAATTATCTTTTGAAATTTTAATTGGTGAAAAGTTAAAAAGTTGAAGAGGATATCTACCGTCGTTAATTATCTTATCGTCATTATGTACACCTGGGTGTTCTTTTTTATAAGGATTTTTAACCCAAAGTTTTTTAGCAAAGTTGATTATTTCATAAGTAGAAAAATTATCTTTAATCCAATCATCACCTTCCCTGTGATGTATAAATAGGTCTTTATTAAATAAAAATAGTTCATCCCCCGGAAGTGCTACACAACGTTTTACAAAATGTTGTTTTACGTTACCTGGGTATCTGAAAATAACTATATCCCCGCGAGATGGAGTATCACCATCCATTAAACGAAGACGATCAGACCAAGGCATAATTGACATTTCTAAAAAAGGAATATGTGGCATAGGTATGCCATATGCAAATTTTTTTGCAAATAGATGATCACCTACTAAAAGACTATCTTTCATACTTCCAGAAGGAATTCTAAAAGCCTGTGCCACAAAAAATATAACAAATAATACTATTATTATAGTACCAGTCCAAGAGTTAGAAAACTTATATGTCTTTTTTAACATTTCTTTCATTTATTTTTTATCCTCAGCATTAGCTTTTGCGGCTTTTAGCGTATTTTTTAAAAGCATAGCTATAGTCATTGGCCCAACACCACCTGGTACTGGGGTTATATATGAGCATTTTTTACTTACATTAAGAAAATCAACATCACCAACAAGTTTTCCATTATCTGCACGGTTAATCCCAATATCTATAATAATTACATTTTCTTTAACCATATCTTCTTTGATTAGATTAATGACACCAACGCCAACTAAGATAATATCTGCATTTAAGGTGTGTTTTTTTAAATCATCTGTAAATATATGTGTGATTTCTACTGTAGCATCTGCATTTAAAAGTAGGGCAGCCATGGGTTTACCAACAATGTTTGAAGCACCAACTACTACGCAGTTTTTACCTTTAACATCTATATCGTATTCCTTTAATAACTCCATTACGCCTAATGGTGTGCATGGTACAAAACCATCAAGTCCAGTTGCCAGTCTTCCAACATTAAATGGATGGAAACCATCAACATCTTTATCTGGAGCTACAAGTTCAAGGAGTTTTGTCTCATCAATTTGTGCTGGTAATGGTAGTTGTATTAAAATTCCATCGATATTAGAATCATTATTCATCATTATGATAGTTTTTTCTATAGCCTCTTGTGAAATATTTTCAGGCATATCATGTGTAATTGAATAAAAACCAACTCTATCACAGGCTTTTTTCTTCATTTTTACATATGCAGTACTTGCTGGGTCTTGTCCGACTAATACTACAGCTAAACCTGGTGTACATCCACATTTTTCTTTTAGTTTTTTTACTTCATCAGTAACTTGTATCTCTATTTTTGTTGAAAGTGCTTTGCCATCGAGAAGTTCCATTTAAACCTCATAAATTATTTTTTTGTTATTATACCTTTTTAAGTTTACAATATGTTTATATAGGCCAATAATGAAATACACTTTAATATTACTAGTCCCAATATTTTTATTTAGTGATACTAGTTTTATCACACCAATGGAGTATGCATCGCAGTTATATAAAAATCCTAGGGGTATAGGGTGCGAGCATTGTCATGGTATTAATGGGGAAGGAAAAATTGTTGCAAGATATATAGATAAAAAAAAGAAAAAAATATTTAGTGGACCAGTTATTAATAATCTTGATTTTTATGTATTTAATAAGGCTTTAAATAAAAGAAAAAGAGGTATGCCAAGATACTTTTTAATAAATTCAGAGATAAAAGCTCTTTATTTTTATTTACAAGAACAAAAAGAGAGAAAAAATGATAAATAATTATTTGCAAGATGTAGAAAATGCATTTGAAAATAGAGATTTATCTGCTTTAAATGCACTTGCAGTACCTAGTTTTAGAATAATAAACAAGTCAAAAGGTTTTTCTAGTGTACTTATGCTTTCTTGCAACAATATTAAGCATTTATCTAAGATAAATTCCTTAGATGCCGATTGTATAATATTAAATTTAGAAGATGCTGTAAGTAAACAGGATAAACCTTTTGCCCTTGTTTTATGTGCAATCTTTTTGAGTTTAAATAAACAAAGTTCTAAAAAATTAGTAGTTAGGGTAAATGCTCTTGATGAAGGTGGATACGAAGAGATAGTATATCTAAATCAGTTTATGCCAGATGCCATAAGGGTACCAAAAATAAAGACACAAGAAGAGGTAAAACAAGTATTTGCACTTATTAATGATGAATGCGAATTGCATCTCTCTATTGAGACTAAAGAAGCTTGGTATAACTTAAGCCAGCTTAAGGTTCATAAACGTGTTACGACATTTTACCTAGGTGTATTAGATTTATTTGCAGATATGGGTTTAAATCATTCTTTAATAAATAAAAACAATCCAACTATGCTTTATATACTGTCTCATTTTCTTATTAGCTGTAGGTCAATGGACGTTAAAGCTGTGTCTTTTGTATATCAGAAGTTCAAAAATTTAGAAATTTTTTCTGAGTGGATAAGTTTAGAAAAATCTATGGGTTATGATTGTAAGGCTTGCATATCTCCAAAACAAGTAGAATTGGTAAATAAAATATTTGAAAATCAAGAAGATTTAATAACTAGAGCTAAAACTATAGTTAAGTTATTTGAAATGCATGAAAGTCAAGGTATTACAGGTTTTGTAGATGATGAATATGGTTTTATAGATGAGCCGGTATACAAGGGTGCTTTAGTATTATTAGAAACTAAGTCATAATACTTGAATTTGATTCCTGCCATTATTTTTAGCCTTGTATAAAGCATCATCTGCACGTTTTATTATACTACTCAAATTATTATCACTAATGCAAAACTGAGATATACCTATGCTGATAGTTGTGTTTAATAAGTTCTTACCAACTTCAATGGATAAGTTACGACAATCCTGAATAATACTATTTGCCAAAACAAGTGCATTAGGTATTTTTGTCTCTGGCAGTAAAATAATAAACTATTCTCCGCCATATCTACATAATAAATCTATCTCCCTAGTGCTCTTTTTAAGTAAGGAGGCAATTTCTATTAGCACCTTATCACCAATATCATGTCCATAGTTATCATTGAATTTTTTAAATAAATCAATATCTATCATAAATAATGAAAAACTTTGCTTATGTCTAATAAATCGGTTAAAGTCCTTGTTAGCATGCATAAAAAAATGTCTACGATTTGGTATGTCTGTCAAAAGATCAGTATTAGCTAATTCTAAAAGTTCGTTTTGAAGTTTTTCTTTGCCGTTTATAAAATAAAAAAATAGTACAAAAATAATAATTGAAACTAGCGGTATATTTAAAGTGAAAAATAAAATACTAATATTAGTTGATATATGAATAGCCAAGTGTCTTATTTCACTATCAAATATACCGCTAGTTATAATTAATAATATATATATAACCATCTTAGAGCTGTGCTTTTTTTTGAAAAGTAAAACTTACTAATATTGTTAAAATAGACCAGATTATTACAGTCCACTAGCTATAAATCTAGCAAGGGAAACTTGAAAGAAAAAGGGTATTAATAAACTGATAATTACTTGCAAAGTCTGGGCAAGTTGAAATTTTTTACTTATATATAGATATATGAAATTAATTATAGTTACAATTGTATAGGCATAAGGTATATATGATTGAATAACTAAGTCATAATAAAGGGTAATACTACCCCCCCCAGACAAGACCACTTAAACTCATAACTAAGCCGATATATATTAAAATCCTGTGTTCTTATCTTTCTTTGGGTGTATTGTTTTGTATATCAGCAATTGAGGATATACAATCAATTATACAATTTTTGTTATAATTAAACATAATAAATTATAGTATTAATAAATTAATTAAATATTAGTAAAAAGTATTGTTATGTAAAACTTGATTTGGAATCTAAGCTAATAAATTAGACCCTAAATCAAGTTCAGGGTGACGAAAGTTGTTGTATTCATGGTGACGAAAGTAGGTGTATGAATTAGCCTTCTCCAAACATATTAATATCTAGCTAAATTATAATAAATATTATATCTTATAAGGGTTTTTTCACTTGGTCTAGGATACCGGCTATAGGCATATTCAATAGTCTCTTTTGTAGTATCATCAAGTACATAATAACCACTTTTTTGTATAAATTTAAAATCAGTCATATCACCATTTGTATGTAGGTAAAATTCAATTACATTACTTCTATTAACATTTATATCTTTTGGTAAGTTAACCCTAGCTACACGATTTAAAATTTGTTGTGTAATTCTTCTCATAATTTCTTGATTATCAATGATATACTTTTGTTGTCCAGGCGTAAGTTTACCAAATTTATCTCCGTAAAGTTCTTTTATATTTTGACTAATACTACTTCTCTTAGCTGTTTTTTTAATCTCTTTTTTTACTGTATCTAATGATTTATCCTCACTCATCCAGGCATAAGGACTTGTATGTTGTTTTTTTATAGGTTTATTTTTACTTGTATTATTATCTAGTTTGGCAAATGGATTAAAAACTTCATACTTGGGTTTTGTTTTTAAACTTATTTTTGGTTTTGATTCATAGATAGTTTTTTTGTTTACTTTTTTTTGTTTTTTTATCTTTTTTTTATCGTATATTATAACTTCTTTTTTAATAAGTTCTTTTAGTTGTTTGCCCTTTGGCATTGGTGGTGCTATGGGTATATCTTGCGGTGTTTTTTTTATTTCACCTGATTTTTTTTCTTTTTTTGGCATCTCTTTAAGTGATATTTTAATTCTTTTTTCTTCTAGTTTTTCTTTTTTTGTAATATTAGGTTTAAGTATACCTAATACTATAAATATCATTACAAAAAGAAGGTGGATTAATAATGCTACAAAGAGGGAGAACATTGATCTATTCAAAGATATTCCATTTATTTTCAGTTATTGATATGATTATATCAAATCTAGATTAATACAACTTTGCTATAATCATAAAAAATATTTTAAGGTCACAATAAATGAGTACAAACGGTTCACTAAAAGCATTTGAACAGGCGCAAACATTAATCCCAGGTGGAGTAAACTCTCCAGTTAGAGCATTTGCGAGCGTTGGTGGTTCCCCGATATTTATAGACGAAGGGCAGGGTGCCTATTTAACAGATGTAGATGGAAATAAATATGTTGACTATGTACAAAGCTGGGGTCCATTAATATTTGGTCATAGGGATGAGGCTATAGAATCTGCTGTAATTGAGGCAGTTAAAAATGGTCTTAGTTTTGGTGCACCAACTCAAGCTGAAACTGATTTAGCAGAACTTGTAGTATCTATGTTTGATTCTATAGATAAGATTAGATTTGTAAGTTCTGGTACTGAGGCTGTAATGTCTGCTATTCGTTTAGCTCGTGGTTATACTGGTCGTGACGATATTTTAAAGTTTACTGGTTGTTACCATGGTCATAGTGATTGCCTCTTAGTTGAAGCTGGATCTGGTGCTGTAACTTTTGGAAACCCATCTTCACCAGGTGTTCCAGCTGATTTTACAAAACATACGCTTTTAGCTGAGTATAATAATATAGAATCTGTAAAAAAATGTTTCATAGATTCTTCTGATATCGCTTGTATAATCATAGAACCAATAGCCGGTAATATGGGCTTAGTTCCAGCTGATAAAGAGTTCTTGCATGAGCTTCGTAAAATTTGTGATGAAAATGGAACTTTACTTATTTTTGATGAAGTTATGTCTGGTTTTCGTGCAAGCATCAATGGTGTTGAATCTATCACTGGGGTAAGACCAGACCTAGTAACCTTAGGAAAAGTAATAGGTGGAGGTATGCCAGTTGGTGCATTTGGTGCCCGTAGTGAGATTATGGATCAACTTTCACCAGAAGGACCAGTATACCAAGCTGGAACATTGAGTGGAAATCCAGTTACAATGGCAGCTGGTTTAGCTGCATTAACTAAACTAAAGAAAAATAGCCAGCTTATGTCTGTTTTAAATGCACGTGCAACTAGACTAGTTGAGGGTATGAAAACAGAGGCTAAGGCTTGTGGCATAGGTATGCAAATAACTACACGTGGTAGTATGTTTGGATTCTTTTTAAATGATACTGAGGTTAAAAACTTTGCTGATGCATGCTCATGTGATAGTGATTTATTTGCTAAGTTTCACTCTAGTATGTTAAAAGAAGGTTTTTATTTTGCTTGTTCATTATATGAGACAGGTTTTATCTCTACAGCTATTACTGATGAGATAGTAGAAGATACTATAAAAGCTAGCGCAAGAGTATTTAAAGAGATAAGTAATGGATAAAGAAAACAAAACACCTAAAATTAAGCCTATTATAGAAGCTGCCGATAGTTTATCCCTTGGAATATCTATAGTAGTAGCAGTTATTATGGGTGTAGGTGTTGGATATTTACTAAAAAATATTACTGGGCAGTCTTGGACTTTTTGGATTGGTGTTGGTTTAGGAATTGCAGCGGCAATATTAAATGTATACAAGGCATACTCAAAACAATACAAAGAGTATGAAGAATTAGCAAAAGAGCCACGTTATGCAATTAAGAAAAAGCTTTACGAAGAAAAAGAAGATGACGATGATGAGGACTATGGTGAAAAAAAGTATTAAATTATTTATATTTACACAAATACTGATTTTTTTAACATATTTAATTTCATTTGAAGTTTATATAAATATTCATATAGCTTTTTTAAGTAGTTTTCTTATAATCATTGGATCAACATATGCCTATAGAAAAATGATTAACACTCAGCTTGAGGCTGATATAATAAATGAAGAAAGGGATCTTTTAGACACGATAGAAGATCCTCATGAACTTTATGATGATACAGCAATAAATGATAGCCCAATAGATGAACTTGATTTAAAAGAGATAGTTAAACAAGAGAAGAAAAAAATAAAAATTTTAAATTTAAAAGATATTAAAAAAGGTTCTAAGGCTGGATTTTCTCCCCTTAGGTTAGTCCCTTATGCTTTTTTGATTTTAAGTTTTATAGCATTAAAAAATAATGGATTATTGGATATAAAAGTATATTTGCCTTCATTACTTATAGGTATAATCATTGGCTACAGTAGTACAAAAAATATAATAAACATTTCTAAATAAAAATAAAGTATTTATGTGATATTATTATAACAATTAATATTAACATATTTAGGGAATTATTATGACTAACTTTAAGGCTCTGAAAAAAATTTCTAAAGATTTTACTCTTTTATTTGTAGAAGATGACTTCACACTTCGTAATCAAACAGCAAAAATTTTTTCTAACTTATTTAGATTAGTTGATACAGCAGAAAATGGGAAAGAAGGTCTTGAATCTTTTAATAACTACTTTAATATTACTGGTAAATATTACGATATAGTAGTAAGTGATATAGAGATGCCATATATTAATGGTATTGAACTAAGTCGTAGAATCCTTGCAATTAACAATAATCAAAAAATTGTAATTATGTCAGCATATGATGACAAGGAATACCTCTTAGACCTTATTAAGATTGGTATTGAGTGCTTTATGCAAAAACCATTATCAACTGATCATCTCTTAGATACTATGCATAAGGTATGTGTATCATTTGAAGATGAAACTAGCACTTCATTTGGTAATGGATATTACTTTAATAATTATTTAAAGATTCTTTTTCATAATACAAGTAGAATTAATATTTCATATAATGAAACTATGCTTTTAGAGTTATTACTTAGTGATAAGACTAAGAAGTTTACTGCAAATGAAATACATCACCATATATATGATGATATACAAGAAACTTTTGTGAAAGAAACTGTAGATAGTTTAATACAAAGACTATCAAACAGGTTACCAGATGGTTCTATTATCAATGATAGTAATATTGCATTTGGTTTAAATTTATCTACTAGATAGCTTAATCATGTTAAAATCTTTACAAAACTTTGATTATCACAAGGAGCTTATTGAAACGCTTTTAAAGTCCAAATTAGAACCGTTAATTTCTAACTTACTTATGCCTATTTTAATCTATATTTTATTTATGGATTTAATACCCCAAAATTTGTTTAATGTTTGGTTTATTTCACATATAGTTCTTTTTATTTTTAGGATACTTGTTAGAAAAAAATTCTACAGTATACTTTACGTAGCCAATCCTGATGTATTAAAAAGATATATTAAAGTATATTTGTTGTTGGTTTTTTTATCTGCAGTATTGTGGGGATTATTATTTACCTTGTCATATATTTATATGGATAACTTAAATAACTATATAGCATTAGCTATTTTAATGGGTTTAGTATCTGCTAGTGTAACTACTTTAAGCTCTATTTTTCATGCCTCTTTTATTTTTGTGACAACTATTGCTTTATTCATATTATTTAATGTACTTTATTTTGGTGATGAATCAACTCAATATATAATAGCTATATGTTTATTGATATTTATGTATGTAGTTACAAATGCCAATCATAAAATGTATATCTTCTTAAAAAATAATATTGATAAACGAGAAGAGAGTAGTGTGTTAAATAAACTTCTAAATAAAAAAGTTAAAGAAGTAATTAAAGAAACAAATAATAAAGAGGAACTTCTTCAAAGACAATCGGCTTTAGTTCAAATGGGTGAGATGATATCTATGATTGCACATCAGTGGAGGCAACCACTTGGAGCTATAGTAGCTATATCAATTGATTTAAAAATGCAAATTGAATTAGATAGCTTTGATTTAGAGATAAAAGAACAAAGAGATAATTGTAAAAAATATTTTAGCGATTCTCTTAAAGATATTGATTTTTTAGTACAAAATATGACTACAACAATCGATGATTTTAGAAATTTTTATAAACCAAATAAGGCTCACTCTATAACATCTATCACTATACCTATTGTTAAGGCTATCAATATAGTTAAGAACTCTTTTAAATCAGATGGTATAAATATAATTGAAGAATATAATTCAACAAATGAGATAGATTTGTATGTAAATGAGATGATGCAGGTTATTTTAAATATATTAAAAAATGCTCAAGACAATTTCAAAGAAAAAAATATTGAAAATAAAAATATTATTTTTACTTGTAAAGATATTCATGATGGGGTATTGATTGAGATTTGTGATAATGGTGGTGGAATAGATGAAAAAGTTTTATCAAGAATTTTTAACCCATATTTCTCAACTAAGAGTGAAAAAAATGGAACTGGTCTAGGTCTATATATGTCTAAAATTATTATAGAGGAACATCATTTTGGAAGTTTGAGTGTATATAACAGTTGTGATGGTGCATGTTTTTGCATAGCTCTAAATAAAAATCTAGAAAGAAATATATAATGATATTAATCATAGCAATTTTATTATCTATGGGTCTAGTCCTTTTAGTTCAAATGTATTATACGAAAAAAATTCATTGTATAAATCTGCAAAGTGATTTAGATAATAAAACCATTGATTTGAAAATAAGTTTAGAAAAAAATATTAAATTAGAAAAAAAATTAAAAACAAGTGATTTTTATTTAAAAAACATACAAGAACTAGCTAGCATAGGTATATGGGAAGTTTATGCTGATAAATCTAAAGTGTCATATTTTAGTGATGAGATGTATAAGATAATATCTCAAGATAAAAATACATATGAGCCAACTTTTAGAAACTTTAAAAAACTTTTAGTCAAAGAAGATCGAAATCTATTTACAAATAGTTACTATTGCACAATTAAAACTAAGTCTGATTTTATTGTTGCTTTTAGTCTTGTTAATTCAGATGGTAAATGCCTTAGAATAGAATCTCGTGCCCATCATACTTTTTCAAAAAATGGTGAATATAAGTCAACCTTTGGTATCTTTTTAGATAGTGTCCAGAAACATCAAGTAGAACATAAACTTAGAAATATTAATAAAAACCTTGATTTACGCGTTAAAGAGGAGATACAAAAAAATGAGGTACAACAAGAAAAGTTCTTTAAGCAGTCTAGAATGGCACAAATGGGTGAGATGATATTTATGATAGCTCATCAGTGGAGACAGCCCCTTAGTGCTATCTCTTCAACATCTATAGACTTACAAATGCAAATTGATTTAGATACTTTTAATTTAGAAGAAAAAAATAAAGATAAATCTTGTCAGATGTATTTTAAAAAAGAGCTAAAAGAGATTGATAAATTAGTTAAAAACTTAACAAATACTATAGATGATTTTAGAAACTTTTATAAACCAAATAAGAATAAACATATAGGTTTAATTGATGAATCGATAAAAAAAGCTTTATCAATTATGAGGGCACCTTTGAAAGCCAAAGGTATAGATATTATTGAAGATTATAAAAGTGATACTAACTTACATTATTATATGAATGAGATAATGCAGGTAGTTTTAAATATATTAAAAAATTCACAAGATAATTTTTTAGAAAAACAGATAAAAAAACCAAAAATTATTATTAGTACTTTTGATACTGATTTAAATACAGTCGTTAATATAATTGATAATGGCATGGGTATTGAAGAAAGTATTATAGAAAAAGTATTTGATCCGTATTTTTCTACAAAAGATGAAAAAAATGGAACTGGCTTAAGTCTATATATGTCAAAAATTATAATTAGTGAACATCATGGTGGAGACTTATATGTAACTAATTATGATAATGGTGTGCGTTTTACAATAGAATTAAAAAAGGAGTTAAGGTTATGAAAATAGATAATAAGACAATAATGAAATATTCTAAAAATTTAAATGTTTTATATATAGAGGATAATGAAATGTTGCGTAATTCAACATTGCGTATATTTAATACATATTTCAATATAGTTGATATTGCAGAAGACGGAGCTAAAGGTTTAGCTATGTATATGAAATATAAAAATGAGACAGCTGAGTATTATGATATAGTAATAACAGATATTAATATGCCAAATATGAATGGTATTGAAATGAGTCAGCTTATATGTCTTGAAAACAATATACAGTCTTTAATATTTATTACAGCATATAACGATTCTTCTTATCTTCAAAATGCTATTGATATTAGTGCCGATGGTTTTTTGTCTAAACCAATAATACCCGAGCAAATACAAACACTTTTATATAAAGTAAGTAAAGCAATTAGTGATTCAAAAGAGATAACTATTTTTTTTAATCATGTGGAAAAGTTAAACTTTGAATTAGAAAATCAAAATGCTCAGTTAAAGAAAAAAAATGAAGAACTAGAAAAATCATACAGGATGTTAAATACACTTGCAAATAAGGATCAAATAACATCTGCGAAAAAAAAACAAAAAACAAAAAATATTGAAGAGATATATCTAAGAGAGCAGATGCAGCAATTTGTTAATGAAGATCTTCAAGAAATAAAAGATTTATATACAGAGATAGATAGTAATGTAATATCTGTAATAAATTCAAATGGAGATATACCTGCAGATGCAATTGAAGATATTATGAGAGGTTTCACTCAATACGCATCATTATTGTCTTTTTATACATTTTTTACAGAATTAGCAGCAGCTATGAAAGATTTTGCAGTCACTCTAAGAGATAATCCACTGCCTGATGATAAACAAAAGATAAATGATATATTTGTTTTATTAGAGAGTTTTTTATTTGTTTTAAATAAATGGAATAAGGACTTGGAAAACAGTGACGATGCTGTTAGTTTTTTTGATGCTTCAATTATCAGTGATATGAATACAATAACAATTATGTGGACTATGAGTGATACCTTAGATGAAGAGGAGGATGTTGATGATATGTTTTTTTAAGATGTAATCATAGGTATGTTTATAGTTATTTTACTTTGTATATCTATATAAAAATTTGTATTTGCACTTAAAATTTCTAGTTCATTGGATTTATATTGATTAATATCATCTGCATAAATCACTATAGAGAATATACTATATTTTTTATTTTCAAATTTAATATGTTCACCAATTCTATAAAAAATTCTTGTATATATTTTATCATTATGTTCAAAACATGAATAAATTTTATTTAGAAGCTTTATGAAGTTGTTTGAATCTATTATTATCTCTGGTATAGTCGGATCAAATTCTTTTACAAATATGATTTTAGAATTAATAGAGCTTGCAGATATACATAAGTCGACTAAGGTATATATATTTATAAGCTCACCTACTGGTTTTTCTTTATCCAATTTAAAAGTTGGAGCCTGATAAAATTTAATACCTATCTCATCTTCATTTTCGTATCCAACACAGACGGCAAAAAACTTATATCTACCAAATTCTAGTTCTATAAAAGTTGTTTTAAAACCAAAAGAAACATTTGCATAAGTAGTAGCCAATTTAAAAATCTCATCTGTAGTAGCAGAACCCAATAAAAATTGAGCCTCGGCATTTAGTGAAATAATTTTTCCATTTGAACTAAAAAGTACAAAAGGGTTGTAGTCATATTCAATCCATTGTTGTTCAAAAGTCATATGCTACTACTATTCCTCTATATAATTTTTAAGTTTTCTACCAACTTTAGGGTGTTTAAGTTTTTTGATAGCTGAACTCTCTATTTGACGGACACGTTCCCTAGTTACGCTTAACTCTTTACCAATCTCTTCTAAAGTTCTATCACTCTCATCATCCATAATTCCAAAACGTAGTTTTATTACAGCTTTTTCACGTTCATTTAATTGTTCAAGTACATTCTCTATTTGACCACGTAAATCATCTTTTAAAATTGCATCAGATGGAGATAAAGATGTTTTATCTTCAATAAAGTCACCAAATCGACCATCATCTTCACTACCAATAGGAGCCTCTAATGAGATAGGCTCTTTAGTGATTTTAATAACATTTTTTACTTTTTCAACTGACAATCCAACTTCTTCAGCAATTGTATCAACATCTGGCTCTTTACCATGCTCTTGCAGGTGTTTACGCATGATTTTATTGATACGGTTTATAGTCTCAATCATATGAATTGGTATACGAATAGTTCTAGCTTGGTCAGCAATAGCACGTGAAATAGCCTGACGAATCCACCAAGTTGCATAAGTAGAGAACTTATAACCTTTTTTATATTCAAACTTATCAACAGCCTTCATTAGACCAATATTACCTTCTTGGATAAGGTCAAGGAAAGGTAATCCACGGTTTGTATAACGTTTTGCAATAGATACAACTAGTCTAAGGTTAGATTTTGCCATTTTAGTTTTAGATATCTCAGAAATATTTTTACCACGTTTGATTTGTTCTAAAATGTCAGCTAGTTTTTCAGGTTCCATATCAAAACTATTTTTACTTGCTTCTTTGGTCTGAACAAGTTTTTTTATTTCCATATATGTAGAAACCATAGTAGCCTCTGGAACCATATTTGCAATATCTTCTTTGTTTAATTCACATATTTTTTCAACTAAAATTTTATGATTAGCTTTTAGAGTTGCATTAAATAAAGGAAGTTTATATTCTAATCTTTTTAATTCTTTATCGTAACCTTCATCGCTTTTAAGGGCAGTCTCCATAGCTTTAACAAGTTCATTTATCAATTTAGATGTTGGACCAAGGTCTAAAAGTTTATCTCTTAAAACAGATTTTTTATATGTTACATTTAAGAAGTAGGTTGCAATATCTAAATTTAATTTACCATATAAATTTGCAGGAACTTTTTCAGCAATTTTCATCCACTCTTTTTTTGCTTTCTCTAATGCTTTGAAGCTAATAGTTACTTTTTCAACTCTAGTTTTATCTTTAGCAGTTAAAGTTTTTGGCTCTGAATCTGCAACTACAGTTTCTTCAGTATTAGAATTGTCATCACCATCTTCTTTTTCATCTTCAAAACTTTTAAATAATTCTTTAACTCTTCTTTCACGGTTAAGAAGAGGTTCTCTATAGTCTAAAATAAATTCAATTAAATATGGAACTGAACAAATTGCATCAATAATAATACTCTCACCATTTTCAATTTTTTTAGATATTTCAATCTCTTCTTCTTTTGTAAGTAAGGGAATTTGACCCATTTCACGAAGGTACATTCGTACAGGCGAATCTGAACGTGACCACTCAAGAAGCTCATGTTCTTTTAAAATATCGAATTTATCATTATCGCTATTTTCAAGCATTTTTCTTTGTGCATCACGCCTAGCTTCAGCTTCTCTTTCGTTTAGTATTTTTGCATGTTCTGAAGCTGTATATATACAAGTTTTATTTTTTTCAATAAGTTTAAAAATATTTTTTGCTTGTGCAGCTGTTGGTTGTTTATCAAATAATTCAATTAATGATTCATATGTTGAACAATCTTTTGATTTTTGATTCGTAAAAAATGAATCAATTGCCTTGTTGAGTTCTTTTGCTGTCATATGCAATATGCCTTGTAGGTTTAAGTTAGAAATAAGAGTGGATTATACCCAAATATTATTAATATATTCTTTTTTATTGATTAGATTTTACTGGAACACCCTTTGCTTAAGTATTTAAAATTGAAGTAATAACAGTAAAAATTATATTTTATCTAAAAGGGATTTTATGCAAAGTGGATACTACTCTTCGGCGGCAGGCATGGTGACACAATTTAACCGTCTTGATGTTATCGCTAATAATCTTGCTAATGTTAATACAATTGGATTTAAAGAAGACAATGTAATAGTTGGTGACTTTATGCGACTTTTTAAAGAAGCTAGAGATGAATTGCCAAATGCTAATCAGACAAAAGAAGCTGCGCAATTTCTAAATCGTGCGATGACTAAGGCACCCCAAATAGTTGATTCCTATACAAATTATACTATGGGTAATATGCAAAATACAAACAATACTTTAGACTTTGCGCTTTCTCGTGAAGGTTTATTTTTTGTTGTAAAAACTCCACAGGGTATAAGATTAACAAGGGATGGTTCTTTTGTTAAGGATGATGAGGGAAAACTTGTAACAAAAGCTGGTTATGAAGTATTACCAGATGATTATTTTGCATCACAAAATCCTATTAGCTTTAACTCTGAAGATTCTGTAATTGAAGTAGATAAAAATGGACAAATTTATACGAATATACCAAATACGGCAAAATTAATTCCTAACTCAAAATTATTTATTGCTCAACCAGATAATATAAATCTTCTTAAAAAAGAGGGTGATAACCTTTATATATATGATGGACCATCAGACTTTAAAAGTATTAAAAATAGCGGAGCTGTTCTTCAAGGTAGTGTAGAAAAAAGTAATGTTAATGCCGTAAAAATGATGACACAAATGATAGAAACAAATCGTTTAGTTGGAATGTACCAAAAAGCCATGGATACTCAGATGAATGAAATGAACCGTGACGCAATAGATAAAATCGCAAAAAAAGGATAAGATTATGATGCAATCTCTTTATACAGCCTCTACAGGAATGTTAGGCATGCAGACACAGATAGATACTACAGCCAATAATATTGCCAATATTAATACAATTGGTTTTAAGAAATCTCGTGCAGAATTTGCTGACTTGATGTACAAGGTTATGGAGTATGCTGGAACAGCTACTTCAGACGTAACTAAGAGTCCAACTGGTATTGAAGTTGGTTTAGGCTCTCGTCCAACTGCCATTAGTAAGATATTTTCAGAGGGAAGTCTAAAACAAACTGATAACCAACTTGATTTAGCAATTACTGGTAGAGGATTTTTTAAGTTAGCACTCCCTGATGGTACTGAGGTATATTCTAGAAATGGTGCCTTTAAGATTGATCAAAATGGTTCAATGGTTAATAGTGATGGATATACAATGATACCAGAGATAGTAATTCCACCAGATGCAACAAATATTACTATTGGTACTGATGGTACAGTTAGTGTAGTTCAACCAGGACAAACTCAGGCTACTCAAATTGGTCAAATTCAAACAACAAATTTTATTAATGCTTCAGGTCTTCATTCCTTAGGTGATAACTTGTATATTGAGACAGACAGTTCTGGTCAACCAGTTGAAGGTATACCTGGTGTAGATGGACTTGGTATTTTAAGACAAGGTTTTGTTGAGCTTTCTAATGTTGAATTGGTAGTTGAATTAACTGATTTAATTACTGGGCAACGTGCATATGATTCTAATTCAAAAGTAATCACAACTTCTGATGAAATGTTGCAAACTACAAATAACCTAAAAAGATAATAATCTCCTAGATACAACTTAATACTAAACAATATTAAGTTGTATTAAGCCTAGCTTTAATTATTTATAAATTATAAACCTCAATTTAGCTATAATCGCAAAATTATTTAATAAAATATAGATATTCTAAGATATTCTATAGTTAGGAATTATTATGCAAAAAACAAATATTTATGGTAAGGTTTGGAGATTCGGTAGAGATATTGATACAGATTTAATCATAGCAGCTCGTTATTTAAACACTTCAGTTCCTGAGGAATTAGCTAAGCATGTAATGGAAGATGCTGACCCTGAATTTGTAAATAAAATGACTCCAGGTGATGTTATAGTAGCTGATGTTAACTTTGGTTGTGGAAGTTCTCGCGAGCATGCACCCATAGCCTTAAAAGCAGCTGGTGTTGCAGCTATTATAGCTCCAACTTTTGCAAGAATATTTTATAGAAATGCATTTAACATGGGCTTACCTATATTTGAGCTACAAGAGAGTTCTGAAATAAATGAAGGCGATGAGATTAGTATAAATATGAATGCTGGGACTATTACAAATAAAACAACTTCTAAAACTTATAATTTCACACCAATTCCTGCGTTTATGCAAGAATTGATAGATGCTGGTGGTTTAATGAACTTTGCAAAAAATGAAGTAGAAGGTAAATAATGAAGAGATATAAGATTGCGCTAATTAAGGGTGATGGTATTGGACCAGAGATAATTGATGAGGCTGTAAAAGTCTTAGATGCACTTGCATCTTACTCTGACTTTGATTTTTCTTATGAAGAACTATTGATGGGTGGCGTAGCTTATGACATGACAGGCGATCCATTACCACAAGAGACTATAAGTGGTTCACTAAAAAGTGATGCTGTACTTTTTGGAGCTATTGGTGGTCAAAAATGGGATAATCTTCCAAGAGAAAAACGTCCAGAGAGCGGACTTTTAAGATTTAGAAAAGAATTAGGCGTATATGCTAACCTTCGTCCAGCTGTAGTATATAATGAACTAATAAATGCATCTTCATTAAAACCTGAGATTATTAAAGGTGTTGATATTATGGTTGTTCGTGAACTTATTGGTGGAATCTATTTTGGTGAGCCAAAAGGACGCACTAAAGATAAGGGTTGGAATACTATGCTTTATACTCGCAAAGAGGTTGAACGCATAGCTCACCAAGCATTTAAAATTGCACAAAAAAGAGATAAAAGAGTTTGTTCTATTGATAAAGCAAATGTTTTAGATGTATCTCAACTTTGGCGTGATGTAGTAACTGAAATATCATCTGAATATCCAGATGTAGAGTTATCACATATGTATGTAGATAATGCAGCTATGCAATTAATTCTTAACCCTAGACAGTTTGATGTAATGCTAACAGGAAATATCTTTGGTGATATCTTATCTGATGAAGCATCGATGTTATGCGGATCAATTGGTCTTTTGCCATCAGCATCTGTAGGTGAAAAAATTGGTGTATATGAGCCTATACATGGTTCAGCACCTGATATTGCTGGTCAAGGTATAGCTAATCCAATTGCTACTATAGCATCAGCATCAATGATGTTAAGACACTCATTAGGTGAAGAAGAAGCAGCAAATATTATTGATGCAGCTATAACAAGGGCACTTAGCGAAGGCTACAGAACTCAAGACTTAGCGCAGTTTGATGCTAAAGAGGTCTGTTCAACATCAGAAATGGGCTCAATTATAGCAAACTATATCAAAAGATAGAGTAAGATTTTTATATGCAAACACTTACCTTAGCAAATATTTATGAACTTCAGGGTCTTAAAGAGGAGGCCTTGGAGATTTACAAAGAAATTCTAAAAAAAGATACAAACAATAGTGATGCTAAAATTGCTATAAGAAGATTATCTGGCATGAGAAAAAAGTTCTTAGGTGTAGATACTCAGATGAAAGAGTTTTTTATAAAGATGGATGCAGATATAGAGTTTAATGAATTTGAAAGGTGGTTATTAAAATCATGGAATTAAAAGATGTAATATTATCAACCTTAGCTGAGATGGAAGAGGTAAATTTATCTCAAGATGAAATAATAAAAGAAGTGAGAGAACCTAACCCTAAAATTAAAAAAGAAAAAACTACTATTTTGTCTTCAAAAACACAAGAAATTAAAGAAAATAGCCCTGATGGAGAATTAATATTTTTAAACTCAATGAGAGAAAGACTTTTAGTTTTATTTGAAGGTTTTCAAGCACCAAATAATACAAATATAGAGGCTAAAATAGATATGACCTTAAATTTTTTAGAATATATTTTAGCAAATATTGATACTAGGGTAGATGAATTGAAGAAGGCTAAACGTTGAGTAAATATAGAGTTTTAATAGATGCTAATGATGAAAAAGGTTTAGTTTACAAGGTATCTACAGTTTTTTATAATAATGATTTAAATATACTATCAAATAGTGAGTTTGTAGATAAAGAGAATAATAAATTTTTTATGCGTAGTGAGGTTGATGGAGATATAGAGGCTTTAGAATTAGAAAAATATTTAAAAGAAGTATTACCATCTACATCTAGTATAAAAGTGATAGAGCCAAAGAAAAAAAATATAATAATAATGGCTACTAAAGAGATGCATGCCCTTGGTGATATACTAATCAGGCATGAATCTGGTGAGCTTGAAGCAAATATTTTATGCGTAATTTCTAACTATGAAGACTTAGGTTCATTAGTTGAAAAGTTTGATATTCCATTTTTATCAATTTCTCATATAAACTTAGATAGGAATGAACATGAAGATAAGATTTTAGAATGCTTATCCTTGTACGATAATCTTGACTATATAGTATTAGCTAAGTATATGCGTATATTAACACCTAGGTTTGTAGAGACTTATTCAGATAAGATTATAAACATTCATCACTCATTCTTACCAGCATTTATAGGTGCCAATCCTTATAAACAAGCTTATGATAGGGGTGTTAAGATTATTGGTGCTACTTCACATTTTGTAAATAATAATCTTGATGAGGGTCCAATTATTGCTCAAGAGGTTATACATGTTAATCATGCATATAGTTGGCGTGATATGCAAAGGTCTGGAAAAGATGTTGAGAAAGTTGTATTGTCTCGCGCTTTAAAATTAGCCTTAGAAGATAGAATTTTTGTATATGCAAATAAAACGGTTATCTTCTAATGGCATTTAACCTTGTACTTGTAAATCCTCAAATTCCAAATAATACTGGTGCTATTGGTAGGTTGTGTGTAAATGCTGGTGCAACTTTACATATAATAAAACCTATAGCTTTTGATATAGATGAAAAAGCAGTTCGTCGTGCTGGACTTGATTATTGGGAAAAATTAGACCTGCATGTATGGGAATCTATAGATGAATTCTTTTTGAAAAATGAAATAACAGATAATGCATATTTTGCCACTACCAAAACGGATAAACCTTATTTTCAAGCAGATTTTAAAGATGGTGATTTTATTTTCTTTGGAAGTGAAACAGCTGGAATTCCAGAGAGTATTTTAAATAAGTACAAAGGACAAAATATCACTATACCTATGACAAAAGAGGGCAGAAGCCTAAACTTAGCTATTAGCGCAGGCATAGTCCTTTATGATGCTATACGTCAAACTTATAATACATTTGAGAGATAAGTTATGAGCATTATTGATGGAATCATGCTTGTTCTTTTTGTTTTATTTATGATTTTTGTTTTTGGCGGTTACCATAAAAATAAATCAGCACAAAGAGAGGCTGAATTTAAGAGACTAGAAAAGAAAAAGAAATTACATTCAAATGACTCTAATGAATCTGATAAAAATTCAGAACTTAATAAACTAGAAGATTAAGTCTTAAAATACTATATCAGCCCATTTCTCTAGTTTGTTTTCAAATATTTTTAATAAACTTTGTGCATTTTTAATCATTATTGACATTAAGTATCCCTTTTATTAATTATTAGATACTACACATTTTTTAAAGTAATTGTAAAAAATATTGCATTTTGTCATATTTATTTTGACTTAATTACAAAATACTATTATAATTATATTATGTAAAAATATAGAGGGATATATAATGAAAAAATTCTTAGAAATTATTGAAGAGATTAAAAGCATAGTCTCTTGTGAATTTAGTGGTAAAAAAATATTTGATAAAGATGTAGCTAATATATTGGGCATAAGTCAAATGAACTTTGCAACTATGAAAAAAAGAAATAAAATACCCTTCGGGGAACTTCTAGACTTTTGTGCAACTAAATCTATATCTATTAATTGGATGTTATATGGTCAATCTCCAGAATCATTAGTAGAGGCTACAAATAAATTTTTTATGATTAGATACTATAGTGATGTAAGCGCATCTGCTGGTGGTGGCTCTGAGATATCAAATGAAGATATAGAAAAAGTAGAGATGCCATTGGAGTTTGTTCATAGGCTAGGTGGTGAAAATGAGTTAAAACATATTGAGGCTATTAATGTTTCTGGTGATTCTATGGAACCAACCTTTTCTTATAATGATATAGTATTTATTAACAGATCAAAGACTGATCTTCAAAGGGGTGGTATTTTTACTATAAGAACTCAGGCAGGCTTATTTATTAAAAGAATTGTTCGAAGAATAGATGGAAAAATAGATATAATATCGGATAATGAAATCTATCCAACTCAAACACTAGATTCATCGGAAATTGATGTTATTGGTAGGGTTGTTTGTAGATTTGGAGATGTAGATTAAAGGTTTTTTTTGAAATATTTATTTTTTATTTTACTAAGTTTAGTATTTATAGGCTGCTCATCAAAGAGCATACAGTCAGTAGAAAAAATCTCAATACAAAAAGAGATAATTGTAACTCACCCGAAACTTACAACAGTAACTCCAGTTATAAAAATTGATAATAATGTAGATCTTGACAACGGTAAGATATATGATTTAGAGCACATATCTCAAGATGTTAATGCCTATCTAAAATATATAAACTCAAAATCTAGTTTATATAACTCACAAAAAAACTATGAAAAGATGTACTTTAGTGTATGGAATATGAAAAAACATAAAGATAGTCTAAATGCTGCAAGATGGGCTTTTGCTATACATAAAACTACTAATAGTTATGGAGAAAATTTACAACCATTAAAAAAAGATTTTTTTGAAAAAACATATAAAAATTCAAATTTTAAAGAGTATAAAACAAAAAATATAAAAGCAATAACTATTCGAGAAACAAATATAAGAGCTTTTCCAACTATAAAGCCATTATATAGAGACCCAAGTCTATCGGGTGAGGGTTATCCATTTGATTATCTACAAAATAGTACAATTCACGCAAATAAGCCCATCTTAATTTCTCATTTTTCACAAGATAAGGAGTGGGCATTTGTATTTACTAGTTTTACATCTGGTTGGATTAAAACAAATGAGTTGGTAGTATTAAACTCAAAATATACAGACTTATGGCAAAAAGCACAACAGGTAAGCATAATAAAAGAGGGCGTACCTATATATGATATCAACGGAAATTTTTTATTTAAATCAAAAATTGGTATGATGTTCGCTTTGATAAGTGAGGATGAAAATTCATATACTATATTAAATGTATCTTCATACAAAAACTACAAACCTTTGTTTTTAAAATCAAAAATCTCCAAAGATATTGCTAATAAAGGCACTTTGAAATTTACTAAAAATAATTTAAAAAATATTATAAATGAGGTATCTAAAACTAACTATGGATGGGGTGGGCTTAATGAGCAAAGAGACTGCTCATCAATGCTTCGTGACCTTTATGCTCCATTTGGAATTTGGTTACCTAGAAACTCATCAAAACAGGCTAATGTAGGTAAAATAATCAAACTAAATCACCTATCTGAAGATGAAAAAATAAGTATTATTAAAGAAAAAGCCATCCCTTTTGAAACTTTTTTATATAAAAAAGGACATGTAATGCTTTATGTAGGAATATATAAAAACGATATCATCATCTTTCATAATATGTGGGGTATAAAGACTAACAAAGATGGAGTAGAGGGTAGGATAGTTATTGGCAGACCAATATTTAGTACATTAGAAGTTGGAAAATACCAAAAATACTATGACAAAGATGCAAAACTACTAAGAAAACTTAGAAGTATAAATATTTTCACAAGATAGGACTTGTGATTAAGCCTTTGTATCTAGGAGTGAACCAAGCATCTCATTTTGTGTTTTTATAGCACTCACATTTACAGCATTAACATTATCCGTTACAATAAGGTTTGCTACCTCTTTTGCTAAGTCAACCCCAACCTTATCTGAGCTAAGTCTTGAAATATTATTAGCTGTAGTATTTAAAAAATTTTGATTATTTGTTATAGATGAAACGTTATTAGATATACTTATTTTATCTCCTTGCTAAATAGTATTGTATAAGCAAAAAGATAAAAGTATGTTTATTTTAAATAAGTAATTCTTTTAATGCAGGTCGGTATTTAGTTTAATTTCTCTAGTTGAACGAGATACTGTAATCTCACCAGTCATAGAGTTTTGTCTGAAGTGTAAACCACTAAAGTTAGATAGCTGTTTAGCTTTGAATATTTCACCCTGCATATTGGCATTTGTATTTACTTCCATGATTTTTTTAAGCTCATTTGGATAAATTCCAACCTTAGTTCCCTCTAAGATTGATAAACCAGCATCAATAATACAAGCATTACCAAGTGGAATACCACAAGTTGAATTTGCACCTAATAAACAGTTTTTACCAATAGATATAGGGTTCCCATCAGTTCCACTTAATACGCCTAGTATAGATGCACCACCACCAATATCAGAACCATCCCCAACTATAGCAGAAGAAGATATGCGACCCTCTACCATTACAGAACCAGTAGTACCAGCATTAAAGTTGATATATGACGCACCAGGCATTACAGTAGTTCCAGCTGCAAGTTGAGCACCAAACCTTACTTTAGATGTATCTAAAATTCTAGTATTGTCTTGTGGGATAATATGCTGGAGGAATCTTGGAAATTTATCTACAAAGTCAATATGTGGATATTCGTTTGCTAGTTTTAACTCTATTTCAAATTCTCTTAGATAATCTAATTCTATTGGTTGACCATTAGCCCATGCAACATTAGGTAAGGCTCCAAATGCACCATTTAAGTTGATATCTCTTAGAGGTACTTTAGCTTGGCTAATTGCATATAGTTTTAGATAAGATGCTTCAACACTCTTAAGCGGAGCATCATCAAAAATAAAGGTTACTTTAAATTCACCCTCTAAAGAACCACTAGACATTATTTGGTTATACAAAGCAGATACTACTTGAATATTTTTATGAGCATCACCATTTGCCTCGTCAGAGTAAGGTGTAAAAGCATTTAAGCAAGATTTTAAAAACTTTGCATTAATGTTACAAACAACTTCACTTTCTTTAAAATCAACGTTTATACCTTGTTCAGATAATGCTTTTATAAATAAAGCTGCACTTCCAAAATTTTCATCCCAGTTAATTAATGGATATGTAGCTTGAAGTGTTTTTTCAACGTTTAGTTGTCCTAAATCTACCCTAGCTATACCAAAGGCTAAAGGATCTCTATATCCTGGAGTTGATGTTTTAATATCTTGTATTAATGCTTTAAAAGCATCTGTTGTTTCAATAATTTCCATGAATTCTCGCTTAAATAATTTATTAATGCAATTATACATAAAAACTACTAATAACTATTTGTATATACTTAGTTCTTAGTCTTTGTGACTAAAATTTTATAAACAATAAAGATACTAGATATGACTACTTGGGTAGAATTTTTTAAAAATAATGATTATATTGGTGTAAAAAAGTACATTAAAACAGGAGCTGATTTAAATGAAGCAAATGAGAATGAAGAATCAGTATTAGCCTTAGCTTTAAAATATAAATGTGATATAGATCTTTTAATGTTACTTATAGACAATGGGGCAGATATATATGATTTTGATGAAGATGGGGTTAGTATATTTGAATCAGCTGTATCCTATGGTAATATAGATATTGTAAATTATATTATAGATAAAGGTATTGATGTTAATACAACAAAAAGAAAAAGTAGATTTACACCTTTAATGAATGCTGCATGTTATGGACGTATAGATGTTTTTAAAATACTTATGGAGCATGGTGCGGATGTTAATGCTGTGGATTTGAGGGGGATGAGTGTCATAGACTTTGCAAGGAAGATGAATAAAAAAAGTATCTTAGCTTTGTTGAATTATGATGAAAATACGCCGAAAAATACTAACTACGCAAGGTAAGTTTTAATCAAAAAATTTACCTTGTTTCTCATTATCTAAAGGTTTTCGTTTTTCTTTTACAAGCCAATCTTGCAGAAGAGATTCTACAACCTTGCTTAAGCTCATTTTATACCTACTTCTAGAATACTTCATTGCCTCATTCCATGTTTTTTTATCTATTAATAAACTTCTTGTTACTTCGTCTTTTATTTTCATATATATATTAGATTCCTAGTTTTTATTAAGATGCATTAAGTAGTTTTACAAAACTTTTATAACTATCTACTATTTTTTGATTTTTTTGATTTTGTATATAAAACTCTATAGCTTTACGACCAAGACGAGGAATCTCATTTTTCACAGCCCAGCTACTTACAGTACCCTCTGGAACTTCTAAGATATTTGCAAGATTTTTTTGTGTAATATCTAGTTCTTTACAAACTTTTTTTACAACATTTGTTTTGGTTCTTTTTCTAGTTTTTGATAACTTTAAATTACTTGGAGCCTTAGTATTAAGTTCTTCAGTTTTTATAGTGTAATCATGATTTTTTATCCAGCTAAAAATATCAGAAGCATTTAGAATCCAGTCCCTAGAGTTTAAAGGTTTAATTATATCATTCATAAACTCAATAACATATTGTTCAGAAAAATCTTTATCGCTTAACTGATAAAGCATAGAAAAAGCTAATTGTTTAGCACCTGAGCTAACATTACCCCAGTCAAAACTATTTTTAGACTTTTTATAAATATCATATCTTAGTGGAAGTTCAAGTTCTCCATAAGTTACATACTTATTTCCCAATAATGCTTTATGACCCTTAAATACATAATTATTTCTTATTAGACTCATCTTTTCCTCTTTATATTTTAAATGTATAATTATAGTTTTGAAATTTTTCTTTTTTGTAGAGCTATTTAATAAAAAAACACGTATATAGATATACAAGCAATAATTATTCCAATAACCAAATTAACATGATGAAATTACTTGATTTTTACTTATTTATAGTATCAGTTAGAAACTACTTATATTAAAGTATAAGCTATATCTAAGTTTTTAAGAGAGTTTGTGAAAAATGAAAAATACTTTTGTAACTCTTTTTCATTAGTAGATGCCAGTGAGATTTCAACAGATATATTATTTGGCTCATGAATAGGAAGTGATGATAGTTCTATATTTAGAGGAAGTTCTTTCATTATATCTATAAGTGTATCTTCACTCGTTTTGGCATGTAGACTTAGTCTGTACTTTTGTTGTGATTTATTAAATAATTTTTTTATTACATCTTTAATCATAGGATGTGACATTTGAGGGAAACCTGGTACAAAAAAATATCTATTATTAAGGCTAAAACCAGACATATTATTTATGGGATTAAATAATAAACTAGAGCCTATAGGTATATCTGACATATTGATTCTATGTGGATAAGCTTTTTCTTTAAACCTTTTTAGTATATCTTTTTCAAATTCTTTATGTCTATGTAGTTTTTGATTTGTAAATACATCAGCTGATATGCAACGTGTTAAATCATCTGGGGTAGTTCCAATACCGCCAAAACTAAACATTACTGAGTTTTCATCATTTTTTATAAACTCATAGGTATTTTTCATCAATTTTTCATCATCTTTAATTATAAATGATGCAAAAAGCTCATGTCCATATTTATTTAGTTCATCACGCAAGAAAACAAAGTGTTTATCTTCTCGTCTAGCATTTAAAATTTCAGTTCCAATTATTACTGCATAAAAATTCATTTATAATCCATTTTTTTGTAAATAAATAGTATTATACTGAAAATGATTTAAGGAAGATATATGTCATATATGCAAGAGCTAGAAGAGCTACTTACGAAAAGTGTTATCCCTGATTTAGATGAAAGATTAGATGAAATATTTGAAGAGATTGCAGATAATAAAGAAGCTACAGAAGATGCAAAAGAAGAGATAGAAGAGTTACGTGAGTTTAAAGCGGACTTACAAGATGTTTTAGACGATATACAAAGTGGTGATATTGAAGAAGATGAATGTAAAGAACTTATAGATGATATTAAAGAGGCTCAAAAAGGCTCAGATGAAGAAGACTTTGGATTTGTTGAAGAAGCGTAGTTAATATATTTTTTATATAGATATCATAGTATTGTATCTATAGCTAATGTTTAACTATATTTATATACAATTCCAACAATAAAATATTTAGGAAAAATAATGAGAATAATATTGCTAGGAGCTCCTGGTGCTGGAAAAGGTACTCAAGCTCAATTTTTAACAAAAAAATATAACATCCCTCAAATCTCAACTGGAGATATGCTTCGCGCAGCTATTAAAGCTGGTACAGAGATGGGTAAAATGGCTAAAGCTGCTATGGATTCAGGTCAACTTGTAACTGATGAAATTATTATCGGTTTAGTAAAAGACAGAATAGCCCAAGATGACTGTAATAACGGTTACTTACTAGACGGTTTCCCTCGTACACTTCCTCAAGCTGATGCAGTTACTAATGCTGGAATTGAAATAGATGCAGTTATAGAGATAGATGTTCCAGATTCTGAGATAGTAAACCGTATGGCTGGTCGTCGTGCTCACCTATCAAGTGGTAGAACTTACCACCTAGTATATAATCCACCAAAAATAGAAGGTAAGGATGATGAAACTGGTGAAGACTTAGTTCAACGTGATGATGATAAAGAGGATGTTGTTCTTGATAGACTAAAAGTTTATCACGAACTTACTAGTCCATTAATAGGTTACTATAAAGAACAAGCTTTAAAAACTGATACTTTGACTTACATTACTGTTGATGGTACAGCAGATATAGCTGATGTTGAAGCTAGCATTGTTTCTAAATTAGGTTAGTAAAACAAAATTAAAAAACTTTTTTAAGTAGTATGGTGTGTGCAATGTAAGATATTTTTACAAATTAACACACATCTTCTACTGTTATTTATACATTTAAAGTACAAATAATGAGGCAGATAAATCATATTATACACATCAAAAAGTAAGAGCTAATCTACTATAAATAAACATAAAAACATTGAAATTTCTAATATTACAAAAACTTAAAAATTGTTGATGATTATCTCTTGAATTATAAGAAAAAATAATTATTTAACCTGAAATATTTTATTTTAAATATTAAATTTTAGAGTTTATAAAACTTCCCATCTCTAAAACTATATCTTGTATAGTACCTTCACCAGAAATCACTTTTAAAATATTTTTAGTTGTATAAAAGGCTTGTATATCAGCTAATGGTTCAAGATAAACTTTCATGCGATTATTAAATACTTTAGTATTATCATCAGCACCACGAGCACGACCTAATACTCTATCACGAGCTGTATCTTCACTAACTTTTACTTCTATAACGCTAATTAGTTCCAAAAAATTATCTTGAAGTAGGTACCCATCAAGAGCGTTTAATTGCTCCATACTTCTAGGGTAACCATCTATAATAATTATATCAGTAGGGGCATTTTTAATAGCATTTGTGATTGTTTTGATAGCTACAGCTATAGGGACAATTAAGCCTTTAGAGATGTATGTATCTATCTTAAGTCCAAGCTCACTTTTTTTTGCAACTTCTGCTCGAAGCATATCACCAGTAGAGTAGTGTGCAATGTTATCGTTTTCTTTAGCTATTAGTTCTGCATCGGTAGTTTTACCAGAGCCTGGGGCTCCGATAATTAAAAAAAGTTTTTTACAACTTGGCATTTAGTGCCTCCATGCATTGAACTTTAGTTCTTATCATTAAGATTGTTTTTTCTCACGTAAACGAATATGTAAATCACTTAGCTGAGTATTATCAACTGGACTTGGTGCTTTTGTAAGTATACAAGAAGCTTTTTGAGTTTTAGGGAAGGCTATAACATCACGGATGCTTTTCTTTTTAGATATAAGCATCATTAGTCTGTCAAAACCTAAGGCAAAACCACCATGTGGAGGTGCACCAAACTTAAGAGCATCTAGCAAGAAACCGAATTTTTCTTGAGCTTCTTCTTCTGCAATTCCAAGAAGTTTAAAAACTTCATTTTGAACATCTTCTTTGTGTATACGAATAGATCCACCACCAAGCTCAGTACCGTTAAGTACAATGTCATAAGCTATAGATTCTATCTCTTCTACATCGTTTTTATCTGTATCTTTAGGTTGAGTAAATGGATGGTGAAGTGCTTTAACACGACCATCTTCAACTTCAAACATTGGGAAGTCCACTACCCATACAAACTCGTAAGCATTTTCATCTATAAGATTCATTTTTTCATGCTCAGCTATAAAGTTTCTGAAACGACCCATATAATCCCATACAGTCTTTTTATCACCAGCACCAAAGAATACAACATCACCAACTTGCATATCAAGTCTCTCAATTAATAGAGTTATGTCCTCTTCTTTGAAGAATTTAATAAGCGGACCCTTAAGACCATCCTCTTTCATTTGGAAGTAACCAAGTCCATGCGCACCAAATTTACGAACAAAATCCTCAAAAGACTTCATTTCACGTTTTGAGAAAACTAAATCAGCACCAGGTACTTTAAGAGCTTTAATACGGTTAGTTTTTGGTTTTTTAGCTATATTTGTAAAAATTTCATTATCACATCTTTCAAATATATCAATAACATCTATCATTTTAAGGTCATATCTTAAATCTGGTTTATCACTTCCATACAATTCCATAGCATCATTATAAGCTATACGATTAAAAGGAGGTTTAATGTCTACATCACAAGCTTTAAACATAGCTGTTAATAAATCTTCTGCAACCTTGATTACGTCTTCTTGATTACAAAAACTCATCTCAACATCTATTTGAGTGAATTCTGGTTGACGGTCTGCACGCAAATCTTCATCACGGAAACATTTTGCTATTTGGAAGTAGCGGTCGAATCCACCAATCATTAAAAGTTGTTTAAAAAGTTGTGGTGATTGCGGAAGTGCGTAGAACTCACCATTATGTACACGAGATGGAACTAGATAATCACGAGCACCCTCAGGAGTTGATTTAGTTAGGATAGGGGTCTCAACCTCTAAGAAGCCATTTTCATCAAGAACATTTCTAGCTGCAATCGCTGCTTTTGAACGAAGACGAAAAACCTCATAAAGATCAGGATCACGTAGTTCTAAATAACGGTACTTTAATGTAGTCTCTTCACCAACATTTTTATCACCGATTACAAATGGAACCGGAGCTGATTTATTTTCAATGATTAATTCATTAACAATAATCTCAATAGCACCAGTTTTAAGACGTGAGTTAGTTAAACCTTCACCACGTAAACGAACTGTACCTTTTGCAATTAAAACGTATTCATCACGAACGCCGTCAGCTACTTTATGTGCAGCTGCACTATCTTCAGGGTCACAAGTAAGCTGAATAAGACCTGTTTTGTCTCTTAAATCGATAAATATTATCCCACCGTGGTCACGATAGTTATTTGTCCAACCTGCTAGAACAACATCTTGCCCAACGTGCGTTTCATTTAAATCTGTACAATAATGACTTCTCATAAATATAGAGTCCTATAAAATAATTTTCGCGATTATATCTAAACTTAACTTAAGTTATATGCTTATTTATATGCCATTACTTATTACTTTTTTAATATCAGAAGCTAAAATTACACCATAATCTTTGTAAATCATTGTGTCTGCATCTTTATAAATAATCATAGTAGGTACTTTTTGTATATTATATTGTTCAGCTATATCTTGTGCTTCATTACAGTCTATAAATAATACAGAAATATTTTCATTTTCATCTTCTAAATCTTCTAGTTCACTCTCTAGAGCAAAACATGCATCGCAAAGTTCAGCTCCAAATTTTAAAATTACAGTATTTTTCTTTTTAAACTCTTTTTGCATTATTAATTCAAAATCACTTATATCTACATCTTCAAAAATTGCCATTATTTTTCTCTCTTGTATATTTTTAAAATTTTAACATAGTATTTTATATTGATACTTGTTTTAGGTAAATTATTTTAATAACAAAATAGAGTATAATAAGCAAAAATATTTATATAAAGAGTAAATTTGCATAATAAAAAAATACAAAAAGTCGGTGTAATTTTAAGACCGTTTACTCCTGAGATAAAAGATGATTACCTTAAACTAGAAGCTACTTTTAAAAACTATGGTGTAGAGGTTTTTTGTGAAAAAAACTCTGCAAACATGATAGGTTTAGATGGTGTAGATTTTATAGATTTAGGTAAGACATGTGATGCACTTGTAACACTTGGTGGTGATGGCACACTTATCTCTACAGTTAGAAAATCTTTTGATTTTGATATACCAATACTTGGAATTCATGCGGGTAACCTTGGCTTCTTAGCAGACTTAGCCTTGGATGAAGTAGATAATTTTGTTCAAAAAATAACTTTAGGTGAGTATAAGTTAGATGAAAGAGCAATTCTAGAAGCTACAGTTATAAAAAATGGAAAAGAAGTTAAAATGTACGCCTTTAATGATATTGTATTAACTAGGACTAGGGTCTCAAATATGATTCATATTGAGACTTTGATTGACTCTAAGCCATTTAATACATACTATGGTGATGGAGTAATTGTTTCAACTCCTACAGGTTCAACTGCATATAACCTTTCAGCTGGTGGCCCAGTAATGTTTCCTATGACAAATGTTTTTGCATTAACTCCAATTTGTCCGCACTCCTTAACTCAAAGACCAGTAGTACTTCCTGGTAAATTCCCTATAGAGATGAAAACATCAGAAGAAAGAGCTCTAATTATCATAGATGGTCAAGATATGCATGAGTTAGGTCTTGGTGAGAGTGTACAAATCAAACTCGCTAGAAAAACAGTAAAACTTATACATAAAGAAGAATATAATTATTTTGATGTTTTAAAAGAAAAACTAGGCTGGGGAGAATAATATTTAAAAATATAATTTAAATGTTGTTTTTAGTAAAAATATTTAAAATTATTATTTAATATTGTAATGTACAATACATATTTCCACTATAATGGAGTTATTGTAATGTTATTTATAAAAAAATTCTTTTTATACTTTTTATCTTAGAAATTAGTCTTTTGCAGGCTATAACTACTGCTCCAATTAGTGGCCGTATATTAAATGCCAATAGTATATTACCAGCTGATGTTTTAGCCAGATCAAAACTACTTATTAGTGAACTAGAGTTAATACGTATAGAGATGGGAAAATCTGGTACCTCTTATAAATCAACTAAGGTAATAAAATGCAGCACCTAGGGAGGTTTATTTTCAGGCCTTAGCACTTTTTAATAAGTCTAATCGTTTATCATTTGAAAAAACTGGTTTTTCTGCGAAGGCACCAAACTTTGTTAATTCATCATTAATTACACCATTTCATGTATGGGAAATAGTTGATTATGCCCTTCAAAAAGTGCTTGCTGTAAAAAAGGCACTAAATATTTCTGAAAAATCACAAGAACAAATCCAAGCTATAGATACAAAACCTGATCATGTTTTTTCTTCAATGCTTGAAGCTAACAGAGCCATAAATACCCTTTTGAGTAGATCTTTCTCTTCAAGTGACGCTTATTAACAAGTAAGTATATCTGTATATATAATGGCTCAACTTCTTGTTAGTTTTGAAAATATTAGAAGTATCCCTTTTGAATCTTTGCTTATACGATATAAAACACCAACAGATGTATATAAAAGATTACTAAAATGTTATACGATTTTAAAAGAGATAGCTAAGTTTAGTGAACATGAATTTCTTGAATTTAAATATATTAAAGGTTCATTTAGACAAAAAGAACCAAGTGATGTATATGATTTATCTACACTTCTTATTGCCGATATTAGTTACTTACACACATTTAGGAAAGGTGCGCATAAAAGTCAAAAAGCATATTACTCAGGATTTAAAATTCCATCTCAGGTATATCAGCGTGTTGGTATTTTACAGACACAACTTGAAACTTTACTTAAGTTAGTAAAAAAAATCCAAAGTGGTTAAAGAAGTAAGATAAGTATGAATAAACTTGAAAAAAAAAGTATAGAACTAGAGAGTAACTTACTGCATTCACATTTTTTAGTAGCTGTATTGGGTATATTTATGCTAATTATCGGAGCATCTGCAAGCTTATGGTTAAGAGGTTATGCCCTAGATTTAGCAACTGTAAGTGGGCCAAAGTTACAGTCTATAAATAAACTTCAAACAGCCTTGCAACAATCAGTTTCAAATTTACGAGCTTGGATGTCAATAAATGATAAAGAATTTATGATAAATAGAAAAAATGCTTGGGATAATAATATGCCAATTCTAATATCAAGTGCAATTTTTTTGAAGTAAGTTGAAAGATAGGATTAATCGATAATCTGCTAATTTATTTCAACCAAAAAACAAGAAGTAGCATGAGATATAAACAATTAACCCTAGAGAAA
>NVXU02000028.1 GCA_002734065.2 Fluviicola sp.
AAATCACAGTACACCAACCAAAAGAAAAGTCCATTCAAGCAGCCTGGGAGAAATCACCATGGATTATTGGAGGAGATAGAATTGAATTCGAATACTTAGGAAAGTTGGTCAAATTCGGAAAAAAACTGAATGACAAAGATACTCAACTCTTGTTTGCCCTTATAACGAAGCGGATAGACCAAAGGTTGCGCAAGAAATAAAAATCGATCAAATTCATATCGTAACCTATTGCTATAACTACTATTCAGAAGTTATACGTAAAACTATATGACAATAATTATCTAAGAAAGTGACAAAGGTCATAGAGACAACAACAGACCTGATTTAAATTTAACGCGTTAAAGAATTTAAAAAAAAACAAGAGAAATAATAACAGGTTCTATATTTTACCGGTTTTAGTAGAGGTTATCTCATTTTTTGGCATTACATATTAACAATATGATGAGAATTACATCAAAACATGACGAAGGTCATAGAAGCAACTGTTATGTTGGTTTAAATTTGTAGGACAAAAGAGTTTATAAGTAGAATAAATAAAAGTAGTAATAACTAAAAACAAGAAAGATGAACAAGTTAAATTTAAGCATCTTAGTAGCATTTTCAGGAATCCTTTTCTGGAGTTTTGGACCTGATACCGTAGAGACGGAAAATGCAGACGTAAAAAATTGGATCGCACCTGCGAGTGCCAATAAATTAAAAAACCCATATAAAGGTAGTGCATCAGCAACTGCAAAAGGCAAAAAATTGTTCAAGCAAATGTGTGCAATTTGTCACGGAAATTATGGAAAAGGTGATGGAATGGCTGGAGCTAGTTTGACACCGCGACCAACGAATTTTCATATTGCAAAAGTGCAAAACCAAAGTGACGGTGCCATATTTTGGAAACTGACAGAAGGAAGAGCTCCAATGGCTTCTTACAAAACAATTTTGACAAAAGAGCAACGTTGGCAATTGGTAAGTTTTATTCGAACATTTAAAAAATAGACCATGAAATATCTGTTAATAGTATTAGCATTAATTGCGACAAGTTCTATCTATGCGCAAGATTCTTTGTCGACAATAGAAAGACAAGCGCTTCAAAATTACAAAACCTTAAAACCAGGGAAATCAAAGTTCATGATTAGAGGATTTTTCTTCACTGGTTTTGATGCCGTTGATGTTGAAGGAGTGACAGATTTCGGATTCATTGGAGGTGGTTTTAATCCTGTTTTATTATACAAACAGTCAGATAAGTTGTTTTTTGAAGCTGAATTAGAAGGAGGTTATGGAGCAAATGGATTTGAACTTGGTTTAGGATATGCAAATGCATCTTTCATCTTAAACAAGTATGTAACTGTTAGAGCGGGTCAATTCTTACTCCCTTTTGGTACGTTTACTGAAAAAATGCACCCAGCGTGGATAAATAGATCTGTCAATGCGCCTCTAGGGTTTGGTCACGATGGTATTGCTCCTTCAAGTGATGTTGGTTTAGAATTAAGAGGTGCTTTTTATACAGGTTCTCTAAAATTAAACTATCAAATTTATGTTGTTAACGGTCCTCAAATCAAAGATGGATCTATTGAAGAAGGCGAAGCAGGAATGCTCAAATTCGGATACATGAAGGATAATAACAAAGACAAAACCGTAGGTGGTAGAGTAGGAATATTTCCTTTCTCAAACTCTATGATGGAAGTTGGTTTCTCTGCAATGATGGGGAAAGTAGGAACAGAAGGAAGTCGATACAAAGATGTTACAGCTAATTTGTACGCAGTTGATTTCTCTCTTGTTAAACCTTTAAGTTTCATGAAAAGTGTGATTGACATTAAAGGGCAATACAACTATTCTCAAGTGAGTAGTGCAGACTTTTTAGATGTGGAAGATACAACAGGAGGCTTTTATAGCTTTGACAATATCAGTAATGGATATTATGCTCAATTGACAGTTAGACCATCTTTAATAGAGAATAAATTCTTTAGAAATTTAGAATTAGTTGGTAGATACAGTGTTTTACAGACTCCAGAAGGAGCCCTTTGGGAGCAAAATCCTACACAAATCACAGTGGGTTTAAACTACTGGCTTGATTGGAGAACGGTAATTAAATTTGGATATCAAACAACAAGTGGGTTGGGGAATCACGATTTAGGTGCTACCATCACACAGGACATGTTCTACTTTCGTTGGGCAATGGGATTTTAACTTAATAATAGAAATCATGAAAAAAATAATCATAATAACATCAGTCATAGCAGTGCTAGTAGGTTCTTTTCTTACAGTTAGTAGTTGCAAAGTTTCACCAATGGTTGCCATGAAATCTGGCGCTCAAATTTGGGGGGAAAATTGTATTCGTTGTCATAATGGAGTTTCACCAGATGCATTCTCAGACGCAGAATGGGAGGTTACAGGTATGCACATGCGACTTAGAGCAAATTTGACACAAGAAGAAACAAATAAAGTCATAGAGTTCTTGCAAAGTGCGAACTAAGCAATAATTTTTGGTAATCAACCGAGGTTTTAATTTTTTAAGACCTCGGTTTTTTTTATTCTGATCTCCGCGAGTTTAACAATTTCGCCTATTCACCGCAAAATATGCGGAGATTAGGAGTGTTTTTTTCTTTCAAAGGCCTTATAAGCTTCTTTTTAAGGGATAATATGGAACAGCAATGAAGAATGCAGACTAAGGCATCACCGCAATTTTATTAAACAAAGCCGCCATTCTTTTCTTAACAGCACTCGAACTACCATTAAAATTGTTGACGATAATAGCAAAAGCATAAACTTTCCCGTTAGCAGAATGAATGTAGCCCGAATAGCTCTTAATTCTTGTCATTGTGCCACTTTTTGCATGAACCTTTCCGTGGGCAGATTGATTTCTGCACAAAGATTTTAACGTTCCACTTTCTCCAGAAATAGGCAAGGAGTTTAAAAAAGCCACCTTATTCTTACTTTTGGACATATAACTCAATAATGCAGTGTAATTCGCTGCGGAAACGGCATTCGTTCGAGATAAACCACTGCCATCGTTAATGCGCATTGATTGCACGTTGATTCTAGACGACCAATAATTCTCCAACACTTTTAGCCCACTTTTTGTACTCCCGTCTCCAGTTTTATGATAGCCAACTAAGCAAAGCAACTGCTCTGCGAATAGATTAATACTTCTGTGATTCGTGACCTTAATGATGTCTATCAACCTTGCTCCTTTATGTGTATAGATTAGATTTTTTGTAGAATAGTCTATTTCTCCTTTTGAATTAAATAGTTTCCGAACAGATTTTGACATGTCGCTAACGGTGATTTGTTGCTGCATGAGTTGCTGAACTAATTCATAGGCAATTTGACTCTCTGGGTCAGGCATACTTCCTTTTACAGTGAATTCTGATTGATTAACAGGCAATGTCCCAGTAGCAAAGCGGTCTAAAGAATAAGGCGCTCCATAAATGTAGGAGTTATCTCCTCTCTTTTTTGACGAGAGAACATAGTTGTGCATAATTAAACCAGGAACTTGAGGTTGAATATCTATGATTTTTGCCGGTTGATTCGCAACAGAAGAAGTCTTGAACTTTAGTTGAATAAGGTTGTCGAAAACAGTTAATCCAGAAGGTCCTGATCCGTAATAATTGCCCATATCGACCCAATTCCAGCCATCTGGAGCACCGTTGTAACCAAATTCTGAGGCATCGGCAATAACAGCACCTGAAATTTCTTTGATTCCTAATTTCTTGATTTCAGCCACCCATTTTTTCAGAAAATCGCGTTGCTTTTCGGGAGAATTAAAATATTTGCTCCCTAAACTTGGGTCGCCGCCACCACGAATCCAAATATTGCCATTGAGTACGCCGTTACTGTCAATTTCTCCGTTGTAATAAATGCGCGTTTTTGCTCTGTAATCAGGTCCTAAAATTTCGAGTGCTGTGGCTGTAGAAAAAAGTTTTGCCGTAGATGCGGGAGGCAGAATCTGTTGTGGATTGTACGATGCAACGATACCATTGCTTTCTAAATCAATCAAATTAAAACTCACAGAAGCGTGTTTTAAAGAAGGGTCGTTGACAAAATTTTCCAATTCTGCCTGGATGCTACTTTGGGCAAATAACAAATTTACGCCATAGAACAAGGTTAATAGAAACAGACTTAGTATCTTCATCGAACTTTTTTTGATAAATTTCGATAAGAATTGTCAATGAATGTGCCAAAGACGAAAAAACTTGTGAACAATTGATATTTCAACATGTTCAACGCGAGTAATGAATGACTGACTAAAAGAATTGAAAACGACGACTAATAAATACAAACGGAAGGTAAAAATCCTCCGAATAATCAACCGATTCAACGTTGGTGGACCTACTTATAATGCAACATTTTTAAGCGCGTTTATTGGTGATGATTTTGAAACGAAATTAATCGGAGGATTGCCAGATATTGGAGAATCTGATTCCTTATACATTCTAAAAAAATACGGAGTTGAACCAGTTCTTATCGAAGAAATGGTCAGACAACCCAATTTGAAAAGTGATCGAGCGGCGTATAAAAGGCTAAAACAGATTATTGAGGAGTTTCAACCTGACATTGTGCATACACATGCTGCCAAAGCTGGGGCATTAGGTCGAAAAGCGGCAAAAGCATGCAATGTTCCAATTATCGTTCACACTTTTCACGGTCACGTTTTTCATTCTTACTTCGGAAAAGTGAAAACAGCAATATTTAAGGCAATTGAGCGCAACCTTGCCAAGAAGTCGGATGCAATTGTCGCAATCTCAGAAATTCAGAAGAGAGAATTGGCAAATACTCATAAAATTTGTCCTGAAAGCAAAATCACAGTGATTCCGCTAGGCTTTGACCTGTATGAGTTTCAGGAGCGAGCAAAGACTGAGCGAGTAAGAATTAGAAAGGAACAGAGCATTGCTGATGGTGATGTCGCAATCGCAATTATTGGTCGCTTGGCACCTGTTAAAAATCATGCATTCTTCTTAAATGTTGTGGAGAAAGTTCTTTCAGAAACCACGAAGAATGTCAAAATTTTTATCGTTGGCGATGGACCAGAAAGAGGATTTATAGAAGAAAAAGTCTCTAAAATCAATAAAAAGCACAATAATTCCATCAAATTAACGTCTTGGGTAACAGATGTTGCTTCATTTAACGCAGGAATGGATATTATCTGTTTAACTTCTAAAAACGAAGGTACACCTGTGAGTTTAATAGAGGCACAAGCGTCTGGTGTTCCGGTGATAACAACAGATGTTGGCGGAGTGAGAGACATCTTAGTGGAAGGAGAAACAGGGTTTGTGATTCCAGTAAATAACGAGCAACTATTCTCCGAAAAACTGCTTGATTTAGTCGAAAATGAAAATAAACGACTAAAACTGTCACAAAATGGATGGACTTTCGTAGAAGAAAAATTCCATTACAAGACTTTGGTCAAAAACATGACGAAACTCTATGATGAATTAATAGAAAGAAAAGGGAATGAGACTGATTTATAGAATATTATTATTGACAGTTTTTGGTACTGCGATGCTTTTGCAAAGTTGTGGCATAAACAGTAATCTAATGTTTAAACAGGCAAAAGGGACGGCGGTTAACAGCGATTCTATTCCATTAACGCCGATGGAAGCTTATCGAATTTCGCCTGACGATAAGATATCTTTCACATTGGCAACCAACAATGGCGCTCAAATAATTGAAGGCATAAGTGGTGTTTCTGATGAGGGACTTAAAAACACAACAAGCACAGAATATATCGTAAGATCAAATGGAGAGGTCGAAGTTCCCGTTCTTGGTCACGTTAAAATAGCAGGTTTAACAGTTGAGGAATGTGAAGACAAGATGATAGAATTGTTTAAAAAAGAATATCAAGACCCTTTTGTGCAAGTGAAAATTACCAACCAACGCGTTATTGTTTTTCCTGGAAATGGTTCAGATGCAACCGTTGTGCAATTGACCAATACCAACACAACATTAATGGAAGCTTTGGCACTTGCTGGAGGAATTACAGACAGAGGAAAAGCAAATACGGTCAAGTTAATGCGACGAGTAGGAGGTGTGCGCAAAATTTACATCATAGATCTTTCAACGATAGACGGTCTTCGTTATGTTGATATGATTGTACAGGCAAATGATTACATTTATGTTGAACCAACACCAGAGATAGCCAAAGAAATTGCAGAAGATGTTGTACCTATCGTTTCTATTCTATCAGGTGCAGTGATTATTTTTACAGCCATTAACTTATTGAAATAAATTGAGCAACAAGAGTTTCATAATAAATAAGAACTACGACCCTCTCATTCTGAGAACGATTTTAAAGCGGTATTGGTGGTGGCCATTGACTTTTATTTTGCTGTTTAGCGCTCTTGCGTTTACCTATCTCCGTTATACTAAGCCGGTTTACGAGTCAGCTATGATTCTTCAGTTGTCAGAAAAAGATACAGCAAAAGAAGTCCTAGATTTCCAGAATTTAGGTTCAAGAGATAATCAACTATCAGGTGTTGTAGAGTTACTACGTTCAGAACTACTGTTTAAACGTGCTGTTAAAAGCTTATCATTAAATGTCAGTTTGTATTCTCGAGGGAACGTACTTACAGAAGAAAAGTATTTATCAAGTAGTTATTATATTCAGCCCTATGAATTGTATGATTCTACCTTGATCAATAAAGAAGTAAGAGTCGATTATGACGGGGAGAACATTTCTCTTTCGTATTTGAAAAACGGAGAGACTAAGGTTGTAAAAGGGTATGTTAATGAACATTTAAAGAATGAAGACTTTGATGTAGTTGTTAAAGTAATCAGTGATGATGCCTTAAGAGATGCTTCTACAATTAATGAATTGTATTTCACTTTTAACAGCATCGAGTCCGTAACAGAAAGGTTAAGAAAAGGACTTAAAGTTGTTCCTGTAGAGGTGGGAGCAAAAACGATTTCAATTTCATATCGAGGTTATACTCCTCAACTTTGTAAAGATATTACCTTGGCAATTTCAAATTCATATATCTCGTTTGATGAAGATATGCAACGGAAAGGGTCGGAAAACATACTGGGTTTTATAGATTCTCAATTGGATTCTCTTTCCAATGAATTAAAGTCTTCCAAAGATAGTTTAATGATTTTTCAGAGAAAATCTAACCTACCCAACCCTGAAGAAGCAGCGTCAAACATCACAGACAATATCAGTAAACTTCAGGATCAACTATTCCTGATAGAAGACGAATTGAATTCTTTAATCACAGTGCACAAAATGATTGGTTCTAGTCCAAATAGGCTGGAAGTGTATAAAATGTTACCTGAAATGTTAGGCAAGAGCTATGAAACTTCTCTAGTTAAGCACATTGAAGAGTTACATTTACTTTTAGAACGTAAAGAAGATCTTCTTTACAGAGTGACTCCAGAAAATTCTGAAGTAAAATTATTGGATAGAAAAGTGAAGGCAAAAACAAATTTAATTCAACGAAGTGTTTCTGCCATTGAGAATCGATTAATGCAAAATGCGAGAGTTTTAAAAGGGAATTTAGCAAAGTACAAAGATGATATTTTCGAGTTGCCAGAAAAGAAAATGGAGTTCAATCGATTGAAGAATATTCAAAATTTGAACGAAAAGTATTTTACTTTACTGACAGAAAAGAAGGTGTTGTACGCGATTTCTGATGCCGGGTATGCTTCGTCTAACCGAATATTAAGTATGCCAAAGGTCGCGACGACTCCAGTTGAACCGAGTAAGAATTTTATTTACAGTTCTTTTATCATGTTCGGCATCATCCTTGGATTAGGTGTCATGTTCTTGAAATATGTCATGTTTAATGAAATTAACTTAATTGAAGACCTCGAAAGTGTTTTACCAGAAAAAGCATCGATTCTTGGAGGTGTTCCTATGTTTAAATACAACATGGAATATTCTCAATTGATTGTTGCCGAGGCGCCAAAGTCTTCCATGGCAGAATCCATGAGAAAAATTCGAACGAACTTGAGTTACATCAATCCAAATTATCAAACAATTGCTATTTCCTCTTCGATTTCTGGAGAAGGTAAAACCTTTGTTGCCTTAAATCTTGCTGGAATTATTGCGATGTCAGGTAAGAAAACCGTATTACTGGATTTAGATTTGCGAAAGCCAAAAATTCACCTCGGTATGGATGTAGATAATACCAACGGGATGAGTTCTTTAATTGTAGGACAAAGTAAATTGGAAGACTGCATTCATAGTACCAAGTTAAAGGACTTTGATTTTATTACTGCAGGTCCGACACCTCCAAACCCTTCAGAATTGTTGTTGAGTGATGGTTTTAAGGATGTTATTTCGCAGTTGAAAGAACTTTACGACGTTATAGTGATTGATAATCCTCCTGTTGGACTGGTTTCTGATGGAGTTCGTAATTTAACCGATGCTGATATTCCGATTTATGTATTTAAATCACATTATTCTAAACGAAGCTTTACAAACCGTGTAAAAGAATTGTTCGAAGTGCAACAACTGAAAAGCCTGAATGTAATTCTCAATGGAATTCAAGCAACGAAGTCTTCATCTTACGGTTATGGTTACGGTTATGGTTACGGAAGTTATAATAATGGCTACATGGAAGATGATACTAAGGTGTTTAAGCAAGCAGCTAAAGATAATAAATGGTACCGTAAATTATTTAGTAAATGGAGAAAGTAACAACCCCTATTGAAGGCTTGTTGGTCTTTAAACCAAGAATTTTTCAAGACAGTCGTGGTGCTTTTTTCGAAAGCTTTAACCAGAAAGCATTTGATACTGCAACAGAAGGACAATTTACTTTTGTTCAAGACAACCAATCTTTGTCAAAAAAAGGAGTCCTTAGAGGTTTGCATTTTCAAAAACCTCCTTTCGCCCAAGGAAAATTAGTCCGAGTAATTCAAGGGGCTGTCATAGATGTCGCTGTTGATATCCGAAAAGATTCTAAGACTTATGGAGAATACTTTGCCATTGAGTTATCGGCAGAAAATAATTTGCAATTTTGGATACCACCAGGTTTTGCTCATGGATTTTTTGCGACGGAAGAAGACACCATTTTTTCATACAAATGCACTGATTACTATTCTCCTGAAAGTGAAGGGACTATAAAATGGAATGATGCGGAATTGGATATTGATTGGAAGGGTATTCCAACATTGATTTCTGAAAAAGATGAAGAAGGCGAAGAATTTAGTAACTTTGTTTCTTACTTTTAACTAAATCAAGGTGTTATTTAAGCTACTACAACTTCTTGGATTTGCTATTGGCGGTGCAGTAATTGCATACATCATAAATATTTTGTTACTTCGATTTTCAAGGTCATTAGGTATTAGAAATAAGAATGATGTAACCATAAGGTGGAGCAATGAATCAAAACCTTCTCTCGGAGGAATCAGTTTTTTTGTTGTCTTTATTTTTTCAGCAATTGCTTATTCTATCATATTTAGTGATGCTCCAAATATTTTTCAAAATCTTCAATACATAGGCTTATTTGTGGCAGGTTCATTGGCATTCGGAATGGGATTGGCAGATGACGCGTACAATACTCGCCCTCTTTTTAAATTGTTTATCCAAATTTCTTGCGGTGTTATTTTCGTTGCAACAGGTTCAATGATTGACTTTTTCCATATCTGGACAGCGGATGCGATTCTCACTGTTTTGTGGGTGGTTGTAATCATGAATTCTCTCAATATGCTCGACAATATGGACGGAATTACTGGAACTACAGTTTTCTTCATTCTACTTACTTGCGTTTTTTCAAGTTGGATTATCTTTCCTTTCAATGTCAATATTTGGATGCTCATTATGGTCTCTGTTTTGGGTGCAGTTGCAGGTTTTTTAACAATGAACATTCATCCTTCTAAATTATTTATGGGTGATGCAGGTTCTCAATTTATTGGCCTATTTGTTGCCTTTTTTGGAATGAAATACTTATGGAATATCGGCAACGCAGATCCAAGTCATGTTCACCCTTCTTGGTTAGGACTTTCTGTTGTGGTTGTTGCCTTCACTCCAGCAATGGTCGATACCTTAACTGTTGTTATCAATCGCTTAAAAAGAGGTCAATCACCAATGGTTGGGGGTAAAGACCACACAACGCATCACTTGGTTTATGCTGGTCTTTCTGATAGGAAAGTATGGCTGGTTTTTGTTTTGATTGGCGCACTTTCAACCATCCTTGCCGTTGCCATGGTTAATTTAATTTCGCTCGAAACCTACTATCCGGTTGCGTTCTTTGTGGTTTATTCTGCATTTGTTTTTGGCTTCTTGTATAAGAATACGATTAAGTATCAGGCTCCGAAGAAGTAGGTGATTTAACATTTATTACGATCGAAAGTTCAATCTCTTTCTCTTGTTCGATATTTAGTATTCTTTAATTCGTATTTTCGTAACATGACAATACAATCCCCCTTAACTATTTTTGCAAGTGCACTATTAATTATCCAATTTTCGTCCTGTAATTCGCAAAACGAACGCCCAACACCAGAGCGTACTTATGTAATAGGCGAAGCTGAAAAACATTTTACCATGCCGCCAACTCCAGACTCCATAAGCTTTTGCGGAGTCACTGTGAGAATGGATAACTTTGATTTAAGAGAACGATTAGACAGAGAATTGATCGTGAACACCTACCGACACAGTGCAACAATCCAGTACATAAAACGTGCAAAACGATTCTTTCCAGCAATAGAAAAAGCATTGGCGAAGAATGGAATTCCCGAGGATATGAAATACCTCTGCGTTGCCGAAAGCGGATTGGCGCAAGTAACTTCTCGTTCTGGTGCAAAAGGATTCTGGCAATTCATGCCGGCAACCGCCAAAGAATACGGAATGAAAATCAACTCGGAAATAGACGAGCGAATGAATGTGGAAAAAAGCACCACGGCGGCTTGCAAATATTTAAATACGGCTTACAAGAAGTTTGACGATTGGTTTTTGGCCGCTGCAGGTTATAACAGAGGCATGGGAGGTATCCAAAAGGACCTTGATGCGCAAGGTGTTTCCAGTTATTTCGACTTGCAAATGCCGGAAGAAACAAATCGATACGTTTTTAGAATTATTGCCTTAAAAATTGTCATGGAGAATCCCGAAGCTTATGGTTTTTATCCTGAAGAATTTGAGCTGTACGAACCCGTCGAAACAAGAACAATTACCGTGAATTCTTCCATTCCTAACCTCGCAACTTGGGCAAAAGAAAATGGATCAACGTATAGAATGCTCCGTTTATTAAATACTTGGATTGTTGGAAATAAACTGACATTTAGAGGTTCGGAATACAAGATTCAACTGCCGAAATAATGGCAAAGAAAACATACATAGAGGTTTACGGTGCTCGTGTACACAACTTGAAGAACATTGACATCAAGATTCCTCGCAATGAATTAGTGGTCTTTACAGGTTTGAGTGGCAGTGGTAAATCTTCGCTCGCTTTCGATACTATTTTTGCGGAAGGTCAGCGCCGTTACATCGAAACATTTTCTTCTTATGCACGTCAATTTTTAGGTGGATTAGAACGACCAGATGTCGATAAAATTGAGGGCTTAAGTCCAGTGATTTCTATTGAACAAAAAACGGTTTCCCGTTCTCCAAGATCAACTGTCGGTACGATTACCGAGATTTATGATTTCATGCGTTTGCTCTTCGCAAGAGTCGGAACGGCCTATTCTTACAACACTGGAGAAGCAATGGTTAAGTATTCTGACGACCAAATTGTGGATTTAATCATTGAACAATACGACGGCAAGAAAATTAGTGTGCTTTCTCCGAAAATTAAGGGAAGAAAAGGACATTATCGTGAATTATTCGAGCAAATTCTCAAAATGGGCTTTACCAAAGTGAGAATTGATGGAGAATTGAAAGACATCACGAAAGGAATGCGAACTGACCGCTATAAAATCCACGATATTGAGATTGTCATTGACCGATTGGCGATTAGTAAAAAAGATAGACAACGTATCTACGACGATGTTGTCATGGCAATGAAACACGGCGATAAATCCATGATGATTATGGATTTTGAAACGGAAGAAGTTCGCCATTTTAGTCGTTCATTAATGTGCCCAACAACAGGAATTAGTTACCCAGAACCTGAACCGAATTTGTTCTCTTTTAATTCTCCCTACGGAGCTTGCAAAACGTGCAGTGGTCTTGGAGAAGTGTCAGAAGTTGACATGGATAAAATCATTCCGGACACATCAAAATCGATTAAAAAAGGCGGTTTGGCACCTTTGGGAGAATACAAACGCAAGTGGATTTTCGAGCGATTGGATGCTTATTTATCGCAAGAAGGATATTCTTTGACGACGCCATTAAAAGACATGGAAGAATCAGTGCTCGACGTGATTCTCAATGGCAATGAGGGCTTGGAGCAATCGCAAACATCAAATGCTAATCTTGTAAAGGTTCGTTTTGAAGGTGTGATTCCTTTTATTTCTCGACATTCTGAAGAAAGTTCTGCAGCTATACAACGCTGGGCGCAAAGTTTTATGAATAAGAACGTTTGTTCAACTTGCAAAGGAACGAGGATTAAAAAAGAAGCACATTTCTTTAAAATTGACGGAAAAAATATTGGAGAATTAGCAACAACTGACATTTCGGAATTGGCGGAATGGTTCAAAGACGTGGAAACAAAGTTGAGCAAGACACAAAAGAAAATTGCCGTTGAAATTCTCAAAGAAATCAATGCGCGATTGGGCTTTATTGTTGAGGTTGGATTGACCTATCTTTCATTGCACCGTTCGGCAAAAACTTTGTCGGGTGGAGAAGCTCAACGCATCCGTTTGGCGACGCAAATCGGAAGCGAACTCATCAACGTTTTGTACATTCTTGACGAACCTTCTATCGGTTTGCATCAACGAGATAATTCTCGGTTAATAAAGTCTCTGCAACGTTTACGGGACACAGGAAATTCGGTCATAGTGGTCGAACACGACAAAGAAATGATAGAAGCAGCCGATTTTGTCGTTGATTTAGGTCCTGGAGCAGGGAAAAACGGTGGAGAGGTTGTAAATGCGTCACCGATTGGTCAATTGCAGAATGAGAATTCGCTCACCAATCAATATTTAACAGGCAAAAAAAAGATAGAAGTTCCAAAAAAACGCAGAAAAGGCAATGGAAAAAAGCTGATTTTGAAAGGAGCAACGGGTAGGAATTTACAGAACGTCAACCTGACCATTCCCCTGGGGACGATGACCTGTGTGACGGGGGTTTCTGGCAGTGGAAAATCGTCGCTGATTAACCAGACTTTGTATCCAATTCTCTTGAAAGAAATTTACCACGGCGTGAAAAAACCACTGCCGTATAAGTCCATTTCGGGCATGCAACATTTGGACAAAGTCATCGAGATTGACCAAAGTCCAATTGGGCGAACTCCACGTTCTAATCCGGCAACTTACACAAAGTTATTCGATGAAATTCGCAGTATTTTTGCCAGTTTACCAGAAGCACAAATCAGAGGTTATAAACCCGGTCGTTTTTCATTCAACGTTGTTGGTGGAAGATGCGAAACGTGCAAAGGCGGTGGAATGAAAGTCATAGAAATGAACTTCTTGCCTGATGTTTTGGTAGAATGCGAAACCTGCAATGGGAGACGATACAACCGAGAAACTTTAGAGGTTCGCTACAAGGGAAAGTCAATCAGTGATGTTCTTGAAATGACCATTGCATCTGCCTCTCCGTTCTTTGCAAGTATTCCGAAGATACACAGAATTCTCTCCACTTTGGTTTCCGTAGGCTTGGGTTATGTGAAGTTGGGGCAACCTTCAACCACCTTATCGGGAGGAGAAGCGCAACGGATAAAACTCTCGGCAGAATTGTCAAAAAAAGGCACGGGAAATACAATGTACATCCTCGATGAACCTTCCACAGGTTTGCATTTCGAGGACATTAAAATGCTGTTGGCAGTTCTCCAGCGATTGGTGGATGAGGGCAACACAGTTTTGGTGATAGAACACAACCTCGACATCGTAAAAGTAGCCGATCACATTGTGGACATTGGTCCTGATGGCGGTAAATTTGGCGGAGAAATTGTTTGCGCTGGAACACCGGAGGAGATTGTGAAGAAGAGTCAAGATGTTTCGTTTACGGCGAAGTATTTGGCGGGGGAGGTGTAGGCGGTTAACGGTTCAGGCTACAATGACGTGCGTCTTTTAACCTTGATTAGTTTTAGAAATAAAGATAGTCATTTTCGAGTAAACAATGGTTCGAAGAGTAAGCGGAGCATGCATTTGTAGGTAGTGTTATGCGTATTTACTCCCTTATCATAGTTGTTTCAGATGTAGCATTGTTAACAGCTGGTAGGAAAAAGTATCTTCTTCTACCCGTGACGGTACTTGAATCATTTCCCATAGCCAACTATTTCTGATGTGGCGTTATTCTAATAGGTGGTCGTTAAGAACGCACTATTACCATGATAGAGAAATATTTGAGAAGGTGAAGGAGTTTAGGTTGTGGAAGTGATTATATACAACTAATTGGATTTACGAAATTTACCAATCAAAGGTCCATGAGAATATATAACAGCATCTCCAAATCCAACATCTATTATATTCAACTTCGCATTTCTCATTCCTCCAACGATATATCTATAATTATCCGAATCTGTGTAGATTTTGAAAGAATGGTTTCTATAAGTAGGAAGCTTAATTATATCCACTTGCTGTAATGAACCATCGGTTAAAATTGTGGCAAGAAACATTTTTTCAAAATACCCTAAGCTATCGAAAACAATCTCTCCCACTTTATAGCTTATATCAAAATACCCTAATAATAACAATTCATCATTATTAAGGGCTAAATCCTTTACAACAGAAGAGGATATTGGTTTAACCCAGTTCATGACTCCATTTGAACTGACCGACACAATCATTGAGCTGTAAAAATTGATAGCATCAATGCCTATGTCATAAAATGTTCCTGTATCGTTTTTCATTCGATAGCTAACATATACTCCTTCTTTATCTCCGCAGATTGCCATACATTCTGCCTTTATATTAGGACTATCTAAAACCCAAAGCTGGTCTCCTTTTGTTGAATAGCATGCAATATATGGCTTCCATAACCTTTTCTTAAACTCTTTAGTTTTTGTTACAGCAACTCCAGCGACATAAAGAGAATTATTCGTGACAGCTATATGAAATTTTGAGGAATAATATGAGGTTCCATCAAAATCAAAAAATGCTTGATGAGCTTGTACTGGAGTTCCCTTCTTATTCAAAAACAAAATGAAACCAGCGTCTCCAGATTCAGAGGTCAACTGAAATTCAGAACATAGAGTTGTACCATGCTCTTGATTTCCGGTCAGCACGTAACCATTTCGGCATGCTTTAAAGTCATGAATATTAAGGTCTCCATATTCATTCTCAAAAACTCTTTCTAATCTGGTATGCTTACCCTTTGAGTTTATGTGAAAGAGATAATACCCTTTCGTTAAACTATCAAATACAGAAGGCAACCATCCTCTGGTAATTCCAACGCTATCAACCCATTGTCTCGTTTCTTTAACCCTAATTAATAAAACCGTTGAACTAGACTGATGACATACACCTAGTACCTCTGTGCGCTGTTGATACAATCTATAGTTCCAGTTGACAATTCCCTCAGATGAATAACTGATAATAATATTTTGACGAGATATAAAAGTCCCTTGCTCAATAGTATCATTATTCCCATCATATATTACAGGCTCAGTAGGTCCCCGCTTAATTGGAACTCCTACAACTACAACATTTCCAGAATTATCCATTGAGGAGTAATCATAAACCATATCCAAAGAAGTAGCACTTGCACACCACTCAAATTGACTTACAGTATCTATTTGGCATGAGGAATTAAATAATACTAAAATGAATATAAGTCGTAACATAAATATATAAGTCCATTGAAGTTAGAAAGTTACTCATTTTAACAAAAGTCCACTCCACAAAAAAAAACCTCATCAGTAATATTGACAAGATTACAATGGTCAAAAAATAATTAAGAAGTTTAGGTTGTAGAGAAGAGGTGGTATTTGAAAAAGAACTACAACCATACCCTGTATAGGATTTGAACCACTGCTACTTACCACAACCAAATACAACTGAAGTTACTATATGGTGAGGCTGCATGAGAATTATCTACTATTACGCATAACGGTATAATAATGCACATATGTGCATTATCCGCCTAGTGTTTTTATTTCAAATATAGTAAGTCTAAAGATTTCTTCACAGTTTGCCTACACTTTTTTAAGAATTTCCAAATTCAATTTTTCCAAATTCTTCATCTTTTCCATTCTCACAGCACATCTCAAACGTCAATGGTATCAGCACCTACAGAAGTTTGCAAAGGTTTTTTTATTACCTACTTCTTCTTTCCGTCTATTTTTTTAATTTTATTTTCGGGTAAATAATTTTGTTCTGAAACTATTTTTTGTCCAGATTCTAATTCAAGAGCTTTCCTTGCGTCTCCTGCAATTGCACCACCTTTTTTAGCAACATCCTTATTTTCTAAAAATCCTTGGGCATCTATATTTCTTGCAATTTCTGTTGTAGAAGCTTCTCCAAGCATTGAGAAAATCAATTCTAAATCACTCATGTGGTCTCGAAGATTTTCTCTTTTAAGCCCTTTAATTTCTTTGTATTCTGAAGGAGTGAGTCCGAAAGCCGCTTTAGAAATTTCTGCGGTTAAAATAGCATATTCTTGGTGTTCTTTTATTCCTCTTTCTTTCCATTCATCTGTCAATTCTTCACGAATAGCAATACTTCGCATCCGTTTTTCAATCCAATCGTCGGGATAGCCTTTGGCTTTATAAATCTCTCTCGCTCTTTTTGAAGCTAATTCAGGATCTTCAATCTCTTGAAGTCTTTCGTAACCGACTTTTGCTAACCATCTTTTAAATGGCTCTGCCTTTGGAGAAGGAATTGATTGAATAATTCTTAAAAGCCCTTCGGTGTCTGCGCAGTCTGTTTCTCTTAATTTTCCATCAGGGGCTTCTAATTTCAACTGTACGATATTTTCGTACAGTTCATTATAACCTTCTTTTGTAAGCTTTCTTTTTAAGTCACTCCAATACCTACGAGCATTTGAACTTTCCGTTAATACTTGAACTACATCAATGATAGCGAAATACCATTTTTGGTCTGTTTCATTAAAGGTAGTTCTAATTTGTTTGTCTTGAAAAAGTTTAATATTGCTCATGGTCAAGTAAATTTCTAAGGAGTAATAAAAATAAGAATTTATTTTACTTTTTCTCGCTTTCTGCAACAGTATTTGCTAAGATTATGGTCTTAAATATATTAATTTATTTATTCGGACTTTTAGTGTTTTACCATCTTTTTCATTCTCACAGCACATCTCGAATCTCAATGACATCAGCACCTACAAGAGTTTGCAAAGATTTAACACCACCATAGTCACTTCTCTAATGCTTTACGATGTGTCTGTTTTGTTTCGTTTACGGCGGAGTTGCTAGTGTTAACGATATATTCCCATAGAACAACGCTACTATCGTCATTTGAATGGCTTTAGAAATTGATTTTTGAATCCTTGAGTATCTTTTTCACCTTGAACTCCAACTTGCTCTACTTTTCTTTCTTTAGGCCATAGGAAGGTTCCAAATAAAAGGTCCCAAACAATGAGGGCTTTTCCATAATTGTGATTTGATTCCGCTTCCAATTGAGAATGATGCCATCGGTGTAATTCCGCAGTGTTAAAAACGTAGTTCAAATAACCAGCTTTGAACTTGATATTCACGTGCTCCAAAAACCCTGTGATACCTGAAAAAACAAGAAGCATTACAATGAGTTCATCTGAGACATTCAATAGTAATACCGGTATAAAATAAGCTGTACTACTTAACAAGGCATCGAAAAAATGAAATCGTCCAGAATTAGCCCAATACACACGTTTTGAAGAATGATGTATAGCATGTAGTTTCCATAATTTAGGCACAGTATGGCTCAGTCGATGCATCCAGTAATAGCAAAATTCAGAAAGTATAAGTACAATAATAAAGGCCCATATGAAACCGTAATTTGATTCTAGAAATTCGTTATGAAACGTTTTTGACATCCATGTATTTGGAACAATAAGCAATAGAGTTAAAAGGAATTGGCCCAAATGTATTGCAGTTGGAAGCGTAATGAAAGTTTGTAATAAGTCTGTTTTAAAGTCACCACGATTCAAATTCCATTTTTTGTCGTAGGGCATATATCGTTCGAGAAACACAAATAATACTAATAATGGGGTCAATAAGAGTAGTGGAACAATTATAAAATAAGATTCTGGCAACATTTGAATAAATGCAAATGCGAGCAACATTGAAGCCAAAACAACTGTTGGGTAAAAAAGGTGTTGAAGAACTATTTTCATCGATTATTTCATTGAATTTGCTTTGCTTATAGTGATACTCTTATGTTCCAATTATGACTTCGTTTTTTTCGTAATCCGTCTTTAAATTACCATTTTCTTGTTCGAAAATATAAGCGAGAGCTTCAAGTTGATGATTGCTTAGCTTCATTTAGAATTGAGTTATGAAATTGATTTTTTATCACTTCGATTAAAAAGATATAATCCTACTATTAGAAACGCCATTATTAGCCCACCAACGAACAATATTATAACTGTGTTTTCTAATAAACCATCAGTAAACAGACCTAATAAATATGAAATCAATCCTATTGGGATAAATATCAGACTCATCACAATTGCTAGGTATTTTGGATCTGCGTATTGGGTTATGATTGAATAAACGATTGCAGCAATATGTATTTCTGCAATGCTCATAAATAAAAAAGAGAGGATGAAAAGAACGACATAATATTCTGAAGACACAATAGAAACTAATAACAGAACTCCAAAAGACAATAAACCAAAAATAGAGCCAGCGACTATTTTAAAAAATTGATTCTTGTAAAAGAATGACCAAAGAATAATTGCTAAAATACCAAAGATGATAATAAAGATGAAGTTTAAAGAAGAATACAGCGCTATTGGAAAATCAAATGTGGAGATTTCTTTTATTTTGTCTTGTAAATCAAATGATGCGAGAGAATTTAATTCGAAAGATGCCCAGAACAATCCAATTACTACAAAGGCAATAACAACCTTAATAATTCTTTTGCTAAGAGTCATTTTAGTTGTTTCTTCAATAATTTTAAGTTCCTGCTCTTTAAAGAAAAGAACAGGAATTGTCGCTAGTAACATTATGACCCCAGCAACCAGAAACCCATTTGACCATCCATATTTTTCTCCAATAAGTCCAATAAAAAGCACACCGATAAAGGCTCCGATATTGATAGCCAAATAATATGTCATAAAACCAGCATCTAAAAGTTTGGTTTTATTAAGGTATAGTTTTCCGAAATTTGCGATAATATTTGGATTGTAAAGCCCATTCCCAAGAACAACAAGTAGCATTCCTGTATAAAGTCCTGTAGTTGAAGGAATACAAAAAACAAATGTCCCAACAGCTTGAAGTATTCCTCCAAACAACATCGATTTTTTATTACCAATCAACAGATCTCCAATAATTGCTCCTAACACATTTGCAATTAAAAAAGAAGAGACGAACAAACCGAATATAGACAGCGCGTCTTTAGTTTCCATTTTAATAACGGAATCAATCATATACAATACAATCAAGGAGCGCAAACCATAATAAGAAGTTCTCTCTAAAGTTTTTGAAATGAGGAATAAATATAATTCTTTGGGGTGTCTTTCGTCTTTTATTTTCACAATATGTACTAATTATTTCTTAACAAATTGAATCGTTTCAACCAGTCTATTGTTTTCGTGAAATTGGATTAAATAAGTCCCACTATTTAGGTTTGAAGTATTCACTTCGTGCTTCTCACTAGAAATTTTTTGCTCTTCTAAGACAATTTCTCCCAACGCATTTACAATGGTATAAGAGTAACCATCAGAAAGATTGGAGTACTCAATAGTAATGTCATTGCTGCTTGGATTCGGATAAACCGTGAAAAACACCTCGTTTTTAGTAAGATTTTCTACATTGAGCGTTGTGTCTCTGTATCTCATCACTATTCTATGAGTAGTAGGAATTTTTCTGTGATAATACATGATTTTTTTGTCCGTCGTTAGGGTGGGGGCTTCAATCAAATCACCGATAGGTTCGGAAAACAAGACCGAAGGAACGGAATAAACGTCTGTTGATGTGTTCCGAACAACGACACAGATTTCGAAAAGCGTACTCGTCGTAATGGAGTCTTTTAAATAACGGGTATAATAAAGTTCCAAGTTGTCACTGCTAACACAGGGGGCGTAGTAAATGTAATTGGTGTCACTGATAATGGTTTGCAGAATGTTGTCTGAATTTAGAATCTTATTAAAAACAGAATCATTCACTTTTTGTGCGATTCCCAGTTCAGTCTCACGAGGACTTGGCGTAATTCCATCAAAACGAGCATTGTTGTAATAAAGAAATTGCCCGTCCAAACTTATTCCATGATCCATGACCAACCAGCCCTGTATGTTCTTGTTAAAATCTCCTCGCACACGTCCAATGTTTGTTACGCTTCCAGCACTAAATGTTCCGTGATGTAAATTGTATAAATCGGCAGGATAACCTCTATCTGAAGTCCAGTAAAAAGCACCGAATAAATCCATGTCGGGAACGGCATCGAGATGTGGCGGTGTAGGGCGATTCGTTCCATTCACTTCTCCAGCCAAGTTAAAAGTAGAATCATCCACTTTTGTAGCGAAATAAAGTCGTGTATTCACTCCGTCATTCAAATTATTGAAGAACAAAACAGTTCCGTCTGCTGATAAAAATGGTTCCATGGCATCGAAAGTCAATCCATTGATAGTTACGTTGATTTCAGGACCAAATACTGGATAAACCTGAGTTTTACCTTCTGCAGTGATGAATAACAGAAGAATTAAAAGGAGTTGGCTCAATTGGGTTTTCATGATTTGTAGTTTTGTGCTCTTTCAAAGATACGAAAATTAAAGTAAGAGTTTTTGCATTCTCACAGGGTGTCGGTATTTGTAGTGTGAGAAAGGGGTGTGACGGTTTGCAAAGGTTTTTGAAACGCTGATGATGCCTCTAGAATTTCTTATTCTACTACCAATCTTCCTTTTTTTCTAAACTTTTTGACCGTCTTTTGATTGGGTAAATCTTCTTCATACCACATTATATGTTGACCAGCCGTTCCTTTCAGTCGGGTAAAGAATGACTCTCTATCTTTAATCGATTGAAAAGACTTTTCAATGGCGATGTCAAAGGAAATTTTTGGTTCGATACGCTCATATTCCCGAATAGTATCATAAAGAATTGGAATTAGATCTATAGGTAATTCTAGTTTTTTAATCATGCCTCGAAGCGATTTCGCTTGAAACGGGTCCGTAGCTAAGGCAATTTTTTTAAATCCTTGTTTTTTAGCTATTAAATAAGAATAATAAACATTTTCGGTGCTATGTTCTGCATTGGTATCTGTGAAAATGTGTTCTTCAGGAATTCCTAAGGCCTTCCCATATTCTGCCATTATTTTCGCTTCAGAATACTTTGTGTAAACTGCTCCACCCGAAAAAATTATATTTTTAGTGATGCCTTTTTTGTATAAATAATCTGCCCAACTAACCCTAATATTCATAATGGAAGACCAAGATTTGCCGTCATGAGGAACGCCTGGAACAATAATCGCATCGTAGGGTGCATTCTTTTTCGCTTGTTGAAAATATTCATACGACTTTCTCTTAGAAAAAGAGCAGCCAATTAATGTTGCTGTAAGTATAGAAAGTATAAAAATTGATTTCATAATGATAGAAACAGATTAAATTGAATTTAAAACCTCTTCAAACTCCCTTCCTCAAAACCCCACTCCGGCGTTTCCAATCCTCCGTCGCAATCTCTCACAGCATACCAAGGACTGTCAGTGTTATTAGGGTTTTGCAAGATTTGCAAGTCCTGAGCGGGCATGTAAGACTGTGCCAATAAGAACATTTTTTCACCAGTTGAGTTGCTTGCCAAGTCAATGACGACAATCGCATGACCGGGAGAACCTCCTTTGATGAAAACATCTCCAATTTGCAGGTCATTAATCGGGACGGACTTCAATTCTCTCGACAGAGAAAGCGTTCCGGCATAGTTGAAAATCAATTCCATGTACTTCCAAAAATCAGTGTAAGTATTGGACGGCGCATTTCGATTGCTCCAATAAGTTTTGTTGCCTTTGACAATCATTCTTCGCCCTTTCATCCATTCAGAATAATCGACACGAAAACCATTGGTGAAATTGAAGTGAATTTCATCGTAACGCTTCTGATTCCATAAATATTCTGCGCGCAAACGCATAATGGCATCGGCGCATTGGTGTAAATCACGCGAGCCAATTTTTAGGTCAACAACCGCATCGTAAACCTGGTAGTTCGGTTTGCTGGTCCCGTCATAATGCTTCACCAAAGAACCGTGTTTCTTCAATGGAAGATGCTGCAAATAGAATGCGTAAGAAGCAGAATCGGATTGCTCTCTTTGAAATCCAGCAGGTGCATTGAAGCGGGTGGCAACGGTCATCCCCTTCGGATTGATGATTTCTATCTCTACTTTTTCAAGTGTATCTTGCTCAATGGAGGTAGAATCAAGAGGAGTGTTTTTTGTGTCTTGTGCACATGCTTGCAGGACGATTATTGAGAAAAAGATGTAGATGTAAGATCGCATTTAGGGTTGTTTAATTAATATTTTTATTAGTCTCCGATTAAAATTTAATTTTATTTATTTCCACTTTTTTTTGCCAAAGCAGAAAAAAAAGTTCGCAAAAAAACTGCATTGCGCTGAGATTTCTTCACTCACTCAATCTTTATCAATATTAAGTTAATGCGTCTGAGCTCCTGTGTCGCTAGTCTTTTAACTAAAAATATTGACTTCGATTTCACTCTTTCCAAAATCAAGGCGCGAACCCGCTTCGAAACAAAATTTTACCTTTAACGAAAAACTCTGTTAATTCTAAAAGCATGGTCTAATAATTTCAATTTTTAAACATTACATGATTAATATTTCTTAAAAATAATGGAAGCAATGTGTCCTCCAAAACCAAAAGTATTACTCATGGCATAGGTCATCTCTTTTTTAACGCCTTTCCCCATAGGAAAATGAAATTTATCCTTAAAATCAGGTTCAATATCGGTTGTGTTAATGGTTGGTGGAACAATTCCTTCTTGCAGTGCTAGAATACTTGCGATGCCCTCAACTGCCCCAGTAGCGCCGAGCAGATGACCTGTCATTGATTTTGTTCCAGACAGAGAAAGCGATTTTCTTTTGCCAAAAACACGTTCTACTGCAATCAGTTCACTTTTGTCTCCTTGCGGTGTAGAAGTTGCGTGCATATTAACGTAATCAATGTCTTCTGGAGAAAGTTTTGCCTCTCGCAAGGCTTCTTTCATTCCTAAAACAGCACCGTCTCCCTCAGGATGCGTGCCGGTTAAATGATAAGCATCTGCCGCTTGTCCGCCACCAACAACTTCGCCGTAAATGGTTGCTCCTCGTGCTTTGGCGTGTTCTAGTTCTTCAAGAATCAATGCACCCGCACCTTCTCCCATGACAAAACCGTCTCTGTTGACATCGAAAGGTCGCGAAGCCATTTCTGGATTATCATTTTGCATAGAAAGTGCCCTTGCAGAAGCAAATCCACCCATGGCGGATTCGGTAATTGCAGCTTCAGAACCTCCAGAAACAATCATGTCCGCTTTGTCCCATTTGATGTAGTTGAACGCTTCAATCAATGCGGTATTGGAGGTTGCACAGGCCGAAACAGGACAGAAGTTCACTCCGCGAAGACCGTATTTGATAGAAATAATTCCAGAAGCAATATCCACGAGAATTCTAGGAATAAAGAAGGGAGTAAAACGCGGAGTTCCGTCGCCTTCGCAATATTCTTTCATCTGGTCTTGAAAAGTTTGAATTCCGCCATTGCCAGAACCCCAAATAACGCCAATTCTGTCTTTGTTGAGTCCTTCAAAGTCTATTCCCCCGTTTTTCAATGCTTCTTCAACTGCGTACAATGCATATTGCGAGAAAGGATCATATTTCCGTAATTCTTTGACATGAAAATGCTCTTTTGGCTCGAAATTTTTTAATTCACACGCTATTTTAGAACGAAATTTCTCAGGATTGAATTTTGTGATAATCCCAGCTCCGCTAACACCATTTTTGATGCTCGACCAGTAATCATCAAGGTTATTTCCGATAGGCGTCAACGCACCCATTCCAGTTACTACAACTCTTCTCATTTTTTGCTTACTAATTTGTATCGAAGATACAGTTTTTTTTGAATTACGAGACTCATCACTCATCACTCCACACTCATCACTTTTACACTGAGCTGCCCCTGCTGAGCCTGTCGAAGTGCTAACACCAATCGACTTCCATTATCCACAATACATTATACATTTTAACAAAAGTCTACTTCAAAACTCATCACTGGTTGCCGAGCGTTAGTCGAGGTACACTCCACACTCCACACTCCACACTCCACACTCCACACTCTAACACCTACCTACTTCACAGAAACCCCAACTCCAACTGCGCCTCTTCACTCATCATGTCCTTATCCCAAGGCGGGTCAAAAACGATGTTCACTTTTGCAGATTTAATTGCCGGGTGTGCAGCGACTTTATCTTCCACTTCTTGCGGCATTGATTCAGCAACTGGACAATTAGGCGATGTTAATGTCATTTCAATTTCGACATGGTGTTCTTTGTCAATTTTTACTTCGTAGATTAGTCCCAACTCAAAAACATCCACTGGAATTTCTGGATCGTAAATCGTTTTTAAGATTTCTACAACTTTATTTTCTAATTCGTTCAATGTCATTTTTGAATTGCTTTAAGTGCACTTAATTTCATTTTTTGGACCATACTTGCCAGTCCATTGGCTCTTGTTGGAGAAAGATGTTCTTGCAAACCAATATCTGCGATGAAATGCAAGTCAGTGGTAGCAATCGTTTCGGGAGACTCATTGTTTAATACACGAATCAATAATCCAATAATTCCTTTGGTGATAATCGCGTCAGAATCAGCGAAGAATTGCATCTTTCCGTCTTTCAATTCAGCATCCAACCATACTCTAGATTGGCATCCTTCGATGAGTTTGTCATCCGTTTTTTTATCTTCTGCAATGATAGGAAGTTCTTTGCCGAGCTCGATGATGTACTCATACTTGTCCATCCAGTCGTCGTAAACTTCGAATTCTTCTACTATCTCTATTTGTTTTTCTTCTAATGTCATTTTTTAATAGATTCTTGGAAACGCTACGCTCTTAGATCGCTAGAAACGCCTGCGGCTCTTATATTTAATTTCGCTTCTATTTTATCAATTCATTATTTTCAATTAATTTCGCCTCAACACTCTAACACCTATCTACGTCCATTATCCGCTATACATTATACATTTCTAACAATAGTCAACTTCCAACTTCCAACTTCCAACTTCCAACTTCCAACTCCACACTCCTCTCTCATCACTCCGCACTCTAAACCTACTTCAACTATTTCTATTTGTTTTTCTTCTAGTGTCATTTTTTGATTTTTTCGTCTACACTCATTTCGGGGAAGGTCACGACCATTCCCCTACATTCTCTCTTCGATTTATCAATTCTTTCTTTCCCCACCCTAACAAATATTAGCTTCAATAATTCATAATTCATAATCCATAACTCTAACAACAGAATTCTTCCAACTCATCACTCCTCTCTCCACACTCAAAACCTACTTCAACATCCCCACACTTCTCCTCAAGGCCTTCAAAAACACCTCCACCTCACTCATTGTATTGTAAAACGCAAAGGATGCTCTAATTGTTCCTGGAATTTCAAAGAAATCCATCAACGGTTGCGTGCAGTGATGTCCTGTTCTTACGGCAATCCCTTGTTTATCTAATAATGTTCCAATATCAAAAGGATGCAGTCCATCAATCACGAAAGAAACAACACTTGTTTTGTGTTTCGCCGTTCCAATGATTCTCGCACCTTCTATTTTTAAAATCTCTTTCTCTGCGTATTTCGCCAATGCATTCTCATGCTCCGAAATAGCATCTAAATCTTGTTCTGCAAGAAATTCAAAGGCTGTTCCTAAGCAAATACCACCAGAAATATTAGGTGTTCCTGCCTCAAATTTATGCGGAAGCGTATTGTAAGTTGTTTTTTCAAAAGTCACCTTTGCAATCATATCTCCACCACCTTGATAGGGAGGGAGGCTATTTAAAATCTCTTTCTTGCCATATACCACCCCAACTCCCGTTGGTCCGAACACTTTATGTCCGGAGAATATGAAGAAGTCGCAATCCAATTCTTGCATATCAATTTTCATGTGCTGAATGCTTTGAGCGCCGTCTATCAAAACCTTTGCTCCCACCTTGTGCGCCATGTCAATAATGTCTTTCACAGGGTTGATTGTTCCTAAAGTATTGGAAATATGCGTCACTGCAACCAACTTCGTTCTTTCAGAAAGAAAGGATTCAAAAACGTCCATTTTCAATTCTCCAGCTTCATTGATTGGAATGACTTTTAAAACGCATTTTTTTCTTTCACACAGCATTTGCCAAGGCACGATATTCGAATGATGCTCCATGGCAGAAATGATGATTTCATCTCCTTCTTTCAATGTTTCTCCCAGAGAAAAAGCAATCATGTTTATTCCTGCAGTTGTGCCTGCGGTAAAAAGAACTTCTTCGAGTAAAGGGGCATTGATGTATTGTTGAATGGTTGCTCGAGCATTTTCATATTGCTCTGTTGCAACTTGACTCAAGTGGTGGACTCCACGATGAATATTAGAATTGTCATCGCTGTAGTATTTTGCAATTGCATCGATAACCACCTGCGGTTTTTGCGAAGTTGCACCATTGTCCAGATAGACCAAATCTTTGCCATAAATCTGTCGTGACAAAGTCGGGAATTCTTTCCTAATTTGTTCAACATCAAAGGGTAATTTTACTTTTTGGTCTATCATACGGTACAAAGATACGAAAAACCCTTATTTTGAATGATTCTTAATTAGATTTTTAGAAAATAGTTGACACTCTCACTTGGTTGCCGAGTTGACTCTGCTGAGCCTGTCGGAGTATACCGAGGTATAATGCTCCTAACTCTTGCTCTTTTTACTATATTTGTCGTCTATTTTTAGAAACGATCACAATCTCAACACAAGCGTGAAAACAGTATATATTACAAGAAGAGAATCTTTCAACGCGGCGCATAAATTGTACCGTGAAGATTGGTCAGAGGAAAAAAACTGGGAAATTTTCGGAAAGTGCAGCAATCACAATTGGCACGGACATAACTTTACAATTTATGTGACTGTCAAAGGAATTCCTAGTCCTGACACTGGTTTTGTCATGAATTTAAAGGACTTGAGTAGAATCATGAAGGAAGAGGTAATAGAACCTTTAGATCACAAAAACTTGAACTTAGACGTTCCTTTTATGAAAGACATTCTTGCTTCTACGGAGAATTTAGTGATTCAAGTCTGGGATAGAATAAAAGAGCCAATAGCAAAAGCGAATGGTGAATTAGTAAAAATTAAACTGGTTGAAACGGAGAACAACTTTGTAGAATATTTCGGAGGAGAACAGCCTTTTTAAAAAGAGCTTTGGAGCTTTTGAGTGTTTGAGCTTTCGAACACTCGAACACTCGAACACTCGAATTATGGAAGATAAAAATTACAACGATAAAGTAACAGAGATTCTCTCAGAGAGTTTTAAAGTAGTTATTGAGCAAATTGGAGAAGATCCAAACCGTGAAGGCTTGCAAAAAACACCTGAACGTGTTGCCAAAGCAATGCAATTTTTAACGCACGGTTACGATTTAAATCCAACAGACATTTTAAATCAGGCAATTTTTCATGAAGAATATTCTGAAATGGTTATTGTGAAGGATATTGAATTGTATTCTTTGTGTGAGCATCACATGTTGCCTTTCTTCGGGAAAGCACACGTGGCATATATTCCAGATGGGAAAATCGTTGGATTGAGCAAAATTCCTCGTGTTGTAGATGCTTTTTCAAGAAGATTGCAAGTTCAAGAGCGTTTAACCATCGAAATTAGAGATGCAATTCAAGAGGTTTTAAATCCTAAAGGAGTAGCAGTTGTTATTGAAGCTTCTCATATGTGTATGCAAATGAGAGGAGTGCAAAAACAGAATTCTGTGACAACTACCAGTGCTTTTACAGGATTATTCATGACCAATGATTCTACCAGAAAAGAATTCATTGATTTAATTCAAGCAAGACTGCATTAATTTATTTAATCAAAAATTACAACCACACAAAAATACAATCACATGAAAAAAATTATTCTATTAGCAAGTTTATTCATTGGAACAGTAGGCTTTGCGCAAACATTAGTAGCATCTTTTAAACCCGTAGATTCTAAAACGAATTGGGGATATATGAACGAAAAAGGGGAGGCCATTATTGAACCGTCGTATAAAACGGTCGTTGACTTTAACAGTGATGGAGTTACCCCTGTTTTTGATGCAGCAACAAAAACATGGAAGTTTATTAATCTTAATAATGAAACAATAGATGTTCCGTTTAAAAAATTCGAACCCTACAGTATTTTTGGTTTTGGGAAGACAAGTTTCGTTGATGGTTTGGCTTTAGTAGTTGTAAAAAAGAAAAAGGGAGTTGTTAATCTTAAAGGGGAAGTCGTTTTTGACCCAATATATGATTTTATTTCTCCTTTTGAAAATGGTTTTGCGACGGCAAAAATCGGACTATCTTTTTATATCTTATCCAAGAATGGAGAAAGAACGGAATTAGAGCAAGGAATTACTGTAATTCGAAAATTTTCTGAGGGATTTGCTCCTTTCAAGGCTAAAAATGAATTGTTTGGATACCTAAATTATAAAGGAGAGGCTATAATTGAACCTAAGTTCATGAAAGTAGGTCATTTTATTAATGGAATTGCATGGGCAAGAAATTATAATAAGCAAATTGGCTTTATCGATACCAAAGGAGACTGGGTGGTTGATGCGAAATATTTAGGAGCAAAAGACATGAGTCGTGAGGAAGGAATTGCTCGTGTTAAAACAGCAGAAGGATGGAAGTTTGTTGCCAAGGATGGGAGTGAAATATCAGCAAGTGGAGCTATTTCTTATGGAGACTTTCACAATGGTTTAGCATTCGCAAGACAAGGTAAAATGTATGGTTATATTAACCCTGAAGGGGAATGGATAATCAAACCAAAATACCTCAAGGTCAAAGATTTTCACGATGGTGTAGCGGCAGTTCGAACAACAGATAAATGGGGATTCATTAATATAGAAGGAGAAATTATTTTCAAAGAAGAAGCAAGAGCTATTCGCAACTTTCAAAATGGATATGCAGCGGTTCAAAACATGCAAGACTTGTGGGGATTCATCAATACTAAGGGAGAATGGGTAATCGAGCCACAGTTCACAAGAGTAAGAGATTTTTTCTTGGTGAAATAAAATTTTCTTAAAGAGAATAAATTATAGATAATTTCCTACCTTTGATTAAAAATAACAATTATGTCATTTATACATTTTGAAAAGTCAACAGTTGCTTTGGGAACAATCGTTACAATTGCATTACTTGCAATTATAGGTTGTATCGTTGCTTTCGGTTAGACAAAAACATTATAAGAGTAAATCCTGTCCGTCCATGACGAATAGGATTTTTTTGTTTAATCTTTAAGCAAGTTATGCCATTTAATTCTATTTTTTCTTGGATGATGAAAAAAAGACTTCATCAAATTGACCTTTTTCGGAAGTATCCGCATCAAGTGCAAAAAGAATTGTTTGGCAACCTCATCCGAACGGGGGCAACGACAACCTACGGAGCAATAAATGACTTCAAATTAGTCAATTCTTACGACGATTATCGAGAAAAAATCCCTTTGCAAACTTACGAGGATGCAAAAATGTGGATAGATCGAGCAATGGAGGGTGAGAAGAACTTGCTTTGGCCCAATAAGACAAGTTGGTTCGCGAAAACTTCGGGAACAACCAGTCGGAGCAAGTTTATTCCTGTTACCAAAGAATCACTGGATATTTGCCATTACAATGGGGGCAAAGATTTGCTGGCGATGTATTACGACAATCACTCGAATAGAAAATTGTACAAAGGCAAGCATCTAATCATCGGCGGAAGTGCAGAAATCAATGAGTTGAGTAATGATTCGTATTTCGGGGATCTTTCTGCCATCATTGTGAAGAATTTACCTTGGTATATTGAAGCAAGAAGAACGCCGTCCAAAGAAATCACCCTCATGACCGACTGGCAAGAGAAGATGCAAAAAATGGCGGAATCAACCATCAATGAAGACGTAGTCATTATTGCAGGCGTACCAAGTTGGACGATGGTTCTTGCAAATAAAGTACTGGAAATAAGCGGAAAGAAAAACTTGAAAGAAGTCTGGCCCAACCTTGAATTATTCATGCACGGAGGAGTGAGTTTTGAACCTTATCGGGAACAGTTTAAAAAACTAATTCCAGACCCAGACATGAACTATGTGCAAACCTACAACGCCTCGGAAGGATTCTTCGGAATTCAAGATCAAGTCAATTCTGACGAGATGCTTTTGATGCTCGATTATGGCATTTATTACGAATTTATTCCAATGGACGAATACGATGGTGTGAATTCTAAAAAGGTCATCAATATTGAAGAAGTTGAACTGGATGTCAATTATGCCATGGTTATTTCTACCAACGCAGGACTTTGGCGGTATATTATTGGCGACACCATAAAATTCACATCGCTTTTGCCCTATCGTTTTAAAATCACTGGGCGCGTAAATAGTTTTATCAATTGTTTTGGAGAAGAAGTGATTGTTGAGAATGCAGATTTGGCAATTGCCCGAGCAAGTAAAAAAACAGATGCACAAATCAAAGAATACACCGTTGCACCAATTTTTATGGATGGCAAAGAAAAAGGGGCACATGAATGGGCAATCGAGTTTGTAAATCAGCCAGATGACTTGGAAAGGTTCTCTATTGTTTTAGATGAAGAATTGCGAGAATTAAATTCCGACTACGACGCAAAACGATCACACAATATGATTCTCGATAAACCCGTTATTAATGTAATTAAGAAAGGAACCTTCGATAATTGGTTAAAAACGCAAGGAAAGTTGGGTGGGCAGAATAAAATCCTTAGATTGTCAAACAGTAGAGCATTTTTGGAACAGATGTTGGAAGAGGAAAGTGGATTCTTGTTAGAGTGATGAGTGTACCTCGACTGACGCTCGGTAACCAGTGATGAGTGATGAGTGTGAAGTGATGAGTTTTTACGTAGATAGGTGCTAGAATTACTTGTGTTGAGCTTGTCGAAATACGGTTATCGAGCCTGTCGAGATATGGATTCCTTTCTGCGGCTCTCTTTATAATAAATTATGGTTAGAATATGAAGTGTAAATCAAATAGAACAAGTCGTGCGAGAATTACTCTTCTTAACTCCTTAACTCCTGTTTTCGTAGCTTCAATTTTCCTTCTTACCTTCTTAACCCCGAACACAACCTTCGCACAAGATTCTGTTTCCTATTCTTGGGAGAACAAAGGAGTCATCGAAATTACCGAAAGCGAAACTTGGGCATTGGATGCATTTGACAACCTCTATATTTCTGATGATGGAATTATCAATAAATACGATTCTGACGGAACTTTAATGTTCTCCCAAAGTATAAAATCATTGGGTAGAATGACGCAAATGGTTCTCATTAACACCATGAAATTGGTCCACTTTTCTGAAGAACAACAAACGCTTTGCTATTTCGATAATACGCTTTCTCCAATGGACGATTGCATAGATTTGGCAGAAGAAGACATCATCAACGCAAGTCTTGTTTGCAGTTCTGACCAGCCGAATAAAATATGGGTGCTCGACAATCTAAATTTAACCCTGAATTTATTATCGCTCGATGGTTTGAACCAAAGTCAGCAAATTAAGAACCTAAAAGGAATTTTAGACATGGACAACATCGTTCAAATGAAAGAAATTGGAAATCGATTGTATTTATTGGATAAATCGAAAGGAATTTACGTTTTTGACATGTATGGGTCGCTTTTGGAATTTATTGAAGAGAAAAGTATTCAACATTTTGAGGTTGTTGGCTCAACGTTATTCACATTGATTGACAATTCTCTGCATATTCATGCCATAGATTATGACGACTTTATTCTCGTTAATCTACCAATAGACGGAGTTATAGAACTTAAAGCAGAAAATGAAATTTTCTATTTGAGAACAAAAAACATTGTTCATAAATTCAAGTTAGTATTTAACTAAATCTTGTTGCCACTTCTCGCAAAGTTTGTAATTTAGTCAGACCAAAAAAGGACTAAAAACAGAATCAATATGCACATTGCAATCGCCGGAAATATAGGATCAGGAAAAACCACATTAACACGAATGTTGGCCAAACATTTTGAATGGGACACACACTTCGAAGATGTGGAGCAAAACCCTTACCTCAATGATTTTTACGAAGATATGCAACGCTGGTCGTTTAATTTGCAAATCTATTATCTGAACAGTCGTTTTAATCAGATTCAAGAGATTCAAAAATCGGATGGAACAGTGATTCAAGATAGAACCATCTATGAAGATGCATTTATTTTTGCACCCAACCTTCATTCTATGGGACTGATGACAACACGAGATTTTGAGAATTATTTCTCGCTATTCAACTTGATGGAGTCTTTCGTTTCTCCTCCAGATTTATTGATTTATTTGCGAGCAAGCGTTCCGACATTGGTCAACCAAATTCAAAAAAGAGGACGTGATTACGAAGAAAGCATCCGCTTGGATTACCTAAAACGACTCAACGAGCGTTACGAAGCGTGGACTTCGACATACGATAAGGGTAAATTGCTCGTTATCGATGTTGACAACAATAATTTCCCAGAAGATCCAGAGGATTTAGGGAAGATAATCAACGCAATTGACGCAGAGATTAACGGATTATTCTAAAAAAGAATTTCACATGATAGTAGTAACAGGAGCAGCAGGATTTATCGGAAGTTGCCTCGTTGGCAGGTTGAATAAATCAGGTCATGACAATATTGTTGCCGTTGATGATTTCTCAAAGACAGAGAAAGACAGCAACCTTGAAGGCAAAACCTTAATTGCAAAAATCGGCAGAAAAGATTTCGTGAATTGGCTCAAAGAATTCGGCGAAGAGGTTGATTTTATTTATCACATTGGAGCAAGAACGGACACCACAGAATTTGATATTGATATTTTCAATGAATTGAACCTCAATTATTCAAAAGATGTGTGGAATTTGTGCGCAGAATATAAAATTCCGTTGGTGTATGCTAGTTCTGCCGCAACTTATGGTTTGGGTGAAAATGGCTACAAAGACGATCATTCTATCATTGAGAAATTAAAACCTTTGAATCCTTACGGTGATTCGAAGAATGATTTTGATAAATGGGCCCTTCGAGAAGTAGAGAAAGGAAACCAACCTCCATTTTGGGCAGGTTTAAAATTCTTCAATGTTTACGGACCCAATGAATTTCACAAAGGGAGAATGGCATCTGTGATTTTTCACGCCTATCACCAGATCAACAAAACAGGCGGTATGAAGTTGTTTCGTTCGCACAATTCTGACTATAAAAATGGAGAGCAACTGCGTGATTTCATCTATGTAAAAGATGTGGTAGAAGTTTGCTATTACTTAATGGACACACCACCAACTTCTGGAATTTACAACCTCGGAACAGGTCAAGCAAGAACGTTTTTAGACTTGACTAAGAATACCTTTTCTGCGATGAACAAGGAAGAAAACATCTCGTTTGTTGACACTCCAGAAGATATTCGCGATAAATACCAATACTTCACGGAGGCCGACATGACCAAGTTGATTGACTCAGGTTATAGCAAAGGTTTTCACTCTTTGGAAGAAGGTGTGAGTGATTATGTGAAGAATTATTTGATGGTGGGGGAGTGGTATTAGTTGGGAAGTTTATTTTAAATTAAGCACACTATGTCAGATGATTTTCAAATTTTATTACTCCTGTATGTACTGAATTTTATAATTGGAATTCTTGTTTATTGGAAAATAGAAAACAGAAAAATATTTGCAGTGATTAGTCTTGCCGCTATAGTATTATACTCGATTCTCTTTATAATATCTTACCTCAGATCTGGACCTGGTGGAGGAGTGTTGGCTGTTTGGATTTTTTGGTATATCTTTTTATCCTTGCAGTTGTGCTTTAATATAGTATTTGGTGTTTATTTGGTACTTAAGAAGTATTTCCGTCCCTTAAAATAATACCCTACCTCAACCTTTCACTTCTTCGTCTTCGTCTCCGTTTTCGAGCTTCGCTCTTTACTCCATAAACTGTTCGGATATTAGACTTTGGAATTCCATATTTTACAGGTGTCAATTCATTAGCACTACTCAAATGACAAAGTTTATCTTCTATGCGTATAAAAGTTGACGTTGAATTGTCAATTTTTATCCTTACAGTATCATTCGCCTGAGTCCAGCAGCCCGTTTTTTTTGTTCCTCTATCCTTACAATCACTTGTAAACCAAACTACCTTTCTGTTTTTTCTCAGTTTAATATAGGAAGTACTATAATAAGTGACAATTAACCAATTCCCATCACTTTTTTGGCAGAAAGATAAATGAGGCGAGAAAAAGATCACCACTATCAAAAGATTAATTAGTCTCATAATAGTTAAAACAAAGTTGATGCTACTTTTGTTACAATTCGGGTGTCTTACTCTGCTTCATTTCTTCCGAAACAAAGTATAAACATAGGGTCTAACTCCTCCATTTGGCATCGTGTAATCAAAGTCAAAAAACTCAATTAGTTGATAATTTTCCCCTAAGAATTTGGCAATTCCCTTTTCATCGTATTGTTGAACAGGCAATCCGCTGCATCGTTCTGCACCAGTGAGGTTAAAGGTTGCAATAATGACATATTTTCCCGATGCAACCGCGTTGTCTAGCAAGTTAAAATAGGTTTGTCTGTCTTTTTCTTTGGTAAGAAAATGAAAAACGGCTCTGTCATGCCAGATGGCGATATTGCTCAGTGATTTTAGTTCCGTTGGCTCTGTTAAATCGTCAGTCATCCACGAAACGCGTGTTAATTCTTCTTCAGAAAGTCTGTTTTTTGTGTTTTGCAAAGCAGATGCAGAAATATCACTCGCAATGATGTTGGAATACCCTACGTCTAATAAATCATCAATGAGAATAGAAGAACCGGAACCAATATCAATGATTTTTTCGTCTTTGGAAATAGTCGCTTTTGCAATTAATCCCATTGATTCTTTCGCCGATTCTTGATACCAACCCAATTGAGTTGTATCTTTTTCGTAAGATTTCTCCCAATGATTTTGCAAGTTGATTTCTGTAGTTTCCTTCGCAGAATTACAATTGTCTAATTCATTACTACAACTGTTTTTTTCTGACATAATTTGATTCGATTTCAAGCAAAGATAATAGAATGACAGTAGATAAAATGACACCTAAGTTACATTACTCCAATGCTCCAAAGCTCCAAAAATCTAACGATCTATTGCTCCAGCAATCCAATGAGAAAATTCTCCAGCGATCTTAGAATTTTTTAAGTCCTCAACTGTATCGATGTCATTTAATTCAACTAACTTTTGACAAGAAAAGCCTTTTTTTCAATTTCTTCAATGGTTAAATCAAGAAGTCCTTCTGTACTCCAAGGTTTATTCTCAAAAACGAAGGGGAGCAGTTGGTTCATTCCGATAAGGTAATAGCCACCATCTTCTGCAGGACCAAAAACAGTATCGTTCTTTTGCAAGGCATCAAAACCATTTTGAATGATTACTTCATCTAGGTCAGGAATGTCTGTTCCAACTCCAACAACGTTAGAATAACCGGCATCAAAGCCATTTTTGAGTGCGTTGAACATTCTTTCTCCTAAATCATCACCTTTCTGAACGAATTTTTGCTGGTTCGGCCATTTTTCTTCAATAATAACATCTGAAAAGTAAATATGAATGTCGCAATTGGTTATTTTAGAAGTCGTTCGTTCGAGCATTTCTACAAGATGTTTATATACTTCAAACGCTCCTTCACCGCCAATAGTTTTGGCAAGACGCGTTTTCACTTTTCCAAGCTTGATGTTTTTCGCGAAGATGATAAGGAGGTTCATTTTCTAATGCTTCAATGCTCTAAAATAGAACGCTGATTACGCAGATTTTTATGATTAAATATGATTGAAGTAGGTTCTTTATAATTTAAACCTTCGGTTTTTTTGTCTTGTCTTTTCATTTTGATTTTAAGGGATGTTTTGTAAGATGTCCAAAGCTCGAATGCTCCAATACTCCAAAGCTCGAACCATTCTCCACTAATAAACCACATCTCCTTTCACCCATTTGCCCCAATCTTTATTGTAACCGTGAATTCTTGCCGTTTTATTTTCTTTTAAATCAACCATTGGGTATTTTTCATTGGCCCAGTAGAAAAGTCCCCCGTAGAGGTTTTTTACATTTGTATATCCTTTCTTTTTGAGCATTTCGCCAAAGGTTTGACTTCTTGCGCCAACACTACAATAGACGATGATTAGTTTGTTTTTGGCAACATTCTTTAAATCACTGATATTGGAGCCGTCAAGGTTCATTCTCTTGGCAGATTTAATGTGACTGACTAAAAATTCATCCTTCTTTCTGACGTCTAAGAACAGCGCATCTCCTTTTTTAACGTGTGTCAGTGCGTTCTCAATGCTAATTGTTGGGAAATCATTGTAATATTTGCTCAGCATCTTTTTATACTCAGCGGATTGACCAAAAGAATTAGACATAAGAACGAAAGACAATATAAGGGTTAAAAACTTCATAATACTTAGACGGTATCAAATAGCATACCTTACTTTTAAGGTACACAAATTAAAGTGTCGAATGTTGGTGAGTATCCTGCCCAAATACCCAAAGCGCCACCTGTAATGTTGTTGGGTATATTCGTCGGCGTTGCAAATGGATTACCTGCTGTAGCTTGTTGAATATCCTTTTTCTCCATGAACTCAAAGACACCCTTGTCTATTCTAGAAAATCGTATAACGACGGTGTCATTGAGGGCGTAAAGACCTTCGAGACCATCTGCAACTCCCGATCCATGTGCGGCAGGGTTGTCAAAAAAGAAGTCAAAAGTAAGTCCTCCGAAAAATTCATCATCGAAAACAGAACCAAAAGGTCTTAAAAAACTGGCATCCAAAGGATCACCGTTTGCATCTGTATTTATTCGCTTAGATTCCCACATATATGCATCGTATTGGCCTGGAGGATCCGAAAGTGTTGCCCATGAAAAGCCATAATTCGTTAAATTCCCATCAGGCTTCCAATATACAGCATCTAGCGAAACGGGAACCTCAATTTTAGTCGTTGCTGTGTATGTTTCTCCTTCAAAGCTAACGGTAAGGTCATAGCTTTTACCGACCTCTCCAAAAATTAATGGGTCTAATGAAGTGTATCCGCAAATACTCACAGTTGCAAGATCAGCTACAGGAATACCTAATAATTCTGCAACAAATGGTTCGCTTCCCGGTGGCAGGTTGTCGGTGCAAACTTCGATTAACTGAACAGTGGTTGTTCCGTTAGAAACAGTAACCTGTGCACCTGTTACGAAAGAATTTAAAAAAGCAGTTAAATCAGTCTGTGCATAGATGTCTTTTGATTTCGAAATAAGCAAAAATGGAGGTTGTCCAGTATCGATTCTCCCATCAAGGACAATTTGCTCCTCAAATCCGGGTATATCAATAACAACCTCTTTCGTACATGCAAAGAGGACAGAAATTATGCTAAGGATGTATATTAATTTTTTCATATCTTATTTTAGTAGTTAAGAAGTTAAGAAGTTAAAGAATATGGCACGAGCCAACTTCCTTCTTAACTTCTGACTTCTTAACTTCTTTTTTCTTCTCATTATCAAAATTCAAAATTCCATGTAACACTTGGTATTATTGGAAATAGCGTTACTTGTTTTACTTTTATTTCAAAATCTCCAGCGAGAAAGTCTCCATCATTGTCAATATACAAAAAATAAGGGTTCGCACGGTTGTAAACATTGTAAATGGAGAATGCTACATTCGTTTTTAACTTCTTTTTCACCCGAATTGTCTCTTTGGTTGCTTCGTTGTATTTTTCTTTATACTCCTTGCTGTACCAAGTTGCAGAGATGTCTAGTCTGTGGTACGGTGCCATTCTTGTCGAATTTCTTGCTCCATAGTTAAAGAGTAATTCTTGGTTTTGCACATACCACGATGTTGGTAAAGTCAAGGTGTTTCCAGTTGCGAAAATGAACGCACTGGTAAAAATCCAACGTTTGTTTGGCTTGTAACTTGCAACAATTGATAAATCATGTCTTCTGTCGTACTTCGCAGGGTAGATATTACCATCATTCAAGTCTTCAAATTGTCGTTCGGTTTTACTTAGCGTATAACCTATCCAACCTGTGAATTTACCCGCAGATTTTTTGATAAACAACTCGATTCCATAACTCCAACCTTTGCCAAAAACGAGCAAATTGTCAGTGTTATCATTCACATTGTCACCAGGCAAAGCACCTTCTTTGTATTCAATAAGGTTGTCCATTCCCTTGTAGTAAACCTCAACGGATGTCTCTATCTTATTATTCAGAAAGTTCTTAAAATAACCCAAAGAAGTCTGCCAACCTTTCTGAGGTTTTGCAATGTCTGTTGCAGGATACCAAATATCTGTAGGCAAAGACACGGCACTTAATGACGTTAAATTAACGTATTGATAATTGTAAGAATAACCTGCTTTTACAGAGCCTTTACCAGGAAGCATCCAACGCATGGAAATTCGAGGTTCTAATCCATGGTAGAACTGAATAACATCACCTTTGTTGTAAACAACAGTCGTGTCAGGAGTACTCAAATCGCCCTTAATATAGCGCGTAAAAGGTCCGACATGTTGAAATGCGCTGTACCGAAGTCCAGCATTTACTCTAATATTCTCATTGATGTCAAATTCATCCAAAATATACGCCGCAGATTCATGGCTCTTCAATTGTTGTGCTAGTCCTGTATCAAAAACTGTTTCATCGCTTTCTGCAGAGACACTGATAGGTGTAAAAGTATGGTAAATATAATCCAACCCAAATTTCACTTTGTTGCGAGAATTTGGGAAGTAAGTAAAATCAACTTTTCCTCCCCAATCTCGGACTCCAGAGTTTAGCCTAAAACGAAATTGATCTTGTGCAGAAATAAAACTGAATTGGTAATCGGTCATTGTTGTCGTTACGTTCATGAACAACTTACTCGTGAAGATATGGTTCCAACGAAGTGCTGCAATAGCGTTTCCCCAAGGCATATCTACTTGAAAGTTATCGTTAGTGTTACCAAAACTGAACTTATCTTTACCATAATATCCGCTCAAAAATATTTTATCCTTTTTAGTGATTTCATAGTTCATTTTGAGGTTCAAATCATAGAAAAAGTAACTTGTTCCTGCAAAAGGTGAGTCATCGGGAATAGCCGCTTTCATAATCACGTCTAAATAGGTTCTTCTGGCAGAAACAATGAATGAACCTTTGTCTTTTTTCAATGGCCCCTCTAAGGTTAAGCGAGAAGAAATGGCACCAATCCCTCCTTTTACACCGAAGCGTTTTTTGTTGCCTTCATTCATATTGACTTCTAACACAGAAGATAATCGACCTCCAAAATTTGCAGGCATACCTCCTTTAATAAGGTTGACACTTTTTACAGCATCTGCGTTAAACACAGAGAAGAATCCGAAAAGATGGGCAGCATTATAAACCACTGCTTCGTCCAATAAAACAAGGTTCTGATCAGGTCCTCCACCACGAACATAGAAACCTTGTCCTCCTTCTGCAGCAGAAGAAACTCCTGGCAACAATTGAATAATTTTAATGATATCAACTTCTCCCATAAAGGCAGGAAGTGTTTTCATTTCATCAATATCCAACTCAATTTGACCAATTTTTGTGCTTTTCACATTGTCCTCTGCTGTTGCGTTAACAAGTACTTCATCAATGTCTTGAAAATCAGTTCCAAGTTCATAGTCATAGCGAACATCTTTGGTCAAGTCAATCTCCCTTGTCTCCGTTTCTTGCCCAGACATTCTAAACTCAACGGTGTATTTCCCCGCAGGAACGGTCAAAGAATAGAAACCATAATTGTTGGTGATTGCTCCTTTTTTGATGCTCGGAATGTAAATTTTCGCTCCGATGACTGTTTCTCCACTTCGAGCGTCTGTAATGTATCCACTAATGGTTGCATTCTCTTGAGAGAAAGTTAAAGTCGCTGTAAAAACTATTAAAAAAGAAAAAATGACTTTAATCATGGGCATAATTGTCGCGTAAAAGTCGGTAAAAAAGGATGTTTATCAAAATCATAGGAGTAATTTAACATTATTTCATGACTAATTTGAGACGGTGCAACTAAGATTTTCTTACTACCTTTGACGCTTCTTATGAAGCAGATACTATTTTTATTTTTAATTGTCAATGGATTTCTATCTCTCGCACAAAAAAATGAGTTAGATAGTCTAAAATCATTGTTAAAAAACACTGTAGTAACTGAGGATAAAATACTTTATTTAACTAAATTAAGTAGAGTTACAGAGGATTCTTTAGAATCCAAGGAATATATTTCTTCGGCAATTTTAAAGTTAGAATCTTTAAGTGGCGACAGCAAACTAATTAGTACATACCGTATTGCCAATGCTTTATACGCAGTGAATGACTGGGAGGAATCTCTATTAATGATTGATGAGGCGCTGTCAATTCCGAATGTTAACGATTTTGATGCTCTGGGTAAAGTATATCGATTAGCATCAAGAATTCACACTAAAAAATCACACTACGATAAAGCGATTTTATCTTATCAGAAGGCGATTGAGATGTTTACGAAATCTGGAAATATTCCCAGGCAGATAGACTGTTTAAATGGAGTTGGAGTCATCCATAAAAACTTGGGAAACTATAACCAAGCATTGCCATTATACCATGCTGCATATAAGTTGGCGAAAAAGGCTTCATTGCCGTTAAAACTCGCGGCAACTACTACAAATATTGGTGTTTTGCTTAAAAAACAAGAGAAATACGACAATGCTTTAGAATATTATTTTAAAGCGGAAAAAATATACAAAAGAGAGAACGATTTTGGAGGATTGGCGAATATTTACAATAACCAGGGTAATATCTATAGGCTACAAAAAAAGTATCCTCAATCGTTAAAAAAATATCAGTTAGCTATAGAGAATAGAAACAAAGCTGGAAATAAACGAATGCTCAGTTATACTTATAACAACATTGCACTTTCTTATCAGGAAATGGGTAACTACCAAAAGGCGATAGAAAATCTAAATTTCTCCATGAAATTGAAAATTGAAAATGAAGAATATGAATCATTATCAAGTACGCATCTTAACTTTTCTGAAATCTATTTAGAACTCAATGACAGTAAGAAATTTAAGTTTCATATAAACGAAGCAAGAAGGATAGCGATTGAATTTCATCAAGATAAAATAAGACGGTCTGTTCTTGTCAATATGAGTCAGTTCGCTGCAAATAACAAAGATTTCAAAAGTGCATATATCTACCTTTCGAGTGTTTACGACGAATTGGACACCTTAGACTTAGAATCACAAAAGGCTTTGACATCAGCTTTACAAGCTCATTTTGAGTCCGAGCAAGATCGAAATGAAATTCATGAGTTGAGTGATGCTATTTTATTATTAGATCTTCAGAAAGAAGAATTGGAAAAGAAACAGTCCGTTTCTAATTGGTTAATAATCGGTTTAGGGTTGATAATACTTGTGCTAGTTGTTTTGTCTGTTCTGTTCTATTTGAAACAAAAAGCATTGAAAACGAAGACCACAGAATTGGCCATTGCGAATGAGCAAATACTTTCGACAACTATAAGTATAGAAGAGAAAGAGCTGCTCTTGAAAGAAATTCATCATCGAGTAAAAAATAACCTTCAAATTGTTAAAAGTTTGATTCGCTTACAAGCTGATGGCAACCACGATAGTTCTCAAAACGCATTGTTAACTGATTTTGAATTGAGAGTTTCTTCGATGGCGATGGTACACGAATCGCTTTATAAAAGTGGTGATTTTGCTCGGGTAAATGTGCAAAATTACTTTAAAGACCTGCTCGACAACCTCATCACGGTCTATCATCTGAATCAAACAGTAAAAACGAATATTTCTATCAATATTTTGGAATTAGGGATTGATACTTTAGTACCTTTGGGATTACTCTCTACGGAAATTATTTCTAACTCTATGAAATATGGAATCGGAGATAAACCTGGAGGTGAAATTACAATTGAACTTAAATCGATAGGCGAAAATAAATATGAGTTAATCGTTGGTGACAATGGTGATGGATTTGATTTTGAAGAAGCTTCTAATAAGAAGACATTGGGAATTGAATTGATTCACACACTCGTTGAACAACTCGATGGGGAGCTGAAATTTGTAAATGATAAAGGAGCTTCTTATCGAATTGAATTTAAAGGACAAGAAAAATAAAAATAGATATGAAAATTTCATATAACTGGCTAAAAGAATACATTAACATTGATTTACCTGCAGAAAGAGCATGCGAAATTCTAACAGATACAGGTTTAGAGGTTGAAGGATTGCACAAGGTAGAAGGTGTGAAAGGAGGATTGAAAGGTGTCGTTGTTGGTGAGGTTCTTAGTTGTGAAAAACACCCAGATGCTGACCGATTAAATGTCACAACTGTCAATATTGATGCAGATGAACCTTTGCAAATTGTTTGTGGGGCTCCAAATGTGGCTGTTGGACAGAAAGTGATTGTCGCAACGGTAGGTTGCACACTTTTTCCTTCTCCGGAAGAACCTTTTAAGATAAAAAAGTCGAAAATTAGAGGCGTTGAATCGTTTGGAATGATTTGCGCTGAAGATGAGTTAGGTTTAGGGAAATCTCACGACGGCATCCTCGTTTTGGATAATTCTGTTCCAGTTGGAACACAAGCAGCGACCTATTTTGAACTGGAAGATGACTATGAAATTGAAATTGGCTTGACTCCAAACCGTTCTGATGCAATGGGACATATCGGTGTGGCAAGAGATTTAGTAGCGTATTTGAATGTGCATGAAAAGGCAAATCTTTCTTTGAATATTCCTTCAGTGGAGAATTTTAAAGTGGAGAATAATGACCTTAAAATTGCAATTTCTGTAGAGAATGAAGAATTCTGCCCGAGGTACATGGGAACGACCATTAAAGACGTAAAAGTGGAAGCTTCGCCGACATGGTTGCAAAAAAGATTGCGTGCAATTGGACTTTCTCCGATAAATAATGTAGTCGATGTGACCAACTTCGTAATGCACGAATTAGGAACGCCTTTACATGCCTTTGATGCGGATAAATTGAACGGTAAAATTGTTGTAAAAACAGCAAGGGATAAAGATAAATTTACAACCTTAGACAATGTCGAAAGAGAACTGTCTTCGGAGAATTTAATAATCACTGACGGTTCTGAAACCCTTTGCATTGCTGGGGTGCTTGGGGGTAGCAAATCTGGAATCAATGAAAATTCTACCAGTGTTTTCCTAGAATCTGCCTATTTTAATGCTGTCGCTATTCGTAAAACCGCGAAGATGCACGCACTGAATACCGATGCGTCTTTTCGCTTTGAAAGAGGGGTTGACCCCAACATGACGGAATACGCTTTGAAAAGAGCTGCGCTGTTGATTCAAGAAGTTGCTGGAGGAACTATTGCGATGGATGTTGTCGATACTAACTCTAAACCAGTTGCCGATTGGACAGTTGAATTTAATTACGACAGATGCAACCGATTAATTGGTCATAACTTGCCAAAAGAAATGGTGAACGATATTCTGCAGAATTTAGACATTGAGATTGTTGCAGAAAATGGAGAAGACGTTACCTTAAAAATTCCAACGTATCGCGTAGATGTTACTCGAGAAGCGGATGTCATTGAAGAAGTTCTACGAATTTATGGTTTCAACAATGTGCCAATTCCGGCAAAATTAAATTCTTCGATTTCGTATTTCAAAAAGCCAGATGCTGAGAAAGTGCAAACGGTGATTTCTGAAATGTTAGTCGGCTTAGGTTGTATAGAAACCTTGAATAATTCCTTGACAAAATCTGATTATTCTAAGAAATTAGGAGGAGAAACCGTTTTACCCGAACGAAATGTCGAAATGTTGAACCCATTGAGTCTTGATTTAGACGTAATGCGCCAATCATTGGTATTTAACGCTCTCGAAATGGTTGCGCACAATCAAAATCGTCAGAATGCAGATTTGAAGTTGTATGAATTCGGTAAAACCTATCATAAATTCGATTCTGGTTACTCAGAAAATAAACGTTTGTTGATTGTTCTTTCCGGAAAAAGAGAAGATGAAAGTTGGAATTCTTCGAAAGAAAAATCGAGTTATTTTACCATAAAAGGAACTGCTTTGACCATCTTTAAGAGACTTGGCTTAAACGAAATGCTCAAAGAAAAAGCATTGAAAAATTCATTGTTGCAAGACGGTGTGCAATTGTTTGTCTTGAAGAATAAAGTCGGAGAAATAGGTTGGGCATCTGCAAAAATGAAGAAACATTTCGGAATAAAACAAGATGTTTTCATTGCAGATTTAGATTGGGATGCCATCATAGAAAGTTTGAAATTCTCCAAAGTAAAGTACACAGAATTGGCAAAAACCTTTGCTGTTCGACGAGATTTTTCCTTGCTTTTAGACACTAAAATAACATTCTCTGAAATAGAAGACTTGGCCAGAGCTTGCGACAAGAAAATATTGAAAGAAATAGGTTTGTTTGATGTTTACGAGGGCAAAAACTTGGAAGAAGGCAAGAAATCGTATGCCGTTTCATTCAAATTTCAAGACGCTGAAAAAACGTTGAAAGACCAACAAGTAGATGCTGTGATGGAGAAGATTAGAGAACAATTGGAAGGGAAGTTGGGGGCAGAGCTGAGGTAATGGGAGTTTTGGAGTGTTAGAGCATTAGAGCATTAGATCTGACTTCTCACAAACAAAACCTACCTAAACTCTGCGAACCTCTGTGCCTTCTCTGTGGCTCTCTGTGAAAATATAGAGCATTCATTGGAGCACTCGATAGTTCGACGTTCAGCACACTACTTTTCTACAACTTTCAAAATATATATTACGCATTTACATCATCTGCGAAAATCAGCTAAATCTGCGTCATCAGCGTTCTATTAAACCAATACAGTATCAACATTCTTTACGAAATCTAAAAACACTTTCTTATGCATTTCCAAATCCATATTTGCCGATAGCGCCACGCGTACAATGTAATCTTTGTCCCCTTCTTTCGTTGTTCCTTGCGTTGAGGTTGCCGGAATCGTCCAATAGCACCCTTTTAATTGCCCGTAACTCACACAATACTTGCTTTCTTCCGGAATTTCGTTAATCATTAGGTTAATCAAGCGATCATTCGAGGCTCTTTTATAGGCTTCTCTTTCTTCATCGGTATTTCCTTTTGTTGGCAGGTCCAGTGAGAATACAGACGGCGTAAATCCTTCGTTGGCTAATTCTTCTGAAACGAAATTGATTTTTGCATCGGGCAGAACCTCTTGGATATAGTTGACAAACTCCCGCGTGTTCTTATAGGCATCAATGACTCTTTGCTTCATGGAAGGCAATTGCTTTGCCAAAATCTCCAATTGCAAATCTGTCGCTTCGTTGTCGCAAAGTTGCAAATGCAGTTCAATTTTCTCCAGCAAAGCATTCGTTTTACTGTTTCCTACGCAGTAACCTGCAGTACATTTTCCACCACTTGGGAACTTAGAACCACTGGCAAAAGAGATGGTTCTTACCGACGATAGAACGTCATTGTCACCTAAAAAGTGAACGTTGGGGCAAAATGTCTGGTCCAAGATAAAAACAGGATCAACAGCCATTTCTCCCGATGAATTTTGTCGTTTTTGGCTTAAAACAGCTCTTAATTGTTGCAAATCAGGCACTTCAACCCTCGGGTTCGTTGGGATTTCAGCAATGATGTAGGGAATTGCATCTTCTTTGGCGATTTTCTCTAAAACGATGTCAATACTTTGCACCATGTCGTTGCCACCATCAACGGGTAGGTCCATCACTTCGACATTCTCAATGCAATCAGCCACACGTCTTGCTTGGTCATTTGTTCCGCCATAACAATTTGGTGGAACCACAATTTTAATTGCTTTTCCTTGGTGATTTTCGAGTGCATTGTGCACCAATCCCATCAAAATTGCATATTGAATAGACAATCCGCTAGAACCGACCAGTGCTTTGGTGGAAGTTCCAGTGATCTCTTTTATTGAAGCCAAAACGCTTGCCTTATCTTCAATAACGGTGTTTTTCTTACCTGCCTTGTCGTCAGACAGGTTCTCAGAAGAAGATTTTCCGACCAAAGAATTTAAAACTTCTAAGCAATTGGCAGGAGTCATTGCGATGGTCTCTCTTCTTCGCACGTGCTGAATTTCTGAAATATATTCTTCGTTTTGCTGACCGTTAACCAATAGAATACTGCCTAAATGAGGATGAACATTGATGAAAAAGTCGATATTCTGCGAGAGTTTAAAATCACAGATATTATCTTGTTGCGAGATAAAAATAGTGCTGCCGTTAAACGCTTCGACCTCTTCGGTTTTCTCAATTTGCTTCAAATCGAAGGCATAACCGTACACATTTCCCAGAATTTCAGCGTTAAAAGATGCTGGTAGTTCTCCCGTGTAAAGAATTTGCGTTTTTTTATTATCCAGTGAGTTTTTTCTTAAAACAGCCAAAATAGGCATCGTTTTGGAAGAAAAACTGATGATATTTCCTGCCTGTTCTGCCGACAAGTCTGCTTGTTGACCATTTATGTTGGCAATTGCCCATTCTAACACACAAGATAATGGATGCCCTAATCGAATGTAGTCGTAAGCGGTAGGTAATTCATTGAGTGCAGTCGCTCTAAAATCATCTTCAATAAACAAGTTATTAAACTGCTCTAAGAATTGTATTTTTGCTTTTTGCTCGTTGTAAATGTCTAGTCTGTGGGTTGTTATGTTCAACCAACCAGACGGCATATTTTCCAAAACGTTTTTGATATAAGCAATCATTTTCTTGTCTTCCATGTTGTTCATCTTTAAAGAGGTTGGCAAGATAATTATTTCGTTTTATTTATGGGGTAGGGTGGGGGATTTGTTTTTGGGGGACGTTTGGCTATGAAGCGTAGCCAACCCCGAAGGGTGCTATGCACTATACATATTATTGTGTTTTCGTTATTTTATTTCTTTTCAAGTATTTTCATTAGTCTTTGATTCAGATATAGTTTTTCTTTTCCAACTTTTACAGATTTGAGAAATCCTTTATCTTCAAGAGCCATTAAGTAATTTCCTACAGTTTTGGGGCTTCCAAGTCTAGCGTCAATTAAGTTTTGTCTTTTAGTGTATGGAAGTTTAAAGATAATTTCTATTAAATCTTTAGTATAAACTTTTGGGAGTTCATTTCTTATTTCTTCAGACATTTTATGCATTAATTCAATTATTTCTTTTAACTGAATTAACCCTTTTTGAGCAGTACTTTCAATCATGTTAAGCATATAGATAACCCAATTTTCCCAATCTTCTTTTTCAGTCACTAATCTTAATCTTTTATAGTATTCTGATTTGTTTTGAGTAATATATTCACTTAAATAAATAGCTGGAACATCTAATAGGTTTTCCATTTTAAGGTAAAGTAAAAGCAAAATTCGTCCAGTCCTACCATTTCCATCTGAGAATGGGTGTATTGCCTCAAATTGATAATGCATTAACGCCATTTTAATCAATGGGTCAAGGGAACCATCTTCATTTATAAATTTTTCAAAATTGGATAATTTTTTACGAATTACGTCTTCTCCCGATGGGGGAGTGTAAATAACATCTCCATTTGTGTTGGAAAGAGTCGTTCCAGTTGTAGTTCTAACACTTGATGTGTTTTCTTTAATTCTTTGCATTATATCAATACAAAGATTTGTTGTTATAAATGGTCTTGTCTCTAATTGTTTTAACCCATGCCACAAAGCATTCTTGTAACTTATTACTTCTTTAGCAGCAGGGTTTTCAAACTTTTTATCTGCAACAATAGATTTGTAAAGTTCATCATTAGTGGTAATAATATTTTCAATTTCAGAACTAGCTTTTGCTTCCTGTAAATGAATTGTGTCAAGAAATAATTGAGGGTTAGGAAGGTTTATTATTGCACCATTTAGGTTTGCTAATGCTCTACTAGCAGTTATGGTTTTTCGCAAGATTTTAGTTGTTTCCAGATTGCTTTTTGGGGGCAATAATGGTAAATCATTATACGGTATGTCTTTCTTAAAATTACTCATTTTGAACAAGGGTAAATTTTACACTCTTTATCTTTACAAGGGTAAATATACGTATAATTTACCCTCGTCTTTACATTGAAGGTAAATATTGCTCTTATAAGTCAACTTTTCTTCTGAAGAAGGGTATTCACTCGCGGAGAGGAAGAATAATGCATCAATTCTCCATTTTGACCTAAAAAAGGAGAAATTAGTGCCAAAAAAGAGTAAACAGATCAAATAAATTGAAAAAACAGGCTCAAAAAGATTAATGCTGAGTGGGTCGAAGTAGCAAAAACGAGATGAACGTCTAAAAACGAACTTGATATCCAACACCGAATCGTTCGTTTTACCCATAGAGATATTTTGAAACCTTAGGCGAAACTGGAAACGGGTTAGTCAACACTAGATACAAACTTGGCCTATCGGCAGTTCGTATGCTTAGTTATTAGCACCTTTTTTTATGTTTGTTTTTTTTCTTTGCTACTATAAAATAACAAGATGCACCTTTATAAATCTTCTCGGAATCAACAGTTTGAAAATATTTATTTGTGATTAAATCATCTAAATCAGAACTTTTAAGTCTTCTTATAGGAACTGGGATTATACCAATTTTACACATTATTTGAACAAACCTAATTTGTAAACCGACTAAAAATGACAATTTCCCTCCTAAGCACGGTGTTACAGAAATAAACAGCCCATTAGGCTTTAATAATTCATCTATTCTTTGTACCACATCTTTGGGGTTAGGAATAGTATGCAGCATATTGAAAGCTAGTATTCTATCATAAGATTCTTTTTTGTGTTTTTCGTCAAAGATATCCGTTTGAGAGAAAGTGATATTTTCAATTTTTTTATCGACTACTTTTTCTTTAGCAATTTCAATCATCTTTGATGATATATCAATTGCGTGTATTTCTTTAACATAGTGGGCAATTTCACAAGATACTGTACCCGTTCCACATCCGTAATCTAAAACAACATTACTATTCTCTAGATACTTTTTAGTATTTTTTCGAGACTTACTATGAATGTATTCAAAGCGTTCTTCTGTTTTGTCGTAGTTCTTTGAAGCACTATCCCAAAATTTTTTTGATTTACTCATTTTTTATGTCATTTGTAATTAAGGTCTTATTTCATTAAAATTAATCAGGTAAGGCTTCACAAATGAATCCTTTATTTTTAATGATTTGTATTATTTCATTTTCCAATAATTCGACAGAAATAATCCGAAGAACATTATCAATGTCTTCAATGTCAATTGACCAATCCGAAATGTATTGGTTTGAATTTAATAGTGGTTTCACTGATTCAATTAAAGAAGCTGAATTTATATCGGTTTTAAACACATACACACCCATAATTATTTACTTTTCTTTCTCTTTTTGTATTTGTCTTTAGACGAATCATAAGTGAATACTTCATCCAAAGTCACATTAAATACTTTCGCAATTCTAAACGCTAGTTCCAGTGTTGGGAAATATTTCCCGCTTTCGATAGCTGCTAGTGTTTGCCTTGTAACACCTACTTCGTCTGCCAATTGTTGTTGTGTCATTTCATCTCTAAAAAAACGTAACGTTCTAACTTTGTTTTGGATATGGTCTTTACTCATCTTAAGCTTCTTTACTATAGAAATAAATTTTCCAAACGTCACTCATCACTGTTGCTATAAATCCACAACTTAAAATGGTTAAAAACATATACTGTACTCCGTACCCCATTGAAAGTGGAATCATTGAAACGATAAATCCAACAATGGCAATCCAATGACTGTAACGACCCGATTTTGTTTCGATTAACTTATCTCGTTCATCAACAAAACCTAAGTCTTCTACATTTTTACGACCGCTAACCATTGTTTTAAAAATTGCGAACAATATGAATAAGATGATTTTTGCAACTATCAATACACCAGTCATTGTTAGGATGAAGCTACCCCAAAATTGAATTTCTGTCATCTTTGAAATATTAATATCACCATTAATACCAAAAACATAAATTAAGTATACTCCTATTGATAAGATGGTGGTTACAAGGTTGAAAATTGATTTTTGAATTTGTATAGACATTATTTCTTTTTTATGTAAACTAATTATAACGCAAAGTTACATATTTTTTACACAATGTAAAGTATTATTAACATTAAATAGTGAAAATTTAATTAGACAGAAGAAATCTATAAAGGGGGAAATGAATTTGAGATTTGATAACCTCTTTATAGTCAATCATTACGCAGGTTCTTTCTCAGAATTGGTGCTAACGTCTCGGCTATGGTTAGTGCGGGATTTCAAAGCTCTGAACTTTCAAATTGGCAATTAGCTAAACCAAAGGTTTAGCGGTATTCATTAATTGCTCCAAACTTTCAGTTTGCCACCAAAACCCGTATTGCGTATAGGTTTTATTATTCGGGTTTGTTTTTTATCCTGCACCATGAATTTGCTTTAATTTATATGCTCCGTCAATTAATTTAAAAGTAAATATCATAGAATACTCTCCAATTGGGTCTTCTAGTAATTCAACGCAACCAACACTCCACTGAAAATAGCTATTATCCTCTGCAATAAACAAGTGTGCTTTATATATACATCCTTTGTATTCAATTCCAGAGTTTTTTGATTTGTTTATTAAAGAAAATTGCTTTAGTACTTTTAATTCAATAGAATCCAAAAGAGTGCATTTTTGCATTAGCAGCTCTTTTGAAATTTCATAATTGTGTTTTTTCATGTCAATTCGAGGAGGGTCAGATGTTACAAGTCGCGCTAATCCCATATCTCCCTCAATTGGAAAACTAGATACCGCAACCAATTTCTTGCAATCCTCTTTTAACAAAGCAGTTTGAAATTTAGTAAATACTTTTTCAATTGTATCATTTTGTGCAAATGAATATGTCACACAAAACAGTATCAAAATTGATGTAGTTATTATCTTCATACTTTATTTAATAAACCCTAACATTTAGGCTAGGAAAAATAGTACGGCTCCTGAGCGTAACTTTCTTTTAAAGATAGGAATGATTTCCTAACAGTAAGTAATTGTACGAAGCATAAACTCCGTATTTTTTTTTAGCCAGTATTATGGGCATCTATTTTTGTTAATTCTAATCTATCTTCAATATTAGTAAAACTCCTATTTGTCCGAAGTGTCAATTTCCCGAATTCCTTAGAGATTTCTAGTACTTTGAGTTGTTTTCCATCGCTAGTCCATAATTCCAAATTGTAGAACTCGTCAAAGTCAATTATTTTCCATTTTCCAGATTTCACGGGTAACAATTCTGTGTTAGAATTAAATGTTCCATTTTCTTTTATGTGGAGTAGAGTAGAATCACCGTCTACAATGTATTCACCTACATACTCTGGGGTTTTCTCTTCATTGCCACTACAAGAATAACAAGTTGCTAATCCAACGAGAATTGTAAAAATCAATATAATACTTCGGGAAATATTCATTCTACTCTTCATTACCCATAACGTTTGGCTATGCGTAGTGCGGGATTTAAAAGCTACGAACTTTCAAATTAGCACTTAGCTAAACCTTTGCGTTTTGTTTTTATCTTTTCATTTTTAAAAGCTAAACCAAAGGTTTAGCGGTTTTCATTAATTGCTCTAAACTTTCAATTTACCGTCAAAGCCCTTATTACGTATAGGTTTTGTTACCACCAGTGGTCTTATTCTTCGATTTGACTTAATTCTTTTTTTCTGCGTTTAACAAATAAATCATGGTAATCTTCCTTCTCTTTAAATTTTCCTAGCTGTTCATTGTAGATGTAAATGTATTCTACATTGTCGACAAATTCATATTGGTAAAGAGTCCAGTGTTTTTTACCGCTAAATATTAAATCAGTAAATCCGTCATTATTAATGTCTTGTATCATCAAGTTAAGCCCGTTTGGGTCATTAATATCTTCATCATCATGCGCATCAAATGTTCTCGAATAATATCCCTTTGGTTCCTCAACTAAATTCACTAATTTATCTTTCACTAGCTTATAAATCCCATAGCTTCCATTTCCTTTAGAAGTTGCATTCAATCCTTTTAAATATACTTTGTCTTTTGGAAAAATAGTCAAGAGTTCAAATTCTTCAAATTGAGTGATGGTAATAAGTTCTCCACTAAGTTGAAACAGTAATTGATACTTGAAAGGAAAAGCTGCACCGCAACCATCTCCATAATCATACTCTAGGATTATTATTGAGTCCTTCGAACCAGAAATTTCTATTTTTTCATAATGAGTCAAAAAATCGGGAGCTAAATATTCTTTCACAGTCATGCTGTCTACTTCGAGATTGTAGTCATTTATAATTGTTTTAATTAAACTTACCGTGTCAGAAATATGAGGAAAATCTTTTATAATGTCAAGGTTTTTAGATTGTCCAAAAGATGTAACAGTTAAAAATAATATTGATATAAAAGCTAGTAGTTTCATTTTTTGCATTGGTGGTAACAACTGAATATAGCCCACTAATGCACTTTATCCACATTACACTTTCCCAAAGATACAAATTATTTCTCATCTTCAACCTTCACAAAATCAGCTCACAAAGCGACAAACAATCATTTACAATTAATTCTTTTGCAATAAGTTTTCCTCTAGGCTTAGCACTTCTCTGAGAATAAATATCTTTGTTTAAAATAAAGAGACTTTGAAAAAGAATCAACAATATTTCATCACTGGCATCGGCACGGACGTAGGCAAAACAATTGTCAGCGCCATTGTATCCGAAGCATTGCAAGCCACCTACTGGAAACCAATACAAGCGGGAGATTTGCATCAGTTGGATTCACAAACGGTTGATTCTTTAACTGAAAACGTGAAAATTCTGCCAGAAGGAATGACACTTTCTCAACCGATGTCGCCCCATGCAGCCGCCAAAATTGATGGAGTGAAAATAGAACTTGCTGACTTCACATTACCAAAAGTAGAAGGCAACTTCGTGGTTGAAGGAGCTGGAGGCTTGATGGTGCCACTCAACGAAGATGGATTGATGATTATTGATGTCATTGAGAAGTTTAAATTGCCAGTGATTCTCGTTTCAAGACACTACTTAGGAAGCATCAATCACAGTATTCTTTCTGCAGAAATTTTGAAGAAAAAAGGAATAGAGGTTGCTGGTTTTGTCTTCGTCGGAGAAGAGAACAAAGAGACAGAATCAATTATTTTAAAAATCACAGGCCTCTCTGTAATAGGCAGAATACCTGAGGCTGCAGAGCTTTGCAAAGAATTTATTTTGGAGCAAGCGGAGGAATTGAAGATAGGAGATAGGAGTGATGAGTGAGGGGTGATGAGTTAGGAGTGTACCTCGACCGCATCTCGACTTCGCTCGATGGGCGACTCGGTAACCAGTGATGAGTCAACTTCTGATTCCTTAAAAAAAACAACAAAAAATGAACATTCAACAAAAAGATAAAAATCACGTTTGGCATCCCTTTACACAACATCATACGGCTAAAAATCACCTTGAAATCATCAAAGCGTACGGTGTTTATTTAGAAGATGCTTCGGGAAAGAAATACATTGATGCGAATTCTTCGTGGTGGGTAAATACGCATGGTCATGGGCATCCGCACATTGCAAAAGCAATCAATGAACAATTCACGACCATGGATCACATTGTTTTTGCAGGTGTTACACATCCAAAAGCGGTGGAGTTGGCAGACAGAATAACGTCCATTCTCCCCGACCATTTAGAAAAGGTCTTTTTCTCGGATAACGGTTCAACAGCTGTGGAAGTTGCGATCAAAATGGTGATGCAATATTTTTACAACAAAGGAGAAAAAAAGAATCGTTTTTTAGCAATGAACGGTTCCTATCATGGCGATACTTTTGGAGCAATGTCGGTAGGTCAGCGAGGTTATTTTAACAAGCCTTTTGAACCTTTTTTCTTCGATGTCGATACCATTGATTTCCCGAATGGAGAGAATGAACAAGCCATTTTGGAGAATGCAAAAGGACTTTTCGCAACGAAAGAATTTGCAGGGTTAATCATAGAACCTCTCGTTCAAGGTGCCGCAGGAATGAGGATGTATTCTGCAGAATTTTTGGATCAGTTGACCGCTTTGGCTCAAGAAAATGATGTTTTAGTGATTTTTGATGAGGTAATGACAGGTTTTGGAAGAACGGGCAAGATGTTCTCTCTGGATTTTTGCCAAAACAAACCAGATTTAGTCGCACTTTCCAAAGGTTTAACCGCAGGAGTGATGGCTTTGGGTTTAACGATTGCCTCCAACAAAATTTACGACGCTTTTCTTTCTGACGATATCGGAAAAGCGCTGTTGCACGGACATTCTTTTACCGCAAATCCGATTGCATGTGCCGTTGCATGTGCCAACCTCGATATTTTTGAAGAAAAGAAAACATGGCAAAGAATCAATGACATCATTGCATGGAATGAAGATTTCGCAAAGCAACTTGCTCAATTGGATAATGTAGAAAACATTCGTCAGCAAGGAACAATCATCGCTTTTGAGGTGAAAACAGGGGAGGAGAACAGCTATTTTTCTGATGTTAAAACCAAAGCTTATGATTTCTTTCTGGAGAATGGGATTTTGTTGAGACCACTCGGAAACACGATTTTTGTGAATGCACCGTATGTGATAGAAGAGGAAGAGTATGGGGAAATTACGGGGAGTATTCTTAACTTCTTAACTTCTTAACTACTTAACTCCTTTTTTATATTGCACAGAGAAGCACAGAGAAGGCGCAGAGGTTCACAGAGTAAGTATCGTAAAACGAAAAACTTTTGAAGATTCATTCTTAACTACTCATCTACTTAATTCCTTATTTTACAATACAAAACGTATTCAACTTCCCTTTTCCTTGTGTCAACTTTCCATTCGCATAAGAATAAAACTCATAACCAAACGGCTTTAAAAATGCAATAACTTCCTCAGAAATTGCTTCTATCAACAAGATTGGTTTATACTTCTCAATGGTAGATTTCCCACCTTCCAAAACTTCGAGTTCAAACCCTTGCACATCTATCTTAACGAATGCAGGCTTGAGGTTCAGTGAGTCCATTGATTTTGTTTTACACGCAACTTCTTTAACGGTTAATTTCTTTTCTTGGTAGTTCCAAAGACGTGTTCTTAGCCAATTTGCCGCGTCATCATAGTTGAAAGAGGACAGACCGTCAAACATCCATTTTCGGTAAAAGGGAACGAATAATTTTAGTTCTTCTTCTTTCTTGCCCAATCCAAAATTATGAACGGTGACTCTGTCATTTTTACGGAATTTTGCTTCTAATTTCTCGAAAATAAGCCCGTTGGGTTCAAAACCAATGATTTTGTTGCTGAGATTTTTTGCCAATAAAATAGATGCGATTGCCTCTCCTCGGTTAGAACCGACATCAACAAGGACGTCATCTTTATCAAAATTGAACAATTTCAACGCGTTAAAATCATTCTCATGAGGTGTTTTACTTACTCTCATTCTGCAGAATTTCAACGAAAAACGCAAATCATGCAATGACGGAAAAAACGTTTGTATGGATCGGAAAAAATTCTTCATTAAAATTATTAGTCTTTGTTCTTGGCGTGCAAAGATAATTTATTAAATGAAGAATGAAATATGAAGAATGAATATTTCGATAAACTCAATGCAAGAAATTAAGAATGATTTCCTATTCTTGCTTCGCGCCTCTATTCTAGCAGAACTAATGGGCAATAAGAAGAATTATAATTACAGAATAAAGACTTCTGCGATTATTTCTTTACAATTTTTTTACTTTCACCCCCAACTTTAAGAATGTATATTCCGCTAACTAAACTTTCAGTGTCTAAATAAATAAGATTGTTTTGGTGAATCAATTTGACTGGATGCTGATTTCCTAGGACATCAAATAGTGTAATTTTTTCTCGTTCTCCATTTGCTATTGTCAGTGTTTTGTCAAATGGATTGGGGAATACGCGAACTTGACTTCCAGTGTTGCAATCCGAAGAATGTGTTACTAAATTTTCTCGTTCTCCATTAAAATCAGTCTGTGACAAACGATAGTAGTTGGTCTCAAATTTTCTATCTTTCTTTATTTTTTCAGAATAGAATACTCTGTCTTGCGAGCTTCCTTGACCGTTTACTATTTTTTCTTGATGCCAATTAATTCCGTCTTCAGAACTTTCAACTGTAAAGTAATCATTATTTTCTTCTGAATCTGTCACCCAGCTCAATGTGACAAACTCATCATCACAATCCAATGTTGATGAACTAAGTGTCACAGGTAGCGGATAAGCTCCACAAGTAGTATTGTTAATTTGCAAGTTAAACCTTCTGTTTGTACTTATAGTCATGGCGTTTGCCCACGACGAACCCCATCCTAATTTTCCAGGGAAAACACCTGGAGGAGATGCATTCGTTCTGTCAAACCAGGGCTCATCCCATGTATTGTCAACACCGCCTCTATGTTCAAATAAAACTTCTAATTGATCTATACCGTTGTAATTAAAGGAGGGAGCAACGTTGAAATTGTACGTATAAACTCCAGGGCCATTGAACGTAAAGTTACCGCTATATACTTCGGTAAAACCTGCTGTTCCAGGATAACCAGGGCTTGACGCATAATTATCAACAGCTGTATTTCGCACCCAGATTCTGCAATTTGTATAGGTGTAAGTACTACAACCATTACACGCATCATTATCTAGCCGAAAAGAGATAAATGTTAAAGTTTGTGCTCCTCCCATTTGTATAGGCAAGTACAATCCGGCAGACCAACTATAAGGATTCCAATCATCAGTTGTTTCAATGGGGAATTCAGGTGTATTTAACGGACAATTAACTTGCGCAATACTTTGATTAAGAATTAGAAGGCTAAAAATAATGATAAAGTGTTTCATCTGAGTAGGATATTTTTTTACACCTTAAAATTACAATTTTATTTTGACTAAACCGTTATAATTGTGATGAATAGCAAGTATTCTTGATAATTGGTTGATTTCTTATTTCCCAATCGCCTCTCGAATAATCGCGCACGCTTTTCTTACCTCTTCTTCTGTAATATTTAAAGGTGGTGAAAGCCTAAAACTAGTAGGATGCGACAAGAACCAAAAAGCAATCAATCCTTTTTCTAAGCATTTTTTCACGACTTTTTCTACACGTTCAAATGATGCCATATCAAAGGCGAAGAGCATTCCGATTCTGCGAATTTCCAAAATTTCATCTTCTTTAGACAATTCAGATTCTATGATTGCTCCCAAACGTTCAACTTCTTTAAAATCAATTTCTGTTGTCAAAACTTCAAGACAAGCATTGGCTGCTGCGCAAATTACGGGATGTCCTCCGAAGGTTGTGATATGACCTAACATTGGTTCGAAGGTGAACTGATGTAAATTCTCTCGCGAAGAAACCAAAGCACCAATTGGCATGCCTCCACCGAGAGCTTTTCCTAAGGTTAAGATATCAGGAATGACGTTAAAATGCTCAAAAGCGAACAGTTTTCCAGTTCGTCCCATACCGCATTGAATTTCATCAAAAATAAGCAATGCTCCCACTTCTGAGCATCTTTTTCGGAGGGCTATTAAGAACTCTTTACTGGGTATTCTAACACCTGCGTCGCCCTGTATCGTTTCTACAATAACGCCTGCAGACTTGTCAGTGATTCTCTGTAAGTCAGCAATTGAATTGAATTCTAAGAACTGAATATTGGGGAGCAAAGGTCGATAAGCTTGCTTTTTTTCTTCGTTTCCAGAGACTGACATCGAGCCTTGTGTGCTGCCGTGATAAGAACCTCGAAAAGAAATGAGTTCTGACCTTCCAGTCATGCGTTTTACTAATTTCAAAGCAGCTTCATTTGCTTCCGTGCCTGAATTGACCGTGTAAACGGTGTTCAATTTCTCCGGAAGCAAAGAAGCCAATCTCTTTGAAAAGGCAAGCTGTGCATCTTGGATAAATTCTCCATAAACCATGACATGCAGATGCTTGTCAATTTGCTTTTTGAGTGCTGCAACAACTTTTGGGTGATTGTGACCGATGTTATTGACTGCAACCCCTGCAATCATATCCAAATAAGATTTTTCATTCTTGTCATAGATATAAACTCCCTCTGCTCGCTCAACCTCTATAAGATAGGGCGATTGATTGGTCTGTCCTTGATAAGATAAAAAATCTTTTTTGCTCATTGTTTTATTCTGGACGCTCTTGTCTTTCTGGACGTTCCGGCCTTTCAGGGCGTTCTGGTCTTTCTGGACGTTCAGCGCGGTTCATTCTGTTCAGTAATTCTCTTTTGAATCGCTGCTCCAAACTTAACAATTTAACGGCTTTCTTGTAGCCAATTACGTCAGCAATTTTCGATATGTACTCTTTTTTGATGGCAAGCTCTTTTGCTTCACTATCAAATATGGCGGTAGATTTTGATTTGAAATCAGCGTCAGAATAAGTCTCGTAGTTGGCTTTTAAATCTTTTGCTGTTTCTCTTTGCGCTTTTTTCTCTGCCTTAATTTTCTTAGACATTTCGTTGTAAACCGGCCAGAATTTTTGTGCTTCTTCAGAAGATAAATCCAATTCATTCGTAATGAATCCAATTTTCATCTTTTCAATTTTCTCGTGCTGAGCCTGTTTATTTCCTTTCCCTTTGGGTTGTGCAAGAACATTTCCTGCAAAAAAGAGTGTGACTACTAAAAACGGAATTGTTTTAATTAAATTTAATCTTTTCATGGTGTTTGTTTTAAATGTATAATTCGTCTTCTAAATCTTCGATATCAATTTCTTCTAATTCCAAGTAGTCTAGGATATCATCTAGATCTACTTCCTCGAGTTCTTTTATGGGGTCAGTATCACTGCTTGGAGATTCTACAATAATATCTGTTTTGCTTTCTTCAACACTTTCTTCGCTTACAAATTCTGAGAGAAGGTAGGTGTCAAATTCATCGATGTTGGCATCAATGTATGTTCTGATTTCTTCAGTAGAAATATCGTTCATTGCTAAAAGAGTCACTGGTCCTTCGGTTGATTTTACATTCAATAATAATATGAATACAATGGATGCAGCGGTCGCAACGAGCCATACCACGGGCTTCTTGTAGAAGGGAGTGATTCTTTTTTTAGCCATTGATTCTTGTAGAATGACATTCTTAGCCAATTGCTCAAAATAGGAAGCGTCTGGAGAATTACCTTTCTGCGGGTTTAAAAAATCAACGATATTTTTATCTTCTTTCATCTGTTAGTTTAGATTGGTGAGAACCTCAATGGTTTAATCGTGTGAGAATAAATTTTTCGATTTTTTGCTTGGCATGATGAAAATTGGCTTTCAGAGCGCCTTCACTGGTGTTGAGTTTTTGTGAAATTTCTTTGTATTTCAAATCTTCAAAGTATTTCAACTGAAAAACGGCGGCTTGTTTTTCTGGCAAGGTTGCAATGGCTTCTTGAAGAATATTGGAGATTAATTCTGGCGTTGTTGCATCCAAGACATCGTGCCCAGCGAGAATTTCTAATAGTGGAGCGTCAATGTCAACGCCAGTTCTGCGTTTTTCTTTCTCCAGAAAATTCAGACTTTCATTTCTTGCGATACGGTACATCCAAGTATATAATGCAGCATCGCCTTTAAACGTGGAGAGGTTCTGGAAGACTTTGACAAATACGTTTTGCAGAATGTCATTGGTCCACTCGTGGTTTTTTGCCAATGCTCTAATTTGATTGTAAAGAATAGGGCCATAATGCGTTACTATTTGAGTAAACGCATCATTAGAAGCACTACCACCTTGATTGAATAATTTGATTATCGCTTTGTCATCAAGGTGTTTTATCATTGGCTATTTTCTTTGTATTACTTTCTTTGCCGCTTTAATTACATCGGGTGTATCAATGTTGTATTTCGCCAAAAGTTCATCCGGCGTTCCACTTTCTCCAAAAGAATCATTCACAGCAACGAATTCTTGTGGTGTTGGGTTGTTTTTTGCTAAAACTCTTGCAATTGATTCTCCCAAACCACCGTTGTACATGTGTTCTTCTGCAGTAACAACACAACCTGTTTTGGCTACAGAAGATAAGACAGCTTGTTCGTCCAAAGGTTTAATCGTATGCATATTGATAACCTCCGCAGAGATACCTTCTTTCTCTAATTCTTGCGCTGCTTCAATGGCTTTCCAAACCAAATGACCGCAAGCAATGATGGTAACATCTGTTCCCTCGGTGATAATATCGGCTTTACCAATTGTAAATTTTGCATCAGGTTTCACAAAAATAGGCACAGATGGTCGCCCAAAACGCAAATAAACAGGACCTTCATGTTCTGCAACAGCAATTGTTGCTTGTTTTGTCTGGTTAAAATCACACGGAACGATAACTGTCATGTTCGGAAGCATCTTCATCATTCCGATATCTTCGAGGACTTGGTGAGTTGCTCCATCTTCTCCCAAAGTTAATCCAGCATGCGATGCAGCAATTTTCACATTCTTTTTAGAATAAGCAACGGACTGTCGGATTTGGTCGTAAACTCTGGAGGTAGAGAAGTTTGCAAAGGTTCCAGTAAAGGGAATTTTGCCACCAACAGTCATTCCTGCTGCCATGCAAATCATGTTTGCTTCTGCAATTCCAACTTGAAAAAATCGTTCGGAAAATTCATTCTCAAAAGCATTCATTTTTAGCGAGCCTGTTAAATCGGCACATAGCGCAACTACATCTTTGTTTCGTTTTCCGGCCTCCAATAAACCTTCGCCAAATCCTGATCTTGTGTCTTTCTTTCCTAATACTTCGATTTCTGATGCTTTCATAATTTTAAAGATGTCGTTTTGTTTGAATTAATTCTAAATTTTCGTTCCATTGTGTATGTGGAAGATTTTAATTTTTTCTGTCGATAGACAATGGTATATTGACCCGGTTGCAATGACCAAGAACCACTTCTTGATGCGTCTTTTAAATTACAGACCCAATCCAATGTTCCGTTATAATTTTCTACGAAGATTTGCCCAACAATTCCACTTCCTGTAGAATATTTCATCACGCCAGGAGCTTTTATATCAATGTAGGAAGTTGTACTTTGATTGACGTCAAGCGTTACGTAAATTCTTGGCAAGGTCAGAATTTCAACAGAATAGGTCCCGACAATGTACTTGTCCGAAGAACCTATTTTTTGTGTATTCAATGTTTTTGAACTGTCTTCTTGAGAAATTCTCATTTCAATTTGGTAAGGGCGACTTGCGTTTGTGAACCTCGCTTTTAGATAACCTTGCGGACAGTCAGCAACGATTGTATTGTGTGTGTTTTTGATAATTTTAATGCCTTTTAATTCAACTTTTGGCGTTGTATTGACTACTAAATCATACTCAAAAGCAGGATCGAGAATTAGCGTGTCGGGATTACCGTATTTGTTAATGGTGTGCGTAAAAGTGTATTTCAATTCTGTTGTTCCTGCTTTGTAAAGAAACATAGTAACATTTGTTTCTGAAGGAGAAGCATTGATGTCGTTGAGGTTTATTTGTGTAGTTGTATTTAGCAATGCTTTGGAAATAACATTCTGCAAAACCTTAGCGAAAGCATCCCTTGTTTCGGCGTCAGAATAACTACCAATGCATTTGAATTTCTCCAAATAAGAGAGATCCATTCCTAATCCAATAACGAATGGCGTAACTTTCACACCTTTATCGTGTAATTTCTTTGCAATAACACATGGGTCATTATCACACGCTTCTAATCCGTCAGTGATCAGAATGATAATGTTACGCGATGTATTGTCTGGGAAGTCTCCAGCCGCTGCTTCTAAAGAACGAGCAATAGGAGTTGTTCCTTTCGCATAAATGGACTTAATTCGCGCTTTTACTTGGTGAAAATTATCTTTTCCAAACGGAACTTCGAGTTTTGTATCGTTACAGTCTTGAAAGGTCGCTGTAATGGGTGATTGATGACCGTAAACGCGCAGCGCAATTTCTAGGTTGGGAACATCGTGCAAATCATTGACTGTTTTTGCGAGCAATTCTTTTGCCGCTTCAATTCTTGTTTGATCGCCCCATCGTGCATTCATACTATTCGACGCGTCGAGGATAAAAAGTATCCTCGTTAATTCTTCTTGTCCGTAACTAAACGAAGCGAAGAATAAGGTCGATATAAGTAAGAAATTTTTCAATTAATAATCTCCCATTGTTTCTTCTATTTGACTTAGAGCATCTGCTAATTGTTCTGCATTCGGCGTGCTTCCATGCCACTTATGCGTCCCCATCATATAGTCAACTCCTTGTCCCATTTCTGTCTTCATAACGATCATGATAGGCTTTCCGTTACCAGTTAATTTTTTTGCTTGCGCAAAAGTCGCTTTGATTTCATCCATGTTGTGACCATCTAATTCAAGTACTTCCCATCCAAAAGCTTGCCATTTTTGAGAAAGGTCACCCATTGGTAGGACATCGTCTAAGTCTCCGTCAATCTGACGCCCGTTATAATCGATTGTTGAAATGAGGTTATCTATTTTATTGGCAGCCGCATAAAGAGCCGCTTCCCAAATTTGCCCTTCTTGCAATTCACCGTCTCCATGAAGTGTGTAAACGAGTGCATTGTCGCCATTTAATTTCTTTGTTTCTGCCGTTCCTATTGCCACTGACAACCCCTGTCCAAGAGAACCTGAAGCCATTCTGATTCCAGGTAAGCCTTTATCAGTAGCTGGATGTCCTTGCAAACGAGAACCTAATTTTCTCAATGTACTCAATTCTGGCACTGGAAAATAACCTCCTCTTGCCAAAACACTGTACCAAACAGGTGCAATGTGACCGTTAGAAAGGTAAAAGACGTCGTCATTGATTCCATCCATTGTGAAATTAGCAGGGTCGTGCTTCATTTGGTCGAAATATAAAACCGTCATGAAATCAGTGCAACCAAGAGAACCTCCAGGGTGTCCTGAACTACATTCACATACCATTCTTAATATATCTCGTCTTACTTGAGATGCAATTCTTTGAAGTTCTTTCGTTTCCATTCTAAACCGATTATTGAGTATAAATTTTATGCTGTAAAATTAATTTTAATTCTTACATTTGCGATTAGAAATCGGAGACTTTTATGCTCATAATGCAACTATTTATGAACAATGGGAGTCTTAATGATTAAATATACATTTTATTACTTTTTTTATGAAAAATATCCACATCGTAATCGTATCAATACTTCTTTCGAGCTCTCTTTATTCTCAAGAGGTTGACTCTCGATTATTAAAAAATTACTCCTCTGAAGAATTAAGCGAATTAATTACAACGGATAGTGATAAATACAATATTCTTGTTCTTGCGATAGAGAATGGAATAGAAATTTTAGATTTCCCCTCAGAAAAATCAAAAAAAGTAACTCAAGAAATTGAATTGCCAGCAGGTAAATTTTCTTATTTGGACTTAGGGTTGAAAATAGAGGATTCAAATCAGTATTTTAGAATAAAAGACACTGATAAGATACTCTACGTGAAATCATTTTTTGTATTAAAGAACGAATTAAATAAATAGTTACATGAAAAAATTATTAGCTGTAATGGTGATAGGATTCATTTCTTTCACTAATATTTTTGCACAGAACACTAACATGGGAGACCTTGGTTACCCATTGACAAATACAATTCCTTGCAATACTTTTAGCAATGGTTCAATCCCAAACTTTTTTGATGATGCCGGAGCAGCAAACTATTCGGGAAATTATAACGACACCATTACCTTTTGTCCAGATCTTACGCAAGGGACAAAAGTTACTTTGACTTTTGGTATCAATGCAGGATTCAGTTTCAATGTTGATGGAAGTGATTCAATTTACGTTTATGATGGTTCAGATGTCAATGCACCTTTCTTAGGAGCTCACAATTCAGTTACTGACCCTAATGGGTTTGCTTATACTGCTTCTTGGAATAATCCTTCGGGTTGTATTACTGTTGTTTTTATATCTGACGGAGCAACTGAGGGAACTGGTTGGGAAGCCAACATTTCTTGCGGTAATGTAAATCAACCTTTTGAACCACATGTTACGGCTTATATTAATGGTGTGGGAGCGAACGCATTGAACCCACTAGATACAGGTTTTGTCGACATTTGTCTTGGAGATAGTATCCTTTTTGTTGCAACTCCATTGTTCCCAAATTCTTTTGAAAATACAGGGTTCGGTTATTCTCAGAATGTAGGAAATATGCAGTACGATTGGTACATCACTGATGGTAACACTTACCCTAACAATGACTCTATTTGGTTTACCCCTTTAACTAGAAATGGATTTTTAGTTGATTTAAAAATAGAGGATGCGTTTCCACAAATTGAGAGAGTTCTGTGCAAGGTAAGAGTTTCACAGTTGCCTAGTTTTGCAGGGACAGGTCCATTGGAGGATACAGTTTGTTTAGGCTTAACAACAGAACTTATTGGTGGTGTAACTGCTGCTGACACAGTTGGTGTTGATGTCCCTCCTGGAACTTTTCAATTAGGAGGCTCTTTTGCAGGTTTGACTTATCTTCCAGATGGTTCAGGAGCACAATATCAAGCACCTATTACGATTGGAGGGTTTCCTACTGGAGCTACTATTTCAAACTCTCAAGACTTGAACCAAGTTTGTATTACCATAGAGCATTCTTATTTGGGCGATTTAGAAATTGCGCTTCAATGTCCAAACGGTACACAGGTTACCTTGGTGAATTCGTATAGCCCTGGTTTCATCCCTGGAGGTTTTAATGGCGGTGGTACTTTTCTTGGGGATGCTGATGATAATAGTGGAAATGGTGTGCCTGGCATAGGTTGGGAATATTGTTTTAGCTCTGTGTTTAATACCTGGGGTGATATGCCAACGGAATTTACTGGAGGGAATACAGTTCCAACAACAATTTCAGTGGGTAGTGCAATGAACCCTAATGGAGTGTATCTTCCAGAGCAAGATTTTTCAGCATTTTCCGGTTGTCCAATCAATGGTCAATGGACAATAATAGTTCAAGATAATTTAACCATCGATGATGGTTACATTTTTGAATGGGGTTTGTTCTTTGATCCTTCTTTTTTTCCTGGAGCTTCAGGGTATCAGAATACTATTGTAACGTCTCAATGGTTGCCAGATCCGACAATTGTTTCTGGACAAAATAACGACACTGTACTCGTTGTACAACCTGTTAATCCAGGAATAACAAATTATACCTTTACGGTGATTGATGATTTTGGATGTTACTATGACACAACGGTTGCTTTATTTGCAATTCCACAACCTACTATTTTCTCAGATACAGTTGTTTGCGCGTATGGCTTTCAAGTAGCTGGAACAACATCTTTTTCAGGAGGGGTTTGGTCTTCTAATGATCTAGCAATCCAGTTTGATAATGCAAATTTCGAGAATCCGTTCGTATTTACAGATACTTTATATGGCGCTTACACGGTCTCGTATACGGACAATGATTGTGGAACTACGGTCTCTGCTGTTATTGATTTCCCACAATTTCCCGGGACCTGGTTAACAGATACTGTTTTATGCGAGGGAGTGCCTTATGAGATTGATGCGCCAAATGACAACGTTTATTCAACGAATTACTTATGGAGTGATGGTACTGCAGGGGAGCAGATTGTTTTAACAGAGGAAGGGGTTTATTACCTCTCAATGACAAATGTTTGTTATACGGCCTATGATACCGTAACACTTGAATATAAAGTATGTGACCTTGATGCGCCTAACGTTATTTCTCTTGCTCCAGGATCACAGAATACCTTATGGTATGTTGATGCAAAAGGACTTAAAGAATTTAACCTTGTCATCACCAATAGATGGGGTAACGTTATTTACGAATGTTCTGATGAATTCGGCGACTGTAAATGGGACGGTAGAGATAGAAAAGGGAATGAAGTTAATGAAGGAACTTATTTCTATATAATTAATGCGCTTACTCAAGGAGATAAAGAAATTAATAAACATGGTTTCATTCAAGTAATAAGATAATCGATTTAGTATATTAAAAAAGGGTAATCTTTTCGATTACCCTTTTTTGTTTCTAATAAGTTTAGTATCTTTAGTAGTCCATATAAAGATATTTTGTCAATTAGTATTCTTTTCGAAGTGTGAGGTAAGGAAACTGTCTCCCCAGATTAATTGATTGTTCAAACCAGAAATAAAAAAGTATGAAAATAGTAGGAGTAAACGGCTTCGGTCGAATCGGAAGATATTTCACTAGAATGACTCTAGAGAATCCAAATGTTGATGTTGCAGTAGTGAATGACTTAGCAGATGTAAAAACATTGGCACATTTATTCAAATATGACAGTATTCACAGAAAACTGAAGTATGAGTTCAAAATTGAAGGCAGTAAAATTGTTTTTGAGAATGGAAAAGAAATTCATTTTATCTCAGAAAGAAATCCAGAAAATATCAAGTGGTCAGATTATGGCGTTGAAATTGTCATGGAAGCTACTGGGGTTTTCAGAACCACTGAATCTGCCTCTAAGCACCTTATTGGTGGAGCAAAGAAAGTAATACTTTCCGCACCTGCAAAAGATGAAGATACAAGAACAGTTGTTTTGGGAGTTAATGATGACAAGTTACAATCATCAGACCTTGTAGTTTCAAATGCTTCTTGCACCACAAATTCGGCTGCTCCTGTCGTTCAGGTAATGAAGACGATTTGTGATATCGAAAGCATTTACATTAGTACAATTCATAGTTACACTTCTGACCAACAACTTTTGGATGCGCCTCACTCTGATTTAAGAAGAGCGAGAGCAGCGGCGGAGTCTATTGTTCCAACGTCAACTGGAGCCGCTGATGCTTTAGCAAAAATATTTCCAGATTTAGATGGTAAGATTGGAGGAGTTGGAATTAGAGTTCCGGTTCCAGATGGCTCTTTGACAGATCTTACATTTATTTGCAAAGATGCGCCTTCAGCAGAAAATATTGTTGCAGCAATGAAAAAAGCGTCTGAGAACGAGTTGAAAGGAATCTTAGGGTTTACAAATGACCCAATTGTTTCTGCAGATATCATTGGAGATCCTCACAGTTGCATTTTTGATGCGCAATTAACGGAGGTTGTTGGAAACATGGTGAAAGTTTTTGCTTGGTATGACAACGAAGCAGGTTATTCTAACCGATTAGTTGATTTGGTGGAAAGAGTCTAAAAAAAATCATATAAAAAACGTAGGGCCGGTCGCGACCAGTCCTACGTTTTTTATATGATTTTACCATTTCGTTATCCAGCCCCCAGAAGCAACTTCCTTAATCGCTGAAAGTTCAGCTTGTGCGTCTGCTCTGGTTGCAAACGACTTCACACTGACCATATACGTAGAGCCTTTTCGCTTTTGAAGAGCAGGATAGCCTTCGCTCTTTAATTTTTCGACAAGTCTTGTAGCGTTTGCTTCATTAGAGAAAGCTCCAGCAATAATTTGGTAAGGCAATTCAGAAGAATAATCAGTCGATTCTGTAACAACTTCTGCTTGTTCAATAGGGATTTCCTCGATTATTTGTTCATCAATTGCTTCGTTAGTTAATATTTCCACTAATTCTTCTTCAAGAATTTCTTCAGAATCTTCAACATTTTCAGCGGTATCAAAAGTTTCCTCTTCAAGTATGTTTTCATCTATTACTTCTGAATTTTGATCTTCTTGCTCAGATATATCGGAAGAATTGTCAGCTAAAAAGGGTATTTTTTGCTTCAAATCGTCATAATTCAATCCAACGTAAGTACCACCACTAACTAATATGGCTAAGAGGACTATTCCTACCCAAAAACCAGTACTCTTTTTCTTTTTTACACCTTTCTTTTCTTGAGTTTTCTTTAAAGAATCTAATTTATCAGCAGTTGCTTTTTGTTCTTCTTTCTCAAGAATGTTTAATTCTTTGACAGGTGTTTTAGATACATCCTCAACCTCTTCTTTAACGAGAGGAACAATCGATTTTACTTTCTTTGCGGTTGCAGATTTTTCAACCTTGCTTGCTTCGTTAGTCGAAGTAGCTTTTTTGACTACCTTTTTTTCTTTTACTGGTTCTTCCGCCAATTTTACCACTTTTGGGTTCTCTTTACTTGGCTTTTTTACTGTTTTTGGCTTTTCAACGGGTGGAATGTACTCGTTCTCCACAGTTGCTGAGCTGACCCTGCTGAGCTTGTCGAAGTGTGCCGAAGTATCTGTATTCTGACCCCAATTTTCAAACTCGATATCGCCGCCAACCTTCACAAAAGAACCAAATTGATACATGGTGTATTCTTCTCCTTTATCAAGTTCTGCTTGAATTTCACGGACGTATTTTGCGATTAAATTCTTTGCTTCATTTTCATCCCAACCTTCTTTTTCTGAAATATGAGCAGAAAGTTTTCCGTCATCATGCTTTAAATAAGGCATGAACATAATTTCGCCCGTTTTTTGGTTTGTGATCGTCAACGCACCCAGTCCAGGAATGATAATTGTGCTGACTTGTTTGAGAATTTCTAATAAATACTTGTCCATAGTTTTTGTTTAATAGCTGTTCAAATTACAAAAAATAATTTAGAATCTCTCGGAGAACGAGAAAGTATCTTTCAATCGGATGCCTTTTTCTGTTTCTTGCAAAGTGCAGCATTCATTGTGAAAATCATGTTCTAAGAACAACACAAAGTCATTTTTAGCAGCGTTTTTCAAGAATTTATCTTTCTCCGACAAAGTTAGAAGTGGTCGAGTGTCATATCCCATCACATACGGCAAAGGAATATGTCCAACGCTTGGTAGTAAATCCGCCATAAAAACCAAGGTTTTGTCTTGGTATTTGATATGAGGAATCATCATGCTTTCTGTGTGACCGTCAACAAATAACACATCGAAATTATTGAAAACATCTTTCGTATAGTCTCCTTTTCTGTCGATAAATTTTAACTGTCCACTTTCTTGAATAGGCATGATATTCTCCTTTAAAAAAGATGCCTTTTCACGCATATTTGGTTCCGTTGCCCATTTCCAATGACTTTCTGTGCTCCAATAAGTTGCATTTTTAAAAACAGTGTCCAATGCAGTTCTGTCTTTGTTCCATTGAATTGCGCCTCCGCAATGATCAAAGTGTAAATGCGTTAAAAAAACGTCTGTGATTTCATCCAAACCAAAACCCAGTTTGTTAAGGTTGGGTTCCAAGCTGTTTTCATCGGACATATAATAGTGCGAAAAGAATTTTTCTGTTTGCTTGTCCCCAATTCCCGTGTCAACTAAAATTAATCGGTCGCCGTCCTCTATTAATAGGCATCGCATGGACCAATCGCACATATTATTGCTGTCAGCAGGGTTTGTTCTTTGCCACAATGCTTTTGGGACTACCCCAAACATGGCACCTCCGTCCAATTTAAAATTTCCAGAATTGAGAGGGTGTATTTTCATAACTAAAAGTTTTGTTCTGCAATATACAAAGTTGCAATCGCAAGTACCGCTGTTATCAGTCCAATTATCTTTTTGCTTGTTGTTGCTTCTCTAAAAAACAGAAAACCAAAGAACGAAGAAAGCAATACTACGGAGACGTTCGTCAACGCAAGAACCGTTGAACCTTCCCAACCTGTCGATTTGTAAGATAATAGGAGCAAATAAATGGAAAAAAAGTTGGGAACGCCTAAAATTAACCCTGCAATGATGTTTTTACCTTCTATTTTAGTAGTTCCTTTTGCCATTTTCGCAGTTAATATTACAAGACCTATAACACCAGAAAGTCCAAGGCTGATTGCGGAGAATAAAGAAGGTTGCAAAATCGTTAATTCATGATCTTGCACGTAATTGAGTAAGAAATCGAGTCCTCCGCAACCAAAAAACAGGATGAGGAGCATCCATAAATACTTCGATTTCTCCCCGGCTTTTTTCTCCGGAACAGAAACAAGAAGAACGCCAATAAATGCAAGTACGATTCCGCCAATTTTCAGCAAAGATGGACTTTCAGAATGATAAACAATTAGCAAAACTAATGAAATTGCCATGCTCATTTTTACAGCGATGGAGGTTGATGCAACTCCATTTTCTTGTGAACTTCTACCAAGAATAAAGAAGATAAAAATGAAGAGCAAACTTGCAATCACTGCGTAGAGCATCCATCCATTTTGCTCCATTGCTTCAGGCTTCCAAGTGTTGCCATAGAAAATAAAGCCAATAAGTGCAGCGGTAAAATAATTGACAACAATTGCTTGAAAAGTATCAATGTTGTACTTTTTAAAGAGCTTAAAAATGACAAAAATCAGCGACGATGCGAGTATGGATAGAATAAATGGAATCATTGATTGATATAAGTTGTTATTTCATCATTAAAGAATGATTCTGTGTGAATTATTTTGGAATTAATCACTGGAGCTTTCGTTCCTGATGCAAACGAATGCATGCCTGTTATTTTCTTTGCTTCGTCCCACAGCCCTTTATCAATAAATGATTGTAGAGTTGCTGTGCCTCCTTCAATAAGAACAGATTGAATGTTTCGCACATACAATTCGTGAAGAATAGACGCAGGATTTAGGTCTTTTAATTTGACAAATTCATTGCTTCCTTCTTGTGAATTTTTGAGAGAATTGAGGATGATTGTTGGTGCATTATCGTCAAAAATGCGCAAAGAATTGTCGAGCTTAAGTTGAGAATCAATGACTACTCGAACTGGATTTTTTCCAGTAACTTCTCTCACAGTCAACGAAGGATTGTCATTCTCAACGGTTCTTCTGCCGACTAAAACCGCTTGATTTTCACTTCTCCAAAGATGGACCAAACTTTGCGTTTCTTTGCAAGATATCCAGGTGACTTCTCCAGAATTTCCTCCGTTGTCAATGAGTCCGTTTGTTGTTTCTGCCCATTTCAAAAAAACAAAAGGTCTTATCTTTTGATGAAAGGTGAAAAATCGTTTGTTCAATTCGTTGCATTCATTTTCAAGAATTCCAGAAATAACTTCAATGCCGTTCTCTCGGAGAATTTTAATTCCTTTTCCATCAACCTCAGAATATGGGTCTCGACTGCCAATCACAACTTTTTTAAAACGATGCTCAACGATGAGGTTGGCGCACGGAGGCGTCTTTCCAAAGTGTGCACAAGGCTCTAATGAGACGTAAATAGTTGCATAAGCAAGCAATGATTTATCCTCAACTGAGTTAATCGCGTTGACTTCGGCATGTGCTCCCCCAAATTCTTGATGATAACCTTCTCCAATTATTTTTTCATCCAAAACAATCACAGTACCCACCATAGGGTTCGGAGCAACCTTACTCTGTCCTATTTTTGCCAATTGAAGACAACGGTGCATGTATTTTTCGTGAGAAAGCATAAGCAAAACTAATTAAGAATTGAGAATTAAGAATTAAAAATGGAAGTATTTGTAAGTTATAGAGTAACATAAATAAAAAACCTTGTATTGGCGAGTTGAATTTACCATGTCTAATAATCGAAAACTCAAACGCTCGAAAATTCTAAAAAATGCTATTTTTATCCCATGAAACAATTCACTTCGGCTCAGAAAAGGAAATATTTATTCAGTTTACCAGTCATTGTAGCTGCTTTGGGCTATTTCGTGGATATCTATGATCTAACCCTGTTTGGTGTCGTTAGAATAGACAGTTTGAAAGACCTCGGTTTAGATGTTGATAAAGTAGGGTCGTTGATTCTCAATTGGCAAATATTGGGTCTGTTGGTTGGAGGTATTCTTTGGGGAGTACTCGGGGATAAAAAGGGGAGATTAACAGTTCTTTTTGGTTCTATTTTGGTTTATTTTATCGCAAATATTGCTTGTGGATTCTTACCGCAAATGGATTTTATGGATACTACAACTTTGTATTGTATTCTACGATTTATTGCTGGCGTTGGTCTTGCGAGAGAATTAGGGGCAGGAATAACACTGGTTGCAGAGTCATTACCCAAAGAATTGCGAGCTATTGGGACATCGTTGGTTGCTGGTTTTGGATTTTGTGGAGTAATTAAAAAAAAAATGGTACGGGCGAGTCGCGACTCGCCCGTACCATTTTTTAATTTTTCTCTTAATGCTTCGCCAAGTAATCAGCAACACCATCAAAAGAGGCAGTCATTCCGTCTTCACCTTTTACCCAGTTAGCTGGACAAACTTCTCCGTTTTCTTCAACAAATTGTAGAGCATCAACCATTCTCAATGCTTCGTCAACGTTTCTTCCTAATGGAAGATTGTTCACCAATTGGTGCTGAACGATTCCTTCTTTGTCGATTAAATACAATCCTCTGTACGCAATCATTGGCCCTGTTGCCATCATGTTTCCATCAACATCGTAATCATATTCTCCGAACATACATCCGTAAGCTTCTGTGATTGTTTTTGTTGTGTCGGCAACGATTGGGTACTTAATTCCTTTAATTCCACCTTCTTCTTTTGCTACTTGCAACCATCCCCAATGAGATTCTTCGGTGTCTGTAGAACATGCTACAACCTTAACTCCTCTCGCTTCGAAATCGGCAAGTTTTGATTGAAATGCATGCAATTCTGATGGACAAACAAATGTAAAATCTTTTGGGTAAAAGAAAAACAATACGTGATTCTTACCAATATACTGGTCCAATGAAAAATCTGCAACGATTTCTCCCCCGTTTACTACTGCAGCTGCCGTGAATGATGGCGCTTTTTTTCCTACTAATACTGACATATTCTATTTTATTTATGTGTTATTATTTATATTTATGTTTCAAAAATACTCATTTCTATTTTAGCCTAACCAAGAACGGAACATCCAATTTGTTTTTTCTTTTTCACTGACCAAATCACTCATTAATGAATTTGTGCCTTCATCATTTGCTTCGTCAGAAAGCGTAAGCAATTCTCGCTCTTGTGTTAGCAATATTTCTTGTGCTTGGAGAATGTAATTCACCCCTTCAGTCCCGTTGTGAATGATATCATTCTCACTTATTGCGCTCTTTATTAAATAATCACTGAACCTCGAAGTTGGCGTTTCTCCCAAAGAAAGAATGCGTTCTGCAATGTCGTCTATGATTATTTGAGTTCGTGCGTATAATTCTTCGTATTTTAAATGCAATTCAAAAAACGACTGCCCTTTGATGTTCCAATGCAACGATCGTAAATTCTGATAATGCAACTGATAACTCGCCAAAAGTGTGTTTAATTTTTCTGTGTAATTGATTTTTTTGTTCATCTCTCTACGTTTTTGTTACTACAAAGATATGCCAACTTAACTATCAATTTTATCAAATTAATTTATCTACCCATAGATTTTGATTATACCAAAGATTTAAGTAATTTCATAACTCATAACTCATAATTCTAACAACAGCCAACGTCCATGATTTCCATCCAACAAATTCAATACATTCTAACATTAAGCGAAGAAAAGCAATTTCAACGAGCGAGTGAACTCTGTTTTGTAACGCAACCTACACTTTCTATGCAAATTAAAAAAGCAGAAGAAACTTTGGGAGCTTCCATTTTTGATCGCTCAAGAACTCCTTTAGAATTGACCACTTTCGGTAAAGAACTACTGCCCATTTTTAAAGATATTATTGCAGAATACGAAAAAATTGGACGGACAGTTGCAAAGAAAGACGGTGTTTTTAGAGAAGAAATTAGAATGGCAGTGATTCCTACAATTTCGGCTTATATGTTGCCAGATTTGTATTCTCAATGGAAAAAAGCCTTGCCAAACGTACAATTAACGATTGAAGAATTAAAAACGGAAGAGATTCTATTGGCTTTGGAGAATCGAAAAATAGACATCGGAATCCTTGCGGGACCTGTTTCAAATTCAAAATGGAGAACAATTCCGCTTTTTCAAGAAGAAATTAAGGCGTTTTTGCCAACTGCGAAGAAAAAAGAAGTGAATGTTGGTGAATTAATGAACGAACACCCTTGGTTGCTGACAAGTGGTAATTGCCTCCGGACTCAGATGATGCATTTTTGTCAATTGAAAACAAATGATTCTAAGGATGACTGGGATTACGAAGGCGGCAGTATTGACTTACTTGAAAAAATGGTGGAACAAAATGGAGGTTATACTTTAGTTCCTCAATATTTGGTGAAGCCCGAGAAGAAAGGTTACGTGAGCATAAAATCTTCCGTGGGAGAAATTCCAGCGAGAGAAGTCATCGCACTGATTCCGAATAAAAGTCCGAAATGGGAGTATTTAGAAACTTTGGTAAGGGAAATTCAGTTGAAATATGGGAGTAAATCGAAGCAGAAATTGTCCATTTTAAGTTGGAAGTGAGTTTTTTTTTCTGGAGCATTGGAGTTTTCGAGCTTTGGATTATTCGATAGTTCGTGGAAAAACCCTAAGATCTCTGTTTTATTAAAACATTGAATCATTAAAACATTGAATCAATCTAACAAATGCTAACTTCCTCTGTGAACCTCTGTGCCTTCTCCGTGGTTCTCTGTGCTAACAGTAGAATCTACTTTGTTCCCTAACTCCTCCATAATCCTCTCCGACGCCCCTGCATTTCTCCCTACAAACTCAACTTCTTTCTCACTAACCTCCTCATAATTCTCAACAATAGTCTGATAAGCTTCTTCAAACTCTACTGTGCTTGCAACCGAGAATCCGAAACCGCTTTCAATAAAAGCCTCCCCTTCTGGAAAACGTTTGTGCTTTGGTCCAAAAATAACAGGCAAACCAAAAACCGCCGGTTCAAGAATATTGTGCAAACTACCGGAAAATCCTCCGCCGATGTAAGCAATTTTTCCGTAAGAAT
>NVXU02000029.1 GCA_002734065.2 Fluviicola sp.
AGTTGGCAATGATTCCAGAGGATTAATAAAAGGAAACAGACAGGTCACTGTTCTTACTATAGAAGATTGGCGAATTGCTTGCCAAGAAATTAATTCAGATACTCCTTGGACAACCCGGCGAGCAAATTTACTCATTGAAAACATCGAACTTAAAAACACGAAAGGCAAGGTGTTAATTATCGGAGATGTTCAACTCGAAATCATGGGAGAATTGAATCCTTGCGGCAGAATGGACGAGCAAGTCGCAGGATTAACCAACGCTCTTTTACCCAACTGGCGTGGAGGAGTGAAATGTAAAATTCTCAAAGAAGGAAAGGTTAAAGAAGGGGACACTGTGGTTTTGGAAGCAACGTTTCAATGATTTAATGATTCAACACTCCAAAGCTCCAAATTAGAACGCTGATAACACTGATTAAAATATGATTTTATTCCCACAGATTGTCGAGTAGTCAAAAAGTGAAACGGTCGAATAATCTAATGCTCCAAAGCTCTAACACTCTGAACTACACTGCCACATCATTCTCCCTCAACGCCTCATTCAGCGAAGTCTTCAAATCAGTCGATGCTTTTCTTTGACCTATAATCAATGCACAGGGCACTTGAAATTCTCCCGCAGGAAATTTTTTGGTGTAAGAACCTGGAATCACAACGCTTCTTTCTGGAACGTAACCTTTTATTTCTTTCGGTTCAGAACCTGTTGTGTCAATTATTTTTGTTGATTTTGTCAGAACGACATTTGCACCGAGAACTGCTTCTTTTCCAACGTGCACGCCTTCTACAATGATGCAACGAGAACCGATAAATGCACCGTCCTCAATAATTACTGGAGAAGCTTGAAGAGGTTCCAAAACACCACCAATACCAACGCCGCCACTTAGGTGAACGTTTTTTCCAATTTGTGCACAAGAACCAACTGTTGCCCAAGTGTCAACCATTGTTCCGGAGTCAACATACGCGCCAATGTTGATGTAAGAAGGCATCATTATCACTCCTGGCGCAACATACGCACCGTATCGAGCAATTGCATGAGGGACAACACGTACTCCTAATTCTTTATAGTTCGTTTTTAAGGCCATCTTGTCGTGAAATTCAAAGGGTCCAACCTCAATGGTTTCCATTTTTCGAATAGGAAAGTACATCACAACCGCTTTTTTTACCCACTCATTGATTTGCCAAGTTCCATCATCAAGAGGTTCAGCAATTCTTAATAGCCCTTTATCTAATTCTTCGATAATGTGATTAATTGCATCTTGCGTCTCTTTTTCTTTGAGTAACTCTCTATTCTCCCAAGCATTTTCTATAATTGACCTCATTCGTGTTGGTTTTTTGTAAAGATAGTTTTTTAACGGAATTGATACTTGTTAGATTATGAATTATGAAGTTGATATGTGTTAGAATTATGAATTATTTTGGTTTTCAAATTTTCAAATAATTTCAGAATGTGCATCAATCTTCAAATCTTACCTCTATCTTCGCACCATGAGTAAAATCATCGCACTTGATTTTGGATTAAAACGCACAGGGATTGCTATTTCTGATGATGCGCAGTTATTTGCCTTCGGGTTAGATACCGTAGATTCTGAAAAATTGATGACTTACCTTAAAGAATTGTTTCAGAAAGAGGATGTTTCAACCATCGTTTTAGGATTGCCCAAGCGATTGAACAATGAGGATGCACATATCACTCAGAATGTTTATTTGCTCAAAGAAGCGTTAGAAAAAGTGTTTATTTTACTCAAAGTAGAACTTCTCGACGAACGTTTTACATCAAAAATGGCAAGTTCTGCAATGCATAGGGCAGGAGCAACGAAGAAGCAGAAAATGCAAAAAGGCTTGGTGGATAAAGTAAGTGCTACGATTATTTTACAGGATTTCCTTCGTTAGCGGATAATGTAGAGCGTATAATGTATAATTGACGTTGACTCGTGCGATTGAAAAGATTTATTTATTTTTTTATTTATTTCTGAAACTTCAAATATTTTAATAAATAGCTCCTCACTCCTCACTCCACACTCATCACTCCACACTCATCACTCTAACAAGAACCTACTTCTTAATCTTCACCACCACACTCACTGGCAAATGATCCGAGTAACCTCCCAAATATTTCCGTCCGCCATAAGTTCTAAACGGAACAATATTTCCTTTGTATTCTGTCATCAAATAATCGACTGCATTGATTTTTCCTGATTTCTTTTTAACGCAAACCTTTCCTTTTGTAAATCCTTTGGAAATCATAATGTGATCGAGTACTCCCCATTCTCCTCGGTAACTGTGCGTGCCTTCATATTCTCCAGATTTCTTTGTAATCATTGGTTTTAGGAGCGAACTAATCATTTTTGGCGCTAAATTCTCAGGATAATCGTTTAAATCGCCCATGAAAACAATTTTTGCTTTGGGACTGGCTGATAAAACAGAATCGATGAAGGCTTTTGCGGAAGTAGCCGCGATTAATCTTTTCGGTTCGCTTATAGGTTGTCCACCTCTGCGACTAGGCCAGTGATTGACCATGGCAATGATTTCTTCTTCGCCCAGCTTGAACTTAGCCCAAACAATATCTCTGCTCGGCGTGAAAGGTTTAGGCATGTCGAAACGGAGAATTCCCGACTCAACGATAGTCATCAATGTACTGTCATAGATTATTGCATTGTCAATGCCACGTTTGTCTAAACTTTCGTAATGAATAACGCCATAAGCACCTTTCATCTGTCCACCGTTTACAACATCTCTTACCACTGCTTCGTTTTCAATTTCACAAAAACCCATAATAATTGGGAAGTTCAATTCTTCCACAATCTTGTTGATGTGCTTAATTTTTGTGAAATATTTCTCAGAATTCCATTTTTTTTCTGCAGAAGGCAAATACTCTGTATCATTCTTGTCCGGAGTGTTAATCGTATCGAACAAATTCTCAACATTGTAGAAAGCAATGGTTCTTTCTTGCTGCGCATTGCTACAACTTGTAACGAACGCAATTACTATTAGTAGGATGTTTTTCATATTCATTTTTTTATATTTTAGAAACGCTTTGCTTTTAGATTGCCTGCCTATCGGCAGACAGGTTAGAAACGTTTCGCTGCGCTACACTTTTAGATATTTAGACTCGCTTAACATTCTAACA
>NVXU02000030.1 GCA_002734065.2 Fluviicola sp.
ACTCATCATTTCTTCAGAACGTTTGTCTGAATGAGAGACTTTGTAATCGTTCATTATTGCAGAATTTTCTGTGTAAACAGCTTCTTTCTCACCGTATTCAAGCGCAGAACTTTCTGTAATATCATTCAACACCATCTGATCGCTGATATTCTCCGCTTTTTCAAATTGTAAATTTTCAGAATCTTGCATTTCCAATTCAAACCTCGCTTTTCTTAATGCCGCTGCAATCTCATCTTGATTCAAGTTGCTTTCTCCTGCATCACGTGAAATTCTCTTGTATGCCATGTAAATATCATTCGACGTATCGTAATGATCACTCATGTTATCGGTCGTCTTGGCCAAAGCACTTTCGTTAATTGCATTTAACTTTCGTTGAATTTTTATTTTCTTCAAAGCCCTTCTTTCAGCATCTGCTTTTGCCAAAATAAATGGACCATCCATGATAGAACTGTCGAAAGGATCTCCTAAATCTTCTAAATCTGCCGAAGCAACACTTACAGGATTTAAAATTGCTTCTATTTCTGCCAATTTCTGCTTTGGATAAGGATCAGCTGGTTTAAACATCAATGCACGCTCGTAATAACCTTTTGCCTTGTCATAAGTTTCACTGTTGAAATTATTATCGGCCGCTGTAATTATTTTACGGTATTCTTTCTGTGCTTGAGCATTACTAACCATGCGTTCTTGACGAATACATTCCTCAATTTGAGAAATTACATAGGAATTTCCTGGCATTAACGCCAATGCTTCTTCGTATTTATCTTTCGCAGGAATGTAAGACGATGATGCGAAAGATGCATCTGCAATTTTCACAATAGCATCAAATCTATTTTTCAATTCAATTTCTGCATCTTGTAAATTAGACAAATCATCTAAAATTTGTTGCACTTCATTGATTTTGTTTTGTGCCACCACATCGCCTGGTTTTACAGACAATGCGTTTTGGTAGTGTGTCAACGCCATTGGGTAGCTTTCTGCGGCCAATTTAGAGTCCCCTTTCTCAATATAATCCTTGTAAAGTGCGTCTTTTTGTGCTACTGATTTAGAATCTGCAAGCAATCTCCTCATTTCCGCAATTCTCTCACCAGGTTCAATTGCTGTTGGTTTTTTTCTGCCTGCTTCCTCGAATTTGAGAATCGCATTTTCGTACTTTCTGCTACTTCCAAGAGAATTACCAGTATTCATTAAGGCAATAAAATCAGATTCTTGCTTCTTTAAAAGAACAATTCGAGTCAACATTTTCTCAGGTCTATCATCAGATGGTCGAAGTCCTTTGGCACGCTCCAACAACTCAATAGCCCGAACGTATTCTGCTGCATCAATTTTGGTCTGAGCAACCGTTATAATTTTCTCGTATTGTTTATCCGTATCATCGTCTTTCAATTTTTCCAACCTTACAGCCTCTGCTGCTTTATCAACGGGTTCTCTTTCATTCGGTTTAACGCCAAGTGCATTGTTATACTCCTTTATCGCCCCAAGATAATCCTTATGCGTCATTAGGTCATCCCCTTTGTCCATGAATTTCTGGTACTTCTCGTCGATCGTTTTTGCTTCGGACTCACTTTCAATGAGGCTTTTCAATTCTGCAATTTTTCGTATTGGCAATTCTTCATTCGGTTTCAACAACAATGCTTCCTCGAATTTGCCTATTGCACCTTGATAATCATGCGAAATTTCTTTCGTACTTGCCTGAGAAAGCAAAGCCGCATATTGTGCTTCTTTATTATTCGCCGCATTTTTTGCGGAGATTAGACCGTCAATCTCATTAATTTTAACGATTGCCTTATCATTTTCATCGTCCAGAAGCAAAACTTCCTGAAATTTCGTTTTTGCATCCTCTAATTGCTCATTAGAAAGTAGAACGATTCCTTCGCTCAACAATTTCTCAATATCTTCTTTCTTTTTTGCTTCTGCCGCCAACTGTTCAGCTTCTGATTGTTGATCTGCAATCATTTTCTCAGCCTTCGTAATTTGGTCCGTTGGATATGGCAAACTGTTATCTACAAGCAGTGCTTCACGGTATTTAGAAATTGCATCTTCTAACTTGGAAGAATTGAAAAGCTTATCTGCAGCAGAAATAAGTGTATTGTATTTCTCTTTCGTTGCCAAATCTTCCGCTTCTTTCTCCGCTTTTGCCTTTTCTTCGGCAATTAACTCAAGTATCTTGGCCAATCGTTCGTTTGGATAGCTCTGTGAAGCATCGAAAGTAATTGCTTCTCGGTATTTTTTCTGTGCTTCTTCCCAATTGGCTGTATTGAAAGAATTGTCCGCAGCTGTAATCGCAGCATCATACTTTGCCTTGTTCGCTTGTTGTCTTGCCAATTCCTCGGCCTCTTTATCTGCTTTTGCTTTTTCTTCGGCAACCAACTCTTCTATTTTTGATAATCGCTCAGATGGATAGCTCTGCGAAGCATCGAAAGTCATTGCTTCTCGGTATTTTCTTTCTGCCTCTTCCCAATTGGCAAGATTAAACGCATTGTCTGCCGCTGTAATTGCTTTTTCGTAATTCTCTTTTTTCAATTTCTCTGTTGCCTCTTGGTCTGCCAATTCTTTAATTTTGGCTTGTACTTCGTCAATTTTCGTCTGAACCTCAGGAGTTGCTTTGATGTTTTTTGCCTCGGTATACTTCGCCAATGCTTCTACGTATTTCTTGGCAGAATTCTCACTATCTCCTTCCTGAATTAGCTTGTTGTAATTCTCCTCTTGCAAAGCCAAATCGTTTAATTTCTCCAATTCAACTTCTACCAAAGCTAACTTTTCAATTGCAATGGCATTCGTACTCTCCATGGAAAGTACTTCTGTGAACTTGGATTTTGCATCCTCCCAAGCTTTGCTTGTCATGGCATCTTCTCCTTCTTGCAATAATTTTGCAATTTGCTCCGCTTGTTCTTTTGCAGCATTTGCTTCTGCAATCGCTTTGTCACATAATTTAATTCGGTCTTTTGGATAAGTCGCAGAACTCTCAAAAGTCAATGCTTCTTTATATTTGGCTTTTGCATCTTCAAAATTCTCATTGGAGAATAACGCATCCGCAGCCGCAATTGCATCGTTGTATTTCTTCTTTAACGCTTCTTGCTCTTCCAAAGCGCCCATTTTACTCTCAATTTCCTTCAATTTATCTTTAGGATACTGTTCAGAAGGTTTCAACGTTGTTGCTTCAGTGTATTTATCCTTGGCTGCTCTTAAACTGTTTTGCTTGAAGAATCCATCCCCTTTTTTAATGGCTTCGTCATATTTCGCTTGGTTCTCTAATTCTCTTTTTCTGTCAATAATCGTTTTATTCAAGGTTGTTATTTGATCCTTTGGATATTGCTCCACTTTCTTGGTCAGTGCTTCTTTGTACTTGGAAACGGCTTGTTCTAACTGATCTTGGTCTCGCAAGTTGTCCGCAGCCTCAATTAAGTTGTAATATTCTTCATTCTCTTGCTTTTCTGCTAAATCAGCAGCTTGCTGTGCTTGCAATAAAGCATCCAGTGCCAATATTCTATCTGCAGGGTACTTTTCTGCAGGTTTATAGCCCAATGCTTCTTCATACTTCGCCAAAGACTGCTCATAATTCTCCTCATTGAAGAATTTATCCGCAGCAGTAATCGCTTTTTGGTAATTAATTTCGACTTCTGCCTTGTTTTTATCAGCTTCTGACAATAGTTTTAGAATACGAATTTTCATATTATTCGAAGCGACGGCATCGTTTCTAGGGAGCATTTGACGGGTATTCCAATCGAACTTACCAACGGGTTCTGTTTTTAGAAAAGAAAAATCAGCATTCTCCCTTTCTTTAAACAAGGAAATATCTAAACTTTCTATCGGTCGAAAATCTCCTGCAGGGTAATCTTCTTCGTGCATTCTTGAGAAATCAAAAGAAACGAATTTAGATACCAATCCTGGTTTTGAAAAAACAACTTTGTACGGTTTTGAAGCGTCAAAGTCGCCTCTAAGCGCATATTTTCCACTTGAGGCGGTCGTTGTACTGTATAAAGTTGCTCCGCCTTGCACAAAAGATACTTTTACGCCGCCTTCTCTTTTGCCCAAATCTGAATTTTCGATAACTCCTTTTGTCACAAACGGAATTATCTGTGTCCACGTGTGAGCGGACAAAAACAGCGCAAATAAAAAGACAATATACCTCATACAATATGTTTTAAACGTAATTCTGTACAACGAGTTACAGAAAAGGTTTAAATTTGATTGAATTATTTATACAAATATCGTGAAAATAGTTCAGAATAACACACACAAAGACCATGCTAGACATTAAAAAACTAAGTTATTGGGAAAGAAAGAGCTTTTTTGATGACATTGACTACCTCATCATCGGAGCGGGAATCGTTGGTTACAGCACGGCATTGAGTCTTCGAGAATTAAACCCTGAAGCCAAAATTGTCGTCATTGAGAGAGGTTATTTGCCTTCGGGAGCAAGTTCTAAGAATGCTGGATTTGCTTGTTTTGGTAGTGCCACAGAATTAATTGCAGATTTGCAAACAATGCCCGAAAAAGAAGTTTGGGAAACGGTCGCTTTGCGGTGGAAAGGTTTGCAAAAATTAAAATCACTCATCGGCGAAAACGACCTTGGGTTAATAATCAATGGCTCATGGGATTTGATTGTAAATTCTGACACAAAACTCTACGATGAAGCTGTCGAAAAGTTAGATTATTTAAACGAAAATATTGAGATAATTACCGGAGAAAAAGAGGCGTATTTAATTGATAATCAGTGTAATGAAAAATTTTCACTGAACGACATTCATTCCAGTATTTACAACCGATTAGAAGGACAAATAGACACTTCTCAAATGAACAGCGCCTTTCACAAAAAAGTGGTAGCAAAGAATATTTCTGTGCTTTTCGGCATCGAGGCAAAGGAAATTTCGAGCACTGAAGAAGGAGCAATCGTCACCACGAATATTGGTGAAATTACGACCAAAAAAGTAGCTGTTTGCACCAATGGTTTTGCGAAACAATTCTTCCCAGAAGAGGACGTGCAACCTGCCAGAGCGCAAGTTCTTGTGACAAAACCGATCAAAGATTTAAAAATCAAAGGAACTTTTCATTACGACAGTGGTTATTACTATTTTAGAAACATCGACGGCAGAATTTTGCTCGGTGGTGGTCGGAATTTAGATTTTGAGGGCGAAACCACAACAGAATTGGAAAATTCGAGCAAAATCATGGAAAAACTGCACGAATTACTCAAAAACGTCATTCTCCCGAACACAGATTACGAAATTGACTACCAATGGGCAGGAATAATGGGCGTTGGAAAGTCAAAAAAACCGATTATCAAGGAATGCCAGAAGAACGTTTTTTGTGGTATTCGACTGGGCGGAATGGGCGTTGCTATTGGTACGTTGGTTGGGGAAGAATTGGCGGGGATTTTAAGATAAGTTAAAAATTACCAATCTTTTCTCAAGAAAAGATAAAAGTTGGTCGTCGTGTTTGTAATGATATTTGGCATTTAATAGGTTCTGTTTGGTATAATTCAAAATTATTGCAGATATTTGCACTCAAATCCAAACTCAAATGAAATCTATTTTAGTCACTTTATCGATGGTGTTTTTTGCGTGTTTCACCTTCGCTGGTTCCAAAGAAACAATAATTGATAAGATCAATTCATCAGACTCAATACCTGTGTACATAAGTAAAGGCAATGTATCACCGGCTACATATCTACAAAGCGATCAAAAACCAAGATTATTGAGTAAAGAAGCACAGCAAACAAGGGTGAATAGTACCGTTTCTGATGGTGTAGATTCTCTATTAACTATGATTGTAAGTGAATTGAATAATGTATTTGAAACTTCCAAATTTTATGCTGCAGAAACAGGTACTCATGATGAAATAAAGGAATTAACCAAAAAAAAAATAGATGACTTTTTCATAGTTGCTGCTTTTCATGCAAGGTACAGTTATAGTATTAAGAGGATGCCTACTAGAGACACTCTCCATGTCCTACACTTGCCAATGGAATATCGATTTTATTCATCAATTGAATTTAAAAAAAAATCAGGTAAAGAAGGTAAATCAAAAAAAATGGAAGCTTCAATTTCTACAATACTTACTAGTTTTATCCAACATGGTTATACCATCAATGCTAATGACTTAATAAAAACTGAAAACCCATTTAAATATATAGCGAAACTTGGGAATCTCATAAAAGCTAACCTTCCTGTAACAGCTGAAAAAATAAAAGCTAAACATGAAAAAGTATTGAAAAAAAGAAACAAATAAAGTCCTTAGTTTACTTTAATGCTCTTAACCAAAGCAAATACTTTTATAATTATTTTTCTTTTTTCGTTATCAAATTTTTTGTTTAGTGGCTTCAATCGAAGCTTTAAACTAACGATTTACCACCAAAACCCCTATGTTTTTTAGCCATTGTTGGATTTTCGTATTTTTAGTTTCCACATATTTTAATTGCATAGTTGTATGTAAGTTCAATAGCTATTGCCAACCCAAAACTCAGCAAAGTTCTTATTAATATATTCCGTAAGCTTGCGGTCTTTTGCTTTCGAAAGGTCTCCAAATCGAAATTCCGATTTTGCTGCAGTTAGTACAATTAGTAGTCTTATCATTGACTAAATATGATAAAATTCTAATTTCTATATGAAACTCACCTATTAAGCTAAAAAACATAACCAACCCCGAAGGGCGGCTATGATTTTATAGATAATTGTTACTTAGACTTAGGAAAAACGTTGAATCCTAATTTTTTCAGTTTTTTATAGTCTTTGGATTTGTACATTCTATTTGGAAACGATACTTGAGCACTTTTTTTCAAGTAAGTTTCGAAATTTACAGGTAGTGATTCTCCGGTAAAAGGATAAAAATTAATTCTAGAAAGTTTTAATCCAGATAGGTCAGGAAATTCATTGAACGGGCCATGAAGTAACGTCAGGTCCCAAATATTACCAGAAATCTTTTTAGGTAACACAAAATTATTAATCGAAGCAAAAGATAATTTTCCTAATTTTTTAAATTCCGAAAAGTCACCACTTATTCCTTTGAGACCAGCAAGACTAGCAAAATACAGCACAGAAAGATTAGCTTTTGGTAGGGATTCAATAATTATTTCATTTTTGAAGCCCACTAACCCTAATGTCTGAAGATGTTCAAAACATGAAAAATCTTCAGGTATAATAACTTCACTGGTAATATAGAGTCTTAATTTTCTAAGATTTTTGAAGTTTGTTATTTTGCTTAGGTCAACAGGATTAATTGTTTGAGTTGCCGTCAACGAAATGTTTAATTCAAATAAATTCAATTGAAATATTGCATCTGGAATTCTTAATAAATTGTCAGTTTGAATCTTGAGACCTTTTAAATTTTTAAATTTTGCTATTTCTTCTAGTCCTTTATAATCTACTCCGTTAACAGCTATATTAAAAACATTAGTTGAGTCGTTTGTTTTAGAGAGGTCCTTGAAAAGCGTCTGTTTTTTGAATGTTTCATAGTCAATCTCTTTTACCTCCAAAGGAATCCCTTTGCGCTCAACAACCTCGAAGGTTAATTCTGTTTTAGAGTCAATTGACTTGTATTGTGTTGTCATTTTAGCAGGTTTATTAGCAGCGTTTAGCTTGAACTTAAACACCAATTTATAGGTTCCGGGTTCATTAAAGATTCTATAAAATGAGCGACTTCCAGCCTTACCTCCATTTGCTCTAATTAATTTTGCGGGATGCGAAACTCCGCTTGCAGTTCCTCCTCCAGGAAAGGATCTAATCTTAATTTCTTCCCCATCAGGACCAAACAACTCAAATTTATCATCAACAAAGGACTCAGGGTATTCAGTCAAGTTACGAGCAGGGATATAATAATTTTCATTAGAATTATTGATTAGATAACATCTGAATTCGATTCTTTCGTTTACGTAGATTTGACCCTTAACATTAGGTTCGATCAACAACTCTATGTCATTATTTGATTGAGCTAAGCAGTAAAAATTTACTAAACTAAGGAAAAGTAATTTTAGGAAGTTCATAACGTATTTTAATTAAGGTTTATTATCTATAACAACCGCATACAACACACTACCGCACACCATACCCAGCCAATTTACAGTAAATATAAGCAAATTCCGTTACACATTTTTCATTCTCCCTCAGATTTCTTTTTCTTACCACCAAGAACCTCAAAAGAGTCAAAAATTTACTTTACTATAGCACAAATATCGCTTTCCCTTCCGTGATAATTTTAATTCCAATTTAGGCATTTTCGTTTCTTTTTTTTCTACATTTGACCAAAATTATAACATCCTAGAAATGAAAAAAACAGCACTCAACGATATACACGAAGCTCTTGGAGCAAAGATGGTTCCTTTTGCAGGGTACAACATGCCTGTGCAGTACGAAGGAGTAAAAGCCGAGCATGAAACTGTTAGAAATAGCGTTGGGGTTTTTGATGTTTCTCACATGGGAGAATTTCTGATTTCTGGTGAGAATGCACTTGATTTAATTCAAAAAATATCGTCTAACGATGCTTCTACGCTCACTATCGGTCGTGCACAATACAGTTGCATGCCAAATGGCAAGGGCGGAATCGTTGATGATCTTATTATCTATAAAATTAAAGAGCAAGAATATTTACTCGTTGTAAATGCGTCTAATATTGACAAAGATTGGGAGTGGATTTCTTCTCACAATTCTTTCGGAGCAACGATGCGCAACTTGTCTGACGATTATTCTCTGCTTGCCATTCAAGGACCAAAAGCAGTCGAAGCAATGCAATCACTTTCTTCCATTGATTTATCGGCGATAAAATACTATCATTTTGAGGTTGCCGACTTTGCAGGGATAGAACATACCATTATTTCTGCCACAGGATACACTGGTTCTGGTGGATTCGAGATTTACTGCAAAAACAGTGAGGTGGAGCAAGTTTGGAAAAAAGTCATGGAAGCTGGAGCAGAATTTGGCATCAAAGCAATTGGTTTGGCTGCAAGAGATACATTGCGTTTAGAAATGGGATTCTGCTTGTATGGCAATGATATCGACGACACAACCTCTCCACTTGAAGCTGGTTTAGGCTGGATAACGAAACTTAAAAAAGAAGCTGATTTTATTGATAAAGATTTTTTAACAAAGCAAAAAGAAGAAGGCGTTTCTCGCAAATTAGTTGCTTTTGAAATGATTGATAGAGGTATTCCTCGTCATGATTACGAAATCGTAGATGTCAACGGAAATAAAATTGGCCACGTAACTTCGGGCACTATGGGACCTTCTGTTGAGAAAGCAATCGGTTTAGGCTATGTGGCCACTGATTTCACTGCCGTTGATAGTGATATTTACATCGCGGTAAGAAAAAAGCAGTTGAAAGCGAAAGTGGTGAAGTTGCCGTTTTTTAAGAAAGGCTAAAAGTGGAAGCGAAATGAAAAACCTACTTCTTTCCATAACAATTGTACTTAGCACTGTATCATTTAGCCAAATTCATTATATCGAAACGAGCGGAGGAGTAAACATTTCTACAATTTATAATAGCTCTCCATTTAATAATACCAGCCCAATCTATAGAGGTAGCTTTAGTTTTGGATATACGTATAAGTTTAGTAATAAATTAACTCTTGGAACAAATATAGCTTATGCTCAGTCTGGTTTCAAAGATCAAATCATTTTTACAGATGTCTTGGGAAATGACCTTGGGGTTAATGATGTTTTCACCCTTTATTTAACTGAATATATTTCTATCCCTTTAAAGATTGGCATCGAAACTGGGAGCGATAAAATGACCTTTTCTGGCTCAATAGGAATTGTTCCTGCTTTCAATGTTGGTGCTCGTATTAAGTACCCCTATCGTTAATTCTGAATTGAATGTAATAGATTATTCAGTTTGGAAATTTTCGGCAAACTCAATCCAATTTAGTGCTCAGTTAGATGCAGCTATTGGCTTTAGGGTTTCACCTAGGCTCACTCTTCTAGTTAAGGGAAAGGTCATTAACCTCGGTTTTACTAACATATTTTTGAACACTTCTACAGTCAGTGGTTTTAAAGCATACACCTATGAGAATACAATCTCTTTGGGAATTCGATATCAATTAAAAAAAAGTAAAAAATCAAATCAAAACTAGGTCTAATGCTCGAATGCTCCAACACTCCAAAGCTCTAAACCTACTTTATCCTATACTCCAAATCCAACGCACTCAATCCTGTGAATAATTCCTTGCTTAAATCGACTTTTATGGTTTTTGAAGGCATTCTTACCTCTACTCCATCGAGAGAATCGTAAACAGTGAAGTGCAAAGTGCAATTCCCGGTGTTTTCGGAGAATAATGCGTTTAAATCGGTAATCATTCGTTGGTCTAAGGCAGAATTTGCCACCTTTAAATGAATGGCATTCGCTCGGGTTTCTTTGAGATTGTGCAGTAAATCAATGGAGCCAATGTTAAATTCTAACTTATTCCATCTCGATAAATCAATTCTCCCTTTGATAGAAATAAAGGTGTTGGGGTTCAAAAAATGTTTGTATTTTAGGTAATCTTCTCGCCACAAAAATATTTTGGTAGAATCGTTGTAATCTTCAATGATAATGGTTCCAAAAGGGTCTCCTTTACGCGTTGTTCTATGCTCTCCTTCGGTGATTACTCCGGCAATAAGTAGGTCTTTGCCTCTGTTTTCTTCAATATTGTTCAACATTCCGACATTTCCATTGCAGAATGCATCAATTTCCATCTTAAAATCATTCAATGGATGCCCAGAAATGTAAATTCCAACCACTTCTTTCTCTTTGTTGAGCGCATAAATATTCCCCCATTCTTCAGCAATCGGAATGATAGGTGGAGGCAATTCAGACCCCGAATTTTCTCCAAACAAGGAACCTTGATTTGAATTAACACTGTCTTGAAAGCCAGAACCGAACTTCATGACATTCTCCATAAAAGTTCTGCCATTGCTGTCTTCTTGGAAATATTGTGCTCGATGAACTCCTCCAAAAGAGTCAAAACCGCCAGAAAAAGCCAAACTTTCGAATGCTTTCTTCGTGACGATTCTAAGGTTGATGCGTTTTGCAAAATCAAAGATGTCTTTGTAATCTCCTTCTTTAGAACGACCTTCAATAATAGCCTCTACGGGAGAAGCTCCGAGTCCTTTTACGGCACCCAAACCAAAACGGACAGCACCTGCTTTGTTGACGGTAAAATGATAGTTCGACTCATTGACATCAGGACCGAGAACCTCGATTCCCATGCGCTTGCATTCTTCCATAAAGAAAGAAACTTGCTTGATGTCATTCATGTTATTACTCAGCACAGACGCCATGTATTCTGCCGCATAATTTGCTTTGAGATAAGCCGTTTGGTAAGCAATCCAGGCGTAGCAAGTAGAGTGAGATTTATTAAAAGCGTAGGATGCAAATGCTTCCCAATCTTTCCAAATTTTCTCCAATTTTACCGAATCATGCCCTTTTTCTCCTCCTCGCTCAATGAAAGCAGGTTTCATTTTATCCAGTGTTGCCTTTTGCTTCTTCCCCATTGCTTTACGCAAGGTATCGGCTTCACCTTTTGTAAATCCAGCTAATTTTTGAGAAAGCAACATCACTTGCTCTTGGTAAACCGTAATTCCGTAGGTTTCTCCTAAATATTCTTCGCAATCATCGACATCGTAAACAATTTCTTCTTCGCCGTGTTTTCTTTTAATGAAAGAAGGAATATACTCAATCGGTCCAGGTCGATACAAGGCATTCATGGCAATTAAATCGGCAAAAACGGTTGGTTTCAACTCCCGCATGTACTTTTGCATTCCCGCGGACTCATACTGAAAAATTCCGACGGTTTCTCCTCGTTGAAAGAGTTCGTAGGTCTTCTCATCGTCGATTGGAAAAGTATCAGGATCTAATTTCTCTCCTTTTGTTTGCTCAATGTTGGCAACCGCATGCTTGATTAAGGTCAGGGTTTTCAATCCCAAGAAATCCATTTTCAACAATCCTGCATCTTCTGCCACAGAATTATCGAATTGCGTGCAGAACATCCCTGTGTCTTTCGCCAAGGCAACAGGAACGTAATTAGTAATGTCGTCTGGCGTGATAATCACACCGCAAGCATGAATTCCCGTATTTCTAACAGAACCTTCTAACTGAATGGCTTGATTCAACACTCTGGAAGGTAAATCATTCCCCGAAGCAATGGTTTTCAGTTCATTTGCTCGGTTAATATCGTCTTGATTGTTGTTTAATTTCTCTCTTAATTCAAGATCAGAAAGTCCAAATATTTTATTGAGTTTTATGTCAGGAACCAACTTTGCAATTCTATCAGCGTCTGACAATGGCAAGTCCATAACCCTTGATACATCTCGGATTGAAGACTTTGCAGCCATTGTTCCGTAAGTAATTATCTGTGCAACTTGGCTAGAACCGTACTTTTCAATCACCCAATCAATGACCTTTCCACGACCTTCATCATCGAAATCAATATCGATATCGGGCATGGAAACACGGTCAGGATTTAGGAAACGCTCAAATAGCAAATCGTAGGCAATAGGATCGATGTTGGTTATCCATGTACAATATGCAACGGCAGAACCTGCGGCAGAACCACGACCTGGACCAACGGATACCCCCATGTCTCGTGCCGCCTGAATGAAATCTTGCACAATGAGAAAATAACCCGGATAGCCCGTGTTCGCAATGACAGACAATTCAAAATCCAAACGTTCGCGAATTTCATCTGTGATTTCTTCGTAGCGTTTTTTTGCTCCCTCGTAAGTTAAATGACGCAAATAGTTGTTCTCCCCTCTTTTTCCACCGTCTTTTGCATCTTCTGGGTCGGTAAATTCTTTAGGAATCTCAAAAGCAGGTAGCAAAACCTCTCTTGCCAGCGGATAATGTTCTACTTGGTCAATAATTTCATCTATCGACATGATTGCTTCTGGAATATCCAAAAACAACTCCTTCATTTCGTCTGGCGACTTGAAATAATATTCTTCATTCTCCAAAGCATATCGAAAACCTCTGCCTCTCCCCTTTGGTGTTTCTACGAGCTCATTGTCCTTGATGCAAAGCAATAAATCATGTGATTCAGCATCCTCTTTATCAATATAATAGGTATTATTGGTGGCAATGAGTTTTACAGAATGCTTTCTCGCCAATTCTATCAAAGTTGCGTTAACACGGCGCTCATTTTCTTGCCCGTGACGCATTATTTCAACGTATAGATTCTCTTTGAAGATAGATTTCCACCAAATCAATGCTTCTTCCGCTTGTTTTTCACCAACATTTAGGACCAAACTCGGGACTTCTCCGTAGAGGTTTCCTGTGAGAACAAAAATATCTTCGCTGTATTGTTCAATTAACTTTTTGTCAATTCTTGGAACGTAATACATTCCTTCGGTGTAGGCAATTGACGCTAATTTTATCAGGTTTTGGTAACCGTTTTTATTCTTCGCAAGAAAAACAACTTGGTAACCATTGTCTTTTACACTTTTGTTGTTATGGTCTCCGCAAACATTGAATTCACAACCAATAATAGGCTTCATTTCTGTGAATTCATAGGTCTCGCCATTCTCTTCCGCTTCCTTTTGTTTTTCTTTCTGCGCTTTGTTGAAATCAGTGACTGCTTTCTCAAAATGAAAAGCCGCCATCATGTTTCCGGTATCTGTAACTGCAACGGCGCGCATGTTCATTTTTCCAGCAGTAGCAACGAGCGATTTTACATCTATTGTAGATTGCAGAATTGAATATTGCGTATGGTTGTGAAGATGTGCAAAGCTATAATCGGCAAGTACACCAAGGGCTTCAGACTTGTCTATGCTTTCTATTTCTTCTTCAACCTCTTCAAGAAGCTTTGCACTTTCTTCTTTAAGATTGAGGTGCTTCAACCCTATTAAACCAATTGGCGCAGGGTTAAATTCTTTAAAATCTTCTAAGTATTTATCCTCTTGCTGTAATTCTGCTGGAGAAAAAACTCCGCGTCTGAGCAACTCTAAAAAACACCTTGTTGTTGCCTCTACATCGGCAGTAGCATTGTGTGCTTCTGCAAAATCTTGCTGAAAAAGATGCGTATGTAGTTCTGATAAAGTCGGTAATTTAAAACGTCCACCTCTCCCCCCTGGTAATTGACATAAATTTGCCGTAACTTCTGTACAGGTGTCCAAAACAGGCATTTCAAACATAGGAGAATCCATCTCGAAGCGGTAATATTCACACCCCCAAACACTGGTGTCAAATTTCACATTCTGTCCAATAACAAATTTTGCTTTGCCGAGGTCGGTATTGAATTCTTCAAGAATTGTCTTTAAATCATGTCCTTGTTCTACGGCTAATTGCGTAGAAATTCCATGAATTTGTTCTGCATCGTACGGAATATTGTACCCTACTGGCTTGATAAGGTAGTCTTTGCTTTCTAGCAAACGTCCCATATCATCATGCAGTTGCCATGCAATTTGAACCACGCGCGGCCAATTGTCTGTGTCAGAGACAGGCGCTTTCCAACTTCGAGGAAGTCCGGTTGTTTCGGTATCAAAAATGATGTACATGCAACTAATTTATTGGGAGTATAAAAATAGAGAAATAAGGGGTAGCAAATGCAGATTGTGGATTACTTTTGAAAAAAACATTAATTTAGGACAAAATTAGGGGCAATGACAAAGAGAAAAGTGAAAAAAGCGATTTACCAATCCATTTTTGTAGAGCAAAAATCTCACAAGGAGACATTTGATGAGTTTAGAGGGGAAAGTGATTTGACTCCCGACGAATTAGCGGACGAGGTCGCAAAAGTTCCATCACGGCAGAAAAACGAAGAGTTACTGACTCTGCGCATCGTTTTTATCATTTCGTTGTGCTTGGTTATTCTCTTGAGAATTGGTGGAATATATGCCTTAACTCTCACGGAAAACCTTCCAATATTTGTTCTTTTAATCGCTTTGGTTTTTGGTTTGGTGATACCAGCTATGGGAATATTCGCTGCCATAAAAGGGCGCGTTGAGTTGTATTATTTAACCGGTATTTTTTTAGTTGTGGGAACTTTACGCTCATTCACAAAAGGATTAGACACGAGTAATTTACTCATTATCGGAGCTGTTTTAATTCCATTCTTCATTGCTGTCATTTTGGCTTTTTACATTCCCAAAAAAATGAAAACCAAGTTCACCAAGAAAGTCGTGTCAGACACGGTTGATGGGCAAGCAAGTAAAAAATTAGTCTATCAGTTCGAATCAATGGCGCCCGCCAATGATATACTAGACGGGGGCTTGTGAGCTTTGCAAAGAATTAAACGAAGAAAATAAAATGTCATTGACACACAGCATCGTACAGAAATTATTAGGTTCGCCGAAGTTCTTTGGGCGTGATTTTCTGATCGAAAAACTACCCTCATGGTTCATCAAAAAGCCAACAGAAAATGAAATCGTGCAGACCAATTTTGGCTTTAAAATAAAAGTGAATCCGCTGTTTGACAAGAACATTGAGAACGTAATTTATGAACGTGGCGTTTATGAATTGGGAACGCTTACTGTTTTGCGAGAATTTTTAAAACCCAATGACACTTTCGTAGATGTTGGCGCAAATATTGGTTTTCTAAGTCTTGCCGGAGCACATTCTGTCGGTGAGAATGGAAGAATACACTGCTTTGAACCTGTTCCTTCTACCTTTGAGATTCTGCAAAAGAACAAGGAACTCAACAACTTTTCACAAATAGAATTGCACGAATTTGCCTTGGGCGAAAGAACTGAAGAGGCAACAATTTATGCTGAAAAAGAGAATCGTGGTGGCGCATCCATTGTGAATCAACATTCTTCTGATGGAATTATAATTCAAGTGAAAAAATTAGATGACCTAGCGTTGAAAAGCACGGTTAACGTAATGAAAATTGATGTTGAAGGCTTTGAATTGGACGTTTTAAAAGGTGCTAAAGAAACGATTCGCAAAGACAGACCAAAATTAATCATTGAATACAGTACGGAACGGAATAATTCTGGAGAAAAGCATGAGTTGTATCAGTGGTTGGTAGAGTTAGGCATTTACCGAGTTTTCAAATTGAAAAAAGGCAAGGAGCGCAAGTCAGAGTTGGTAGAAATTCTTTCAGTGGAAGATTTACCGGTGCATGATAATATTTTTTGTATGGAGTAGGTGTGTGTATTGGAACGCAGATACTTCGACAGGCTCAGCACAAATTCGCTGATTTTTATGATTTACGCTGATAGATGTGCATTCGTAAATATGTTTTTTTTCGATAAGTTGTCGAGTAGTCAAGAAGTCGAACGCTCGAAAGCTCCAAAACTCTAAAACTCTAACGATCTAATGCTCTAAGTTCAATAAACTCCTTAATCTTCTCATTCTCAATCAGCACCGTTAAGTTATAATAGACCAATTTCCATTGTCCTTTTTTGCGAACGAGAATTCCACTACCTCTGCAACCTTGCATCCATGTTTCGAGGTCTTCATCGAACCAAGCCATTTTCTTGTTTTTGGAGAATTGCCAATTGCGATTTGACGCTTTAAAATCCCAAGCCTTGCCTTTCTCGAAATAGGGCTTAGAAAAGGATGCAAATTCGGATTTTGCCCAACGTTCGCCTGGTGCAGTGCCTAGAAATATAAAGGATTCGTCCATTGCTCCAAAATAGGCATCGAAATCAGCATCGCTTGCCGCTTGATGCCACGATGTCATTAGCTGATTGAGTTCGTCGATTCTCCCATCACTTTTAACAAAAGAAAAGCTCACAAAAATGAACAGCGCAAAGATTATCTTCTTCATATTCTTGTTTTTTTTGTATAAAAAAAGGATTGAAAAACTTCAATCCTTTCTACTATCAATTCATTTCTAAATTATTCTGCAACTGCTGCGTGAGAATGATTTTTAGAAGTATTTGTTCTTACTTTTTTAGTCGTCGTTGTTTTTTCTGTGGCAACATTCTCTTTCGATTTCTTTACTGAAGAACTGCTATTATCAGCTTTTGCTTTCGCCTTTTCTAAAACCATAAGTGCTTTTACAGCATTCAATACATTGACAACGCCACCAGTTACAGATAAAGTTGCAAAATCAGTCATTTTCTTCGTCTCAGGATGCGTTTGTTCAACACCTTTGTAAGATTTAGCAGAAGAAAGCATCACATCTTTGATTTCTTTCATTGTAAAATCAGGAAAGTACGATTTCAACATTGCTGCAACACCAGCAACCATTGGAGATGCCATTGACGTTCCTTGTAGAATTTGATATTCACTTTGTGGAACCGTATTGTAAATTTCAGAACCTGGAGCAAAAACATCTACTCCCTCTTGTCCATAGTTAGAAAAAGAAGAAGGTAATTTTTCTTTGCTATCTTTCGTTGAAGAACCAATTGTTAAGAAATGATCCAATTTTTGTGATTGAAAAGAATACTTATACGTTGGAAAGTTTTTTTCCGTATCAACATTCTTAGAATCATTACCAGCAGCGTGCACCATTAACACACCTTTAGAATCTGCATAAGCAAATGCTTCGTAAACTTCTTTTTGATGAGGAGAGTAAGACTTTCCAAAAGACATATTGATTACTTTCGCACCATTATCAACTGCATAGCGGATTGCTAAGGCAATGTCTTTATCAAACTCATCTCCATTTGGTACAGCACGTAAAGACATTAACAAAACATCATTTGCGACACCGTCTCCACCTAAATCATTTCCTCTGATTGCACCAACGATTCCACCAACGTGCGTTCCGTGCAGTGCATCTGGACCTTCTACATCGTTGTTTCCATAAACTACATCGCTAAAGTCATCTGGGTTATCACCTACTAATTCACGACCGTTAAAATCTTTGTTAAGATGTGTATCTAACATTCCTTGAACTTGTTTTTTCTGAGCTTCAATCGCTTCCATAGACAATTGTCCAGAAAGAATAGCCATTGCGATTTGTTTTGTCTGTGCTTTATCGCCTTCTGCTTTCCACTTTTTCAAATCATCCATTGTGTAATCTTCTTTACCCAATTCTTTTGCAACTTGCGCAGGAACAGCCTCAATCATTGGTGCCATCATGCCCATTTGCATCAAATAACCTTCGTATTGTGCTCTTTCATCTTCAACTGCTTTTTTTACTTCTTCAAGCAATGCTGTCTCCTCATCTGAAAGGTTCTCTTTTGCAGAAAGTTGTGCATAGATCCGAGTCATTTCAAGACGCATATCATTCGCGTTCTCTCCGTCTTTGTTTCCTAAGAAGTTCCATCCGTGAATATCATCGATGTAACCATTGTTGTCATCATCAATTCCATTTCCTGCAATCTCGCCAGTGTTTGTCCAGATTTTACCTTTTAAATCCTCATGTTCGATATCAATTCCAGAATCAATAATCGCAACAATTACTGTCGTCGTTTTACGTTTCTTCAATTTCTTGTAAGCTTTATCTGTTTGCATTCCTGCTTTACTTACATTGTACCAATTCAATATATCTTTATCTACTTGACCGTGGCTGAAACCTGTCAAAGCAATTGCAAAAAGACTTAATGCTAATTTGATTACGATTTTATTCATCTATTTCTAATGTTAAGGTTATTATACGGTAAAAATATAAATATTCTTTCAATTAGTGTGCCAATAATTAACCTTTCGGTGTATATTTACGTCTATTGGTATATAAAGATGACAAATGGTAAAACAACTTAAAACTGCAACTACACTTCTTTTTCTATTCTTTTTATCGCTTCACTCTTACGGACAGAAGCTTGGCTTTAGTGAAGTTTTGGTAGAATCTCCAGATAGAATAACAACATTTTGTGTAACAAACGATGAAAAAAGCCTTTCACTTTTAAAAAAAAGTGGGATTGCAATTAAATACACCACCAAAGACTGGTTATTCATTTCTGCGACTCCTTCTTGGATAGATTTAGCAAAAAAAAATGGAGAATTAAACGACTTCTATTTTGAATTTGCTCCACCTTCATTATTGGCAGATTCTGTACGCGTTTTTCATTTTGTGAATGATGTTCACTCAGGAACAGGAGGATTAGGTTCTTCCTATACGGGTAAGAATGTTGTTCTTGGTTTAGTTGACACAGGTATAGAATGGCGTCATCCTGATTTTAAAGATTCTCTTGGGAGAACAAGAGTTTTACGCTATTGGGATCAATCAATGCCAGATGATATTAATTCTCCCCAACCCTATGGCTATGGATATGCTTGGGACAGTACAGCTATTAACAATTTGACAATCACAAGTGATGACGCAGGCGGCCATGGCTCTACGGTTACGGGGCAAGCAACGGGAAACGGCTTGGCAAACGGAAGCAATAAAGGAATGGCACCAGATGCAAACATTGTAGTTGTAGAAACTGACTTTTCTCGCTCTAATTGGACTTTAACAGTCGTTGATGCCGTTGATTTTATTTTTAAAGTTGCTGATTCGCTCAACATGCCGGCTGTGGTGAATATCAGTCTCGGTTCTTATTTTGGAAGTCATGATGGCAATGACCCCGCTGCAGAAGCAATTGAAGTGATGCTCGATGCCAAACCAGGAAGAATTGTTGTCTCTGCGGCAGGCAATTCTGGCAACATTGGCAATTATCACCTACGTGGCACACCAAATAGCGATACAAACTTTGTTTGGTTTCAAAACAACCCTTCAGGGGCTATTGGGGCGAATACAATTTTCTTCGATTCATGGTCGGACAATGCGGATACAACCTTTCGTTTTGCTTTTGGAGCGAATGATTTAGGTCCAACATGGTCAGACAGAGGACGTACCAACTTTTACGCCGCTACTTCATCTATCGGCACAACTATTTTTGACACAATTTGGAACGGGAGCAATAAGATTGCAAATATTGAGGTCTACACAGAAATAGTCGGTGGAAATTATCACTTGCAAATTTTGGCGTATATTGATTCTACTTCCTATTACTATCGTTTTGAGACAACTGGTTCAGGTATGTTTGACTTATGGAGCGGTACAGCTTTTGGGTACAATAGTATGATACAAAATGCTCCTCCATTGAGTCAGTTTCCAGATTCTATCTACTATATTTCACCAGATGCGGAACAATCTGTCGTTTCTTCTTGGAACTGCTCAGAGAAAGTAATTTCGGTCGGAAACATGAGAAATCGAGCTTCTTTTATTGATTTCAATGGAAATCCTTATACAACTCCTGACACAACACCGCCAGAAATGCTCAGTCCGAATTCTAGCAAAGGTCCAAATAGACATAATGTTATCAAACCTAATGTCACCGCAGCAGGAGATGTCTCTCTTTGTGCTGTGCCTTTTACATTTTTAGCAGCTCCTGCCAATTATCCTAAAATTGACTCTGGAGGATGGCATGCTACCAATGGGGGAACATCGATGGCGTCTCCAGTTATTTCAGGAATTGCTGCGCTTTATCTAGAAAGATGCAATCGCGCAACTTATCAAGACTTCATGAATGATTTGCAGGCAACTGCTTATCCCGATGCAAATACAGGAACTGTTCCGAACAATGCTTACGGTTACGGAAAAGCACATGCACTTAACACGCTTTTGCAAACAACTGTCCCTGCAATACCAACAATCACAAACGATTGGCAAACTTCTACCTTGACTTCTTCAGAAAGCACTGGTAACGAGTGGTATTTGGACGGCAACGTACTCCCTGGGGAAACGAATCAGACACTTGCAGCGACACCTCCTTATGGAAGCTATCAAGTTCTCTACGTTAATCCTGACGGTTGCACGGCGATTTCTGCGCCTTTGATTTTGTCTGTTGGTCTCGAAGAAATTGATGGAAATGAATTCACCACTTTTCCGAATCCTACGAAATCTGTCATTAGAATAGATTATGAACAATCAATCGATGAAGTTGTGTTAATTAATAATGAGGGAAAAGAAGTTACCATTGAGAAAGTAAAAAACAAGGTTTATTCTTTAGAAAACTTGCCAAAAGGCACATATATTCTTAAAATTAAGACAGAAAGTGGAATTTACTCATCAAAAATTGTAAGAATATAGTGTCGAGTTAAAAGAATTTATATTTTTACGCTTTCAAAAAATAAAGAATGGATTTATCAGGTATCATTTCAATTTCAGGTCGCCCAGGATTGTATAAAGTAATTGCTCAAGGCAAGAATAGTATCATCGTAGAATCATTGATCGACAAAAAAAGGTTTCCAGCCTATTCTTCGGACAGAATTTCTGCGTTAGAAGATATTAGCATATACACAATGGAAGAAGACAAACCTTTGAAAGATATTTACACAGATATTCTTGCGAAAATTGGTAATTCTGAAGCACCTTCTCACAAGGAGGACATCACAACATTACAAGAATTCTTAGTGGATATTCTACCTAATTACGATGACGAACGTGTCTATCCTTCTGATATTAAGAAGCTGTTTCAATGGTATAACCAATTGTTTAAAGCAGGGGTTATCAAGCAAGAAGAGAAAAAGGAAGAAAAGAAAGCACCTGCTAAAAAAGGTACTTCGACAAGCTCGGCAACTGCTCCTAAGAAAAAAACTTCTGCAACAACTAAGAAGACCGCCGCAAAAAAAGCTCCAGCAAAGAAAGCTCCAGCAAAAAAGAAAGAAACTAAATAGTTCAACTATAAATTAACTAAAATCTCGATTCGTCGAGATTTTTTTTGCCCAAAGAAATGAAAATATCACGCCCTACCCGATCGTTTGTAGATCAAACCTTGAGAATTGAGAATTGGAATTCTATCGCTCCTTACTTTAAAAATTTGGTAGAAAGAAACATTGAAACCAAAGAAGATTTTCTTCAGTGGCTAAAAGATCAAAGTGAATTGGAAGCCATTTTGGAAGAAGATGCTGCTTGGAGGTACATCAAAATGACCATCAATACAAAGGATGAAGAATTGAGTAAGGCTTACACCTTTTTCACTTCTGAAATCCAGCCTAAAATCGCTCCTTTTGATGATCAATTGAATCGAAAACTAAATGATTCTCCCTTTACTTCAGAATTAGAGGATGACGATGCTTTTAAAATTCTTTTCAGAAAGGTAAAAACTTCTATTCAATTATACAGAGAAGAGAACATTACCTTATTTTCTGAAGTTTCAGAAGAAAGTCAAAAATTTGGAGCTCTTTCTGCACAGCAAAGCATTGAGCATGACGGTGAGAAATTAACCATGCAAAAAGCGGCAAGTTTGCTCAAAGAAACGGACGAAGATTTACGAAAAACTGTTTTTAATAAAATTGCCAACCGTCGGAGAGAGGACGTTGAGAAATTCAACGAATTATTTAATACACTTCTCAAAAAAAGACATCAGATTGCAATTAATGCAGGTTTTGACAACTTTCGCGATTATAAAATGCTTGCAATGGGGCGTTTTGACTATTCTGTGAAAGATTGTGAGGATTTTCATTCTTCAGTGAAAACAGAAATTGTGCCTTTGGTCAAGAAAATTCAAGAAGAACGATTGGCAAAATTAGGCAAAGACAAATTCATGCCGTGGGATACCGATGTTGACCCAGAAGGCAAGCAACCTCTAAAACCCTTTGAAAAAGGGGACGATTTATTGGAGGGGACTATCAAAATGCTCCATGACATCGATCCTTATTTTGGCGACTGCTTGGCAACTATGCGAGAAATGAACCATTTGGATTTAGATTCTAAAGAAGGCAAAGCTCCTGGTGGATACAACTACCCTCTTTACGAAATTGGAGTCCCATTTATTTTCATGAATGCGGTTGGTTCTCACAGAGATTTAGTGACGATGGTTCACGAAGGCGGTCATGCCATCCATTCTTTTCTGTCAAGAGAATTAGAACTCACAGGATTTAAAAATCTTCCTTCGGAGGTTGCAGAATTGGCTTCTATGTCGATGGAACTTCTTTCTATGGAAAAATGGGGCGAGTTTTATGCAAGCGAAGATGATTTAAAACGAGCAAAGAAAGAACAATTGGAAACAACCATTCGTTTATTGCCTTGGATTGCGCAAGTGGATGAGTTTCAGCATTGGTTGTACGTAAATCATTCTCACAGCGATGAGGAGAGAACTGAAAAATGGTTGTCTTTGTCTTCAGAATATGGCACAGGCCTAACTGACTGGACTGGCAATGAAGATATTCTTGCTACATCTTGGCAACGACAATTGCATATTTTTGAGGTTCCTTTTTATTACATCGAATATGGAATTTCTCAATTGGGCGCGCTCAGCGTTTGGAAAAACAGTTTAGAGAACAAAGAATTGGCTATTTCACAGTACAAAAGTGCATTGAAATTGGCTTATACAAAGAGTATTCCTGAAATTTACAAGACGGCGGGTGTTGAATTTAATTTCTCGACCAAGTACATTAAAAACTTGTCCTTATTTATTGGAGAGCAGCTGAAAGAATTACAGTCGTAATAATCGCACTAATTCTCTTGTAAGAAATAAAATTACTGCTATATTTGCACCCGCAATTGGATGATTGTGATGAATGGCGAGGTAGCTCAGTTGGTTAGAGCGCAGGATTCATAACCCTGAGGTCGGGAGTTCAAATCTCCCTCTCGCTACAAAAAAGTAATCTTAACGGTTGCTTTTTTTTGCTTTCGGGAGATTAGCAACAGCACTAACGTTTGCTGCTCGAATGATAACTCATTCTCTTCTCTCGCTACAAAAAAGTAATCTTATCGATTGCTTTTTTTTTGATTTCGGGAGATTAGCAACAGCACTAACGTTTGTTGCTCGAATGATAACTCATTCTCTTCTCTCGCTACAAAAAAAATTAATAATGATACCTGCATCCAACGATTACCAACTCATCCACTTTAAAAGAATAGACTAACCGATGCTCCCCGTCTATTCGTCTTGACCAATATCCTTGTAAATCGTGTTTTAGAGCTTCTGGGTTTCCAATCCCATCAAAAGGCTCTCTGAGTGTTGCCTTTATTAAGTCGTTAATTCTTTTTAATTTTTTCTTATCAGTCGATTGCCAATAAAGATAGTCTTTCCAAGCTGTTTTGGTCCAAGTTGTCCTCATTCTTCAATTAAATTATGCTCCTCGGAATTTCCTTTTTTATATTCTTCTATTGACTGCATCAGAACATCTCTGTTTTTACCTGATAATAAATAGCTTGTTTCCTTTAGTGAATTGTATTCTTCTAAAGAAATTAGAACCAAATCTTTATTGTTTTTTCGCTTGATAATCAATTCTTCAACATCATTAATTACTAAATCCATCCACTTTTTTAGATTAACCCTTAAATCTGTATAATTGACTACTCTCATAACGTTGTGTTTTTTTACAAATATACAAAAAAAGTACCCAATTAAGTACTTTTTTAAGTATTTTTTATATAGCTATTCTCCTACCTTACCCTAAACTGAAATGGCAAGGTCATATAGACTGCTTGTTTTTCTCCTGCGTTACTTCCAGGGTTCCAATTAGGCATCAAGTTTAAGACGCGCAAAACTTCTGCGTTGAAGTTTATAGACTTTTCCACAGAACGAAGAATTTCAAAACGAGTAAGCGAACCGTCTTTCTCTACCACAAAACGGACATAAACATTGCCTTGAATGTTCTTCTTCTTTTCATACTCAGGATACTGCAAGTTGTCAAGAATGAACTTTTGCATTGCATCAATTCCGCCTATAAATTCTGGCATAACTTCTGCAAATTGTTTTACTTTCTCCACAGAATCGACAGGAAACTCTTCAATAATGCCAATATTTCCCGCAATCGCAACATCGCCTAAAAGTTCATAAGCTATTTCTCCTTGATCTATAGAACAATCTGTACTGTCGGGCTGAGCAACTTGACCAATAGTAGTGTCTAGTGAGTCCTTTACAATTGGTGCAAATTTGCCCATCTTGACAGGATGTTCAATGGCTGGAGGCGTTACAATAGTACTGTCTTTTTGTTCTTGCGCACAAGACGACAAACTTAAACTCACCAATGCTAAAATCAAAAAAGGATTGCTTGGACGTTGCGTTTTTAACGTTTCAATGAGAATTGGAATGTCTTCATGTCTAAAATCGAACTGATCTTTGGTCATTCTTCCGCAGGTTGTATCGTTTGGATTAGATAAGAGGTAGGTGATTATCTCCGCTCGGCTTTTCTTGGTGAAATCCATTACACTCTTCACGCAAACATCGCAGTGACGTGAATGAAGACCAATTTTCATCTTGCTCCAATCTTCATGGCAAGGTTCTTTAATTTCGAGTTTCATAGATGTTGTTTAGTGGGCTGTACAGTTGTGATTCGATTTCGTTCAATTTTGATGTTTTTGATTCCTTATAATATCCAACATTAAACACCCAACCGATAAATGATAAAATATGACTGAAAATTAAACCAAAAACTCCTTTACTTTTGCATTTAATGTTGATTATTTAATGTTTTTCATTCTTTTAAGACATTACTTTCAACTAGAAAAACGCCCTCACTTCCATTCCGCCAGCGTGAATCGTTTTATTGCCTTCCGATTTCCGTCCATTGTACTGGAAAGACAGTTGCAAACTCTTAGAAATGGATCGTTGGTAACCAACATTCCACGTGTAGTTGACTCCAGGTTTTAGACCTTCCAGCATTTCAAATCCAAGGGCAGAATTCTGAACACCAACATATTCGATGCGAATCACATTAAAACCGCCTTGCAAACTTCCTTTTTCTAACTGATTGTATTTAAAAGTTGTACCAATCTCCAAAACCGATGCAACATCTCCTCCAAATAAATCACTGTTGCGTTTTTCCGAAATTCTACCGTCCAATGTGACTCTAAAAATCGTATTCGGCTGATAAATAAAACTGGGCTCAACGAAATAATATTTCAATTCATAATCTCTACCCGCAACATAATCTGCCCGTGCTGATTTATTTCCCAATTTAGAGGATGCCTTTATGGAGAATTTCTTCCGAATATTCCAACGAAAGGACAGTTCATTGTATCTGTCTGAACGAGAATCAAAACCGCTTGCAAGTAAAGTTTTACTGTTCAAATCATTGAATTTATATTCTGCACTGAAAATACTGGATGTTCTGTTAAAGAAAAGGGTATTTCTAAGGTTAGAATTGGTCGAAATCAAGTTGGTGTCATTAATACTGGCAACAAAAGGATTAAATGCCTCATTTCCTTCAAAAAAACTTGTTTTATGCTTTATTCTTGCCCTTGCTTGATCAGAGAATCGAGACAGTAATTTTAAGATGCCTTTCTTTGAAGACCAGATACGTTCTGGCCTCCAGTAAATGGATTGATTGTACTCATTCGAGTAGGTCTTCACGTATTCATTGCTCGGAGTAAACACACGAATGTAACTGGCTTGGTCGGTAAATTGCGCTATTTCAAACTCATTGAGGTCTTTTACACCATCATTGTTGTAATCTATCCACGTGTAAATTCCCTGTCCTGCGTTGACTTGAATATACAGAAATTCTTTTCGCAATTCTAAGCCAGAACCAACCTCATAAAAAGTGTTAAACGACAAAGCATTCTTGAACAAGCGAATGTCATGCTCAATTCTACCTAAAAGAGTACTTTCTGGTGTTTGATTTGCAAGAACACTGTCGATAATTGCCAATTCTCGATAGCTCCCAATAAGGTTCAATTTCTGATTCTTCCATTTCTTAAAACGGACCTCCCCTCCTACTGACCTCGCTTTAGCAATCGGTGTTAAACGAGTACTGTCTGATCGTTTGTCGTATCTTTCTCGGTAGAATATTCGGTATTGATTTTTTACAGAATCACCGCTCGCAACGTAAAGTTGGTAATCGTAAAACTGATAACTACTGGTCTGCAAAAAGCCTTTCTTAAAACGATTCACTTCAAAGTCGTCTTTGTAGCCCAGTTTGAATCGTCCCAATTTTTGCGAGAAATCTGATCTTAATCTTATGAACTCATTTTGCTCAGTTGTTTTACTCGATAAATAACTCGCATCCCAAATACCACTGAATCCTTTCTGATTCCACTTGCCATTCAATCCTCCTCTCAACCCCTCATAGTCGCTACCAATGACAAAAGATTTCCCTTCAATGTTCAAGTTCCCGTATTTTCTATTGATAAAATCTGCACCGACTGTCGATTCTACTTGATGCCCTAAAAAACCTTTATTTCGAGTGTTCCAGTCTCTGTCAAATTCTACTGCTCGGTAATTCTCAATAGGATTAAAGTACTGATCTCTTGCTTCTATGGCCAACTTCGTTCTGAGTATCCAAGACGGAATAGAATCTTTGCTCAAGCGTACATCACCCGTCAGTCTTACCTTTCCTGCGAAGCTGTTATTATCCTTTGCATCAAAACGAGAGAATGTATTGACGTCATTCTTAGAATAAGCCATCTCGGTAAACAGTTTCAATTGCTTGGTTAATTGAACATCAACGCCTGCCGTTACCATTTGTCGTTGCTTTGGCGTAATAATCAACCTTGATGGTGCAAAATCGCCTTGAGAAACGCCTGCAATTGGTTGCACCCACTTGTAAACTTTTCCTAAAGCATTGAAGTGACTAAAAACGTAATCTCCGTTTCCTGCTCCAACGAACTCAAAAGTTGCTCTAAAAAATCCGGAATCAACCGCTACTGTAAAAAGCAGTACAGAATCAATGCCCAACGAATCTATCATTGCGTACAAGTTTTGATTCTCAAAATAACCGATAGAATCAATACTGGAAATTCTTGCCAAACTTAAAGTATCACCAATACTTGCCAATTGTTTTTTCTGACTGATGCTCAATTCCTGTTGCAAAGATTGATTTTTTGCATCCTGTTCAGAATAGGCGTTGAACCAAAAATTAATTTTTTTAGAAGAAAAAGTCGTTGACGTTTGAAACAGTGACCGTGCATAATTCTGGTCAGAATATTGAAACTCAATGACAATTCTCCTGTCCTTTGTAATGAGGTTTCGAGAGGTGAAAGTAACCTCAGAGGTGTTGTAATTGATTGTGTAATCATAAGCTTGACCTCTTTCGAGCAATTTCCCATCGATAAACACCTTTTCTGTCCCTGCAAGAACAATTATGAAGGGTTCATTTTCACGTCCAACCAAACGGTAAGGACCTTGATTTCCTTCCACTCCTTGAATAATTTGGCGTTGAAATTTCCCTTTCGAAAGCGCACCGCTCACTTGAGTTCTCCACACTTTTGCCGTATCTGCTGACCATTTATAATCAATGGTTAATCCTTGCGCTCGTTTATTGTACTTCAGAAAATGTCCTGTTGGTTTTTTGAGCCAAAAATTACCCGCAACCATCTTAAAACGGTCGTTGTAAACTTGAATAAACACCTGGTCGAATTCTTGCAACTTATTAGTATTTCCATCCGCCTGAATAGGCAGATTGTCGTCTGTAACAGAGGCAAGCAACTTTAAATTGGGAGCGATATTTCCCGCCAATTCTAGGTTTAGCGAAGAATTAACGCCCAGATCTTGGTTGTTTCCGAAAGAAATTCCCCGAGAAATACTCCCCGACTTTCTCAATGATGAGCCACCAAAGACGTCTATTGATTGGCTTGCCGTTGAGAACAAAAAACGGTCTTGAAATCCTTTTTCTTTGGAGAACATCATGGAAGTATCGCGTTTCTGATAAATTTTAGCCAAATTCATTGGTAGAACACGGTATTTCGTTGTTAATTCTCCCCCACAATCAGCTTTCAAGAATAGTTTTGAAGAGGCGTAATCTATTTTGTAATCGCTTTCTGTAATCAATTTCCCATCGCAGCGAAGTTCAAATGAATTGGGAAAAATACTCAATGAATCTAACTGTATTGTATCTGACATCGCAATTACTTTCTCTCTCAGACTAGAGTTTTGCGCACGCGAAATGCTGACACTCATAAGTAGAATTAATAGTAATATGTGTTTTTTCAAATACATTCGTACGAATGTACAACGGAGAAAAGAGAATTTTCTTGTTTCTGTATTAAATATTGCAAAAAAATAAAATTGAATCAATACCTTCGCACCATGAAAACCGTCAACAAAAAAGGATATTGCGCCATCGGAGTTTACAGAGGCAAAACTTCTCACAACATGGGAACTCTTTGGAGGTCTGCATTCATTCTTGGAGCTGCCTATATTTTCACCGTTGAAGGTCGCTACAAAAAACAGTCTTCTGATGTTTTGAGAACGTGGTCACGCATTCCTTTGTTTAACTACAAATCTTTTGACGATTTACTCAATAATATCCCTTACGACTGTCGATTGGTCGGCGTGGAAATTGATGACAGAGCAGAAATGTTACATGAATTTGAGCATCCTAAAAGAGCCATCTATTTGTTAGGAGCAGAAGACACAGGTTTGCCCGAGTACATCAAAGAAAAATGCCATTTTCTTATTAAATTACCTGGAAACACCTCCTTAAATGTTGGTGTAACGGGCAGTATTGTCTTGCACGACAGAGCGAGTAAAGTGCCGACTGATTTTCCACCGAATCATAAGGAGTGAGCGTTGAGCAAGAGGTTTGAGTGAGGAGTGTACCTCGACTGACGCTCGGCAACCAGTGTGGAGTGATGAGTGATGAGTGATGAGTTTTTTCGTAGGCAGGTGTTAGAATTACTTGTGTTGAGCTTGTCGAAATATGAATTATTGAAGCTGTACCTCGACATATTCGACAACTTACGAATCCTACTCAATTTCACGAACTACTGTACCTTCTCTGTGCATTAATAACGAATAGTATTATTAATTGATAATTATTAATTGATAATTGATACTTTTGCGCCTTTATGAAAAAAATATTCAATCTTTTCGATTTAAAGCAAAAAGTCAACTATAAAAACGAAATTCTCTCGGGAATTACCGTTGCGTTGGCACTTGTTCCAGAGGCAATTGCCTTTGCAATTATCGCTGGTCTTTCTCCATTAACGGGATTGTACGCAGCATTCTCCATTGGGCTAATTACCTCAATTCTTGGAGGTCGTCCTGGAATGATTTCTGGAGCAACCGGTGCCATTGCTGTTATTTATGTTGGAATGATTGCTGTCCTTCGTGAAACAATACCCGGTATTTCTATCGAGCAAATCACAGAATACGTTTTTGCAACTGTTGTTCTTGCGGGAGTTATCCAAATAGTCGTTGGTTTACTGAAATTGGGGAAATTCATCCGTTTAGTTCCGCATCCTGTGATGTTTGGATTCGTGAATGGTTTAGCCATTGTCATTTTTATGGCGCAATTCGATTCTTTTAAAGTAAATAAAGAATGGATTGCAGGAATGGATATGTTGTTAATGCTCGGGCTAGTTTCTTTGACCATGCTCATTATTTGGGGTTTGCCAAAATTAACCAAAGCTGTTCCTTCTTCCTTGGTGGCAATAATTGTCGTTTCTGCAATTACCATTTTCGGAGGAATTGAGACAAAAACAGTCGTTGACACGCTGGTTGGAGATGTAAAATCATTGCAAGGTGGCTTCCCTCCTTTCAACGTTCCTTCGATTTCATTAACATGGGCAAATTTCATTTTAATCTTTCCTTATGCGCTAATTGTTGCTGGAGTTGGGTTGATTGAATCGCTTTTAACCTTGAATTTAATTGATGAAATTACGCAAACAAGAGGTCGAAGTAACAAAGAATGCGTTGCGCAAGGAACGGCAAATATTGTTACTGGCTTTTTCTCAGGAATGGGAGGTTGCGCCATGATTGGGCAGAGTTTAATCAACATTTCTTCAGGAGCAAGAGCACGGCTTTCTGGAATTGTTGCCTCGGTCGGTTTGCTGTCATTTATTATGTGGGGAGCACCCGTAATTGAACAGCTTCCTATGGCAGCATTGGTTGGTGTGATGTTCATGGTGGCCATCGGAACCTTTGAATGGGCAAGTCTCAAAGTATTCGGTAAAATGCCATTGACAGATGTGTTAGTAATGGTTGTTGTTACCTTAATCACTGTGTTTTTACACAACCTTGCCTTGGCGGTACTAATTGGAGTTATTATTTCTGCCCTTGCCTATGCTTGGGAGAATGCAAAACGAATTCGTGCAAGAAAACACATTGATGAGAACGGTTCTAAACACTACGAAATTTATGGACCTTTATTCTTCGGTTCAATAGCTGTTTTTAATGAGAAATTCGACGTGCAAGGCGACCCTGAAGATGTTATCATTGATTTTTCGGAAAGTAAAATTGTAGATATGTCTGCAATTGAGGCGTTAAATAGTCTAACTGAGCGTTATCTCAAAGCAGGAAAGAAAATTCACTTGCGTCATTTGAGTGCAGACTGTCAAACCTTGTTGAAAAATGCGGATAAGATCATCGAAGTCAATGTATTTGAAGATCCAACCTATCATATTGTGGCGGATAAGGTGTAGGACGTAGGTTCTTGTTAAGTGCGGAGTGTACCTCGACTAACGCTCGGCAACCAGTGTGGGGTAACTTCTGATTTTTTGTCTTTTTAACTTCCTTTAAAAAAAATACCTATCTTTCTGCTTACAAAATAAAAACACGCAATCTCAATTTTCACATGTACATCACCGATTTAAAAGCAATTTCTCCGCAAAAATCATATACTGATGAACTCTTACAGGGTGAATTTCGTGTAATCAACGAGAAGACATTTACGGCAATAGAACCTGATTATTCTTCATTCATACCCAAAAGTCTCTTGCGAAGAATGGGAAAGGCAGTAAGAATGGGAATTGGTGCAGGATTACCTCTCATAGAAAAACACAAAGACATTGACGGCATCCTCATTGGAACAGCAAACGGAGGGATTGATGACTGTTTTAAATTCTTGCACCAGATAATTGAATACGACGAGGGAAGATTAACTCCGACTAATTTTGTTCAGAGCACACCCAATGCTGTTGCTGGTCAATTGGCTTTGATCAATGAGAATCACGGTTACAATTCAACCTACACCAATGGCGGACTTTCTTTCGAGAGTGCATTACTTGATGCCTTGTTGCTCTTTGAAGAAGGAGGACATAATAAATTATTGGTCGGTGCGCTCGATGAATTCTCCGAGAAAAATTACAATATTGATTTTCTTACGGGAAAATACAAAAAGGAAATAGTGAGCAGTGATGAGCTGATTCAATCGAAAACAAAAGGAACAGTTTGCGGTGAAGGAGCAACCCTATTTGTATTGGAAAAAGAAGCGGAAGAATACCTAGCCAAAATTGTTGATGTGGCCCAAATTAGTCATGCAACGGAAGATGATTTACAATTAGCACTCAAAATTTTCCTTAAAAAAAATAACCTTGAAGCATCAGAAATCGATACCCTTATGTTAGGTTACAATGGAGATATAAATCACAATAAATGGTATGAGTTAGTTGCCAGTGATTCTTTAAAACACTGTAACTTGCTATTATTCAAAAACTTATGCGGAGACTACAGAACTTGCTCCGCCTTTGCTACTTGGATTTCTGCTCACATTTTAAAAGGCAACTTATCCGACCTATCGTCCATTCAAGTAAAAAGTAAAAATAGTATTGAGAATAATTACATTTTAATTTACAATCACTTTGATGAAGTCAATCATAGTTTTATATTGTTGTCAAAATAAAGAATAATGAGTCAAATTAGCACAGAAAACTTTGCCTTTCTGAAGAAATTAAAAGCGAACAACAACAGAGATTGGTTTGCAGAAAACAAGCAAGAGTACATTACGCAGCATGAAAATACCATCTCTTTTGCGGACGAATTATTAGCAAACATCAACAAACACGACAACATCGAAACGATTAGCGGCAAGAAAAGTTTGTACCGTATTTACCGAGATGTTCGATTCTCCAAAGACAAATCTCCTTACAAAAAACATTGGTCCGGTGGGTTCAAAAGAGCAACGAACTTATTGAGAGGCGGTTACTTTTTTCACATTGAACCTGGAAATAAATCAATGATAGCTGGAGGTTTTTGGGCACCCAACAAAGAAGATTTGCTCAGAATAAGAGAAGAAATTGCCTTAGACGCGTCTGAATTGCGAACGATTATTACAGACAAAAAATTTATTGGAGAATTTGGAAGCTTACAAGGCGAACAACTTAAAACTGCTCCAAAAGGATTCCCAAAAGACCATAAGTCTATTGATTTATTGCGCTACAAGCAACTAATCGTTTGGAAAAGCTACTCGGACAAAGAAGTATTGAGCAAAGATTTCGCATCTAAAGTTGACAAGACTTTTAAAGCCATGCGTCCCTTCTTTGATTACATGAGTGATGTACTAACAACAGACGCAAATGGAGCTCCTCTTTTTTAATCAGCTTTTTTCTCCAACTTATTTCGTAAATTTGTTGAAACAATTCTAACTGATGAGTTTTCTTAAACCAGATGTTTCTGATATTAAAGACTTTTATAAAAGAGGTCATTATCTTCTTGCTTGGAGAATTTGTGTCGCTTTTACAATCATTTTCGTTTTTTTGGGTGTTTTATATGGAGTAGCCAATCCTATTGGACTTATTCCTGTTATTGCTGTTTTGTCTGTCGCTCTTTTTGGCTTCTATTACCTTAAGAAAACTAAAAAAGTTCGAGCTGTTTTTTGGATTTTTGCTATTGGTGGTTCAATCATATCCAATTTCGCGATGAACACGATGTATGACTATACTCATTATGTTGATTTTCTATGGTTAACGTGCTGTATTTTAGTTGCATTCATCGGTCTTGGAAAAAAAGAAGGAGTGCTTTTTATCGTGATTAACAGTATCGGGATAGGAATTTTCTTTTTTGTATCTTTAAATAAGCACATTGAACTTCTACCACAACGTACTTTAATAGAATTGATTGGAGATTTCATTGAAGTCCTTTTCGCCTTTTCTGTTATTGCTTATCTTTTAAAACAGTTTATTTCTATGCAAAAACACGCCGAAAAAAAACTATTAGAAGTTAATGAAGATCTTGAAATTCAAAATAGCTTATTTCAAGCGAAAAGTAATGAAAATGAAATACTAATTAAAGAAATTCATCATCGCGTAAAAAATAATCTTCAAATAATTGTTTCATTGCTTAGGATGCAAAGCCAAGAAATGAAGACAGAAGAAGGTCGTGAACATTTTAAAGAGGCCATCAATAGAATTATGACCATGTCCTTAATTCATGAGAAACTATACGCCGAAAAAGAACTTTCTAACATAGATTTACAGTCCTATATTGAAGAATTAACGCAAGAAATAATCAACGTTTATTCCATCAATGAAAATGTTAACTTGACCATTCTCACTGACATCGAGAAAATAAATATCAACACCATCGTTCCAATTGGCTTACTAATTAACGAATTGGTCTCAAATTCTCTAAAACACGGCTTAAAAGATGTTGCCAATGGAGAAATCAGTATTAATATTTCCAAAATAGCAAATCAGTATCAATTCTCCTACTGCGACAATGGAACTTGGAAGGAAAGTCCTGAAGGAAGATTCAGTTTTGGGGTAGAATTAATTGACATTCTCACGGAACAAATGAATGGTGAAAAATCATTGAACACCGATAACGGAACATGTTATTTGTTCATCTTGAATGATGTTTAATTCGTTCCAGAATTAAACATCCTCCATCTTCTCTCCTCTCTTTCTAACAATGACGTGAATTTATACGGTAATTCAATCTTGACTTCTACATCTTCCCCCGCTATCGGATGCGGAAATTTCAATTGAGTCGCGGCAAGAAATAAACCCTTGTGCAACAATGTATTTCCTATTTCTCCATAGAGCGTATCACCAACAATTGGCGTTGAATTATTTGCACAGTGAATTCTCAACTGATGTGTTCTTCCTGTTTCTGGAGAAAGTTGAAGTAAGGTCAAAAACTGACTTCTCAAAGAAGGGATTTCTTGTAAAACTTCAACGGTTGTCTCTGCAAGCTGTTTATTTATTGGAGAATTAAAAACAGTCGAGTGTCTATCCATCTTTCCAGTAATTATTGCATGGTAGGTCTTAATTACTTCTCTATTCTCGAATGATTTCGCCAGAATTCGATGGGCAGTTGCCGTCTTTGAAAGAATCACTAAACCACTCGTTGCTGCATCTAAACGGTGAACGGGTTTTACCCATTTTAACGCATCTTTCTGACTAGAAACTTGAATTTTTCCAACCAATGCGTTCTCTAAAGTTTTATACAAATTCCCACTCGTTGAGATGCCCGAAGGTTTATTGACCACAACGAGGTAATCGTCCTCAAAAACAACTTCAATATCCAACGGAAAAGCCTTAGGAACTCTATTCTCTTGATCTACAAGACGAATTTCATCTCCTTTTTTCATCCATTGAGCAGAATCGGCAACATTTCCATTCAGCAACAGCTCATTTCGCTTTAATGCTTTTTTAACAGAATTTTTAGTCATCAATTGTGGGAAAATAGCAATAGCGTAATCTACAAAACGAATTTCGTCTGTAACTTCTGCAACAATATGCTTATCAATTTCTATCACTTCCCTAAAATTAACTCTAATTTTTTTCTTGACTCAAAATTTTGTACTTTTAGTTCCTAAAACTATTACTACATGAAAAAACTGGTTACAACAGGAGTATTCTCTTTGCTAACAATCCTTCTGTTTTCACAAAGCAATACCGTTGCCTCTGGTGGCGATGCAACAGGAACAGGGGGTTCTGTGAGTTATACAATTGGGCAAATTGACTATCAAACGAGCTCTAATGCAAACGGCACTGTTTCTCAAGGAGTGCAGCAACCTTATGAAATATATCCTCTTGGCATTAAAGAGAATGCTATTTTGATGTCCATTTATCCAAATCCAACGACAGACATTTTGAAGCTAGAACTTTCTTCCATTGATCAAATATCCTATCAATTGGTGGATGCAAAGGGCAAAATTCTCATCAATAAAGCTGTTACAGAACTAAAAACAGACATTGAAATGAAAATTTATGCTTCTGGAACTTACTTTCTTACCTTATTAAAGAGCAACACAAAAATAGAATCAACAAAAATTATTAAACATTAGAATTATGAAAAATACTGGACTTACACTTCTTTTTATCTTGAGCATCTTTTTTGTTTTTGCACAAGCACCACAGAAAATGACCTATCAAGCAGTCGTTCGAAATGCAACCGACGCTTTGGTTTCAAACACGACTGTTGGCATGCAGATTAGCATTCTGCAAACGACCTCAACAGGAACCGCTGTGTTCGTAGAGACTTTTACTCCTCTCACAAACACAAATGGCTTGGTTAGCATTGAAATTGGAACAGGAGTTCCCGTTTCTGGAACTTTTAGTACCATTGACTGGTCCGCCGGTCCGTATTTTGTGAAATCAGAAACCGATTTAAACGGTGGAACAACTTACACCATTTCTGGTACATCTGAGTTACTGAGTGTTCCTTATGCGTTGTATGCAGAGAATGCATTTAGTGGAGATTACAATGATTTAATCAACGCACCTACAAATGTAAGCACGTTTACGAACGATGCGGGATACATTACAAGTCCTAATGATGCAGATTTTGATCCTCTAAATGAAATTCAATCATTGCAATTAGTTGGACAATCATTAACAATCAGTGGTGGCAATACAGTAACTCTTCCATCGAGTGCAAATACCTTAGACCAAGCTTATGATCAAGGGGGCGCAGGCGCAGGGCGAACAATTACGGTCGATGCTGGGGAAGTTTCTATCACAACAGCAACTCCGAGTGGTATCGCTTTAAGAACAACAAACACAAACACAGGTGTTGCGATAATTGCTGACAATACCAGTTCGTTGAATACATTTTCGACCATTCAAGGTTCAACAAACTCAAATTCTATCAATGCTTCGGCAGTAATTGGAAATTCTAGTGGAGCAGCCTGGGGAGTATCAGGTCAAGTTCAAGCAGTTGGAACTGCAACCGCAGCGGTGTATGGTTCTAACCTCAGAACAACTGGAGGTCACGGTGTTTATGGAATCGGAGTAAATGGAGTTGTCGGAGAAACAAATTACAGTCAAGGAAATGCAGTATGGGGAGAGAATTTTGATGCTGTTGCTCCTTTAGGGAATGGTGTTGGTGTTGCTGGTATTGGATACTATGGTGTTGTCGGACAAGACAGATACAATGGAACAGCAGCAGGTGCTTATGGTGTTCTTTCAAACGGAGATTTTGGTGCGACTGGAGTGAAAACCTTCTTAATTGACCACCCTGAAGATCCAGAAAATAAAATTTTGAGACATTTCTCTACAGAATCCAATGAAGTTCTGAATATTTACAGAGGTAATGCTGTTTTTGATGCCAATGGAGAGGCAATCGTTCAACTTCCAAACTATTATGATGCTATTAACAAGAATCCAAGTTATAACTTAACGCCGGTTGGAGCATTTGCACAGCTGTATGTTAAAAAGGAAATTGCTGACGGTTCTTTTATCATTGGAGGCGGCCAAGCAGGATTAAAAGTATCTTGGACGATCTATGCAGAAAGAAACGATGCTTATTTGCAACAGCATCCAGAAAAAAGAGATGTCGTTATTGAGAAAAGAGAAGGTCAGAAAGGCAAGTATTTCATGCCTCAGCTATATAATCAGCCAGTAGAGAAATCAATAATCAATTCTGGAGGAAAAGAGCAGATTGTTCAGCCGGTGATTGAGATTAAGAAGTAGGGGTTGGAGAGCCAAGACCACACGAAAGGGTTCGTGCGGTAGCTTGGGGCTATATTTACCCTGGTTTAGAAAAAAAAACTGCACTTACCCAAAGGACAAAGTAACCAAGCCAATAAATTAATTCATATTTAAAAAATAGAATCGTTCTAGACTGTCCATTAAAAATAGAATTATATAGTTTCATTTTTGAATAATAATGGTTTTTTTTTAAAAATAAGTGAACAATTAAACAAACTACTGCATAATAAAAAAAAGCTGTTAGAATTGAAATAAAAGTATAATTCTTAATAAGAAAACTTAGTTTCATTGGTGATATTAAAGAAATTAGAATTAAATTCACAATACCTAAACTATAAGTAAATATTGACATTGAGATGAAATTTATGACATCCATTTTTCCAAATACAAAACCATTACGTCCCATACGCCAACATGCATATTCTATAATTCTCATTCCCAAAATATTCTTGCAATAAAATAAATAGTTGAGATTGCTGTACCAGTACCTGGTAGACCAACTGCTAACCCTGTCATCATAAGATGCCATACTAGTGCACAATTACCTTAGGTGCTACTTCGTGGTGCATCCCATGTAGTGCGCGATATTTTATCGCGTTCATTACCTACCGAATCTTAAACGTCACCCTTCTATTCTTCGCCATCACCAATTCAGCGTCATCTTCTGCATCAGTTTCTTCGTTCTTCATTTCAGAACCTTTGGTAGAAGGAATCATTCGAGACTCAGGAATACCTTTTGCCATCAAATACTTCATCACAGCGCCAACTCTCTTATTATCCATGTCTGCATAATAATCGTTGTCAACACCAACAGAATCTTCCATGCTATTGTTGTGACCTTGAATCTGCAATTTTGCTTCTGGATTTGCTTCTAATTCTTTCGCTATAAAATCCAATGATGTTTTTCCTTCAGAAGTTAATTTTGTCTTTCCAAAAGCAAAAAATACTTGTTGTATTTCGATTTTCTCTTTTGATGTCATGTCTTCATTTGTCGTCACCACTTTTTGATAAATCAAGGTAGAATAAGAGTCATTTCCTTCATCAGCCAAGCAATCACACATGTCTCCTTCGTTCAATAACTTCACTTGTATGTCGTCCAAATAATAATACGCCGCAATGATTTGTTTTGTCTTTACGCGAGGATCTTTTTTCATTCTTGTTGACTTTGTATCATCGTTTGATTCAAAATTTCCAATTGTGATAAACTTTTCACCACCTTTAGCTTCAAATTGACCGCAAACTTCTGTCCAATTGTATCTTCCAGTGAAAATCTTTTGATCATTATTGAAGTGCAATACGCTCGCATCTTCAATAATAGAAACTTTACCGTCTGTTCCGAAAGGTTTTTTGCTCAATTTTGCCCCAATATTATTCGATGCATATTTTGAAGCTTCTGCAAGAGAAACATAAAATTTAACACAATAACGCATCCCTTTTTTTAGTGGAGCATCTAATTTTGTCATCACGTAAGAACGAGGGAGCTTGTTTCCGTAAGAAAAACCGACAAAACCAGCGTAATTGCCTCCATCTTTACCAACTTCTTTCCCGTAAATATTCATTGGAACATCAATATCGGGCATTTTTGAAGATGTAAATAAGTCCGCACGAACGCCTGTTGGAGAAACCCAACCCGTTGCACTTTCTATCGAACCTAATCTTTTAGGCTTCTTTCCAACCGCTTCAAAGCTCCCGTTAGACACTAAATTCTGTGCTTCATCTTGCCCAAAAGAAATAACTGATAGCATTCCAAAAGCAACCGTTGCCAATAAAGTTCTCATTTTTTTAGTACTTAATTTCATAATTCTTAACTGTTTTAATAAATGTTTTAACCTTCTCTGGATCAACATCAGGATAAACTCCGTGTCCTAAATTAACAATATGTCGCTTACTTTCGAAAGAATTTAGCATATTATTTGTCAATCGTTCTATTTCTGCATGTGTTGAGTACAATGCACACGGGTCTAAATTGCCCTGTAATGTCTTGTTCTCACCAACCAAACTTCTTGTCTTAACTATATCTGTATTCCAGTCTAAACCGACCGCATTACAATCCATTTTCACAATTTTTGAAAGCGAATTATGCGCTCCTTTAGCAAATAAAGTCAATGGAACTTCAGTGATTGCTTGTGCAATTTTGTCCATGTACTTCAATCCAAATTCTGCATATTGTTCTTCTCCTAAAATACCTGCCCACGAATCAAAAACTTGAATCATGTGTGCACCGGCATTTATTTGAGCTTTCAAATATTTGATTGTTACATCTGTTATACGATTAAGCAACTCGTGTGCCAAAGATGGATTTGTGTATAATATTTTACGTGATTCTGAAAATGTTTTGGACCCTTGACCCTCCGTCATATAACAGAAAATCGTCCATGGAGCACCTGCAAAACCAATCAATGGAACACGTCCGTTAATTTCTTTGTTAGCAATTTTTATTGCCTCCAAAACATAACTTAGTCTGTCTTCAATATCAAAATCAGTGTTGGCATATTTCAATGCTTCTTCTGTGCGAATTGTTTTTTCAAACCAAGGTCCTTTTTTTTCGATCAATTGATATTCCAATCCCATTGCTTCAGGAACAACTAGGATGTCAGAAAAAATAATCGCAGCATCCACGCCGAGCAAATCGACAGGTTGAACCGTTACTTCGGCTGCTCTTTCAGGAGTTTCAACGAGTTCTTTAAATCCAGACAAAGAAGCTCTCACTTTTCTGTATTCTGGAAGAATACGACCCGCTTGTCTCATCAACCAAACAGGGTATCTTTCGATGTCCTCTCCCCTCGCAGCTCGTAAAATTAAATCATTCTGAAAAATCATGATGCAAAGATAGGAAGATTTTAGAAGATTTGGAGATTGACGTGGTTGTTTGTTCGGATTTGAAGATTAAAGAACACCTACAATGGGCATCAATCTTCAAATCTCCGAATTTCCAAATCTCCAAATCTCTACTTCTCCACTACCAATTAATCTTCGCCTTCCCGTTTGCTACCAAATAATCATTCGTTTTAGAAAATGGTTTTGAGTCAAAGAATCCTCTGTAAGAAGATAAAGGAGAGGGATGCGGCGATTTTAAGACTAAATTCTTGCTTTCATCCACGAAACTTGCTTTTTTTTGTGCCTTTGCCCCCCAAAGAATGTAAACGATGCTTTCCGAGTGTGTATTTAAGGACTGAATAATTGCATCTGTAAATTGTTCCCACCCTTTGCCAGAATGACTGTCTGCTTCTCCTTCTTTGACTGTCAAAACAGAATTCAGCAGCAATACACCTTGCTTTGCCCAATGACTTAAACTTCCATTTTTTGGCTGTTTTATATTCAAGTCTGATTGAAGCTCCTTGTAGATGTTTTGCAAACTCTTTGGCAAAGGTTTAACATCTTCTTCTACAGAGAAACACAAACCGTGAGCATGACCTCTTGTTGGATAGGGGTCTTGACCGAGAATAACAACTTTTACATCCTCAAAATCACAACTATTAATGGCTCGGAAAATTTGTTCTTCCTTTGGAAAAATGGCGCCTGGATATTTATCATTCTCCGAATCTAAAAACTGCCCCAATGATTTAAAATATTCTTTTTCAAATTCATCGCCTATAAATTGCCTCCAAGAATCATTGATTCTGATTTCCATAGTGTAAAAATAACTGTTTTTAGTTCAGAATCATTAATTTTGAAACATGAAGTATTTCCAATTCTTAGTTTTAAGTATCCTTTTATTTTCTTGCGGTGAAGAAATTGTTGATAATGTCGTTCCAGACGATAAAGAAGATGTCGTTGAAACCTTGGAGCAAAAAATCACGCATCACATAGAAGCAACTCTGCAAATTCCCGCCACTGAAAAATATACGTACGAAACTTTTTCGGAACACATAAACGGTGATGATAGCTTGGATTTAGTAATTACAGTAAATCTTCTTGAAAGAGCAGTCAACAAAGCAATTGCTGGAGACCGGTTGGCAAAACGTGCAGAAACTGGATTTTCCGGACGTTATAATTATTTCTTCATCATGGATGGCGCAAGCAAAGAAATCACAGAAGCATTTCCTGTTCCATCGAGCGCGAAGGCAAAAATAAAGGTTCAATTTGAGAACATCAGAACGGAGGCTTACAAAGACATTTTATTAGATTACAGAGTAGATAACGCTTGTTTTAGAAGGTATTTTACGATGTATAACTCTATCCCCAAAGAAACTTTTGAAATAATGTTATTCGATGGATTGGGGGACATAGAAAATCATGCAATCGTTACAGAATATGTTCAAGGAAGCTATTCTTTAGCAAAGGACATTCTAATTTATTCAGGAGAATTGGAAAAAGTAAAATTCGACGACCCTTCAAAGGTTTATGATTATGAGCCTGAGATTAAAAAGACAAATATTCTTGAGAGAAGATGGTTTTACAATGACAATCAACGGAAGTATTTTACGAAGAAGTGAGGGACGTGGTTGCCTGTTAGAATTATTGATTATGAATTATTAAAGTTTCACCTTCTCTGCGTCTATCTGCAAAATCTGCGCGAGAAGAAGAAAGTGTATCATGCAAACGGAAAATGGAAGTGAAACTAATCAGCTAATTACTAATTTACTGTCAATTTTTCTAACGCTCGAAAGCTCCAACTCTCCAATAATCTAAAAAACAACCTTCACTGAAACCGTAACATTAATTCCTGGTGAGGAGATTCCAGAACCGAATGTTCGATACAATTGATTGGTGATATTCTCGACTCCAGCGTTCAAGGAAATGTGTTTATTGAAGAAATAAGCTCCTTTAAAATTAACCGTGTACCAAGAAGGTGTGTAACGCTTTCCATTCTCGTCTTTTGCATAAACAATGTCATTGCGTTCTTGCAGAGGCAAATCATCGGGCTTCATTTCTCCCTGATAAACAACATACGCTTCTAAATGTATATGTCGCCTCTTCAAGACAAGGCTTGTTCTTCCAAAAATAGGCGCGACATGAGCTTTTGGAAAGTAAGCGGCACTGTCTAGGTTGTACTCAAAGCCTTTTTGATAGTTCAAGGTGCTTTTAAGGCTAAAACCTTTGCCAATTACAAGTTCAACTCCCCCTTGAACGCCATAAACATAAGCATTACTCACGTTCTGAATGGCCAAAACTTGACTCAACGAACCTTCGTATAAAATGCTGTCTTGTCCATTGAACTGAAACGAAGATCTTGCCAAAGCGTCTCTTAAATAAGTGTAATAAATGGCACCGTCAAACTTGGCAATGCTCTTGATTGCTTTCACAAATCCCAATTCGGCGTTGTACGCATATTCTGGTTTCAAATCAATATTTGGAACAATGACGCTTCCCGGTTCTGAGTCAAAAACTTTACCAATATCATCGATATTTGGTGCACGATAACCTGTCGAAGCATTGATGTAGATTTGAGAATTAGTGGATGGATTAAAAGCTAGTCCTATGCTTCCGTTCAAGGCGCTATTAGAATTTTCAAGGCTTGTCACAGGAAAGGAAAACAGAGAAGTATCAAATTTTGCAACGATGTCATAAACACTGAATCTCACCCCTGTTGTTAGGGTCCATTTTTCAGAAAAAGAATGTCTTAAACTAAGATATGCTCCATAAGTCTGCCAGGTGCTGCCGTCTGGATAGCGAGGGTTTATAGGTGTTGTAGCGTTCGCTGTGATTGTCTCTTTGTAGGCAACTGATCCAACTCGGTTTAGAACACCTTCCAATCCATAGACTAACTTTGTCATTTTGGAAAACTCTTTTCTGAAGTCAATATTGACTGAAAAAGCATTCACTTCTTCAAATTGCCTTCGAATCGAATTGCTTCCGGTCTTTCTATCGTTTCGACTTTCTTTGTACCTCTGGTAAGCTAAATTTATACGCATTTGATTGTAAAAACGCTTTTTCGTGGGCGTGTTTTTTATTGAGAATTTGTGCATCATCCATTCTTGCGGACCGTAATACCATTCTGCATTATCCAAGACTCCATCTTCGTCTTGGTCTAAAATTAAACGGTCGTATCTTGGAGCATCTGATGATTTAGAGAAGTTGAAATCATAACCAATAAGCCATTTTTCGTTGGGCTTAAAATATGTTTTGTGAAGAATGTTAAACTGCGAATAACCAGAATTAATTTGTTTTCTTGAATCAGAATTAATCAAAGTTGTGTCAACACCATTGATTGTTGACTGATAAGTAGGTCGCAAGAAATAATCATTGCCGTATTTCCCCGTTTTTAAATCGCCAAATCTGGAGAATGTCAAAGCAGTAACCGTTGCCCATTTTTTCTTTCCGTAGTTAAAGCTCAAATGTGAAGTTGACTCGTTGCTTGCCGAAGAATAGCGCGAGAAAACGGTTGTTTTAATGTTTGCTTTTGAAGAATCTTCAGAGAATTTCGGCAGTTTTGTGGTGAAATTCATCACTCCGCCAATGGCATCGCTTCCGTAGAGAACAGAACCAGGTCCGAACTGAATTTCTACTGATTCTAAGGAATTGGCATCCAATGAAATGATATTTTGCAAGTTTCCAGACCTAAAAATGGCATTGTTCATTCGAATACCGTCCACAACAATCATTACCCTGTTGGTTCCGAAACCTCTCAACTGTGGAGAACCTCCTGCCAATTGACTTTTTTGGATAAAAACATAACCACTTGCATCCAATAAGTCAGCAGCTGTTTGCGGTTCAAGTAAACTCAAATCTTTCAGGTGCAACTTCGTAATTCTCGCAGGAGTTTTCGACTTATCTTGCTCCCATCGAGAGGCAGAAACAACCATTTCAGAAACGGCAAGATGATCTTCAGAAAGCTCTACCCCTCTCAGTTTTACTAATTCTCCATAACTAAAAATCAAGGTTTTATATTCTGGATAAGAAATATAAATCGTATCACATCCAATGAATGCTTCCACTCGGAAACGCCCTTCGATATTTGCAATTATTTGCACTTTCGGGTTTTTTGAGTAAATTTTCACACTTGGAATTCTTTCTTGCGTAACTTTATCTGTAATGGTGATTTCTTGCGCAAGAACACGCGTAGCACCAGCAAAAAGAAGCAAAAAGAGAATAGAAATTCTAAGCATGATGGTAAATGTACATTTTTGGATAATCAATGAATTCGCTTTTAAGCAAAAATCGTGCAAAGAATAGATAAAAGTAAGAAGTGAAGAATTAACTCAAGCTATGCTTCTTTCTCAAGGATGAAATAATTTCCTCTTCACTCAATTTATCTTCAGCGGTTTTATTAGTTATGATTAACCAATTGTATTCATTTTGAATCTTTACGGCCAAAAATGTATTTTCCCAATTTATAGTATTGTCCGCTGCGTATTTTTGAACTGCATCTTTAAACTGTTTGATGTAGTTTTCTTGGGTCATCTTTTTCGTAAACAGCTGCAGCATCCATGTTGAAACATTTTTAATAACAATGCCTTTAGTGCCTATTTTCCAATCAATCGTACTTCCAATTTTTTTCACTGGTATTCTGTATGAAAAATCCTTTTTATCGATGGAAACATGAATTTGATTGTCTTTGAGTGAGTGTTTTAACATAATACTACTTTTGTTTCAGAATTTTATTGGCTACTTCTTTAGCATCCATGCAGTATTTATCATCGCCTTCTAATTTCCATTCACCAGTTTTTTCGATGTAAAACTGAACCGTTTTCTCTAGAACTTCAGAATAACCACCTAGCGACGTTAACATATCTTCAACCTCTTTTACGTAATCTTCATGACTCAGACCTCCTGACTTGACAAGTTCCCATTGCTTGTTAATTCGTCGAGATTTATCCTTACAAACAGGATCTTCTTTCTTATAAGCCATTAAGAAAAGAGAAAGTGCTTTTGCTTCTGGAGATGGTTTTTTCATTGTTTTAATTTTAGTTGGGCAAATTTACGGAATCAATACGGAATTGGCTATGTTTGAGGATTATATTTGAAGAGGCTGAATTATGGAAGATGATATTCAGGTCATTCAATAATCATTATCATTTTACCCATTCCACCATCACCGTCAAGTTCGATTTCAAACAGACCGTAATCATTACTAAAATCATAAAGTTCATCGTCATTTGTCCACAGTTCTACTTTTAGAATCATTCCGTATTCGCGAGAAGAAATTGTGAAATTATTTTCAGAACCCGGAGCGTGAAACCTTAGGAACAATTTAGAATTTTTCTTAATTCTCAAGGTATCTGAATAATTTTTGCCAAGAAAGCGTTCTGAGCCAATACTTACCACTTGAAAATTGGCTTCATTTTGTGAAATGACTTCGAGGGTTGTTTTTTCCTCAACAACTTCGTCCGAAATCACTTTTATCGTTTTTAGAACTGAGAGTTTTTTTCTTATATCATCAGGTCCAACATAGGTTAATATGAATGTAATCGGCGTTTCTTGATTGCAGGTTGCTATTTTTTGAAGAACTTCAGATGAAATTATTGCATCATTAATAATGAATGCTTTCCCTTTGAATTGAACCTCTGCCCCTACAATTTTCCATTGATGATTTCTGCTGTCATGCCAACCACTTGTCAAAAAAATATGAGTTTGTCTCATTAAACTATCTTTGGTGAGCTCAATATTCTCCCAAGAATAACTATCTAATTTCCCCCAAGTAAACTTCGGTTTTGGCATAGAAACAACATCAAAATGTTCTCTTTTCATGAAAGTTGTATCGTTATTTCTAACTTCAAAAAGGTCTATGTAATATTCCTTCGCATAGGTTGCTTTAATGATATAGGAATTGCCTTTGTTAATTACTTTTCTGACAGAAATACCATTTCCACGAAGAATAATTTTTCTGTTTGAAACAGAAATCGGATATTCAATGCTCTTTATTAGAACTTTTTCTGATAAAAAACCTATTCCAGCATCCTTGTTCTGTGCATTAACAGAATTTGCTAAAACAAATAAGGCGAATATAAAAACGTTTTTAATCAAAGAATTATATTTGTTACTAAGATAATTAAATCTTTGAGAGTAATGAGAAATAAAAAATCCAAAAGTTTTCACTTCGAAGCAAATTCTTAATTTTTAATTTTTAATTCTTCATTGCTCTCCAAAATCCTACACTTAAAAACCCCGTCCCTATCAATCTCCTCTAAAACTACCTTCTGAAAAGTGTTTGCCAGACTTCTATCAAAAGCAGTCTTGACTTTTATATAATTAGACGTGAAACCATGCATTACCCCATGATTTTCTTCATTTTCAAAAAGAACTGTCTCTGTTTTTCCGATTTGGGACTCATAAAACGCTCTTTTTTTCTTTGCTGATAGAATGTGCAACTGCTTGCTTCGTTCTTTCCGCTTTTGCATCGGGACAGAATCACCTAATTTTATTGCCGTCGTGTTTGCTCTTTCAGAATAAGTAAACACATGCAAATAAGACACTTCCAAATCTTTGATGAAGTTGACCGTATCTAAAAAGTCTTCGTCTGTTTCTCCCGGAAAACCAACAATTACATCGACACCAATGCACGCATCTGGACGCAGTGATTTTATTTTTTTTACTCTATCAGCAAAAACTTCACGTTTGTATTTTCTACGCATTGCTTTCAATAATCGGTCGTTTCCAACCTGCAACGGAATGTGAAAGTGGGGAACAAATCGTTGTGATTCTTCCAAGCAAAACTCAATAATTTCATCAGAAAGTAAGTTCGGTTCAATGGAAGAAATTCTAAAACGATCGACACCCTCTACTTTATCCAAAGCTTTAACCAAATCGAAGAAATTCTCATCTCCACCTTGCCCAAAATCACCAATATTGACTCCCGTCAAAACAACCTCTTTTACATCTGTTTCTGCAATCTTTTTCGCTTCTGTTATTGTTTCAGCAATGGTTGCGTTTCTACTTTTACCTCTCGCGAGTGGAATGGTGCAAAAGGTACAAAAGTAATCGCAACCGTCTTGAATTTTCAAGAAAGAACGAGTTCTGTCACCCATAGAAAAAGCAGGGACAAATTCTTTAGTATTCTTTATGCTTTCGTTAGAAATGACAACATCCTCCGAATCAAATGCTTCAACGTGTTCTACAATGTTGAACTTCTCATTGGCACCCAAAACAATGTTCACACCTAGAATTGATGCAATTTCTTTTGGTTTTAACTGCGCAAAGCATCCAATAATCGCCACAAAACAATTCGGATTGATTTTCTTCGCTTTTTTGACCAATTGTCGACACTTTTTATCCGCATTCTCGGTAACAGAACACGTATTAATGACAAAAATATCAGGCGTATCATCAAAGTTGACCTTTGCATAACCTGCATCCACAAAAGATCTGCCAATGGTAGAAGTTTCGGAGAAATTTAGCTTGCAACCAAGCGTGTAAAATGCGACTTTTTTGTATTGATTCATTGCGGTGCAAAAGTAGAAATTTAATTGGTAAAAAGGAGCATTGGAGCATTAGAGTATTGGAGCGTTAGAGTTTTAGAAACGCCAAGATGATTTTATCACAAGAAATGTCTAAAAATCGAACACTCCAAGGCTCTAAAAATCTAAAAAAATGCTTACTTTCGCATCGCAATAAATCACACCTTATGATGGAGAAAATAGAACCTTACAAACCGCAGAATAAAGTTAGAATTGTAACCGCAGCATCTTTATTTGATGGGCACGACGCTGCAATTAACATCATGCGAAGAATTATTCAAAGTACCGGTTGTGAGGTGATTCATTTAGGTCACGACAGGTCGGTTGAGGAGGTTGTGAATTGTGCCATTCAAGAGGATGTACAAGCGATTGCAATGACTTCTTACCAAGGTGGACATACGGAATACTTGAAATTCATGTATGATTTATTGAATGAGAAAGGAGGAGGTCATATCAAAATATTTGCAGGTGGTGGCGGAACTATTCTCCCCGTAGAAATCGAAGAATTAGAGGCTTACGGTATTGAAAGAATTTACCATCCAGACGATGGGAGAGCAATGGGATTGCAAGGAATGATTAATGATTTGGTGCAACGAGCTGATTTTCCTGTTGGAGATGAGTTAATTGGAAATAATTCGACAGACTCAGTAACAGAAAGCTTGGAGAAAAAATCAGTTCCTTCAATTGCTCGATTGATTTCTGCAGCCGAAAATTTTCCTGAAGAATCGAAAGCCATTTTGGAGGATGTCCGCAATTTAGCGTCGAAAAGCAAAACACCAGTTTTGGGAATCACTGGAACGGGGGGTTCTGGAAAATCATCTTTGGTCGATGAGTTAGTTCGTCGTTTTTTGATTGATTTTCCAACAAAAGAAATAGCAATCGTATCGGTAGATCCATCAAAACGAAAAACAGGTGGCGCACTTTTAGGAGACAGAATTAGAATGAATGCCATTAATAATAAACGTGTGTATATGCGTTCTTTGGCTACTCGTCAATCTAATTTAGCATTGAGTAAGCATGTTTCTACTGCATTGGAAATTCTAAAAGCAGCCAATTACGACTTAATCATTCTCGAAACTTCTGGAATTGGTCAGTCTGATACAGAAATCATGGATCATTCTGACGTTTCTCTATATGTAATGACACCAGAATTTGGTGCTGCGACGCAATTAGAGAAAATTGACATGCTTGATTTTGCTGATTTAGTTGCTCTTAATAAATTTGACAAGCGAGGTGCCTTAGATGCCTTACGCGATGTGAAAAAGCAATACATGCGCAACCATAATTTATGGGATGTCAATCAAGACGATTTGCCAGTTTTCGGAACCATTGCTTCACAGTTCAATGATCCTGGAATGAATACGCTCTACAAGAATATCATGGATAAATTGGTAGAGAAAACGGAAGCGAAAGATTTAGTTTCCAAAATTTTGATTACCAAAGAGATGTCTGAGAAGATATATGTCATTCCGCCAGCAAGAATTCGTTATTTATCTGAAATTTCCGAGAATAATAGAGGGTATGACGAGTGGAGTAAAGAGCAATCGGAAACGGCTCAAAAACTATTCGGAATTTTCAAAGCAATTGAATCTGTTTCTGGTCAAACATTAGAATTGACTAAGATTGGAATCAATGATGATAACCTAGATGCGAATGATGAATTTTTGTCTCTTCTTCTAAAAGAATTTGACAGAGTGAAAATGGATTTGGATCCTCACAATTTAGAGCACATTCTAAATTGGGCAGACAAAGTCAAAAAGTACAAAGATCCTGTTTACATCTTTAAAGTAAGGGACAAAGAAATTAAAATAGACACGCATTCTGAATCTTTATCACATTCTCAAATTCCAAAAATTTCATTGCCTAAGTACACAGCTTGGGGTGATTTATTAACGTGGATTTTGCAAGAGAATGTACCGGGAGAATTTCCTTATGCGTCAGGATTGTATCCTTTTAAGAGAACAGGTGAAGACCCTTCTAGAATGTTTGCCGGAGAAGGAGGACCAGAAAGAACCAACAAGCGTTTTCATTATGTGAGTGAGGGAATGCCAGCAAAAAGATTGTCAACAGCATTTGATTCTGTTACACTTTACGGAAATGATCCTGCAGAACGTCCTGATATTTATGGAAAGGTCGGTAATTCAGGTGTTTCTATTTGCTGTTTAGACGATGCCAAGAAGTTGTATTCTGGCTTTGATTTAACACATGCGATGACTTCTGTGTCAATGACAATCAATGGTCCAGCACCTATGATGCTTGGATTCTTTATGAATGCTGCCATTGATCAGAATTGTGAAAAGTACATCAAAGCTAATGGTCTGGAGAAAGAAGTTGAAGCAAAGATTGTTGCGAAATATAAAAAGGCAGGTACTAAACGTCCAGCTTATCAAGGTGATTTACCAAAAGGAAACGATGGTTTAGGTTTAATGCTTCTTGGTGTCACAGGAGATGAAGTTCTCCCAGCAGATGTTTACGAGAAGATTAAAAAAGAAACCTTAACGCAAGTTAGAGGAACCGTTCAGGCGGATATTCTAAAAGAAGATCAAGCGCAGAACACGTGTATATTCTCCACAGAATTTGCTTTGCGATTAATGGGAGATGTGCAAGAATACTTTATTGAGAATGGTGTTAGAAATTTCTATTCTGTCTCCATTTCAGGTTATCACATTGCAGAAGCAGGTTCCAATCCGATTACGCAATTGGCATTGACCTTGGCAAATGGATTTACCTACGTTGAGTATTATTTAAGCAGAGGAATGGACATCAACAAATTCGGACCGAACTTATCTTTCTTTTTCTCCAATGGAATTGATCCAGAATATGCGGTAATTGGTCGAGTTGCTCGGAAAATTTGGGCAAAAGCCATGAAATTGAAGTACAAAGCAAGTCCACGAGCGCAAATGTTAAAATACCATATTCAAACTTCAGGTCGCTCTTTGCATGCTCAAGAGATTGATTTTAATGACATTAGAACTTCTTTGCAAGCATTGTACGCGATATATGATAACTGTAATTCATTGCACACCAATGCATACGATGAGGCAATTACCACACCAACGGAAGAGTCTGTGCGTCGAGCAATGGCGATTCAGTTAATCATTAACAAAGAATTAGGTTTAACGAAGAATGAGAACCCGATTCAAGGTTCATTCATCATTGAAGAATTAACAGATTTGGTCGAAGAAGCGGTTTTGTTGGAGTTCGATAGAATTACAGAAAGAGGTGGCGTTTTAGGAGCAATGGAAACCATGTATCAACGTTCTAAAATTCAAGAAGAAAGTTTATACTACGAAACACTAAAACACAACGGAGAATTTCCAATTATTGGTGTAAATACCTTCTTAAGTAAGAATGGCTCACCAACTATAATTCCTAAAGAAGTGGTAAGAGCAACGGAAGAAGAGAAGCAATATCAGTTAGATATGTTGGTAGACTTCCACAAGACAAATGCACATCATTTAGAACCACAAATTAAGAAGATACAGCATGCAGCGATTAACAATGAGAATATTTTCGCTTATTTAATGGAAGCTTCGAAATATTGCTCTTTGGGTCAGATAACCAATTCGTTGTTTGAAGTCGGAGGACAGTATAGGAGGAATATGTAAATTCTAGTGGAGATAGTATGAAAAATAGAATAACCGATATCATATTTATAACTTATATATTACAGACATCTCTAATTTATTTTCTCCTTAAAGGAGGTGTTTTAACGACAGGGACGGGTATGGGAGATTTTTTTGTTTCTAAGTTTCATGTGTATGCAATTTCTATTGCTTCCTTTTTATATTTGATTAGCCGAGCATCGGACCATAAAAGTTTCAAGATTTTCAGAATTGTTTTATCTATTATTTATGTAGCATTCTTTTTTATGAACTTTATTGACTTAACGTTTATATAATAATTATTCCGCACTGTTGGATTTACAATCCAACGATTAAGTAACTAATCTTCCCTTAAAAACTCCCCACTTTCTCCTTGCAAATCTCTATAAGCCTTACTGTAAAAGACAATCCGACTTAGCTGTGATTCTTCAATAAGATTATAAATTTGATGTTCATTACCATTTTCTATCAATGAAAGAATTGTTTCCGCAACCTTTTTAAAGTGAATTAAATTGACTCGACCATCAGGATTTTTAATGATTGCGCCTTTTTTGAAGAAGTTACCCGGTTGTCGATTATCGCCAATTAAACCACCGCATCTAAGGATGCATGATTTTTTTGAATTTCGATACACTTTCTCCACCTCAACTAGAGCCGAAGTGACTAATCGAGAATCAACAGATAATTCTTCTTTCGTTTTCTCATAAACAGAAGTCGAACTGACAAAAAAGATCCTCTTAATGGTACTTTTATCAATCAATTCTACTAATTCTTGATGAACTTGATGATTTTTATTCGTCGTTGCCACAATTAAGATGTCGACATCAAAAAATGCTTCATTGATTTCAGAAAGTTCCTCTAAATCTACCTTGAAAGGCTCGATTCCCATGGGTTTCAATTCTCCAAGACGTTTTTCACTTCTAGAAGAACCTCTGATAGAGAGTCCTTTCTCCAAAAATAACTTCCCAATCCTCTCTCCCAACCAACCACAACCCAAAATAGAGATGGAGGTATTAACTGAATCTATCGAAATCGGGCTTTTCACGCTTGAAATTTACGAAGAAATGCTAAATTTTATATAAATAGTTGGAATTAATAAGAGTATTCAGGTGGCATTCAATTGAAAACAAATGAATCGAACTGAGAACCGTCAACACTAGAGATAGCTTTGAAGTATGAAAAGATCATCGAAAGTGTCGGTTTTCAGAAAGATGATTGCCGTTTGAAATTGTGGCCACGAGCTTTTTCTTTGCGAACTTTCTTTTTTGCGGAAAAAAAGAAAGTGGATAATATGATAAAATTAAATTCTCTCCAACACATACTCTATCAACCCCATCATATGCGGATGATAATCTTTCGAAAAATCTTTCGTTGGACGATTCGCAATTCCCAAGCAAATAGTCGCACAGTTATGCCCCATTGCTTTCCCCAACGCAAAAAGAGCCGAACTTTCCATTTCAAAATTGGTTATTCGATGCCCCTCATGAGAGAATGTTGTTAATTTATCTCCCAAAGCTTCTGTGCTATTCTTTAAACGTAATTGACGACCTTGAGGACCGTAAAAACCACTGCTTGTAACTGTTACACCTTCTACTGTTTTGTCAGATGATAGTTTATTGAATAAACCTTCGGATGCTTTCGTTGTGTAGGTTACAATTTGCTCAGGAAGATTGATGTAATCATTGATGGCTTTATTCAAAGCAACTTCATCCTCCTTATGTTGTATATCGTAGAAATGTGCCACGTTGTCCAAACCAAAAGCATGTGTTGTTAGGATGTATGAATGAATTGGCACTTCCGGTTGCAAAATCCCACAAGTCCCAATTCTAATGAGGTCTAGCGATGTCAGTGATTCTTTATCTTCCCTTGCATCAAGGTCTATATTGACCAACGCATCCAGCTCATTAATGGTAATATCAATGTTATCCGTTCCGATACCTGTTGAAACAACAGAGATTCTTTTCCCTTTATAAGTTCCAGTTTTACAAGCGAATTCTCTATGTTGTGAACCATGCTCCACATTATCGAAAAACGATGCCACCAAATCTACGCGATCTTGGTCGCCTACTAAAATTATTTTATGTGAAATCTGGTCTGGAGAAAGTCCCAAATGATAAACTTGGCCTTTGTCGTTTAATACAAGTTCTGATGGAGGATATTGCATAATAATGTTTGTTTTAAATTTTAATCTAAAAAAATTAGAGAAGAACAATATACACAAAAAAAGGCGTTATCACAGTGACAACGCCTTGTTAAATATTACTAAATCGAATTATTGACCGATACTTCCGAATACTTTCTGAAGTAAATCACTCACACGAGCCAAGGGGTCCTTTCTGATTTTATTTTCTTCCAATGCAACCATTTTAAACATTCCAATAATCGCTCTTTCTGTTACATACTGGTTCAAATCGGGATTCAATTTATTACCTCCAGTAAAATTCATTGCCGTATTGTACTTTGTGATAATAGGATTCCATACTTCTGTTAATTTAACCTTCGAAATCGCTGCTTCTACCTTTGGAGCGAATGCCGCTGTAAGAGCAGAAGTAGTATTGTCAGCTAAGAATTTAGTTGCAGCACCTTCTCCCCCATTCAAAATAGCAAAACCATCTTGCACACTCATCTTCATGATAGCATCCTTGAAAATCGGCAATGCTTCTTTTGATGCTTCTTCTGCCGCTCTGTTAAGAGTTGTTTCGAATTTTGTTACCTGTCCATCTAAGCCCCAATCCAATGCTTTTTGCTTCACTTTAATTGCTTCTTCTGGAAAAGGTAATTTGATTGAACTGTTCTTTAAGAATCCATCCGTAACGGAGGTTAAATTCACAGAATTCGTAATTCCAACGGTCAATGCTTCTTTTAGACCTGAGATTACTTCTGTATTTGTCAATGCCGGTGCAGAAGTTCCTGAGTCATCCGCAAGAACAACTCCCGCTGCTTCACTCAATACATCACAAGAGGATAATAATCCTAACGATGCAATAATGCCTATAGATAAAAATACTTTTCTTGTGTTGAGCTTTGTCGAAATATTCATGCTTTTGATTTTTTTGTAAACTTAATAACTATTTCTTATTGAATAGCAATTATGGGACCAAAAGCAAATTATTTACTCAGTAACAAAGTTTTGTTCACCTTTAAGAATTGAGACATGCCCGCTAAAATTGATGCGTTCATCCGCATAAGGGTTCTTAACAGTAGCTGTCCAGATGTAAGTATCGTTCTTAATGATTCTTCCTTTGTACGTTCCATCCCAACCTTGTGAAGGGTCATGACTTTCCCAAATCAATTCTCCCCAGCGATTGTAAACGAATAAGTCATAATCATAAATGTCAATTCCTGTAACGATAGGTCTCCACGTATTATTCAACTCATTTCCATCAGGCGTAAACGCTGTTGGCGCGTAGAACAAAATATCTTCGACGATACTAACATACATTGTTAGGGTGTCCAAACATCCTTGTTGATTGGTTACAATTAAAGTCACTGGATAATCTTTGACAACATCTTCTGGGAATTGAAAAATAGGATTCTGCAAATTACTTGAAGTCGGCTGAGAACCTGGACTGTACCATTGCCAGTCAACAATTCCGGTAACTGACTTATCAAACATTTGAACAGTTGTCTCGAAAATTGTAGAAGGGTTGCTTGAGAAATTCCAATTCGCCGTTGGAGAAGGAACAACCTCGATAAGGCTTTTCATTGTATCCACATAGACACAACCGAAAATAGAAGTAACGGTCATTGTTATGTCTTGAGGACCTGTAGTTGTATAGTAGTGTTCAACTGGATTCAACCCCGTTGAAATATCAACATGCGTAATGTTGTCACCGAACTCCCAAAACGTAGAAGCCACTTCTAAACCATTCGTAGAAATATTACTAAAGAAAAAGGTGTCTGGAACACATTTTGCAGTCATATCAGGAGAAGCCAATGGCTCAATAGGCGTTGGGAAATACACCAAAACGCACGCCTGTATTGATGGTGAGCCACATTCTTCTGTTAATTCAACACAATAATTGGTATTCGTAACATCTGGGTCAACTTCGATATTGTCTCCTATTCCAATTTCAATTCCGCCTTGAAACCAAGTATATTTGTAAGGAGATGAACCTCCAGCACCAGCTGCAGTGAGAATAATTTTATCTTCTGGACATATTTGTGTATCAGGCGTAATATTAACAATACTCAATGGTGTTGGTTCACCTAAATTTCCAGTTATGGTAATAGTACAGCCATTTGCATCCGTCACGGTTACTGTATGAGCTCCAACAACTAAATCAGTTGCAATGCTCTGTGTGGAAGTAGAATTATCCCATGAATACGTATAAGGTGGAGTTCCTTGTATTACATTGACTTCAATCATTCCATCATTACCAGAATTACAAGTAACATCCGATTGAGCGATGATAACGCCTGTCATTCCTGGTATCTCTGTTATAATGACTGTTAACGTATTAGAGCAGCCAATATCTGATGTGATCACACAATTGTACGTCCCTGCTGTAAGACCAACAGCCGTTTGAGTCGTTTGTGCCATAGGATCATCCCATAAATAGGTAATGTTACCAAGTGGTGGAATCATTTCAACGAAAGCTGTTCCATCATTACCGCCAGGGCAGGAGATAATTGTAGTTGAACTGTTATATGATGCTGGAGTATCTCCAATTGTAACCATTGCATTGGAACCGCAACCCATTGCATCAATCATCTGAACCTGATAAGTCCCTGCTGTCACATTACTAACCGTTTGCGTTGTCGCATTTCCTAAAGTCGGCCATAAAAAGGTGTATGGAGGTGAACCGCTAGTAGGTGTCGCTGTGACACTGCCAATTCCAGCCGAGCATATATCATCTATACCGGTAGCGACCACTGACGACGAAACCCCAGTAATAAATGTTGTATCAGAAGCTCCTCCAATTGGACCACAACCTGTAGCTGCTGCAGTTAAGAAATAACCTGTCGTTCCCGGTAAAACAGGATTAACGACCAAAATTCCATTGTTATAAGGTTGTGTTGTGTTGTTCAACGTATTTCCCCAAGCAAATGTCGATGTTGGACTAATAATAGTCATATAAGGTATGTTGCTTATCGCATAATTCGCGGTATTTGCAGGTGTAGTTGGCGTCCAAATCTTAGCCTCTTGAAAGGCAGTCCAAACAGAATTATTTCTTCCAGGGGTAATATGAGCAACTGTTCCCGTAATGTTCTGAGAACCTTGAATCGCAAGACCACTGTTCCATGATGCTACAACAGGTTTACTTCCCAAATGAAACTCAAAACTGTTCGTAGATTCATTCATTATAACAGCTATATAATTACATTCTCCCGCTTGAGCACCAAAAGCAATTATGTCTTTAAACAAAATAATAAATCTTCTATTTGGAGCTACACCAATAGTTTCAGACCTTACTTCTCCAACGGGAGAAGCAAATGCAGAAGGGTTCATGTCTTGATATGCAGGCATTTGGGTGTTTAAAGCGTCGCCAAAAGCAGAATTTGGAAGTGGAGCAACTGCACCCAAAGACCAAGGACAATAAGCCCCCGCTTTTGATAAATCAAAAGTGATTACACCATTTGAACCGATAACACATTGATTATAGGTGTTTCCGTAAAAACTAAAAGGGAAACCTATATTGACCACGTTTGAATAAACGTCATCAGAAAGTGTATGTAAAATTGAATTATTTGTAAGAGAAATGTAATTTCCTGCTCCATTTCCTGGGTTACAATCTTCTATTGTCACCGTCGAGCCTATACAAACAGTCGCATCTGTACCTAAACAGATATTCCCTGGTACTTGTGAAAACACATTTCCAGCAATAAGTAGTAGTGTTAAACTGATATAGTTTTTCATATATGTAATTTCGTTAATTCGTACAATAGACGTTATAGTTTTGGTTAAGGTTGTCTATTCTTAAAATATTAGACAAAGAAAATAAAAAAAGCAGGAAAGTCAACAACCTTAGGGTCATTTATTTATTTTCTGTTTCTAATAATTATCAATTCAAAATATTACTTTTTATTTCAAAAAAAATATACCTTTGTCGGCATAATTTAAATAAACTATAATGTCAGATAAATACCAAGCACAGATTGACGCATTCATGGAAAAAGTGAAAGCTTCAAATGGACATGAAACTGAATTTATACAGGCCGTTCATGAAGTAGCTGAAGCAGTTATTCCAGTGATTGAAGAGAATACTAAATACAAGGATGCAAAGATTCTAGAGCGAATGGTAGAACCAGAAAGAACAATCATGTTCAGAGTTCCTTGGATTGATGATAAAGGAGAAGTTCAAATTAACAGAGGCTATAGAGTAGAATTTAATTCTGCAATTGGTCCTTACAAAGGTGGTTTGAGATTTCACCCATCTGTTAATTTATCCATTCTTAAATTTTTAGGATTCGAGCAGGTGTTTAAAAATTCCTTGACAACATTGCCAATGGGTGGTGGTAAAGGTGGGTCTGATTTCAACCCAAAAGGAAAATCAGACAACGAAGTAATGAAATTTTGCCAATCATTTATGACAGAATTGTGTCGCCATATTGGTCCTAATACTGATGTTCCTGCGGGAGATATTGGTGTTGGCGGTCGTGAAATCGGCTATATGTTTGGTCAATACAAGAGAATTAGAAACGAATTCACCGGAATTCTTACTGGAAAAGGAAGAAACTGGGGAGGATCATTGATTCGTCCAGAAGCAACTGGATACGGTACCGTTTATTTCGCCAAAGAAATGTTAGCAACAAAAGACGAGGATTTCCACGGGAAAGACGTTGTTATTTCTGGTTCAGGAAACGTAGCACAATATGCTTTGCAAAAAGTAATTCACCTAGGAGGAAAGGTGTTAACAGTCTCTGATTCTTCAGGATATGTTTACGCACCTAAAGGATTACATTCTGAACATTTAGATTTCATTATGGAATTAAAGAATGTTCGTAGAGGAAGAATTAAAGAATTAGCTGATAAATTTGAAACAATCGAATTCTTCCCAGGAGAAAGACCTTGGGGCGTTAAATGTGATGTAGCTCTTCCTTGCGCAACGCAAAACGAATTAAACGGTGACGAAGCAGCAACTTTATTAGCTAACGGCTGCACTTGTGTGGTTGAAGGTGCTAATATGCCAACGACACCTGAAGCAATTGAAAAATTTGCCGAAGCAAAAATATTATTTGCTCCTGGTAAAGCATCCAATGCAGGCGGAGTTGCAACTTCTGGTTTAGAAATGTCGCAAAATTCTTTACGCCTTTCTTGGACTGCAGAAGAAGTGGATAACAAATTACAGGCTATCATGATTTCTATTCATGAAGCATGTGTAAAATACGGAACAGAAGGTGGATACACCGACTACGTGAAAGGAGCGAACATTGCTGGATTCATTAAAGTAGCAGATTCAATGTTAGACCAAGGATTGGTTTAATTAAAAACATAACAAATAAAGAAAAGGTCGGCATTACAATAATGTCGACCTTTTTTGTAAAAAAGTGACACAACTAATTCTTTATTTCTTGCATTGAGTTTATCGAAATGTTCATTTTTTATTCTTAATTTTATAATCTATGCCAGTACTAGATAAACGAAAAATTGAATACAATCGTCAAGGGTTTGATGATGCAGAATTACTTTCTATTTACGAGCAAATACTACGACCTCGACTAATCGAAGAAAAAATGCTCATTCTCCTGAGACAAGGGAAAATATCTAAATGGTTTTCTGGATGGGGGCAAGAAGCAATTTCTGTGGGTACAACAATCGCTATGGATCAAAAAGAGTACATCTTTCCAATGCACCGAAATTTAGGGGTATTTACCACAAGAGAAATCCCATTAAGTCGATTATTTGCTCAATTTCAAGGAAAAGAACTCGGTTTTACCAAAGGAAGAGACCGATCTTTCCATTTTGGAACGCAAGAATACAATATTGTTGGAATGATTTCTCATTTAGGTCCTCAACTAGCACTTGCCGGAGGGGTCGGATTGGCATCCAATGTGAGAAATGAAAAGAAAGCAACCTTGGTTTTCACAGGAGACGGAGGAGCAAGTGAAGGCGACTTCCACGAAGCGTTAAACGTTGCTTCCGTTTGGGATTTACCCGTGATTTTTGCCATTGAAAATAACAGATGGGGACTTTCAACGCCTTCTGAAGAACAATATAAATGCGAGCAGTTTATTGACAAAGGAATTGGCTACGGCATGAAAGCTGTGCAAATCAATGGCAATAATATCTTGGAGGTCATTTCTACCGTCAGAGAATTAGCGGAAGAAATGCGAGAGAATCCTAAACCGGTCTTGTTAGAATTGATGACCTTCAGAATGAGAGGTCACGAAGAAGCATCGGGAACGAAATATTATCCGGAAGGAATTCAAGATGAGTGGGAAGAATTTGATCCGCTGACGAATTACACCGATTTCCTCAAAAAAGAAAGCATTCTTTCTGATGAAGTTGAAGAAGAATACAGAAAAGAAATTAAGAAAGAAATCCAAGACGGCTTGGACATTGCATATGCAGAACCTGATGTTGTTCCAAATATTGCGTCTGAATTTGAAGATTTATATGCACCTTTTGTACAGAAAGTGCAAGTTGCAACGGGAGCAAAAACAGAAAAACGTTTCGTAGATGCCATTCAAGATGGATTGCGCCAATCGATGGAGAAATACGACGACCTCATCATTATGGGGCAAGATATTGCCGATTATGGAGGTGTTTTTAAGATTACAGAAGGTTTCGTTGAGCAATTTGGTAAAGAAAGAGTGAGAAATACACCCATTTGCGAATCTGCGATTGTCGGTGCAGGACTTGGACTTTCTATTGCAGGAATGAAAGCAGTGGTTGAAATGCAATTCGCAGATTTTGTTACTTGCGGATTCAACCAAATAGTCAATAACTTGGCAAAAATGCACTGGCGATGGGGTCAGAACGCAGATGTTGTCATAAGGATGCCAACAGGTGCAGGTGCCGCAGCAGGACCTTTTCATTCTCAAAGCAATGAAGCGTGGTTCTTTCATACGCCCGGTTTAAAAATCGTTTATCCTTCTTCGCCTTATGAAGCAAAAGGCTTACTAACAGCTGCCATCGAAGATCCAAATCCAGTGCTGGTTTTTGAGCATAAATTCTTGTACAGAAGTATCCGAGAAGATATTCCTGATGATTATTACACAGTGGAAATCGGCAAGGCAAACACCATCACAGAAGGCAATGATTTGACTATTATCACTTACGGAATGGGCGTCCATTGGGCAAAATCTTATGCCGAAAAGCATCCTGGTTTAAGCTTAGAAATTCTTGATTTAAGAACTTTACTTCCATTAGACAAAGAAGCCATTTACGCAGCCGCAAAGAAAACAGGAAAGGTAATTGTTCTTCACGAAGATTGCATGACTGGAGGAATTGGCGGAGAAATTGTCGCATTAATTTCTGAGCATTGCTTCGAGTTTTTAGATGCTCCTGTAAAAAGAGTCGCGTCTTTGGATACACCCATCCCTTTTGCTGGGCAATTAGAAGAACAGTTCTTAGCAAAAAATAGATTGGATGAAGCTGTGGAGCTTTTGATGAAGTATTAAACCACTCAATAATTCAAAAAATGACTAGAGAAGAATATTTAACGTTTTGTTCTGTTTGCAAAAACAGAGCCTTCGACCCGAAAAAAGGAATAATCTGTAAAATCACTTCTGAGGTTGCTGCATTTGAAGGTAATTGCTCAAATTATATTGTAGACGATCGAGAAGTGGCGATTGCAGAACAGCAACAACAATCCAATAAAAATGAAGTTAAAAAAGAAATAAACAACGGTCGATACGCCCTATTAATCATTGGTGGTCTTTATATCATCGCTGGTTTTGCAGAATCATTTATCATTGAAGGTCATGATATTATTTTTGGTATAATCGATTGGGGAGTTGCTGCGATATTTATTGGGCTTGGTATTTGGTCATTTAGAAAACCTTATATCGCTCTGATTATTGGCTTGTCATTTTACATCTTTATAATCGCATTGCTAGCCTTTGCTGACCCTTCTACTATTTTGAGTGGAATAATTTGGAAAATTTTAATCATTTTCTACCTGATTAGTAGTATTAAAACAGCAAAAGATCAAAAACCAAAGACGCAAATCAAGTCCGATGATTTGTTGGATCAAGTTTGATTATGGAAGAAAACCAAGAATTATTTAGAAATAAATGGAATGAGTATTTTATTAATTAACAAATCTCGCTTTGCAAATGATATTAAATTCTCTGCAAACAGAATGACTATCTTCTTTGAAGATGGCAGAGAACTGTCAGTTCCATTGGAATGGTTCCCGAGGTTAAAAAAAGCAACTCTTTCTCAATTAAAAAAATGGCGCTTTATCGGTGATGGAGAAGGTATTCATTGGGAAGAATTGGATGAAGACATTTCTATTGAAAATTTGTTGAAATAAAAAAAAGCTTCCATCACTGAAAGCTTTCTTTTCTGGTTGAATCCACCTAGTCTTTAATCAATGTATAACCAGGATATTTTTTAGGGTTGTAAACAAACTTTGAATCTGCAATTTCAGGATTTGCTTTATATACCTTCAAACGATACGTCATTACAGTTGCATCCTTTGTTTTAATAATTACTTTCTTCAAATCTTCCGTTGTTTTAGAGATGTAAAGAATAACTGTGTGGTATTCTACATCCGCCGGATTTTTTGGGTACAAATAAATAACGTGTACCTTTTCTCCATTGATAGTTGTTTCTTTTCCAAGCTTATTCTTAAAACCATCTTCCCAAATCGTCATCAATTTACGAGGATTGATCATATCGTCGTCCTCATCGGCGTCTGAAACATATACTGATTTCTCTTCCTTAACAATCATCCATGTTTTTAGTCCGTTAGAAATAATGGTATTATCTCCAAAAGAAGCGTAATATTTATCGCCTTTCACCCAACCTTTTCCTGTTTCACTTGTATTGGCACCCGTTGTTGCGTTTTTTGTTGTCGCGCTAAACTCGATGTAAAAAGATTTATGCGTCTTCATTTTCTTTGACAGACGGTCCAATATTGCCTGTGAGCCACTTTGTCCAAAAGAGATTGTGGTTAAAGATAGAAGTGTTAAAAGTGTGATAATTATTTTCATTTTTGTTATTTTCAATTACTTAATCAGAAACTGTGCCAAAAGCGATCATTCTGCAATCCTTTTCAATATTCTTTTCAAAGTTGCAGTCTCAATGTCGTGAGTTCCTTCAAACTGTTCAATTTTATAACCCAAAGATAAAAATTGCTGACAAACTTCAGATGTTTTTTCTGCATTAAAGAATTCATCATTTTTGCCTATTGCAAAATAATTTTGCTTTTCTCCATAAAACTCCTCGTGCCAAACAACATCTGGCGGAAAATCACTCGCCCAAACGATGAGTGAATTAAAAGCGACTTTCTTGTCCAATTTCCAGCGAATTGCCGTAGATGCACCCTGTGAAAAGCCTAACAATATTCTATTCTTTATAGGATATTTCTTAGAAATCAGAACATCTAATTCTGTAAGATAGCCCATGTTGTCGGCGATGTCGGTTTCTCTTGCTTCCTTCGTCATCCAAGACGCACCAACCCTTCCAGCGTTGCCATTGCGATAAAATCGATGCATTCCTTCAGGGGCAACCACCAAAATAGGTGAATCCAATTCCTTAAATTTCTGAATAAAAAACTTTACCAATTGACCGTATCCATGCAGAACATACAATACAGTTGTAGCGTTTGCATTCTCATTGAGAATTTGATATCGATAAGTTTTTGAAAATTTGAAAGTAGCTTCCATTAAAGTTAAATCATTAGGCTTGCAAGTTAAAAATTAATTTTGATTGGAAAATTTCTTGAAGTTGCACTAAGTCCTCCCCTCAATCCCCCTCCAAAGGGGGAAGCTAAACACCTATAAAAATCATTGAAAAAATTTCGCGTATCGACGTCTTCCCCCTTTGGAGGGGGATTGAGGGGGAGGACCTGACGACTGATTACTTCTCCCCCACCGTCATTTCTCTTTTCCCTGGTGGACCTGGCATTGCTTTCACACTAAAACCTAGTGCCTTTAAATTCCGTTTAAACTGTCCTTGAGCACAATAAGTAACCAGCTTGCCTCCTGTTTTTAGTCCTCTATACATTTTTTCTAAAATATCCGTTTCCCACAATTCTGACTGCGCTCTCGGTCCAAAAGCATCGTAAAATACAAGGTCGTAGAAATTCTCTTGCAACTCATAATCTTCAATTTTCGAGTGAATCTTTTTTAGAGAGAATGTATCCGAAATATCACAGTCTTTTTCCCACTCGCACGAATGCATTAAATCGAAGGAGCTCTGGTGGTTGCTCCCTAATAGGTTGCAATAATTGACGTCTTTAATCAATTCATTATCAACAGGGTATGCTTCTATCGAGTGATAATTTATTTCCTCTGTACTTGAAGAATGTATCAAAGAAATCAATGCGTTCAACCCCGTTCCAAAGCCCAACTCAAAGATGTTCAATTCTTCCGCTTCAACGAGCTTAATTCCATTTTCCAAAAACACATGCAGTGCCTCTTGAACAGCTCCATTCGACGAATGATAATGTTCATCCATTTCTGGAATGTAAATGCTCGAAGAACCATCGGCAGTTATTACGAGGTGTTTTTTCATGGGGTGAAGATAGTGAAATTGGAGCTTTGGAGCATTAGAGTGTTGGAGCGTTGGAAAACCAAAGCTCCAATACTCCCCCAAATGTCTGCTTGTCAACATTTGTTCATAACCTCTTTTAATATCTTTTTCAATAAAAGAAAAGCAAAAAATAAATTCTTCGCTTTGATTCCGTATCTTTGAAGAATGGAAAACAAATCCAACACTTCGGCAAACTCAACGCAGGGCAAAATAAAAAAAGCCAGTGTAAGAATTAATAAAGCTCCGAATTTAGAAACTGAATTGGGGAGAATTCCTCCACAAGCCGTTGACCTTGAGAAAGTAGTTCTTGGGGCGTTGATGTTGGAAAAAAATGCCGTTACAGACACCATTGACATCCTAAAAGAAGATAGTTTTTACGACCCAAAACATCGTTATATTTTCTCCACGATACAGCAATTATTTGCAAGTACGCAACCCATCGATATTCTCACGGTAATTAATTTACTAAAGAAAAACGGAGAGTTAGCTGCCGCCGGTGGAGCTGCATATATCTCGCAATTGACAAGTCGAGTGGCATCTACTGCCAATGTGGAATATCACGCAAGAATAATTTCTGAAAAACACATAAAACGAGAGCTAATTCGCATGAGCAACGAGGTCATGAAAGAAGCTTATGACGACACAAATGATGTGTTTGATGTTCTCAACAAAGCAGAAGGCGACCTCTTTAAGATTGCAGAAAACAACATGGGCAAGGCAGTCGATGTGATGCAAAATGTCATCAAAGAAGCGATACAAGAAATAGAAAAAGCAGCACAAAATTCTGACGGAATTTCTGGAGTGCCTTCAGGCTTTTATGCATTGGATAAGGTTACTGCAGGTTGGCAAAAATCCGATATGATTGTGATTGCAGCCAGACCAGCAATGGGAAAAACGGCATTTGTTTTGTCAATGGCAAGAAATACAGCCGTGGATCACAACCAAGGAGTTGCCATCTTCTCGCTGGAAATGTCGTCCGTACAATTGGTCAAACGATTAATTTCTGCCGAAACAAGGATTCCAGCAGAGAAATTGAGAAAAGGAGACCTGCGCGATGATGAATTTCAACAATTGCATTCTCGCATTAGAAAGCTTGCAACAGCTCCTATTTATATTGATGATACACCGGGAATTAGCATCTTCGATTTGCGTGCAAAATGCCGAAGATTAAAAATGCAATACGATATTCAAATAGTTATCATTGATTATTTGCAACTGATGACTGCCGGAACCAATACAAAAGGGGGCGGAGGAAATAGAGAGCAAGAAATTTCGAGCATTTCTCGATCTATTAAAGAAATTGCGAAAGAATTAAACATACCAATCGTTGCTTTATCTCAATTAAGTCGTTCGGTTGAACAAAGAGGTGGAGATAGAAGACCTATTCTTTCTGATCTTCGTGAATCGGGAGCAATTGAGCAAGATGCAGATATCGTGTCCTTTATATACCGCCCAGAATATTACGGATTCTTGCAAGATGAAGAAGGAAATTCCAATGCTGGAGTGGGAGAAATAATCATTGCGAAGCACAGAAATGGTGCTTTGGAGAATGTTCGACTACGATTTATCAAAGAATTCGCTCGTTTTGACAACATGGAAGGTTTTCAAGATACTGATCCACAAACAGGAGCAAGTCTCACTGCAAACAGTGGTTTTGATTCTCAAGGAACCATTACGATTCCGAGTAAAATGAACAGTTTGGAAGAGGACAATGACTTGGATTTTAATTCTGCCGATAACGACGATCCATTTTAGGACTGAAATTTGTAATAGATTAAGCATGAGAAAGATTCTTATCGTTTTATTTTTTGTCTTAGGAGCAATGAATAGTCATGCTTCTCAGATTCTTATCCCGATGGATGATTCACAAACTAATCATTTAAAGGCCTATGGTTTGTCCTTTTATTTATTGGAGAATGGCGTTGTGTTAGAGTGGTTGCTCAATTACCGAGGAGGTTCTTTTCTGACTCCACATCTGATGTCCATCGAGGAAGAATTGGTTTTGCGCGGTATCAGTTACGATGTTCTCGCTGACGGACAAGTCAACGGAATAAAGTCGCAAATTGGTTCTCCAGAGGTTAATATGGAGATTGTTCAGTTAGAGAAAGCACCCAAAATTGCAGTTTACACGCCAGGAGGAAAACAACCTTGGGATGATGCAGTGACTTTGGTACTGGAATATGCCGAAATTCCTTACGAGAAAATCTATGATTCTACAATAATCAATGGAGGTTTGCCAGAATACGATTGGCTGCACCTGCACCATGAAGATTTTACGGGTCAATATGGGAAATTTTACGCTGCTTTTCGGTCTTACCCATGGTACAAGAAGCAAGTAGCCGATTTGGAAGCGTCTGCTGCAAAATTGGGATTCAACAAGGTTTCTGAAATGAAATTGGCGGTAGCAAGCAACATCAAAAATTTTGTCATTGGAGGAGGATTCCTTTTTACCATGTGCAGCGGAACAGACAGTTTTGACATTGCATTAGCGGCACACAAAACAGATATTTGCGAGCAAATGTTTGACGGCGACCCTTCGGACAGAGATGCGCAAAGCAAATTAGACTTCGACAATACTTTCGCTTTTGAGGACTTTGAATTGGTCAGAGACCCCTTGAAATACGAATACTCTAGCATCGACGGAACGCATCTGCACAAAAGAAATGAACGTTTGGATAAGTTCACCTTGTTTGAATTCTCCGCGAAATGGGATGTTGTACCAACTATGCTTACACAATGTCACACAGATGTTGTGAATGGTTTCATGGGGCAAACAACGGACTTTAAAAAGGACTTGATTAAATCAAACGTGTTGATTCTCGGAGAAACAAAATCCATCAATACGGCAAGATACATTCACGGAGAAATGGGGCAAGGAACATGGACATTCTACGGAGGTCACGACCCCGAAGATTACGAGCATAGAGTTGGCGACCCACCGACCGACTTGGAATTACATCCTAATTCTCCAGGTTATCGTTTGATTTTGAATAACATTCTTTTTCCAGCTGCGAAGAAGAAAAAGAGGAAGACTTAGATAATTGAGAATGAAGAATGAAAAATTAAGAATTGGTCATAGAGGGTTGCTGATTATAGTGCTTTCTCTTTTTACTAACTTGATATTTAGTCAAGGAGGATTTAATTTTCCTGAAGATTTGTTAGTTGACCCTATGGATTATGAATTGAATCAAATGAATATTAAGTCTATTGAGCAGTCAGGGGTTTTAATTTATAATAAATCGTCCTTACGTCAACACGGGAATGATACTACCCTTTTTATTGATTACATTATTACTTATGATTCACTTGGTAGAGTTTCTTCTTGCAAATATGATTTTCAAGAGGAATTATTCTATCCACCAACGTCAAACGGGCCTGTCAATATATTCATAACTGACCCAGACAATCAGTTAGTAAAAAAAACAACTGGGTCTGATACTTTGTATTACTCCTTTTGCGAGTATTTATTTACCTATTCGTACCGTGACGTGATACAAATTAAACTTAATATACCTCTTAGATCATCTATAACAGATGGTGAATTACTAGTCACGTCACTGACTTATAAATTGAGCACCACATTCTTTTATAATGAAGACCAGCTTATCATGAAAAAGGAAGATTACTTTAATGGAAGTTTATATTTCACAACAGAATATTTTTATAAAGAGTTTACGAATAACTCCAAGACAAATACATTACTCGTAAAAAAGATAGAAACCTATTCGAGTCGAAGAATTGAGTATGACCTGATTTACACATTTTTCAAGTAGTTTTAAATTTTAACAATTCTTTAATTCACATTCTCTTGCAACTACTCGATTATTCTATTAACATTGCATTATAGAATGATTAAAGCATTTAAAATATTACCCTTTATAATTTCATTTATAGCGTTATCAGTAACGTTAGAGAGTGTTTCTATAGAAGAAGAAGATGCTTTTTCAATCAATGCGGAAGAAACTGAAATTGAGGTAGGAGAACAGGAAGATCACATTGCTTCTTTCGGATACACTTACGAAAAAACAAGTGCTAGTGATGGAGGGAAAGATTATCATTCTCAATTATCACAGTTAGCTCCAAAACAATTAATTTCATTCATTAGTGAGGAAGAAAACAGCTCAACTCTGCGAACAGAGAAGAATGCTATTCATCACTCCCCTTTGTACATTCTGTACTGCTCTTTAAAGCTTGACATATAAGTGAATTTAGATTAACGCCTAACTGCGTTCCTTTAAGTTTCATTTAATCAAGTATTTTCAATGCAAAAACAATTTATTGAAGATGATGTTATTCATTTATTGAAGCATTATCTGCCCGCCCAAGCAACGTTAAAAGATTTCGTGCATCATAATTCATTACATTCTTTTCAGGAGAAAGAGTTTTTTGATGCCATTTTTAGCGCCAATAAAATATTCGGATTTCAAGTTACTTTCAACTTTAACGAGTACCGAAAGCTCTACAAGCAAGGACGAATACGTTCAGAAATAATCGACCGAGTTATTTCCCAGTCAAAAGGAAAAGAACAGGTTGAGCTTTACAAAATGAAAATGCTCAACGGGCAATTCGAACAGGATTTTATACCTAGAGTTGGTCAACTGAGGGCTAAATGGAAGGAAATCTATAAAATGGACTTAGACAATCGTGTTCAGCCTCTTTTGTTTAGAATTTTAGCAAGTTACATAGACCAAGGAATATCATTATGGCCATTTCCTTTTGAGGATACCGGTCTTGTAAATGCCATTAGGACCCTAGAGAAAAATAGCTTCAGTAGCTTTTTTAAATCCAAACGAGCCAAAAAATGTTTGTTCGATGAGAGTTTGACCATTGAAGATTTACTGACTATTCTTGTGGGTAAATCGAACTACTTTTCTAATTATCTTTTTGATCAGCAATATGCACATAAGGGTTGGAGTGGTTTATTCTCTGCCATTGAAGATAACGACGACACTATATTTTACAAAAAGAAAGTTGCACTAAAAGATTTAATCCACCTTGAATTATTAATGGAAATCGACGCCCTAGATTCAAATTTGGGCACTGATTGGAGTCCTCTTGCAACAAACTTACCCGATAAGGTTGAAGATTACTTGGAGAAAGTAAATCATTCAGAAATTGAAGAAATTCTGCAATTATGGCAAGAAGCTTTCGAGTGGGACTACTATGACGAGGTTTTAAGCGGTATTCAATTTAGAGCCAAAAATAAAGTAGCCCCACCTGTTCAAGAAGAAACATTTCAAGCAATGTTTTGTGTGGATGATAGAGAATGTTCCTTAAGAAGGTATCTAGAAATGGAAGACCCTAATTGTGTTACTTTAGGAGCGCCTGGTTTCTTTGGTGCAGCAATTTATTTTCAACCTTTTGGAGGTAAATTCTACGACAAAAATGCACCTGTAGCAGCAGACCCTAAACATTTAATCAAAGAAATCGAAATTCAACAAGTTCGTAAGAATGAAATATTTCATTCAAAGCAAACGCATACTTTGTTGAATGGTTTTGTTTCATCATTTACCATAGGTCTTCTTGCGGGCGTTAAAATGACATTGGATTTATTTCGTCCTCGAATGCAAGCTGATATTTCCAATGCATTTTCGCACATGGATGTTCACGGAAAGCTTTTAATTGAAAATAGAGATCTTTCTGAGATAGAAAATGGCTGGCAAGTTGGTTATCAAATCTCAGAAATGGTCGAAATTGTAGAGTCCATGCTCAAAGGAATGGGCTTAGTAGAAAAATTCACTCCGATTGTTTACGTTGTTGCCCATGGAAGCAGTAGTGCTAACAATCCGCATCACGGTGCTCATGATTGCGGGGCATGCAGTGGACGACCTGGAGCTGTAAACGCGAGAGTATTTTCCTACATGGCTAATCACTTAGAAGTAAGGGATCGTTTAGCAAAAAGAGGAATTTCAATCGATAGCAATGTTCAATTTGTTGGTGCTATGCATGATACTGCCAGTGATGAAGTTGTCTTTTATGACCTTGATATACTATCCGATAGTAATCAATTATTACATCTAAAAAATGTAATAACTTTTGAATCGGCCTTGGATAAAAATGCCAAAGAAAGGGCCAGAAGATTTGCTTCTATCAATATAGAAAAAGACATAAAAAAAATACGCAAAGAAATTAAAGAGCGTTCCGTTTCTTACTTTGAGCCACGTCCAGAACTCGGTCATGGAAGCAATTCTCTATGTCATATTGGTGAAAGGGAGCGCACTAAAGGTCTGTTTTTAGATAGACGTGCTTTTTTACAATCCTATGACTACCGCACGGATCCAACGGGTGACATTCTTAAACAAGTTTTAGGTCCACTCCCCGGTGTATGTGGAGGTATAAATTTAGAATATTACTTCTCACGAATGGACATCGAAAAAATGGGAGCTGGAACAAAACTACCTCATAACGTGACTGGACTAGTTGGGGTTACAAATAGTAGCGACGGCGATATTCGAACTGGCCTTCCACTTCAGATGGTTGAAAATCATGACCCTGTTCGATTATTAATGATGATTGAGCAAAGTCCTGAAATTGTTCTTAAAGTCATAAAAGATACCCAGGAAAACTATGATTGGTTTGCTAAAGGTTGGATTCACCTTGTTACAATCAAACCAGATACTGGAGAGTTATTTCAATTTTACAAGGGTGAATTCATCCCCTATCATCCTATTTCTAAGGTTTTACATGCAGAAAGTATGATGAAAGTAATAGAAGAGGCTCCTGAAATGATCACCAATCAGATACTAGAAGCGACAAAAGAAAATATACCCGTTTACACTTACTAAAAATTTAAAAATGGAACTCTTAGTTTACACACTCATACTTACGCCATTCTTATCATTGGTCATAAGTTTTCTTTTCTCCAATGAGAACGAGAAACCCATATTTGCTATCTCAATTGCTGGAGTTGTAATCAACTACCTTGCCTTGATAGCCATTCTATTTTTATGGATTGGAAATGATTTCGACCCAATATTTATAAAAGGTCCTGTGCTATATCAGACTGATGACATTGATTTTACAATTAGCCTGTTTATTGACGGATATGGGCTCGTATATCTTTTTACATCAACATTCTTAACTGGAATTATAATCGTATTTAGTAAAAATTATATTCATCGAGAAAAAGGATATAAACGATTCTTCAATAATATAAAATTCTTCTACTTAGGACTTCTTGTTTTTCTGCTATCAGGGAATTTAGAGACTTTGTTTTTAGGTTGGGAGATATTGGGAGTAACATCCTTCTTTTTAATTGGATTCTATAGAGAACGCTACTTGCCTGTAAAGAATGCCATGAAAGTAGTATCTCTATACAGAGTGGCTGACATTTCTCTACTGTTAGGTATATGGCTATGTCACCATTATTTTGGATACAGCATAAATTTCAATGATCTTGATGGACTTCACAGTCCTCAACCACACATTGTCAACGAGGTCTTTTATCAATTTGCCATTCCTGGACTCTTTTTAATAGCCGCCATGGTAAAATCAGCTCAGTTTCCGTTCTCATCTTGGCTGCCCAGAGCTATGGAAGGACCAACTACGTCGAGTTCAATTTTTTATGGTTCACTTTCTGCTCATATTGGTGTTTTTTTACTGATACGCACGGCCCCCTTTTGGGAAGGTAATTATTGGTTCCATTATATCATAGCAGCAATAGGATTAGTGACACTCGTCCTATCTACTCTTACTGGTAGAGTTCAATCTTCCGTAAAAACGCAAATTGCTTATTCATCTTTGGCACAAATTGGAGTAATGTTCATTGAAGTTTCATTGGGTTGGTATTCATTAGCCATTGTCCATTTTGTTGGGAACGCACTATTACGTTCACATCAATTACTAATTTCACCATCAATTCTAAGCTATAAAATTCACCATCAATTTTTCCATTTCATTCAACCTAAAAAACAAGGTTCAAGCTCATTTTGGCAGAAAATTAAGCTGTCCATCTATATTTTAAGCATCAAAGAATTTAACTTGGATGGATTCATGTACAGATCATTGTGGAATCCTCTAAAGAAGATTGGAAACTTGTTCAATTTCATGACATTTAAAATGACCTTAGGAATGATTATCCCCATCTATTTCGCAGGGCTTTATATCGTTTACAATAAAACTGTTATACCGAATGTCGTTTTGGACTATTTACCAGAGTTTTTCGCTTTGTTTAGCCTGATAATAATACTCAAAGCCTTTGTTGAAAGAAAAAGTGCAAGAAACGCTTGGGTTTTGATTATTACAAATCAATTGTTGCAGTCATTGGCATTTGGTTTCAACGATCATTTTGACTACAATCAGGTTCACATTTACCTCAGCGGAATTGTTATTTCGGGGATTCTTGGATTGTGGGTCATTCATAAACTCAAATCTCAGAATAAGAATCACTCGCTAAATCAATTTCAAGGCAATGTTTACGAGCATCCGCGATTGGCATTTGTTTTTATTGTTGCATGTCTCGGTCTTGCTGGGTTTCCAATTACACCAACTTTTATTGGTGAAGACCTAATGCTTGGTCACATACACGAAAATCAATTTCCATTAATGATAATTATTACGCTCAACTTAATTCTTGACGGCCTTGTGATTTTTAGAATATACTCTCGACTATTCTTAGGTCGACATCAAAAATCGTATCACGAATATGCATATCGATCTTCATAAAGAGCATTGACTCAATAACAATTCATTTATTAAAAAATAAAAATTATGAAAAATCAAAGTATACCAAAAACTGGAATGGCGGGATTAAAAGCGCATTTCAAAGACGACTTAATCGCGGGATTAGTCGTATCATTAATCGCATTACCCCTTTGTTTGGGAATTGCAAGCGCATCGGGAGTCCCGCCATTAGCTGGTGTTGTCACCGCTATCATTGGCGGTATTTTAGCCTCGAGGTTTTCAGGCACTTTTGTAACAATTAGTGGTCCTGCAGCAGGGCTAATAGTGATTACATTAGGTGCCGTAGAAAGCATGGGAAGTCCAGGTTCTTTTGAAGGATATCCACATGCTTTGGGAGCTATTGTTGTTGGAGGACTCATCATGGCAATTTTTGGATTCTTAAAAGTTGGTAAAGTTGGTGATTTCTTCCCTTCGGCAGCCGTGCATGGAATGTTAGCTGCAATTGGTGTTATCATTATGATCAAACTTCTCTTTCCTGCACTTGGTGTAGCCAAACCAAATGGAGAAATTTTAGAAGTTGCAACAGAAATACCTCATGCATTAACGCACTTCAATAAATACGCATTGATTATTTCACTGGTCACTCTTGCTACTTTAATTCTGCATCCTTTTATTAAAAGCAAAATGATAAAAATGATTCCAGCACCAATGTGGGTGTTAATTTTCACAATCCCACTCGCAGCAATTCTGGGAACCGACAACCTTAGTATGGTGGACTTAGACGGTGGACTCTTAAGTGGCGGAGGATTACAATTCCCTTCCTTTGAGAAAATTGCAACATCAGCCTTCTGGATTGCCGTAGTTGGCTTTGCTCTCGTTTCTGCAATAGAAAGTTTGCTGAGTGCAAAAGCTGTGGATAGTCTTGATCCGTATAAAAGAAAGTCTGACTTAGACAAAGACTTAATTTCTATGGGGGCAGGTTCTAGTATTGCTGCTTTTGCAGGTGGCTTACCTATGATATCTGAAATTGTTCGTTCGTCTGCAAACGTCAATAACGGAGCAAAAACACAATGGTCAAACTTTATTCACGGTGTGTTCTTGTTGATTTATGTTTTAATTGGTGTTTATGTAATCGAAATGATTCCTAATGCCGCTCTTGCTGCAATGCTTGTATTTACTGGATTCAAACTAGCTTCTCCCAAAGAATTCAAACATATGTATAAAGTAGGAATGATGGAATTGGAAATTTTCTTGGTAACACTTTTTGCAGTTTTAGCGACGGATTTAATCATAGGAATCGTGATTGGTATTCTATTCAAATACGTACTCGTTCTTTTTAAGGGAACCAAAATCAATGAATTGTTTAAGTCCAAATTAACGATGGAGAACGACGGAAAAACGAAGATAATTCACTTAAAAGGTTCGCAGATATTCTCCAATTACCTTTCATTGAAAAAGAAAATGGATTCTGGAATTGAAAAGTTCGATGAAGTCCTGCTCGATTTTACAGATGTTAACTTTGTTGACCACACGGTTATTGAACATCTAGAAGAATACGAGAGAAACGCAAAATTGATCGGCAAGGAAGTTCACGTTAGAAACATAGAAGACTTGCATCCCTTGTCCAATCATCCACTTTCTGCAAGAGACAGAAAAAGTAAAGCCCCAATAAAAACAATTCAACTCTCAGCAAGAGGAAAGAAATTGAATAATTATGCAATAGAAAGAGCCTATAGTTTTGTTGCAGAAGATTTGGATTATGACAATTGGGATTTCTACAGTATCACAACGAGAAAAAAGATAGTTTCTATTCAACATGTATTTGCTAAGAAAAGTGAAGGAATTGAATACACCATTGCAGATATTGAAACAAAGAAAGGAGCAGAAACGTCAACCGACTATGATACTTTAACAGGGATTAAAATTTCTGGACTCCCTTCCTCTCCAGAATTCTACATGGTTGAAGAAACTTTATTTGATCGACTGTCAGACATTCTGAAAGAAGAAGATATCAATTTTGAAGATCACCAGAAATTTTCTTTGAATTGCGTACTCAAGGGAGTGAACAAAGAAGCAACAGAAAGCTTTTTCACAGATTCTATTATCTGCTTTTTTGAAGATAATTTAGACTTGTTCTTAATCAGCAATGGAAAAGAATTGTTTCTACGATCTAAATATGCTGTTTTATCAACTGATGAAATTTCCAATTTGCAAGAAAAAGCAATTGAACTTGTCAAAGTATTAAGTTAAAGTTTATAAAATGAGAAAAATACTAGTTGTGTGTGCGCTCATTCTGATTTGTCAACAAATAACCGCTCAGAAACAAGTTGACAATCAAAACAACTCTTGGTGGACCTATTCTGGCAACCATGAAGTTTCAAAAAAAATCAGTATTCACACGTTATACTCTTGGCGTAGAAACAACTTTGTACAAAATTGGCAACAATCATTGTTAAGACTAGGAATCAATTACCACATCGATAAACGATTGATTTTTACGGGAGGTTATGACTATGTTGTCACATTTCCATACGGCAAGCAACCGATTTCTAAAGAAACGACTGAGCAAAGGATTTTCGAACAATTTATTCTAAAAAATCAAGTGGGACGCGTCTATTTTTTACATCGATATAAATTGGAGCAACGATTTATTGGCTTCGGAAACACCCAGAAGTATAGAAACCGAATGAGATACAGGTTGGCATTCTCCATCCCGTTGAATCACAAAAAAATGGAAGACAAAACTTTTTTTGCTTATGTTTACGATGAATTATTCATTAGCTTTGGGAATGGAGTGATCCGAAATTTTAATCAAAATTGGGAGGCGTTTGGAATTGGGTATAAGGTAAACAAAAAGCTTTCATTTAAAATTGGCTACAAAAACCAATACTTGCCCAAATCCGATGGTATTCGTATAGAAAACAATCATACTTTAGAAGTTGGTATTGGTTATAGTTATAAAAGAAATGAAAAATGAAAAATTAAGAACTAAGAATTTCAACTCTTTACTTCGTCCAGAATTCTGCATCCTCTCCTCAACCTTTTGGGCACCGAAAGAAATCATTGAAACAAGTATTGATTGGTTAGAGCTAAACGAAAAATCTAAGATTTTAGACATTGGGTCTGGCGTTGGTAAATTTTGTGTTGAAGGAGCAAGAATCAGCGACGCTTCATTTACAGGTGTAGAAATTCGTAAGAATCTTATTGAAGAAGCCAATCGTATTGCTCAAGGGTTAGAATTGAAAAATGTTCAGTTCATTCATTCAGACATCAAGGATGTTGATTTTTCAGCATACGATTCGTTTTTTTACTACAATCCTTTTTGCGAACATTTGGCCATTGATGAAGTAATTGATGATTCGTTGGAGTTCTCAAGAGAAAATCACAGAATGTACGAGGATGTTGTTTTTGAGAAGTTGGAGAAGATGCCACCGGGAACCAAAGTCGTAACTTATAACTCTAGGGAGTTTATTTTACCAGGAAGTTATCGAATGGTAAAAATGAGTAAGGAAGGGAGTTTAGTGCTTTGGGGGAAAGAATAAAATCCATATACTTTCGCCTGAATGGAGGGTGAAGAATTAGAAACGATTTCGAATGGCTTGTTGTTGCAGTTTAGTAGTTCCTTCCTGTTTTAGTCATGAATTCTGTATTTTCCACCCAAAATAATAAATACGGTTTTTTAGCTGTCTTTCTTTTAACAATAATTAAAAAAGGTTTATCGAAAGAATAGATTTTAGGCTTAATTTGATCACTACTAAGACCAAACTCTATAATGACAGACGCCTCTGATTCAATTTTCACACCGTCCATTGTCAAATCAAAAGAAATTTTTTGAGTTAAGAATTCTACTTTACTACCTAATAATTCTTTGTTTAAGAATGAGTTATTCGTCACCTCAGTATATTCCTTTTCAATGTCAAATTTTAAATATGGTAATTTTAGCTTATCAAACTCTTCCAAATAAGATTCATTTCCTTTTGCAACTCTATACATTACGTTCTCAAACGTTAACCATACACGATTACTTGGGTTAACTTTCGCGAAGAATATTTCATCTAATGTGTCTTTGCATCCAACTTGAACAATGAAATTGTCTTTATCCACATAGTCAAAAATCTTAATTTTCTTTTTATACGTTGGGTTTTGCCAACCACCATCCACACCAAAAGATTTAACTTTAATAGAATCATTAAAGTACAAGTTGTAGAAATCATCCGATAATCTTGAATAAAAGAGAATGTCTTTTTTTAAATAGCAGTGACCGTAAAAATTATCACCATCTAAATCTCTAGGCTCCCAATCAATATTAAATTTTTCTTTATAAGCATTTTTAATTGAGTCAAGTACCCCTTGTTTAACATTTCCAAACTCAGCTAACCAATAATTACTTTCCAATGGCACTTGATAATTTTTAATTGCCTTATTTAAATTTTTGACAAGCTGTGTTTTATTTTGAAATTCCGGTTTCTCTTTTAATGACTGATAAATTTTCAACCACAACAGCTCAAGACTAGAACAATAAATCAAATTTTTACCTTTTTCAAATTTTGAATCCATCGTTGGTACAACAATCGTACTCTCAGTGGTTTGAGAAAATGACACCGTGCTTAATAAAAAAAATATTATTGTAATTTTTGTAATCATGCTACATCTTTAACCTTTTATTCCACAAAAATCATTCCTATAATTTACATAAAAAAAAGGATGCAACTCTCATCACATCCTTTTCTATATCTTTCATTTAAAAATCAACTATCAATATTTGCATACTTTGCATTGCGTTCAATAAATGCTCTACGTGGTGGAACTTCATCGCCCATCAACATAGAAAATACTTGATCGCATTCTGCATAATTTTCAATGGTTACTTGGCGCAATGTTCTGTGCTCTGGGTTCATTGTTGTTTCCCATAACTGCTCGGCATTCATTTCACCAAGACCTTTATAACGCTGAACACCTACTGATGATTCTGTACCGCCACCCTTCATCTCATGAATTAATCGATCACGTTGATCATCGTCCCAAGCATAGCCAGATTTTTGTCCTTTTTTCACTTGATACAACGGTGGTGTTGCAATATAGATATATCCTTTCTCAATCAACTCCTTCATGTAACGGAAGAAGAATGTTAAGATTAAAGTCTCAATGTGAGAACCATCGACATCGGCATCACACATAATAATCACTTTATGATACCTCAACTTTTCCAAATTCAATGCTCTTGGATCTTCTTCAGTACCGACACGGACACCTAAAGCCGTATAAATATTTTTAATCTCTTCGTTTTCAAAGATTTTATGTTGCATTGCTTTCTCAACGTTCAGAATCTTACCTCTCAATGGCATAATAGCTTGAAAGAAACGATCACGACCCTGTTTTGCTGTACCACCTGCCGAATCTCCCTCGACTAGGTAAATTTCACTTTCTGCAGGATCTTTTGAAGAACAATCGGCCAGTTTGCCAGGAAGACCCGAGCCAGTCAGTACGTTCTTACGTTGTACCATTTCTCTTGCTTTGCGAGCCGCTTGACGCGCTTTTGCTGCCAAAATCACTTTCTGAACGATTGTTTTCGCCTCGTTTGGATGTTCTTCTAAATAGTTAGAAAGCATCTCTGAAACACCTTGAGAGACAGGAGCTGTAACCTCTCTGTTTCCTAATTTCGTTTTTGTTTGACCTTCAAATTGAGGTTCTTGAACCTTTACAGAAAGAACAGCTGTTAAACCTTCACGAAAATCATCTCCTTCAATTTCTACCTTTTCTTTGGTGAGCATTCCAGACTCCGTAGCATACTTCTTAAGGGTATTCGTTAATCCTCTTCTAAAACCAGAAAGGTGTGTTCCTCCTTCGTGTGTGTTAATATTGTTAACGTATGCTTGAATATTCTCTGTGTAAGAAGTATTGTAAGTCAAGGCAACCTCAACTGGAATACCGTCTTTCTCACCTTCGAAATAAATCACATCTGAAATCAATGACTCTCTATTTCTATCTAAATACTCCGCGAATTCTTTTAATCCACCTTCAGAATGGAATTTTTCCGAAAAGTGCTTGCCTTCTTCATCCGTTTCACGTAAGTCCGTAAGATTTATTGTAATTCCTTTATTCAAGAAAGCCAATTCTCTCATTCTAGCCGCTACTGTATCATAATTGTACACCAACTCCTCAAAAATAGAATCGTCGGGTAAAAATGTTACCTCCGTTCCTGTTTTATCGGATAATCCAATCTCTTTTACATCATATTGCGGTTTACCAATTTTGTATTCTTGTTGAAACTTCTTTCCATCCCTTTCTACAATTACAGAAAGATCTTTTGACAATGCATTCACACAAGACACCCCTACACCGTGCAATCCACCAGACACTTTATACGTATCTTTATCGAACTTACCACCAGCATGAAGAACCGTCATTACAACCTCTAATGCAGAACGTTTTTCTTTCGTGTGCATTGCAGTTGGAATACCACGACCGTTATCTTTTACCGTAATTGAATTATTCTCATTGATATAAACATCAATTGCATCACAATGTCCTGCCAACGCCTCATCAATTGAGTTGTCTACGACCTCATACACCAAATGGTGAAGTCCTTTCGTTCCAACATCTCCGATGTACATCGCAGGTCTTTTTCTAACTGCCTCTAACCCTTCCAGTACCTGGATATTATCCGCAGCGTATTCGTCATTTTTATTTTCTTCGCTCATAATTTCTTTACTCATAAGAGGACAAAATCCCCTGTTTTCAATACCCTACAAAAATAACATTTGAATACTTCTTTTCGGTGTTTTTTTACTAAAAGAAAAGGGAACTTATCAACATTTTTTAGGGGGGATTGTTAATAGGGAGAAATTTGAAAATTTGAAGATTGAAATGAATACTCTAAATGATTTAAAAATTGATGATGCAACTGGTTTTGGTGAGTGTAGACATCCTTCATTTCTTCTCTCTCATTTCTTGCACTAAGCCTATCGAAATGTTAATTTTTCATTTTTCATCTCTTTTCTGGAACATTATTTGCAATTCTACGAATACCAATGAAGATGTTTAGAATTTTATGTGTTGTTTTTCTGCTTTTCAGATTCTCCGAGGCTACTGCTCAGTCCAATTTTGATGGAACTTGGCAAGGTGTCGTTGTGCGGGCTGGACAGAAAGTGGAGAATGGGACGCTGCTCTATTTTGACATCACGCAATCTGACAATACATTTGACGGTTATTCGAGGGAAGAAGTTTACGATTCTGAGAACTTTGCAGTCAAGAAAATGAGTGGTAAAATCAGTGGAAATACATTGACCTTTAAGCAAATTGTGGTTTCTAAGTCCAAACAGTCGGGCAGAATGAAATGGTGTCGCTTTGCAGGTGAATTAATTTACGATTCGATCACAGGGTATCTAAAAGGAAATTTTAAAAGTTCTGATTGCAAAAGAGTGATTGGAAAAATTATTCTTTACAAGTCTAATTTCGAATTCTCCAAAGAGAAAGAAAGTAAAATCAGTCAACATTGGTTTTCTCAATTCATCATTGACCAACACGAAGGATTAAATGCACCTGCTATTCGTAAAATCGAGCGCGATAATTTTATTTTCGAACCTGTTTTCTTCGATTTTGATGAATCAGACATCCGTTTGGAGCATGAAGTGTTCTTAAATCGACTAATTAAGGTCGTGAAAGGACATACAGACCTGCGCGTTAAAGTAACAGGTCACACAGATGCTGATGGCAGTAATAACTACAACGATGGACTTTCTCAAAGACGCGCACAAGCAATCATTGATTATTTTGTCGCACATGGATTGAAAGCGGACAGACTCGTTTTTGATTTTAAAGGAGAGAATATGCCTGTAGATTCTAACGAGACCAAAGAGGGAAAGCAACGGAATAGGAGGGTTGATTTTAGGTTTATTTGACGTTACTGTTAAAAATACTCCGATTTTGTCATTTTTGTACAACATGACAAGAACTATATTCCCTTTACCCCATAGAAAAGTGCAATAAATCTGTAAAACCACCTTTTCGAAAGTCACTGTTTAAGAAAAAGAGATGCTCCTCATCTTTCAGCACCCAGAAATTATGCACATTCTCACCATTCAATAGCGCATGATTTACCGGCACGTCTTTGGGCAACTTATGTTTTTTAAGATACGCCGTAAGCCTCATGTAATCTAAATTTGACTTTCTAAAAGCCGCTTCATTTAGCTTATTCTCTAAAGAAGATTTTGAGTCGGTGAAATCAGAACTATCAGTTTCAAAAGCATGCGTGTCATCCGTAGAGAAACAAGTAGTGTCATCTTCTTGCCAACAATATAACATTCCTCCGTCTAGAACGTGTTTTTCTAGTGACAATTTGCTGTCGGGCTCAATGTCATTGCCTTTCACATCCCTGCTAATTTTAACGATGTTCTTAGCATCTTTCTGAACATCAATTTCAAACCACAAACCCTCTGTAATTCTAAAAAACCGATACTTGATGTCATAATTAACTTTCCACCCCAAGCTGACAATGAAATCATCTCCCAAACAAGGATGCATCACAATACGCATATAATTAGCGGTTATGTACTCATCTTCAGTGTAAAAAGGAGCCTCTACATATTTTGAGAGATGGCTGGTCAGATCATACTCCATCACTCCAAAATAACTCTTTTCGCCACTCTTTTTATAGTCGATGTAAGGAAACCATAATTTTCCGTTTGTCAATTGAGGAACTCCGTCTAAGGGATGTTCAAATTCTGGGGCGTTGATTAGTTTATAGTTCATGGTCGGGTAAAATTAAGGTTTGTACTAGTCAATTAATCATAAACTGGTGTTAATTATGAAGCGACTAGGCTAATTTTAATAAAACTGAGATTTTATTCTTCATTTTCTAAACAAACCTTCACTCTTTGTATATGAATGAGTCTTTCTTCAGGTGTGTTGACTTTATTAATTATTAGAAAAGCCTTGCACCTTTGTTCAATTTGCTCAGATCGTACAATTATTTTATCAAATTCTTCATCTGTTAGATTTCGAGTCGTGAATACTTTATTGATAGAATCATTTTTCACGACACACGTACAGAAGTCCCATTGTTCTCCGTATGTCTGTTCAATCATTTTAAGGGTGTCTTCCTGGCTCTGTGAAAAACTTAACAAACTCAGCATTAACAGTAATGAAATTAAATAATATTTATTCAAAATAGCAAGGTTAATTTATCATTAAGCACAACCAAATATAGTCAATAAACCTCTCAATTCCCTATCTTTCTCAACAAAAAAATGGCTTCGATTTCTCAAAGCCATTTTTAATTCTTAATTTCTTCTCTACTTCACCCTCACCCACTTCTGAGTTCTGTAAAACGGTCCGATGTAACCTCTTACGTTCAAATAATTCTTATTGTCTGGATCCAACCACATTTTAAGTGTGTACACTTTTCCGTCTTCTGGATCAACGATTGTTCCTTTCTTCCAGGCAGAACCGTCCCATTTTAAATCACGGACAATTTGTAAGCCAAGCAATGGCTGATCTTTTCTGTCGTCTTCACAAACCTTACATTTAGCATTGGGCTCTCTACCTTCACGAGGAAACAAATAAGTGATTTTTCCATACAGCTTACCGTCTTCTTTGTACAATTCAACGATGGATTTTTTCTTGTTTGTTTCATCATCAATGGTTACCCACTTACCTACGCATGACTGTCCAAAGGCAGTTAATGAAAATGTAATAACTAATACTGATAATAATGTTTTCATATTGTTTTTTTTTGTTTGTCAAATATACATTTTAAATTTTGTAAAGTCAACCTAAATTAATTCTAGGAAGTTCTTTACAATTTCCATACCATCGGGACTTAAAACCGATTCTGGATGGAATTGCACTCCGTACATTTTCTTTGCAACGCTCTCTATCGCCATCACAGAAAGACTTTCAGAGTGCGCTGTGATTTTGAAATTTCCGGCATCCTCTTTCACTGCCCAACTATGATACAAGCCTACATCTATCTTTTTTGGAAGATTCTTGAACAATTCTGACGCATGTAAGTCTATTTTTTCTTGTACTCCGTGTTTAACAATTGGCTGATTGTACAATTTCCCACCACAATGAAGTGCGATTGCTTGCATTCCCAAACAAATTCCAAAAATGGGGATTCTGCCTTCGACTTCTTTCAACAACTGCATCATTGTTCCGGCATTCTCTGGTAAACCGGGACCTGGAGAAAGCACAATAGCATCATAGGAGAAATAATCTCCTATGAATTCATCATTTCTAACAACCTCCACATGCGCATTTAACGCTTCTAAATAGTGCTTTAAATTGTGCGTAAATGAATCGTAATTGTCTATAAGGAGTATTTGCTTCAAAAAGTCTGTTATTTTTGTGTAATAATAATGAATTAGTTGCAAAATTATGAAAAAAGCATTGCAAATTCCAGGAGCACCCGCACCCATTGGACCTTACAGTCAAGCTGTGTTAATAAAAGGCACCTTGTATGTTTCTGGACAAATACCTCTCAATCCGCAAAGTGGAAAGTTGGTGGATGACACAATTGAAAACGCAACGCATCAAGTTCTCAAAAACATTTCTTCGCTATTGCAAGAAGCAAATATGGATTTCGATAAGGTCGTTAAATGCAGCATTTTCTTAAAAGATTTGGAGAATTTCAACGCCGTAAATAAAATATACGCAGAATATTTTCGTTCAACTCCACCCGCTCGTGAAACAGTCGAAGTCTCAAAATTACCCATGGATGTTGAAATAGAAATCTCTTGCATTGCCGTTGCTGATTAATTTGGAAGAAAATTACACATATCAATTAAGTGTCATCATTGTCAATTACAATGTTGAATATTTCTTGGACCAATGCCTAGATTCTGTCAAAAAAGCAATGAAGAATTCTTCCGTGGAAGTTATCATTGTGGACAATAATTCGATTGACGGGTCTCTTCAAATGTTAAACGATAAGTATTCTAACTTTCATTTAATTGCCAACAAAGACAATGTTGGATTCTCCAAGGCAAACAACCAAGGAATTGAAATCGCAAAAGGCAAATACGTTCTTTTATTGAATCCTGACACCATCGTTGAAGAATCAACTTTTGAGAAAGTCATCGATTTCATGGAAAAAAATGATGATGCTGGTGGTTTAGGAGTGAGAATGATTGATGGAAAAGGCAATTTTCTCCCAGAATCTAAAAGAGGACTGCCCACTCCAAAGGTTGCGTTTTACAAAATTTTTGGACTGTCAAAACTCTTTCCTAAATCAAAGAAAATTGGGCAATATCATTTAGGACATCTTTCAGAATTTGAAACCAATGAGGTTGATATTCTAAGCGGTGCTTTTATGCTCATGCGCAAAAAAGCATTGGACAAAGTCGGCTTACTCGACGAAGACTTTTTTATGTACGGTGAAGACATTGACCTTTCTTACCGCATACAAAAGGGAGGCTATAAGAACTATTATTTCGCAGGAACCAAAATCATTCATTATAAGGGAGAAAGCACGAAGAAAAGTTCGGTTAATTACGTCATTGTCTTCTACAACGCAATGGTCATCTTTGCCAAGAAGCATTTCACAGGGAAGAATGCAAAATTGTTTTCCTTTTTAATCAATGCCGCCATTTATTTACGCGCATTCATTGCCGTTTGCGTTCAATTCGTAAAAGCAATGACTTTACCTGTCATCGATGCTGCCTATATCATTGTTGGACTTTACGCTTTGACAAATTACTGGAGAATGCGTAGCATTGATTTTCCAGAAGAATTGATTGCCTATTCCATACCTATATATGGACTTATTTGGTTGGCCTCTAACTATTTTAATGGAGGATACGATAAACCTTACAAACTTAGCAAGTTGGTGAAAGGTGTTTTTTGGGGTACCGTTTTAATCCTCATCGTGTATGCCGTTCTGCCTAAATCTTGGCAATTTTCACGTTTATTTATCTTCATCGGCGCTGGGTGGGTGTTGTCTTATTATTTAATCTCACGCTTGTTTCTTCACCTTACAGTTGGTAAAAAATTCAGCCTAAAATTTGAAGATCAAAAACATTTTGGAATTGTCAGTAATACACAAGAATTTGAACGAATTAAGTCCTTTTTATTGCAAACAAACGGTAAAATTGGGTCAATAACTCAACTTTCTTCAGATTCTATGCGAATTGACGAGCAAAAACTAGACGAAATCGTTTTTTCTTCCGCAGACCTTTCTTACGAGTTCATTATTGACACAATTGAAAAACTCAAAAGCAACAATCTTGACTTTAAAATTGCACCATCCAGTGCAGAATATTTAATTGGCAGCAATTCTATCGATACCGCGGGTGATTTATACATCCTCAACCTCAATAATCTTGTGAGCAGAGAAAACAGAAGGAAAAAACGCCTTTTCGATGTCATTTTCTCCTTATTATTTCTACTTTCTTCTCCCATCCTTCTATTTCTTTTAAAAAGCAAAGGAATTTTTCTACGAAATAGTTGGCGAATTTTAATTGGAAAAATGTCCTTTATTGGCTTTTCTGAAGAAAGTTCAAAGAAAGACGTTCGTTTGCCTAAAATCAAAGCAGGAGTACTCTCCCCTACTGATGGAATCGGTATTAACACCGTTGAAATTCAAGAGAAAATGAACTTACTTTACGCCAGGAACTACTCCATGCGCAAAGACTTTGGCATTCTGCTAAAAGCTTGGAGAAAATTAGATTCGTAAAACAAGCCTCAATTGTGTTGACAAAGAGAATATTTCGGTTATTTTTGTAACTGAAAACTGTTATTGAGAAATTATATATGTCACAATTTGAGATTAGACTTCCTAAAATGGGAGAAAGCGTTACCGAAGCAACAATTACGAACTGGTTAAAAGAGGTAGGAGATGTCATCGAAATGGATGAACCACTGGTAGAAGTTGCGACCGATAAAGTAGATAATGAATTGCCTTCTGAAGCCGAAGGTACACTCATTCAAAAATTCTTTGAGGTTGATGAAGTAGCACAAGTTGGAGACGTTATTGCAATCATTTCAACAGACGGTGAAGCTGCACCCGTTGAGGAAAAAAAGGATACTTCTGTAAACTCAGCAATTGTTCAAGAAACAGTGGTTGCTCCCAAAACAAATGGAACACCCGTAGCTCTTGAAAAATCAAGTTCTGATAAATTTTTCTCTCCCTTGGTCAAAAGCATCGCTCAAAAAGAAGGAATTACCATGGCGACACTAGAAACAGTGAGCGGAACAGGTCAGAATGGAAGAGTAACAAAGAAAGATATTTTAGCTTTTATTGAGAATGGAGCTCCAGCAGCAACAATCACAGCGAACGCTACACAAAAGGCTCCTGTTAAGACACAGAGCGTTGCAAACAATCCAGACGGTGGATTCTTAGCAAATATTAAACAACCAATAGTCGTTGCAGGTCCAGATGATGAAATCATTGAAATGGACAGGATGCGCAGGTTGATTGCGGACCACATGATCATGTCAACGCACGTTTCTCCGCACGTAACAAGTTATGTAGAGGCTGATGTGACCAATATTTGGAACTGGAGAAAGAAAGTGAAAGCTGGCTTTGCTGAACGAGAAGGTGAAAATATCACGTTCACACCTATTTTCATGGAGGCGATTGTGAAAGCAATAAAAGACTTCCCAATGGTAAATGTTTCCGTTTCTGGAAATCAAATCATTAAAAGAGGGCACATCAATATAGGAATGGCAACTGCACTCCCATCTGGCAACTTAATCGTACCAGTTATTAAGGATGCAGACAGAATGAATCTAATGGGTTTAACAAAATCTGTGAATGAATTAGCCAACAAAGCAAGAAACAACAAATTGACATCTGACGACATTCAGGGTGGGACTTACACGGTAACAAATGTCGGTACTTTTGGCAATGTTATGGGAACTCCTATCATTAATCAGCCACAAGTTGCTATATTAGCGATTGGTGCCATAAGAAAAGTTCCCGCTGTAATCGAAACGCCTGATGGAGATTTTATCGGAATTCGCTATAAAATGTTCCTTTCTCACTCTTACGACCATCGTGTTGTAGATGGAGCTTTGGGAGGAATGTTTGTAAAAAGAGTTGCTGATTACCTTGAGGAGTTCGATGCAACGAGAGAAATATAAAACCAAAACACAACACTATGAATAACTTAAAATCACTATTACTGTTTTCACTACTTCCAATACTTTCCTTTGGACAGTTGACAGAATTACAAGTTCGAGAAATGGCTCAGTCATCGTCGGAACAAGAACTAGTTATCGAAAGTTCGCAACTAATTCAGGAAAGATACTATTTCTTCGCTGAAATTTTAGTTGACAAACTACTTGTAATGAAGTCTGAAAGTTCTAATTACAATTACCGTAAAGGTTATTTAATCTTGGATTCCAGAAGTGATTATGAAAAGGCAATGCCGTATCTGGAGAAAGCAATTCTCGATATGGATAAGAACTATGATATGTTTTCGGCAAGAGAAGAGAGCGCTCCGCAAGATGCACTTTATTACCTTGCAAAAAGCCATCACTTAAACGAAGATATTCCAAAAGCAAGAGAGTTTTACACCAAATTCATAGAGAATAGTGCGAAAAAGTCAAGTTTAATTGAGATGGCTCAACTTGGACTGAAACAACTCGAGGTTGCAGAATACAACATTGCACATCCTAAGACAGCGGAAGTTCGTAACATTGGTAACATCGTGAACACAGGTAAACCTGAATATTCTCCAGTAATTTCTTTGGATGGGACATCTCTTTATTTTACTTCAAGAAGACAATGGGACGATAAAAGTTCTGATCAATTTAGAGATCCTATGCTCAACGATTTTCCAGAAGATATTTTTGTAAGTTTTCAAGATTTTGAGGGAGAATGGACAGCACCTATGAAGTTGGCCTTTTGCGATAGTGAATTGAATGAAGCAACAATTGCCGTTAGTTCTGATGAAAGAAAAATCTATGTGTATCAAGATATTTCTGGAGGTGGAGATATTTTCTTCTCTAATTTTGGTAACAATGAATTTGAAGAACTAGAAAAGCTAAGAGCTAAAAAAGTGAATACTAATGCTTGGGAAACGCACATTACAGTCACTCCTGATGGACAAAACATGTACTTCGTTTCTGACCGAAGTGGTGGTTTTGGAGGACGAGATATCTACAGAATTGTGAAATTACCAAACGGAGAATGGAGCGAACCTCAAAACATGGGTCCAGGAATCAACACTCCTTATGATGAAGATTCACCTTTCATTGCAATCAACAACAAAACACTATACTACTCAAGCAATGGTCCTAAAAGTATGGGTGGATTTGATGTCTTTGTATCTTTCAGAGACGAAATGAACGTATGGTCCACTCCTCTTAATATGGGATATCCTATTAATTCTGCGGGAGATGACATCTATTACACAACCACTGTTGATGGCCTTAAAGGTTACCTTTCTTCTTTTAGAAAAGGTGGTTTTGGAGAAAAAGACATCTACGAAATTAAAAACGATTACCTCGGCAACAGACCAATTAGTACGTTGAGAGGTAATTTCACCAAACTAGATGGAAGCGATTGCACCAATGATTTCTCCGTGAAAATAGAATGCTTAGACTGTAATTTGGAAGCTGATAAAGTACAATATCCTAGAATTAAAAACTGTAACTACTTTGCGGTTCTTAAAAGATGTAAGGAATACACAGTAACCTATTACGAAGGAGAAGAAGTTATCGGAACCGAATCATTTAACACTAAATGTAACAGTGAAAATGAAGAAATCAAAAAAGTCTTTTACTATGGAGATTACAGCCTAGCATCAAGTACTGCTGATAAAAACACCTTAGAATCTATCGCAGGTTCCAAAATCGAATTTTTAGACCCGAACGACGGAAGCGTTTTGTTATCCTTAGTTACAGATGAGAATGGTAAAGTTACGACCGACTACTTAAAAGGTAAGAAATTTGGTGATAGCGCTATTTTCGATGTGCGCATTACTAAAGAAGGGTACTTGACAGAAACATTCAAAGTAAGAGAACTGTTAGGAAACACTCCAGGTTTAAAACTAGACTACCTCCTTACACCTTCTGATGTTGGAACTTTGATAGAAATCAATCCTATTTATTTTGACCTTGACAAATCTAACATCCGCCCAGATGCTGCTATTGAGTTGAATAAAATTGTGAAAATAATGAATGATAATCCTAAATTAAAAATAGAATTAGGTTCACATACGGATTGTCGAGCATCAAAATCATACAACAAATCTCTCTCCAATAGAAGAGCTAAATCATCGGCTGCTTATGTGAGAAAAAGAATTACAAATCCTAAACGAATTTACGGTAAAGGATATGGTGAGTCTCAACTAGTAAATGACTGTGGGTGTGAAGGAAATGTTGTTTCCGACTGTTCTGAAGAAGAACATCAAGCCAACAGAAGAACTGAGTTTAAAATTATTAAGAATTGAGTATTAATAACTTATAACTAAATATTGAGCCGTGTTAGCTTTTTGATTACTTTTACATGGTAAAGTAAATAAAACTACTTATGAATCTAACTAACAAATCATTGAGTATGCGAGGGAAAATTAAGTCTCTATTATTAGTAATGATAGTCTTATTGACTAGTACTAGCGTGTTTTCACAAATTAAAGAAGCTGATATTAGAGAGTTAGCTCAAAATGGTTCTGAGCAAGAAATTTTGATGGAATCCTCAACACTCACTGCTGAAGGTTACCTCTATTATGCAGAAATTCTCATTGATAAGCTTATCATCTTAAAACCTGAAAGTTCTAATTACAATTATCGTAAAGGTTATTTAATGTTAGAAATTCGTAAAGACTATGTAGGTGCTATTCCTTACTTTGAGAAAGCAATTTTGGATACAGACCATAATTTTGACATGTTTTCTACCAAAGAAACAAGTGCTCCACCAGATGCCTTTTTTCATTTGGCTTCTGCCCACCACTTAAATGAAGACATTGATAAGGCTGAAGAATATTACTTAGGTTTTAAAGCTGTTTCTAAGAAAAAATCTGAGTTATTACCAGTAGTTGAATTAAGACTAAAGCAACTCGCTGTCGCTAGAATTAAAATGGCTGATCCTGTCAATGTTTATTTAAAGAACATTGGTTCTGAAATCAATACGGATATGCCAGAATATAGCCCAGTGGTATCACTAGATGGTTCCGCTTTGTATTTCACCTCTCGCAGAGCATGGGCAAAAGGAGAAACTGATGAATTTAAAGACCCTAGAATCAATCAATATCCTGAGGATGTTTATGTAAGTTACCGAGATTTTGATTCAAGTTGGACAACTCCAATAAAATTGGAATTTTGTCAACCGAGAAGAAATGAAGCGACCATTGCAATCAGTTCGGATGAAAGAAAAATTTATTTATACGAAGATTCTACTGGAAATGGAGATATCTATTTTACCGATTTTTACCATGCAAAATTCCAAGACATCACTCGATTAGAATTCAAAGATGTAAACACAGAAGACTGGGAGACACACTGTATGATGTCTAACGATAAAAATACATTCTATTTTGTTTCAGACCGTAAAGGTGGTTTCGGGGGTAGAGATATTTACATGCTGCGTAGAATTGATGGCACAGAAGAATGGTCAAAACCAATTAATCTCGGACCACAGATAAACGGACCGAATGATGAAGATTCACCATTTATATCAATTGACAATCAAACGCTCTACTACTCTACTAATGGAGAGAAAAGTATCGGTGGATTTGATATCATGACTGCATATTTTGAAAATGACAGTGCCTTTACGGAAGGAACTAATTTGGGATACCCATTCAATTCGACAAACGATGATATTTTTTACACAACAACCTTAGATGGCCGTAAAGGCTACTTAACTTCTTTCAGAAAAGACGGTTACGGTGAAAAAGATATTTATGAAATATACAATGACTACCTCGGAGTAAGAGATGTTGCAGTCTTAAGAGGTTTAATAAAAACAGTAGATGACAAGCCAATTCCAGAAGATTTTGCCATCAACGTTCGATTGGTTTGTGTTGATTGTGAAGAAGGAAGTCGAAAAAAATTAGTTTACCCTCGATTGAGAGACGGTGTATTTATGACGTCACTTGATCCTTGTAGAACATATAAGCTAGAATATATGAATGTGTCTGACGACGTTGTCATGCACGAAGATGCTTTCACAACCTTATGTGATACAAATTATCAAGAAATCTACAGAGAACTATTACTTGATGTAGACAAACGAATCATCATTATTCCAGAAGATACATTGGATTTAGACACAGTAGTTGTTACCGACTACCCAAATCTTGAGTTCATGCATTACTTCGCATACAACAAGAATAAGTTGACAACGAAACGTGGCGAGTTGAAAGACTTCGTACAAGCTGTTGAAGCTCAATTAGAAGAAGGAAGATCTAGTATTACAATTAATATCTACTCTTCTGCATCTTATGTGCCAACCAAAACATACGGTACAAATGAAAAGCTGACTCAAATTAGAGCAGAGAATATGAAATATGATCTAATCGCCTACTTCGAGAAAAACGAAGACTTCAAAGGAAAAGTCAATGTGGTCATCGTAACCACAATTGTTCAAGGTCCTGAATATGAAAAAGATTCTCGAAACAAAGAGAAATATTTCCCTTATCAATATGTCGGTTTAAAAACTGAATAAAAATTAAAGTCCGGTTTATCCGGACTTTTTTTTGCTTCGTACTTCTCTATCCTTATATTTGAGCTATGAATATATCCCTCAATAAATCATTGGCCATTTTTGATATCGAAGCAACAGGTCTAAGCATAACGTCAGATAGAATTGTAGAGATTGCAATTGTGAAAATTGCCCCTGATGGTTCTCGAACCGATTTTTTAAAAAGAGTCAATCCTCAAATCCCTATACCAAAAGAAGTCAGTGAAATTCACGGGATATATGACGAAGATATCAAAGATGAACCTACCTTGAAAGACATTCTACCCGAATTAGAAGCTTTTATAGCAGATGCAGATTTTGCAGGCTACAACTCCAATAAATTCGACTTACCGATGTTGGCCGAAGAACTTCTGAGAGCCGGTAGCACCGTTGATCTTTCTGTAAAGAAGCACATCGATGTCCAAAATATCTTTCATAAGATGGAACAAAGAACACTGATTGCCGCTTATTCATTCTATTGCCAGAAAAATTTAGAAAATGCACACACTGCTCTTGCCGATGCCGAAGCAACTTGGGAAGTGTTGGATGCTCAAATCGATAAGTATGAAGAATTGGAAAGTGACGTCGATTTTCTTGCTAATTTCTCGCAATACGGCAATGTAACTCGCCTTGATTTTGCAGGAAGGCTCGCCATCAACGAAGAAGGACAGGTAATCTACAACTTCGGTAAGCAAAAGGACAAAACGGTAGCAGAAGTAATGAAAACAGAGCCAGGCTATCACGGTTGGTTACTCAATGCCGATTTCCCACTCTATACGAAGCAATGTCTTAAAAAAGAAATCAATAGAATCAAGGATGAGAAAAAACAGAATAACGCACCCGCGAATTTTGAGTCGAAATTGGATGCGCTAAAAAATAAATTCAAATCATGAAAATTATTTGCATAGGTAGGAATTACGCTGAACATGCAAAAGAAATGAAGGCAGAGCTTCCAAAAGTTCCAATGTTCTTCATGAAGGCAGACATTGCTATTCTACGTCCTGGAAATCCTTTTTTCTACCCCAATTTTTCTAAAGACATTCATTACGAGTGCGAATTAGTTGTGAAAATTGACAGAGTGGGCAAAAACATTGCAGAAAAATTTGCACACAAATACTATTCTGAAATTGGATTAGGCATCGATTTCACGGCAAGGGATCTTCAACAGCAATGCAAAGAGAAAGGTCATCCGTGGGAAATTGCCAAGTCATTTGAGGGCAGCGCTCCTATTTCGAAAGAATTTATCCCGAAAACAGAGTTGAACCTCGGAAATATTGCATTCTCTCTCACCAAGAATGGTGAAACAGTGCAAGAAGGCAATTCTGACAAAATGATTTTCAACATTGATCAATTAATCGCTTATATTTCCCAATTTATGACCCTGAAAAAAGGAGATTTGATTTACACGGGAACTCCAGCAGGTGTTGGTTCTGTGAAAATTGGTGATGAATTGAAAGGATACATTGGAGAAAAAGAAATGTTCCGAGTGATGGTGAAGTAGCTTTTTAGATTCATTCTTAGACACGCCTTCGGCTCTTAGACTTAATCTAGCTTCGACGAGATAAATCATTGTTTTGATTGTTCACTTTTATAAACCTGAGAAATCAAAGCAACAATTAAAATTTTAAAGAAAAGCGAGTCTAAGAGCGACGCAGGAGCGTGTCTAAAGGAAGCTTGCTTCCGTATCTAAAAGCGGAAGCGGTCTAAAAGTGAGCGCAGTGAATGAATCTAAAAAGCTACTTCCCAGTCCCCTTAAAGATGATTGATATCGTAAAAAGCATAATTTTAAAATCCAACGACAAGGTTCTGTTTTTCAAATAAAGAAGGTCGAATTTCATTCTGTCTAGCATTTGCTCAACATTTTCCGCGTAGCCGTATTTAACTTGCCCCCATGATGTAATTCCTGGTCGAACTTTGGTTAACTCTAAAAACTGAGGTTCGATTGCTGCAATTTGGTCTATGTAAAATTGACGTTCCGGTCGAGGACCTACTAAAGACATATCACCCAGCAGAACGTTAACAAATTGTGGAAACTCATCCAAGCGTGTTTTTCTCATAACACGGCCAATCTTTGTGATTCTAGGGTCAGACGAAGACGACAGCTGGGGACCATTTTTCTCAGAGTTAACATACATCGTTCTGAATTTAATGATTTTGAAAATCTTACCGTTCTTGCCTATTCTCTCTTGTAAATAAAAAATGGGGCCTGGAGAAGATGTTTTAACCAAAATGGCAAGAACAATGAAAACGGGCGTTAAAAGAACGAGTGAAACTAATGAAACTGAAATATCAATGACTCTTTTCAGCGTTCTTTGCCAAACCGACATAACTTCTGTATTCACATTGATAAGCAACGCGCCAAAAATGTTTGTCATTTCTACAGAACCTGAAAGAATATCATACATATCTGGAAGAATCTTAATTTTCACGTCACCACCTTCCAAACGAGAAATAATGGTCTTAATTCTATCGTGTTCAATACTTTCTAACGCAATAATAACTTCCTCTATCTGATGATCGCGCAATATATTCTCAACGTCATCAATGTGTCCCAGATAGGGTAATTTGGACTCCAATTGTTTGTCCACTCCATTAATATTGATGAAACCAACGAACAAATTGCCTGTTCCTTTTGGCAGTTCGGTTATTTCATTAAATATGTCAATTGCTTTTTGGCTACCACCAATGATGAGGGTTTTAAAACCAGAATTTCTCTTGTGTATTCTTCTGACAACAATAGAAATTAAAATAAATCTCGGAACAAGCGTTGCTATAAAGTGAATCGTAAACAGCAATATCAAAACAGAATAATATTGTTGATAACCCGAAATTTCATCGTCCAATAAGAATAGAAAAAAAATGCAAAAAGTTCCAATGACAGATGCAACAAAGCTCAAACTTATGATTTTAGAACGATACAACCTCCGCACATCCTGATAAGTTCCTTGCAGCAAGTAAATAAACAACCATAAAATGGGGATAAGGAGAACGCCTAAGTAAAAAGCTTCGTTTACGGCAAAATCAACCTCTTCTATGACCGTTTTTCTATAGTAGTAAAAGCTTGCCCATGCAATGCTTGCAAATAGCCAATCAATAAAGACAAGTATAAATGTGAGTAACGGTGATTTCATCAAAAATAGACTGCTTTAATGTTGTCAAGACAGATGAAACCTGAAGATGCACCATCATCGAGCAAAGCATCAAAGGAGAATTCATAATAGTCAGCGGTTGTCATTCCTGAAACAACCTCTCTCAAATCAATGTATATCTTTTTCCATCGCACTTCATTGTCATTCTGCGGATTCAATCTAACGTTAGGATTGTTTGTTTGATTCGTAGAACTAATCCCTATCAACCCACTGGTCACTTGATTGGTATTGTAATAATCCAGTTCCAAATACACTTCTTTCCCTTTTGGTAAAGGCATATTGATGCTACTTAAATTAAATTCAGTTGAAGCAATCCATCGGTCATTGCTGGTGCTCAAATCCAAGCGTAAGAATTTCAATTCATTGATTGATGGGTCTAATATCAGAGGATCATTAGATGTATTTGCAATTACTGTAGAACTTGGACCTTCAGTAACAACATAAGATGCTCCTTCAAAATTTTCTATGTTAAATTTTACAGAGGAAAAGTATTGTGTAGTTGGGTTAATCACTAGTGTCTCATTTTGTATCAGTTCTGTTTGAAGAATGAATGGCTCCAAGAAAGGATAAATTTTCTTAGTTGCCGAAATTCCATTGTTCAGTATTGCTGGAGTAATCTGAATCTTGGCACTTCCACTAATCAAAACGGGTATTTTAACAGGCAATTCAAAAACGCCGATTGTTTCTCCGTTTACATACACCCAAGCATTGGTAATGTTGTGTGTTGGAACACCAGCAATGCCTATTAAATCAGGGTTCTCAATGAGTTGCCATTTCTCTATATAAATCCACGAAGGATCAGGATTGTTTTTTATACAAGAAGTCAACGCTAAAAATAAGCCGAAAAACAGTACAATTTTCTTCATAATTTGTGTAGTTACTTAATTAAACGAAAAAAGTTCCTACTTATTATGTAAAACCTGCCCTGAAGCTGTTTTTAATTGGTCAACGATTCTTTGAGCGATGTCCAACGCATTGTAACCATCTTCTATTGAGACAATTGGCGTGGTATCATTGACTATTGCGTCCCCAAAAGTAGATAATTCTTCTTTTATTGCGTTAGAATCTTCAATATCTGGCTTGTCGAACAAGACTTTCTTCACGGGTTTTCCTTCTCCCATATCAAAAACAACATCAAAAGGGTTCGGTTCTCCATCTATGTCTTCCATTCTCACAACCTCTAATTCTTTGGTCAGAAAGTCAACACTGATGTAGGCATCTTTCTGAAAAAAGCGTGATTTTCGCATGTTTTTCATCGAAATTCTTGACGCCGTTAAATTGGCAACGCAACCATTGTCAAATTCAATTCTAGCATTTGCAATGTCCGGAGTATCGCTAACTACGGCAACTCCAGAAGCGCTTATTCTTTTCACTTCAGAAGGAACAACACTGAGAATTGCATCTAAATCGTGTATCATTAGGTCCAAAACGACAGGCACATCAGTTCCTCTTGGATTGAATTGTGCCAAACGGTGCGTTTCGATAAACATCGGGCTTTTAATATAAGGAACGGCAGCCTGAAAAGCAGGATTAAATCGTTCTACATGCCCAACTTGCACCTTTACACCCGCTTCGTGCGAAAGATTAATGAGAATTTTTGCTTCGTCAACCGTTTCTGTCACGGGCTTCTCTATAAAAACATGTTTACTTTTTCGCAAAGCCTTGGATGCACAATCAAAATGCGAAAGTGTAGGCGTTACAATATCGATGCAATCTACCTCATCGAGCAAAGAATCAATGGAATCAAAACGTTTGATATCAAAGGTCTCCATGGCTACTTTTGCATTCTCATCATTAGGGTCATAAAAACCGATGAATTGAAACTTATCGCTCAATTCTAACAACAAACGAATGTGTATTTTTCCTAAATGACCTGCTCCTAAAACTCCTATTTTTAACATGCTTGAAAAATTTTTACGAAAATACGATAGAAATGAAGAATTATAGGTGTCAAAACAGAGAGTTTATTAACATTCTGCCTGTGATTGAGCTTATTCTATTAATTCTTAACGTTCAGGTTTGATTCAGAATAATAATCCGTTTCTTTCTCTGAATAAAGCTTAGCAAGCAATGTTATTTGTCCTGTATGGTAAGAAAAGTGCTCGATAACATGTGAAATTGCAGAATAACCTGTCACTTCAAATCCTTGAATGATTTTTTTCTCTTGAAAAACTTGACCAGAAAGAAGGGGCATTTGTTTTAAAAGTTCACCTTTTAAGTTCTCCATTAAAAGAATAAGGTTTTCTTTTTTCAATTCTCTGTGAGGCAAAAACTCGTCGTCTCTGTTGCGATTATCTGGTAAATCTCTCAACCCAGAAAGAACCCATTGTCGCGCATTCCCGCAAAGATGTAAAATGAGGTTCCCAATAGAAGGAATTTTTTCATTTGGGGAATCCCACAGTTGTTCTTCATTAATCAAAGTTAAGCATTTGTAAATCCGCTGATAGGACTCATCAAATAAACGCAGGTTAAACTCGTCCAAAATATCATTTTTATCAATCATAATTGCTCAAAAGAGTAAAATTTCAATTAAAGTTAAAATTTATTAGTTGGATTATTCGATTATTTAAAGAAAACTCTATCTTTGCCCTCGCTACAAGAACGATTGTAGTAAAGATAGTATATGGTAGTTGTAGCTCAGTTGGTTAGAGCATCGGTTTGTGGTACCGAGGGTCGTGGGTTCGAGCCCCATCTTCTACCCTAGAGTCAATTCGAAAGAGTTGACTCTTTTTTTTTGTAGTAAATTTTGTCGTAAAATTACTCTTCAACATGCCTCACTACCCTCTGAACTCCTTCCACTTGTTCAAACTTCCGCATCAATGTATCAAGATGTTCGGTATCAAAGACCAAAACCTTCATATTTCCGACGAAAATACCGTCATTGGTCTCAAAAGAGATGGATTTCATGTTGACATTGTGCTCATGTGTAACAATGTTGGTGATTTTATTAACGATACCCATGCTGTCAATGCCATGAACTGTGATGGACGCCAAGTTTTCTTTTAAATCAGTATTTTTCCATGTTGCTTTAATGCAACGATACGCCATTTTAGACAATAAATGTTCCGCATTGGGGCAACTGTATCGGTGGATTTTAATGCCGTCGTTGATGGTCACGAAACCAAAAACTTTATCGCCTGGAATTGGACTGCAACAAGCCGCCATCGTGTAATCGATGTTCTTGAAATCGTCTCCGATGAGAATCGTGTCTTTTTTAGAGTCAATTTTAGTAAAAATCGTCTGACTCTTCTTCATTTTACGAACAGAAGGCTTTTTTTCTAAATGGAGAATGCCATTCTTGTTCTCAATTTCGCGCAACTTGCGTAAATCTATTTTTCCTTTGGCAATTCTGAAGTAAAGTTCCGTTGCATTCGGCATTTTGAAGAATTTCTCCAAAACACTGACATTCTCCGAAATAAAACGGATATGATGCTGCTTGAATTTACGGTCTAAAATCTCTTTTCCGTCTAAAGCAATGGCTCTTCTGACCTCATTCAGCGAAGTTTTTATTTTTTGCTTGGCGCGAGAAGTTACCACGTATTTCAACCATTCGTCGTTCGGTTTTTGCTTGGTAGAGGTTATAATTTCAACTTGATTACCACTTTCTAACTGATGACTCAATGGCACCAATCTATTATTTACCTTTGCTCCGATGCACTTATCACCAATATCTGTGTGAATGTCATAGGCGAAATCCAAAATGGTTGCTCCGGTTGGCAGAACACGCAAATCTCCTTGCGGAGTGAAAATATAAATCTCATCGGTAAATAAATTCAGCTTAAATTCATTGATAAAATCCATTGCATCCAACTCAGGATTTTCCATTAACTCGCGTATTTCAGAAACCCAACGGTCGAATTTATTGTCTCCTTTTTTCGATTCTTTGTAGCGATAATGTGCTGCCAATCCTTTTTCTGCAACCTCATCCATACGTTCAGAACGAATCTGAACCTCTACCCACTTCCCTGTTCTTGACATCACAGTTGTGTGCAAAGATTCGTAGCCATTTGCTCTAGGTGTGGAAATCCAATCACGTAATCTATCAGGACTAGGTTGGTAAAAGTCAGTGACCAATGAATAAATTCTCCAGCAATCTGGCTTTTCTAACTCAGGTGGAGTATCAACAATGATGCGTATGGCAAAAATGTCATATACTTCTTCAAAAGGAACGCCTTTGGTCGTCATTTTTCTCCAAATAGAGGAAATAGCTTTGGTTCTGACCTTTATTTTGAAAATATATCCTTCGTGCAACAATGCCTCACGAATAGGTTGCGTAAACTTTCGAATGAATCGAGTACGTGCATCTTTCGTTAACTTTAATTTATTTTCTATTTCCTCATAAATTTTAGGTTCTGTGTAGAGAAAAGCCAAGTCTTCCAACTCTGTTTTAACAGAATACAGGCCTAAACGATGTGCTAACGGAGCATACAAGAATTTCGTTTCAGAAGCGATTTTCAGTTGCTTATCATGAGGCATACTGCCTAATGTTCGCATGTTATGCAATCGATCGGCAAGCTTTATTAAAACAACGCGAATATCATCCGAAATGGTCAAAACCATCTTTCTAAAATTCTCCGCTTGAATAGAAATTGTCTCGTCAAAAACCTCTGGAATCTTCGTTAAACCGTCTATAATCAGTCGAACTTCTGCGCCAAACAAATCCTCGATGTCTTCCAGAGTAATGTGCGTGTCTTCTACCGTATCATGCAATAAAGCACAAACAATTGCGGTAGTCCCCAAGCCCATCTCATCAGCGCAAATTCTTGCCACCGCAATTGGATGATAAATATAAGGTTCTCCCGATTTTCGGCGCATTTGAGAATGTGCATCCACCGAAACATCGAAAGCCTTGCGAATAATACGTGTATCTTCTTTGGTTCTTGTTTTGTGAGAACGCAACAGACCTTTGAAGGCATTGAGAATTTCTTTTCTCTCCTTTTCTAAGTCTATATTTTGTTCTTTGCTCATTCTAAGGGCTTACTTTGCGGGCAATACTTTGGTTGAAACTTCTCCAAACCCAATTCTTACACCGTCTTTTTCAGAAAACCCGCGCATAATGACAGTATCTCCGTCGTTAATGAACTTTCGTTCTGTTCCATCAGACATTTTGAATGGTTTTGTCCCTTTCCAAGAAATTTCTAGCATAGAGCCGTACATTCCAACTTCAGGACCTGAAATAGTTCCAGAACCCATTGCATCCCCGCAATTAATATTGCAACCATTGACTGTGTGATGTGCTAATTGCTGATTCATGTTCCAATACATGTACTTGTAATTCGATTGCCCAACAATATTTTCTTCGCCATTCTCAGGTTGAATAATCACATCCAATTTAATGTCAATGTGCTTGCTCCCTTCATATTCTAAGTAAGGAAGAATTTTAGGGTTGTCTTGTTTTGGTCCTGGAATTCTAAACGGCTCCAAGGCATCAATCGTAACAATCCACGGGGAAACGCAAGACGCAAAACTTTTGCCTAAAAAAGGTCCTAGTGGGACGTATTCCCAACCTTGAATGTCTCTTGCGCTCCAATCATTGAAAAGCGCCATCCCGAAAATGTAATCGTCTGCTTCTTTGGTAGAAATAGAATCTCCAAGTGGTTTTCCTTGATAAGTAAAGAAAACTGTTTCCAATTCGAAATCCAATAAGTTAGACTGACCAAAAACAGGAACATCTGCCGTTGGTGGTTTCTTTTGACCTTTTGGTCTGTGAATAGCAATCCCGGATTCTATAATAGAAGATGCACGTCCGTGATAACCTACAGGAATGTGTTTCCAGTTGGGCAATAATGCGTTGTCAGGATCTCTAAACAGACAACCTACATTGAATGCGTGCTGTTCGCTTGAATAGAAATCAGTGTAATCTCTTGTCTGAATAGGAAGCAACATTGTAACTTCATCCATTGCTACCAAAATTTGGTTGACGTGGTGCTCATTCTTTTGCAAATCATCATGTTCTGTCGAGAACAACTTAGAAAGTCTATTGCGCAACTTACGCGTTCCTTCTTTACCTTTCATCATCATTGCATTCAACGAATCAGTATCAAAATCTTCTCTAGTGAAGGGCAGGTTGTCTAAATAACCGAGAATAAACAAAGCTTTTAAGTCGATTGCGTAGTTTCCTATTCTCGAAGCAACTCTTGGAGAGTTGTCATCCGTTTTGATGATGCCAAAAGGCAAATTTTGAATTGGAAAATCAGAATTCTGCGAAGTTTCTACCCACGATTTTAAATTTGGATTGTTTGCTGGAATGTTCATAATTATTTATTTTAGTAGTTAAGAAGGTCAGAAGAAAGGAGTTAAGAAGTTGTACAATCTTAACTGCTCATATTCTTAACTACTTAACTTCTCATTTTTTACACGTTAAATCGGAAGTGCATTACATCGCCATCTTCCACTATATATTCTTTACCTTCTACTCTAAATTTACCGGCTTCTTTTACAGCATTTTCACTGCCATATTCAATGAAATCGTTGTATTTCATTACTTCTGCACGAATAAAACCTTTTTCGAAGTCTGTATGAATGACACCTGCCGCTTGTGGAGCAGTCATTCCTTTTTTTATCGTCCATGCACGGACTTCTTTAACACCTGCTGTGAAATATGTATCTAAATTAAGGAGAGCGTAAGCAGAACGAATTAAACGATTAACACCTGCTTCTTCCAGTCCTAATTCCTCTTGGAACATTTGACGTTCTTCGTAAGTATCTAAATCCATAATATCCGCCTCGATAGCAGCTCCAATAATCAAGACTTCTGCGCTCTCATTTTTCACGGATTCTATCACTGCATCAACGTGTGCGTTACCATCTTTCACGGAAGATTCATCCACATTGCAGAGGTACATTACCGGTTTGCTGGTGATTAGCTGCATTTTATCGACAGTTCCTTGCTCTTTCTCGTCAAACTCCATGGAGCGAATAGATTCTCCCGCTTCCAAAGTTGCTTTTATTTTTTGAGCAATTTCGTATTCTTTTATGAGGTCTTTATCGCCCGATTTAACGGCGCGAGACATTGTCGAAATCTTTTTATCAATGCTTTCTAAATCTTTCAATTGCAATTCGATATCGATTACTTCTTTATCTCTAACTGGGTCGATAGAACCTTCAACGTGAATAATATTGTCATCATCAAAACATCGCAAGACGTGAATAATTGCATCCGTTTCTCTGATATTTGCCAAGAATTGATTGCCTAAACCTTCTCCTTTTGATGCTCCTTTTACCAAACCTGCAATGTCCACAATTTCCATTGTTGTTGGCAGCACCTTTTCAGGATTGACCAATTTCTCTAGTTTCTCCAACCTTTCATCTGGAACAGAAATAGTTCCTACATTCGGTTCTATTGTACAAAAAGGGTAATTAGCCGACTGCGCTTTTGCATTCGATAAACAGTTAAACAACGTTGATTTCCCTACGTTTGGAAGTCCAACAATTCCACATTTTAATGCCATTAATTTTAATTTTTAACAAAGATAGAAAAATGGAGAATTAAAAATGGAGAATTAAGAATTAAGAATTGTTTAAACGGCTATTTCTTCGGAAAAACCGTAGTTTTAGCATTCAAATTCAAATTATGAAATTCTTATACTTAATTATATTAGGGCTTTTAACTACTAGCTCATTCTCACAGAATGATTCCACTTTTATTCGTTCTATATACAACACAGCACTTTCTGAAGGCAAGGCATACAATGACCTCAAGAGTCTATGCAAAGATATTGGAGCAAGAATTACAGGTTCTGCAGAAGCCGAAATGGCCATTCTCTGGGGAAAGCAGAAAATGGAATCCTATGGCTTTGACAAGGTTTATTTGCAAGAAATCACTGTTCCTCACTGGGAACGTGGTACAAAAGAAGCCGGTTGGGTGAAAGATGAGTACAATTCAATCAAAAAAGTAAACTTATTAGCATTGGGAGGTTCTATTGGGACGAATGGAACAATTGAAGGGGAATTAATAGAATTTTCTTCGCTTGAAGAACTAAAAAAAGCATCGAAAAAGGATGTCGAAGGCAAAATAGTGTTCATCAATCAGGTGATGGATGAGAAACACATTCAAACTTTCAAAGCCTATGGAGGATGCTATCCAGTAAGAGGCAGTGGCGCTGTTGAGGCAAGTAAACTTGGAGCAATTGCTGTTATTATTCGGTCTTTAGGGATACCTGTAGATGAACATCCTCATACAGGCGTAATGCAATATAATGACAGTGTGAATAAAATTCCTGCGGCAGCAATTTCTACTTTGGATGCCGAAAACATCTCTTTGTGGTTGAAAAAAGAGAAAGCAAATTTTGTTTTGGAAATGGACTGCAGAAACTATCCTGATGTTAAATCTTACAATGTTATCGGAGAATTAACAGGTAAAAATGCAAATAACATCATCACTTTTGGTGGACATCTTGATTCCTGGGACACAGGTGAAGGGGCGCATGACGATGGTGCTGGAATTGTTCACACATTAGAAGCCTTGAGAATTCTGAAAGAATTAAATTACAAACCAAACAACACTTTGCGTCTCGTTTTCTTTATGAATGAGGAGAATGGCAACCGTGGAGGACAAGATTATGCTGCTTGGGCAAAAAGTAGAACGAAGGAGAATCATATTCTTGCCTTAGAAAGTGACAGGGGTGGTTTTGCACCACGAGGATTTAATATGGATGGAACACCTGAGCAAATCGCAATGCTTGCCTCTTTTGCTCCGATTTTCAAAGAATATGATTTGCATATTTTTGAAAAAGGCTATGGTGGCGTTGATATTTCTCCCCTAAAAGAAAGTTTTGAGGGGATTCCTTTGGTTGGTTTTGTACCAGATTCTCAGCGCTATTTTGATTTTCATCACTCTCCCAATGATGTCTTTGAAAATGTCAATAAGAGAGAGTTGGAGTTAGGTTGTGCCGCTATTGCTGCTATGCTGTATTTATTTGATCAAAATTTGTAGTCTTTTTACTTGAAAACGTTTTACTTAATAGAATTATACTTTAATTTAATCGAATTGTCATCAGGAGCAAGCACTAGAGCTTTTTGGATGGTTCTTTTTGCTTCTTTAACATTTCCTTGAGCTAAGTACATATCACTCATCAATACGAAATATTCAGAGTAGTTTGGATTCAACTTTTCTCCTGCTTCCATTGAAGAAATGGCATTTTCAATTTGATTCAACTTTAAATAACACACTGCTTTAGATTGATAAACTTCTGGAATCTTTGAACGTTTTTCAGCTTTCTCATACTGATGTAATGCTTCATAATACTGATTTTGAGAAAAATAATACTTACCCAGTTGCATCAAAGGTGCAGCCATCCCTTTATGTACTTTCACTGCTTCTTCAAACACCGCCTTTCCTTTTTCTAATTGACCAAACTCCATATAAGCATTACCTAAGTCAAGCATTGCTTTCATTGAGCGGTCATAAATTTCAACCGAACGTTTATAATGATACAGAATTTTTTGTTGCTTTGACTTGGTTGGTCTCTTGTAGTATTCATTGTGCAATAAACTAGCAAAATTATATTGCGTTCTTGCACAATCATCCAATGCTTCTATATCACTTTCAAAAAGTACTTTATTATTTTCCCAAGCTTTACTTCTGTCAACTGTTTTTGCAAACCCCATAATGAAAAATACTCCAATAATTCCCATGGCAATTTGGGCGTTTTTGTTCTTTAAAATTGAAGACGCTTTTTGATTAAAACTACTCTTTGTAACCCGTTCTATCATCGCTACAATTGCAATGATAAAACCAAGGGAAGGAATGAATAAGAATCGTTCGCCCATATAATCTGGTCCAACTTGAACCACATGTAAATAAACCGAAAGTGTAATGAAGTAAAACAATATTCCAAACAGTAGAACTGACTTCTTTCTGAATTCTCTGACTACTATATAAAGAAGTCCGAGATGAAATAGAACTGAAATGATTACTAATAAATCTGACCAGCCAACTATGGTTGAATGAGAAAAACCATAATCATGTACAAGTGTGATGGGAAATATCATCAAACCAATATCTTTTATCAAAATATTGAAAACATTTGGAAGAATTTGCATAAAACTACTGGCACCATGAAGTGGGTTCCCAATAAATCCATCTTCTTTGTATTGAAATGATTCTAGTAACTCAGTGACATTGTTTTCAAAAAATGATTCCGAATAGACGTAATATCTGATGGCTAGAAGTACAACTCCTCCGAAAATTAGTAAACCGTATTTATAATATGATTTGATTTGCTCAGAATTTTTGAAATATGCAATCAGCATAAGAACTCCGACAAAAGTGATTCCATTCTCCTTAGAAAGAAAAGAGAAAATAATCATAACTAAGGTTAGTAAACCATATATCAGATTGTTTTTCGACTTTTCTAAAAAATTTAAAAAGAAAATCAATGAACTGATTCCAAAAATCATAGCTAATATTTCATCTCGAGATTTAATATTCGCAACAACCTCGGTATGAACTGGGTGAATCAAAAACAGCCCAACTATAATGATTGAAAAAAGAGTTCCTTTTTCTGGAAACATTAATTTTAAAAAATAGAAAATCAAACAGCAAAGAAGTGCGTAATACAAGACATTCATTACGTGCCCAGTTTTCGGTGTCATTTCAGACATTTCAATATCAGCAGCAAAGGTTAAAAGTGTAATTGGACGATAACCATATCGGTGTTGGATTTCATCTGACTTAATATTTCTAAAGAATTCACTTGGACTACTAAGCCCTTTTTGTACACGATCATTTTGAGTAATAACAATGGCGTCATCCCACGCATAATCGTGTTCGAATGTATTCCCATATTGAATCAAGGCAACTATGAAAATAATGATATATATTCTTATCTTTTTAAACATTAGTAATTTTCCAAATAGAAACTGTTATTTTCAAAATCATAGCGGATGACAAGAGGTAGTTTCTCTGATTCTTTGTAAAAGAAACGAAAAAATGAGACATTTCGGCGAAAAAAATAATGAAAAAAAGGTCTAAGCATTGATCGAAAGCCTCGTTTTGGTTGAAATTTACTTGCTCCTAAACTCTTTTTGAGCTCATTGATAGAAATAATAGACAGGGCTTTTTTACCATTTCTATTCCCCAAATTAATTGCTACTAAGTAAATTAGATTTAATTTAAGTAGTTCCAGAAATAAGTTTCCAGCATCTAATTTGGAAATATCACTTTCTGAAACCACCGATCTTCTCCAAAACACAAATTCAGACCTAAGTTTCGCAGCTTCAACTTTGTTCGAATTCGCTCTCTGTGGTGTCCAACGACCACTTGACGTATTTAATTTGAAATAATTCCTTTGATCTACCTCGTTCTCCAATCCTTGTATAACCTGAACTTGAGACATCCCTTGAAAAATTCGAGATACATCCTCTATTTTATTCAAATTTAGTATCATTCCAGGTTGCATCCAGGAACAGTAATCAGTAGAACAATGAGCAATTCCAAAACGTAACAAATCATTAATCCTGTTTGAATTATTTATGATCACTTTTATTGCTACAGGAGCTCCTTCCAAAATTTCACGAACAGAATGTTCATTAGCAGAAGAACAAACAATCAATACTATCAAATTGTAAAATCGATCTGATTTCATTGCCTTCATTGTTACCACCAAATCATTCAATTGATAATCTAAAACCGGTATAACAATAGTAGGACGTTCAAGAAAATCTCGATTGGTTTTGGCGTATTGTTCTAACCTAACAGGAGGTGCAGTGATTACTAAAAACCGATTTTCCTCTGTAGGTCGAAGATCTTCTTTTCGATACAAACCAATTTCATCACCAGGAATCTCAGCTAGTATATTTTGGACGAGTGGATTCATCTTTGCTCCAAATGATTTGAATGCATTGACACCTCTTTTTGAAGTTAAAATGTATTCTGTAGTGAAATTCTTAATTGGTTTCATACCGAACAAGTCAACACAAAAATCATATTCTTGCAGGGATGGACACCATTTTTTAAGGCAATCTGCAGTTAATTCAAAATAGGCATCATAAATTGATTTTGAAGTGGATATTGGTGAAAATTGAGGAATTACTCCATCATAATTCAATTGAACTTGAAATAACCCCGTATTTGTAGCATGCGTTCCCTCGTCTTCAAAATTCGTAGAAAAAGAAGCATTTGGAAAAACAAAATAACGATCGGAATCAATCAAATAGGTGATGAATTTTTTTTTCCAAGAATTATTACCCCATTTCGAAATGTATGCGGGTAAAATCGATTCCATTCCATTCGGGTTATCTTTCAACCATAACTTGAATTTCGACCATTGATCTTTATTCCAACTTTGACCCCAAGAACTTGCTACTTGAATGAAATGTACGTCGCCTTTATCGTAAATTGGTTCAAAAGGATAAAAATTATTCTCTTCTGATGAATAGGTAAATAGTGAGACACCTGCAACCTTCTCCTCTTCGGCATAAAAATCATTCGCGAGAACTGAATAGTTATAAAAATTTGGAGCAACAACGATATCATCTTCTAAAACTATAATCGATTCATAAACATCCGTCAATTCTCCACATTCTAAAACATGTTTTAATAGACCTAATTTTTTAGTTTTTAAATCAATTATTTTTTCTCCATATTCCCATACAAAAGCATCTGCTGTCTCTTTTACAATTGAATTTTCAGATGCATCAATTGAAATGTATAGTGTGATATTACTGGAAGGATAACTGGCTTCAGCAATGCTTTTCAAAAGTCTCCGAAGTGATTTTTCACGATTAAACGCTATGACTACAATTGCTGGTTCAATCATCTCTCAAAACTTCGTAATTAAATAAATCCTCATAAATTATGCGAATTTGCTCAATAACATTTTTACGATCTTTAAGCAAAACGTTATATCCTTTATGCGCCAAATCAGTAGCTAATTTTAATCGTTGTGATTCTTCAATAATATCTGAATCCGTTTTGTATGTAAGTTCGGAAAATACAATTTGTTCATCTTTTGCCTGATTCTGTTCAAATTTTTCTAATTGAAACCTTCGGTGTAAATCATTCGATTGATCTGTAGCTTCGCTAATCGGCAATTCTAAATCAACTTGCTCTGCCACCTTCTTCATTGCTCGATTATCGCGAGGTAAACAAGGGCCACCGTATCCAAATCCGTAGCGCAAAAAATTTGACCCGATTCGTTCATCAGCTCCTATTGCCGCTAGGACGTTGTTTTGATTTCCTCCATGCTTAATCGTTAAATCTCCAATTGAATTGGCGAATGCTATTTTGGTAGTAAGAAAACAATTTACGGCAAGTTTGGTGATCTCTGCTTCCGTTCTTGACATTCGACTATATAAAGGGTCATTCTTACAAAAAGAACGATAAACAGCTTCAATTTTATTTCCTACATCTTCACTTGCTTCACCTATCAAAACCTGATTTGGAAATTGTTGATCTTTAATGATTGATCCTTGAGCAATGAATTCTGGATTATAGGATACCGTATAATTATGCTGGCTCATTCGCTCGTTCAATGAATTGCAATAACCAGGCATAACTGTCGAATTTATTACCAAATGTGTTTTATTCTTTGGAGGAGTAAGTTTTAGGATTTCATCACAAACATTGTCTATAGCTGAGTGATCGAAAGAACCATCTATTTTTGAAGGTGTTGAAACGCAAATAAAAACCAATTGAATTTCTGGATCAATAATAGAGCTTAATTCTGTTGACACAGTAAACTTCTCTACATCATTTAGGTAAGATTCAACGAGAGGTTCATTTGAAGTCAATGTCTTTGACTGAATTGATTGAATGTAATCGGTATTTACATCAACGCCAAGAATAGTAAAACCTACTCGTTCAAGGTTTAATGCTAAGCATAACCCTAATCGTCCGATTCCAATTATCCCAATCTTCGCCTTCATCCAATAATTTCTTCTAATTTACTATTGTTAAGCCCCCAATCTTCAGTATTCATATCAAATTTTGATTTATCATAGACGATTTGTCTACCAGCAGCCTCCACAACCCACCAATCTAACGAGGGGCGTTTATTATAAAAACGTAACTGTTCAATGGCGTTCCCTGGCTCCCAACCATCTTCATGTGCAATATGAAAAGAACACATTTCTCTTGGGTAAATTACCTGTTCAATTCCCTGAGCTATTAATGCATACAATGCCATTGTATCAATATGAAGTGAATACATTTCCAATTCTAAATACCCATCAATTCGTTTCCAATCTAACTTACTCATCATTGTAAAATCTCCACATGCATCAGAATCCATAGAGCGCAACTTTACTTCGTCAGAAGAAATAGTTTTAGTCTTTATCCAAGTCAAGAAACGTAAAAATGAATTAAAAACTGAATATTTAAACAATACACCTTTCTCATCATAAATAACGGTAAAGTGTGGAATTTTCCCTAATCGTTTAAGAACATTTTCTTCACAAAACTTCAATTGATTCTCAACGCTATCATGCTCATTAATTGTTGCTGGAATATCACATCGGTTTGCTCGATAAAATTTACCATTCTCCAATCTTTTTTTTGCAAGTTCTTCAAATAAAGCGTCAGAAAACAGTAGGTCAATGTTTGTACAAAGAACAAAGTCAGCTTTGGCTCTTCTAATACCAACATTCTTTGCTATCATTTGATACAGATTTAAATCTTCCGAGAAACGAAATTTGTTGTGAATTTCTGGAGGAACAATAATATATCGAACCGATAAATAATCAGATTCAGAAACTGGAGGGAGAATTTTATTTAGTAATTCATTTTGATCTGGAGAATTCCAATCAACCACAATCAGCTCACAATGAAGTTTAAATTTGTTACACTGATGAATTAATCCTTTGTAAAAAATCATCATTCGTTTTCGTAAGTCACCTCCATGATTATCATTCCTAGAAGTCACAATAAACGAAATATATGGATTAATATCAGGCATCAATTACTTGAAGTTTTTAGTTTATTAACCTCTGATTCTATCCATTCGTATGTCTTTAAAAGTCCAGCTGATAAACTTACAGTTGGACTCCAACCAATTGATTTGGTGACTAGTGAGTTTTCTGAATTGCGTCCCATCACACCTATTGGACCATCAATATGATTCAATGAAATTGTTTTATTAGCATGCAGAGATATCATTTCAGCCAAGTAATTTATAGTAACCATTTCTTCTGACCCAATATTAAGTACTTCTTTACAATCAGACTCCATCAATGCTATAATTCCATTAATGCAATCGTCTATATACAGAAAGGACCTTGTTTGCGTCCCGTCACCCCAGATTTCAATAGTATCCTCTTGATTTGCCATTGCCACTTTTCGACAGAGTGCAGCAGGAGCTTTTTCTTTTCCTGAATTCCATGTTCCTCGTGGACCATATATATTGTGAAATCGTGCTATTCGCACATTCAAATCATAATTTCTTGACGCAGCATGATATAATCTCTCTGAAAATATTTTTTCCCATCCATATTCACTATCCGGATCAGCAGGATATGCAGAATTTTCTTTGCAATTTGGATTATCGGGATCGGTTTGATTGAGTTGAGGATAAATACATGCAGATGAGGAAAAAAAAACTTTTTTAATTTTTGCTTTAATCGCACTATGAGAGACATTTAAATTAATCAATGCAGAGTTATGCATCACATTAAAATCATTTTCTCCTGAAAATAAATAACCTGCCCCCCCCATATCCGCAGCAAGCTGATAAACCTCGTCAATTTCTTCCGTAATGTATTTATCACAAACATGGGAACTTCGGAGGTCAGCTTGGATAAACTGATCCGCGCGTGAGGTTGAAAATTCTGGTGTTTTTAAATCGATACCAATTAAATAATGTCCATCATTTTTTAATCGAGCAACCAAATGGTTTCCTATGAAGCCACCAGCTCCAAGTACAAGAATTTTTTTCATTTAGCAGGTATTTCTCATGTAAAAATACAAAATTATGTTAATCAACTATCTTTCAAGGAAACAATTCGACGACACCTTCTGTTAAAGAAGTGTTCTTCTACTCTAAAAGCTTTGCCTCAATTAAAGTTTTGAGAAATGACGCGTATTTTTGGTGGCCTTGATTATTAAAGTGATTTGCATCTTCTACTCCATCATAGTTTTCTATTTCTAAATTACTAGGAATAATGTATTTCAGCTGTCCAAAAACAAAATCATACTTTCTATGAAGATCAATATTAGCAATTACATCAGAAGGAGGTGGAATTAAAGTAAATAACACAGGAACCTTATAACTAGTTGCAAAGTTATTTAGCGAAACTAAATTCTCCATTGAAAAAACAGGATTATCAAATTTTTCTGGCATTTGGTTTTTGACTTCTTCGTAACGCAGTTTTGTTTTTAACTTCAAATAAGGACGAGAAAGAATTACGCTATAGCGAATAGTTTTTTCAAAAAATGATGACTCATCACCCCACAAAGAGAAAAATTGGAAGTAATGCCCTTTAGCTTCATCAAAAGTGCTAAAGAATGTTCCTTGTTCTGTTAAATAAATAGGGCCTTCTGAATTGAGCCAAGGGCCATTTTCAATTGGATAAGCAAGAGGAACGAAAGGTTTTGCAGAACGATCATATTCTAAAATATCATTGCCTCCATAAACGGCTACTACAATTAAATCTGGTTTTAGCAGTGGTACATATTTCTCAACAATCAATCTATATTGAACAGGATCAGCACCTGGAATTCCAAAATTCAACACCTCGTATTCCTCAGGTTGATTTAAAAGGTAGGCAAATGTCCCACTGTATTCATCCGCACAACAACCTTGCGTATAGGAGTCACCAATTAACATAATGACTTTCTTTCCTGATTTACGAACGAGATCAATAGATTCAGATGTGTACTCTATTGAACTAAAGAAACCTTGCTTATTCACTTTACCATTTAAAATCAGTGCTTTATCAGGAATAATATGTGTTATTCCAACTTCATCTGCATATAATAGAGAATCGTACCTTACTTCCCCTGCATGAAAATAAAAATCCTCTATAACACCTGGTTTATATCCAACCATTCTAAGTCCAATCTCTGCAATCAAAAACAGTATTAAAAAAATAAAAAATCTTTGCCTCCAAATAGTTCGTCCACTTTCTTCTTTTTGTGGAATAACCGCTTCATTCAAACATTTTTCTAAGGACTCAATGTAATTAGTTTGATCATAATATTTTAAAACATCAGCTCTTGCTCTTCTACCTAATTGCATTCGTAATAATCCATCTTCAAAAACTTGAATCATGCGTTCACTCATTTTTTGGACATCTCCTTCTTCAACAAGAAAGCCAGACTCCTCATCTTTAATGACGTCTATAATTCCAGCATGTTTAGTAGCAACAATTGCTAATCCAGAAGCCGCTGCTTCCAACAATGATAAAGGAGTACCCTCTGAATCATTTTCTTTTGTTAGAATTGAATGCTGAACAAAAATTGCATGCTTTTTAAGTTCTATAGAAACCTCTAAAGGAGTCAAAACTCCCCTAAATGAGATGTTACTCTCTATTTTCAGTTCTTTCGCAAGTAATTGTGAAGATTTTAGTAATTCACCGTCACCAATAAAAGTTAGTTTCGCTTTCGGGTATATTTCAACAACTTTAGCAAAAGCGCTGATAGTTGAATATGGTGACTTTTTAGGAACAAAACGACCACAAGCAATGAATCCATTTCTTTCATCATTTGCCTCAGAAGGAGAAAACAACTCCGTATCAACACCATAAGTGATTCGTTTTATTTTGCTGTTAGGACAACCTAAACTCAGTAATTGCTTCTTCATATCATTAGAAACAACTATTATATTTGATGCGATTCGAAATAGCTCTTTGTAACGACTTCCATAAGATTCCAAAACATCATTCCTATAGGCATCAAATCCATGAAAATGAACAACAAGAGGAATACTTGCGTCCTCACAAAGGTTCATTACCTCCACTCCAGCTGGTCCATATTCAGCCAAAACAACTTTTATATTATTATCTTTCCAAGATTGGACTAAATCTATTTCAGAGTTAATAGATAAACTCCAAGTCAATCCTCTGTTCAAAGAAATAGACGTAGGCATATATCCATCAGAATACACTACAACATCATTAAGTAATTGAATATGTGATTGTATGAAAGTTTCAGAATATTGGTTGCGATTTGTCGTGAGAATCGCAATTTTACTTTGAATCTCTCCCTCCGAAGTTGACTTTGATTTTTTTGTATTAATTCCACGAATAACTTTTCCTATTAATGGATGAAAAAGTAACACATGTATTAACGCAATCCACCAAAAATCATACGATCCAAAAGCTAATGCAAAAAGAACGATGTATGGAAACCAATGAATGTAAAAACGATCTAGGAATATATTCGTGAAATGCTTGGTTGGCACCTCTGATTTATTTTTTCGATAGTGAGGCCAAGAAAAGAAAAGAAAAATAAGAATTACTATAATTAGAAAGCCTATTTCGAATTGTACAATAGTTAAAAAGACCAAAAAAGAAATGACCTCTAAAGGAATAAAAAAATAGACCATTAACTTATACACTTTCTCTTTGCCAACTTTCGTAGCAAAGGTATTAGTCCCACTTATTTGATCATTTTCAAAATCTTTATAATGATGAGACAAGATGTTCCTAATTCCAGAGAACAACTGCCATATAGAAAGTGCCATTACAAACCAGAAGAAATTTGCATAATGCTCCTTCCCTACTAAATAAAAAGTCCAAGAAGCAAGAAAAGCAGGAACGACATGAGCATAAAGCGCATCCGTAATTACTCCCAAAAAACCTTTCTCTTTCAATCGAAATGGAGGGAATGCGTATATGATAAATAATACCAGTTCTACAACAATACACACTACAGAAACTTGATCCATTGGCAAATAAAACCATGGCAAGAAAGCAATAGCGAGAAAGATAATAATCAAAAGTAAAATCGATAGAGTCGACAAATTAGTTGTTCCATTTGGTTTTCCTGCAAGAGCATCTTTTTTTCGGTCAGCCAAATCATTTGTTAGATACCCAAAACCCATAAAACCAATAGTCGTAAATACAGCTGCCATAAATGACATTGACGCCACACGAGAGACTACATTTCCCGTGAGGAGCAAGAAATAGCAAAACGTTAAAATTAAAGGAACTTTATATCGCCATGGATTAGCAAGTCGCATTTTCTGAGAGAAGAACTGGAAAAAAGAAATCATTTGCGGTGAAATATTATTTCAAAGTAAACAAAAATAAATGGATTCCATTTTAATACTCTATAAAAATAGTAACAAGATTTTACTAATTTGGTACATGATTTTAGTGACTTCATTTATTAAACACATTCAAACTGGAAAAGGACTTCTTTTTCTGTTAGTAGTAATGATTATTGTTTGGTTATGTGGATACAACCTAATCGATGCCATAACAACAGATAGTTGGACTCGGTATTTACGGCAACTTTTTTTCTCACGTTTCACATTAATTATTTTTCTAACTTGTCTCTTCTTTGCATATACTCCATTAATTAAAAGCTTTATTTCAGACACAAAAAAAACGGCTACAGATTTGTCTGTTTTCCGAATTCTTTTCTTTGGATTCTTTGCTATTGGATTCATTTTCAACCCTACTACAATTTCAGATCAAGTATTACCTTTTTTAAACTTACCAGATAGCGCACAAGTTCCATTACCTTTCATGGGATGGTATCTCAAAATTATTCCAATTAATGAAACAATTGTTTCTATCGTGTCAGTTGTGTTTTACATTACCATTTTCACCTCTTTGTTTGGTGTAAAAACACGTTGGTCGATTGTTTTATTCACCCTAACTCTTTTTTATCTCTTTGCAATTCCTAATTTTTATGGAAAGGTAAATCATAACCATCATTTAATATGGTTTCCAGCAATATTAGCCTTTAGTCCTTGTGCTGATAGATTCTCTATAGACGCCTACTTTAGAAAACGTGCAAACAATTCAATCGTTCACTCTACAAGAAGCTATTCTTTGCCTTTCTTATTAATTTGGACTTTGATAGGATTAATCTATTTTTTTCCTGGTTTTTGGAAAATGTGGACGAATGGTTTGGATTGGAGTTTAACAGATAATGTTAGAAATCAAATGTATTACAAATGGTTTGCATTGGGCGATAAAAGTTCATGGATTCCTATTTTTAGAATTGACCATTATCCTTTTCTATATAAAGCTATTGGAATTTTTACAATCATTTTTGAACTTTCATTCATCCCTCTTCTCCTCAATAAAACAACACGAAAATTAGCGATCGTGTTCGGAATAGGATTCCATATTGGAACATTGATTTTTATGAATATTTTCTTTGTTGTATTAGTTTGGTCTTATTTATCTTTTGTGAATTGGAATACTATTTCATTCCTCAGAGAACCCGATAATTCAACTGATTACAACTCTTCAAATTTTAATTTTTCAGCAGTAAAGTGGATAGGAATAATATTAATTTCTACATCTATATTTTTTGGTTTCAGCAAGTTATATAGCTGGCCATTTACAGCTTACCCAACCTTTGATGCGATTGTTAAAGAAGACACCTATCATTTAGTGTATGTTGCTACGGCCGCAAATGGGAAAGAGTACAAACTAAGTAACTCACCACTTCATACAAAATATACTTCTCCTAGATACTGGAGCATGGAATTCACTATTATTCAATCTACCTACAAAAATGAACTTGATTCCACTTTATTGGACCACTTAACATCTGTTTTTATGAAAAAATCAAAGGAGATAACTGAAATAGACATCTATTTAGAGAAACAATCGATTGTTCCCGAAAAAAGAAACCGTTCTACATTGGAACTAATTTACTCAAAAACATTCAATTAATTCTCAATAAATAATTTCAATTTAGGAAAAATATGTCGGCCTAAAAATATCAATTCAACATTTTTTTTTTGTAAATTTGAATTCAATACATTCGTTATGTCGAATTAACTTTAGCTCGCTATGCCAATTACCGTTAAAAGGAGTTACTTGAATTGGAAACCAGTCAAGCATGTTGTTTTTAAAAGTGACTCACTTGCTGAAAAAATTCACACAACAGGTTTTTCAATCTTTGATGGGCTTTCATCAGAACAATTAATGAAACTCAAGGATCTATTTAACAATGAGCATTCATTCGATGTGAAAGAGGGCGGAATGTTTTACAGCATGTATTCAAGAGATAAAGAATATAGAAAACGTGTTCATGAAACAATCGCGGAGATATTGAAACCAACGCTAGAAGCGCATTTCAAAGACTATAAAAATGTGGTGAATGCTTTTGTCGTAAAACTGCCTGGCGAGAAAAGTGAATTTTATGTGCATCAAGACACTACAGCAATTGATGAGTTCCGATTTTCTCCTTTGAGTTTATGGATTCCATTGCACGAAATCACTCCGAAGAATGGCGCTTTGGCGGTAATAGAAAAAACGCATTGGTTCTTTTCTCCCTATCGAGGAGTTTCATTTGGTTTTCCGTTTAAAAAAATCAACAATACAATTAAAAAATATTTAAAACCTGTTTACATGAAAGCAGGAGAAGTGATGTGCTTTGACAATCGAATCATTCATAATTCAATGGCAAATACGTCAGATCAACTACGAATTGCTGTTATATGTGGGATTTTTCCGAAAGAAGCCAGTTTTCAAACATGTTATCGTGCTTCAGAAGAAAACTCACCTATTGAAATGTATGCGCATGACGACAATTACATGATGGATTACCCTCATTTCTTCTACAATTGTACGGACCGACCTCATTTCGGAGAAAAAGGAAAGATTGAAAATCACCTATTCCCAGAAATGAATGCAGAAGAATTTGAAGAATTGTGTTCCCTCAATGGAATCGACATTGTGAATGAACTAGATGGAGCTGAAGCAACAACAACGAATTGTCAGTTAATTGCAGAGCCAAATGGGGTGAATCGTTTTGAAGAGGCAGATGCAGAGGTTGCTGCACTACTGAAATCAAACGCTCCGAAGTCGAAAGGATTTTTTAGTTTTCTAAAACGATCATCATGAAGCCAAAAGCACTCTTCAAAAATCAAGATTTACAAGCACAAATTGACAAAAAGGGATATGTCACTCTTCCTTTTATTGGTGAAGCTGAATTAGAAGAATTACGCAAGTTTTACAATAAAATCCATCCAAATGGCGCTCCAGAGAAGATTGATGGGATTCACATGACAACTTGGTGCGAAGACTATGAGTACAAAATGAAAATCGCGAATCGCTTATCTGAAATATACTCTAAACCTTGCGCTGACGTTTTTGAAGATTATCGAACGCTCAATAATGTATTCATTGTTAAAGATATTGGTGAAACGCCGTTTAAAGTACATCAGGACTGGAATGTTGTTGATGAAAAGGAAAATTTTGCAATCAACGTTTGGGTTCCATTATACGACATCACAAAAAATGAAGGTGGATTGTGGGTTGTTGAAGGAAGCCATAAGATAGATCGACATGTACGAGGTTCGGCGTATCTTTTTCCGAACTACGCACCTTTCAATAGCGAATTAGAAAAAGTAGCAAAATCGGTGAGTTTGAAAGCCGGAGAGGCAATTGTTTTTTATGTAAACATCATACACGGTTCTCCTTCTAATTACGGAGAATCTGAACGGATTGCGACTTGTTTTTCAGTTATTCCAAAGGATGCTCCTCTCAATATTTATTTTCAAAAACAGAAAGGCGATCCATTGGAAATTCATTCACCGAAAGATGATTTCGTTTATCACTACAAACATCTTCGAACCGAAACTTTTGAACGAGCACCTACTGATTCTCCTATAGAAATACGTGAGCCTTTTGTCAACATTCCTGTTCGAAGGTCAGAATTGGAGTCATTCTTTCCTACTAAAAAGAAAGCAAGCTTATTCAATTTATTTCGAAATAAGTCGCGATAAAAATAACTAAGACCAAATATAAATAGATTTATCATCCTTCGCGTAAGTTAAGAACCCTCCAATTGTCCGACGTGGTTTTTCTCCTTGAGCGACTTCTACTTTGTGCCAAATCTGACCTCCGGCGAACACAATCATATCACCAGGCCTTGGTGTAAGTTTCTTTCTAGCTAACTTCTTTTCATCTAGTAAATCAACCTCTTTCCCGTCATGCGTTACCAATATAGTGTCTCCTGATTTCCGAATTTCAGCATCGCTCCACTCTATATCATACAGCGTTAACTCTCCACCTGAAGATGAAGGAGAAAGCATTACGAAGTAACTCATTTGATCTTTAATAATTGAGATTTCTTTCATGTGCTGATAAATAAAAGGGAACTCGTTATGAAAATAATTCCCACAATGCGCCTTAAACTCTCCCTGCCCAGGGACGAGATACTTATATGTTGCTGGATTATAAATACCTTCATTTTCAGTACCTTTAGGAGGAGCAACTGGTCGTTTTCCTGATATTTTTTCTATGATTGATTTCATTTCGCCCACAAAATCAACTCCCGATAATTGTGGAAATTTCTCCCATCTAACTTCAGCTTCTTTGTGAAAATTGATCAGTGAGTCTTTCGAATTCCCACTCTTTTGTTCAATTAACGAAAACGGTGCTGGGTGCTGAATCATTCCATTGTTAACTTCAAATTTCTCACTTGCATCAAGGTTATCATAATGCTTCATCAATTTTTCTACTGCGTCAAGTGTCACAGCATTTCTAATCAAAAAACCATCAATATTTCGCGCCATGATATCATCTAAGCCATTCGGATAATTATCCAATTCACTCACATCGATTTCAAGCATTTTATAAATGTTTTTAGCTTTTTTGTGTTTTCTCCTCGTAAATAGTCCCATATTTATACGTTTATGACCACATTTTTAATGATTTATCATCCTTCGACCTTGTCATGAAACCACCAAGTGTTAATCGCGAAACATCTCCAACGACAGCTGACACACGATGCCATAGTTCCCCTTCAGAAAACAAAATCAAATCTCCTTGATTCGGAGCAACTTTATAGCATTTCACTTGATCTTCATCGAGTAAATTATATTCCTTTCCTTTTTTATCGATGAGTACAGAGTTTTCATTCACTAAGCGTTCTGCTTCGGACCAATCTAATCCATAAAGAATTAACTCTCCTCCTGATTGTGGCTTTTGAACAGTGACGAAATAACTTATCTGGTCGCGAATTGTACAAATCTTTGAAAGTCTATCGTAAAAAGGCTTAAATTCTTGCTGGAATGCAACTCCACAATGTGTTTTAAACTGTCCTTTTCCTGCCTCCAAATATCGAAAAGTTTGTGGAGTATAGACACCTATTTCCTCATCCCCTTTGATTAAATCAATTCTCCTTCTTCGAGAAAGAGAAGATAGAACCCTTGTTACTTTGGAATGAAAATCTACACCAAACCTCCGAGAAAATAGCTTCCATCTCTCTTCTGAATCAACTAAAGTTTCTTGAAATTTTTTATCTGATATTTGCTCTCTTGGATCAATTCCTGAAAACGCTTTTGGGTAGAGAAACATGCCTTCATCGTACTGTGTCAGCTCTTCTTGCTTTACATCACTAAAACCTGACTTCAATATTTCAACCTCATCTTTTGATAGAAAATTACGAATCAAAACTCCATCAATTTCCCGCTTTATTATAGCGTCAAGGCTATGCTTCAGCGATGACAACTTGGAAGCATCAACTTCTAGAACTATAACCTCTCTAGTTGTCTTGTTTTTTTTCTTAGTAAAAATTTTTTTTAGCATCTTTAATTATTCACATGATTAATTTTCCAGTTAAGTTTTGGACGAATTACACTTCCCATTCCTCGTACTTTCACGTAATCATCATTCGGTAAAAGTTTAAATTTAGCGAGAGAATCAACTTCTTTGACAAGCTCGCGGTTTACCCCCATAAAAACTCCAATTCGATATACGCCTGCACTCAATAAATTTGGAGGTATTGAAACATCTACCTGATAATCCCCTTTATTAACGGCTTTTACTTCATAATCATTTCGAAGTCCGTAAGAGTCTAGCATAACTCGAACACCGTTCATATTTGTCAATAAAATTCCAATTTCAAAAGAATTCTCCGCTATCATTTTTGTACAATGAAACCGAAAAACTAGTTCTGCTTCAGTTGTTAGACCCTCTGCTTCTATCGATGTTAGAAATTCGATTTCATTAATCTTAAAGTCATCAATTTGAATCGGAAATTCAGCAAGTACAGTGAAGTACTCTTTTTCTTCAGTAGTTTCATTAAATGCAGATCGAACTTTTGCGTCTTTGTGATTCTCAATCAATTCATAATACTTATTCACAACATCTAATGGATTACCTTTATATAGTATTTTTCCATCATCCAACATTATACATCGATCACATTGTTCAACAATTAATTCCAAATGGTGGCTAACTAAAATAATTGCCGTTCCTCGCGCTTTCAGTTCTTGAATTTTTGAATAACATTTTCGTTTAAAATCTGTGTCGCCGACAGCAATAACCTCATCGAGTAATAAAATAGATATTTTTGAATGAAATGCAATCGAAAAAGCCAATCGTAAATACATCCCGCTTGAATAATGTTTTACCGGCATCTGCATGAAGTCGTGTAATCCAGAAAAATCAACAATATCGTCGTACAAGTCTTTGATTTCCTTCTTAGAATACCCTAGCAAGAGAGCACTCAAGTAGATGTTTTCTTTTCCAGACAAGTCAGCATGAAACCCCGTTCCAATATCAATAATAGATGTTAATTGACCTTCATAAGAAATCTCACCAGAACTAGGACCTGTTATCTGACTCAATACCTTGAGAAGAGTACTTTTCCCTGAACCATTTCGCCCAATTACACCAAGAACCTCACCTTTATACAATTCAAAGGAGATATTATTAAGCGCGTAAAAAGCTTCAGCATCTTTCTGGAATTCCTTCGTTAGCGAATCAACAGTCATTATAGATTGATTTTGTTCCATTACAATTCCTCTTGTTTACGATTGTGCATTTGCATGTAGAACAAATTTTGTAAAAAGTATCGACTATTTCCATATTCCAAGGCATTCCAAGGCTTGATACACGTAATCTCAAAGAAATCAACTGGGAAAACATATTCCTCAAGGTTCTCAATTTGATTGATTCCTGTGAGTTCCTGAAAATCATTTGAAATTGTCAAATTTTCAAAATCCTCCAAGGGAAAATCGATTGTTTTAACGCTCGACAAAATGTAACCTTTCTTTCTTACGAGCTTCAATACTTCGTACAAATCGGCAATGTTGTACCGATAGGCATCGTTGATGTTTTTCACTTCTCGTTGAATGTCATCCGACAATGATTGTATTGCTGCTTCCTTGATGAACAAATCCTTGATATAAAGTTTCCCTCCAGGCTTCAACATTCCCCAAGCAGAATTAATTACTTGTTCGTGATTACTTGCATGTCCAAATGATTCTAAGAAATAGACTACATCAAAACTATCTGATTCGTAGTATTTTTCCAACTGATGGTAATCGCCATGCGTAACGTTTACTTTTCCTTCCAACCCTTCTTCAGTAATATACTTTCTCGATTTCTCTACTTGATCCTCAGAAATGGTGATTGCTTCTACATGAACTCCTGAATTCTTTGCGAAATACCTTGCTGGTCCACATACTCCACAACCAGCATCTAAAACGCGTTGACCTTTCTCAAATCCGATTGTTTCAATTTGATAATCCAGAAGTTTTTTTACATCAGTAGTTCGAAAAGCCTGAATCACTTCACCATAAACTTTTAAAAAATTATTCGTTTGCTCATTATAAAAATCACCTACCTCGCGTGCCGAATGTTCGGCTTTAGATTCCATCAATGACATTTGCCTACTCGGCTGTTTCCGGAGTAAAAGAATGATTAGTACAAAGCAAGCTATCGCAAGAGCCAAGATTAACAGTATCGATATCGCTGATGTCATTGTTATGATTTTATTCTAAGTAACTTCTTAAAAAATCCATTTTTTTGTTCTTGTTCAACTTTCTTCTTGCCAAGATACATCTTTTCAAATTCTTCTGTCGATAAAAAACAATTTGGATGAGTGAATGAGCGCAATAAAGTTAAGCCCTTAGGTCCTGAGTCTCGATCATTTTCAAAGAAAAAGTTGGAGTGTGAAGCATATTCTTCCACTATATCTTCATTTTGTTGATAATATCTTAATTCAGCTTTCTTCGGAACAACTCCCAACACAAAAGCAAGTCGTAGTTCATCTGTTTTATTTTCTGGAGAAGAATGCCAGAGTGCATGATCATATAGCACTGCTTCGCCTTGCTTCATATTAAGTGAAGCCATATACTTATCGACTTCATTAGAAATAGAATGCAAAACTGGTGGAACATTGGGTCCTCGATATGTTTCTTGCTTTGAATGGCTACCACTAAAAATTCTCATCGCTCCATTTTTCTCATTGACATCAACTAACGGAATCCATAAATTATAGGATCGCGCTTTTTTTTCGTCTACTAGATTCCAATCTTGATGAAGTGGTAATATACCTTTCTCTCCGGGTGCTTTCGAAATAAATGCACCTCCAAGTAATTCAATGTTCTGAAAATTTGATTCAATCCTAGAAGACAAGATAGACATTGCTTTATCACTCAGTATTTTTCGTTTCTCTTTATCTTCCAAATGAGTCGTCGCATAAAACCCTTCAGGGTTCGATAAGTGATTCTCAAAAAAAATGCTTTTCAATGCGTTGACTTCATCATTATTTAGTAAATCAAAAGTCGCGTAACCGTCTATTTTTAAACGTTCCGTTAATTCTGCATCATGAAATTTCACCCTGTTCATCTTTTCTTAAATATTCGTTTAAAAAAAGACTGTTTATTTGTATTCATTAATCTATGCAGATCCTCTTCGCTCCAACTTGGTATGGAATAATCAAAGAATTGTTTACTTGTCCCCATTAATGGTCGTTTGTATATTGCTTCCATAAAATTTTCAAAACGCAAGAGAAAATCATCCTCTTGAGCAAACTCTTCTATTTGATTTCGTTCTTTATCCCAATAATGGAATTTGAGAGATGCTTTCTGACTGATCAATCCTGTTGTAATTGCAGGACGAATATCATCCGTCATGTTTGGTTTTGAATAATGAATCGTAGCTTGATTCAATATAATAACCTCTCCTTTTTTCGCTGGAACAATTGTTAATTTTGATTTTATTTTATCTCCCAATCCAGCAAAAGACATCGGTAACGTCGGTGCACGCAAGGCTTCATTCCATTTGTGACTTCCTTTCATCAACTCGAGTGTTCCGTTTTTTTCGTCGGTATCAGTCAGTGGAATCCACACATTAGCGGCGTAAAACTGCTGCTCGTCTACGATTGTCCAATCTTGATGCAAAGGCATTTCACTGTGCTTTCCTATTCCTTTAATCAAATATGCAGCTCCAATCAATCGATAATTAACACATTGTTTTGACAAGCTCTGACTGATTATATCAGTAATTTTGTTACTAATTTCGGTTTTCAAGTTAAAATCATCCAAATAACTTGATGAAAAGAACACACTTCCTTTTTCAGGAAAATATTCCATCCTCATTTTTGCAAGGGTATCAACTTCTTGCTCACTTAGCAAGGAGATTTTCACAAAGCCATCTTCGTCAAATTTGCGTTGAATTTCAATGTCTTCAAAAATAGGTTCTTTCATGCCGTTTTTGTTGAAAAAATTCGTTTAAACCAGCTTTGTTTTTCCTGTTCAGTTTGGTTTCTAGATTTAGTCGCGATTGTTACTCCAAATTCTTGTTCTATTTGCTCGACTGTCAATTTTGGAAAATCATAGGGGAAGAACCCTAAACTCTTACCAATTGTTGGTTTACTGAAGATATTATGTCCGAAGTTTTCGAATTTCTCCAAGAAGTCGTCTTCTTGTTCAAATATTTCGATGCTGTTCCCATAGGCGTCTTTGTCCCAATAACAGATTTTAATTTTTGCATCTTTGTGTGCGACAAATGTATTGATCGTTGGACGTTCTTCATCAGACAAGTTAGGAGGAGAATTGTGGATAATACTCTGATCAAATATGATTGCTTCACCCGCTTTCAAGTAACAAGGTTGCATCAAACTCAAAACTTCATCCTTAACGTTATCATAAATATCAGGAATAGAAGAGCCGCGGTATGTTTTATAGAACCGATGACTTTTCGGTAGCACTTCAATTGCACCATTTACTTCGTTTAAATCAACCATTGGACACCAAATATTGATTCCTGAATATTTATTCTCATCAACTAAGGTCATGTCTTGATGCATTATCAAACGACTATCTTCTCCTGGAGCTTTCACAATAAAACTTGAAAATAAGATCTTATAATTTTTAAATAATTTCTCTATCTGTTCTTGACAAATTTCACGAATAGATCGGTTGACGTTTTCACGGTGTTCTACATTATTTGCAAATGTTGTAGTAAAGAAGCCTTTAACTCCATCAGGATAGCATGATTTATAAATCTCAACCAATTCTTCAATTTGCTTTGATGAAATAAAGGGTACAATAACAAATCCATTCTCATGAAAGTCTGCTTGTAGTTTAGGATCACTAAAAATTCCTTCTTTCTGATGAAAACTAATCATGTCCTAATTATTTTAGATTGTACTTTTTTCCACCAAGATAATTCTTTTACTGGTTTTTCAAGTTGATTATTATCGTCGAAACGTGGCTGATTCAATTTATTTCCAAATTCTTCAATCTTCATATCAAAAGGTTCGTATTTGAATGAATCAATTCTTGGTACATCTTCGGATGGCTTTTTCCAAGGGTTAAACTTCATGTAAAAATCTTTATCAACCTCCAACACTTCAACCATTGACCTGTCTTTACTTAAATCCATATGAAAATGAATTGACTTTTCTTCTTTTGGAATAAGAATCAATTGAATTGCCAATCTTAAACCATCCGTGTGATTTGGAGAGGAGTAATGAACAATACTGTCATCTAAAACAACTGCATTACCAGCTTTCGTCTCAACGGGTTGCATATATTTATCAATAATTTCCGATTGAATATCAGCCAATTCTGATTTTATCATAGGTCCGCGAACTTCCCCATAACGTTTATGGCTTCCAGGCACAACTTCAAGCGTTCCATTATCTTTGTTACTATCTACTAAAGGACACCAAATAGAGACAGTTGAGCACTTATGCTCATCAGCAAACGCCCAATTTTGATGCAATGGAACTTCCCCTCCATCTTCTTTCTTTCTAATAAAATTGGCAATAATTGGCTTGTAGTTATCTAGGTAATCGTCCACACGATTCGCGAACGATTTGGTGATCATATCAAATACTTGCTGTTTGTAGTCCGTATTTTTATCAATAAAGGTGAAGTCATAAGTAATTTCCTGATTAGAACTGTATTTTTCATCTTCTGGGCCAAGCCTTCCTCCACTTTCTTTCAAAGTATCGAAGTAATATGCTTTTAGTTTTTCAACCTCTTCATTCGTTAAAAATGGAACTTCAACATACCCATCTTCCTGAAAGCATTCTTCCAATTTTTGATCTTTAAATGTATTTCTCATGATTCTCAATTATGGTCTTCCTTTCATCCTCCAACTTATCTCTCGAACTATATTCCCTACAGAATACTTTTGGAAGAATGAACGTGTATCTACCCATTTTACAGGTTCTAATTCACTTGTTTCATCTTCTTCTTTTGAGCCGTCAATCGAGTAATTAAACAACTTTGCTAAACGTTCCATAAAAGGACGATTGTATTCAACTCCATTTATTTCCTGTACGAATGCTTCCATTTCTTCTTTTGACAAGTCAGGAACTACGCGTTCAATTTCATTTACTTTGTGCAATCCTTCTGGTGATTTTCCTTCATCAAAGATATTAGAAAGCCGTTTGTTATTGAACCATGTGTAGAAAGTTTCATCTACATTGTACTCTTCCAGTTTCCCAGATTTAGGGTTTTGGTAGAAGTGTTTTAGTTGTGCTTCACTTTGCGTGACCCCAATTCCAACGGCAATTCTCGCTTGGTCGGATAAATTGGGGGGAGATGCGTGAATTAAACGATTATCAAAAACTAAACTTTGTCCTGCTTTCATTTCGATGATTTCAATGAACGGGAATAATGTAAAAACATGATCAGCAAGTGGAGATTTTGATTGTGGAGAAGGGGACGATCGTTTGTGATTAAAAATTTTGTGGCTCCCTCGAATTACTCCAAGTGCACCATTGTGTTCGGTCACATCAACCAAGGCCGTCCAAACAGTTGCTGAGCAAAATTTATCTTCATCCACAAATGTCCAATCTTGGTGAGGAGGAACAATATTCTGTAAGCCTGACTCTTTAATCACGTAGCTCGCAGTAAACGTTTGGCATTCATCCAATAATTCACTCATTTTTGGAACGAGTACTTCTTTTATTTTTGATCCAACTTCTTTTACGAGGTCTTCATTCTCATTATCAAGACTAATGTGAAATCCAGCCTCAATTTTATTGTCAAATTCTTGATTATTGTAAAAGTCAAGAAGTGAAGCTACTTCTTCTGAGTTGAGAAGAGAAAGCAACACAAATCCGTCAGTATCGAATTGATTTTGATATTCTTTATTTTTAAAAATGTCTCTCATAATGGGAGTTTAAAGATAATCAACTAAATTTCGTTCTATATTCTTAAAGGTACGAATTCCAATAAATAATAAGATAATAATTGGCAAAAATGACAAACAATATGACCAATTAAACGGAATATTGAATAATAATGAGCGTAAAAAATCTATAGCCGTAGCAATTGGGTTTATGTAGTAGATATAGTCACGAAAAGCTTCAGGAATCAATGTCGTTGGATAAAATACTGGAGTCACCCAAATCCCAAAATTGGTCAAATAAGGAATGAAGTGTTGTAAATCTCTTTTCTTAACAGTAAGAATGTTAAGCCAAATTGACATGCAAGCACCAACGAGCACAACCATTATCACAGCGATTGGAAACAAGATGATTCTAGGAGAGAAATCCATTCCTAAAACTAGCATTATTACAATCAGTAAAATAAAGGATACAAAAAATTCAAAAAATGCCACCACAATTTTTGAAATTGGGAGTAATATCTTGGGGAAATAAACTTTACGAATTAATTCTTGAGAATTGATTAATGCTGTGCCTGATGCATTAACCATATTGGTGAAAAAATACCAGATGGTCATACCACTAAACGCAAAAGCAACATAAGGAACATCTCCTGTTTCGAGCTGAATTAATTGATCGAAGAAAACTGTAAAAATAGTAAGCGCAATCAATGGTTGAATAACAATCCAAAGTAAGCCCATTTTTGTCTGAACAAACCTAGCCTTTAAATCACGTTTTGCAAAAGAAAAAATCAATTCTCGATATTGAAGAATCCTTCGAAAATAGTTTTCAAATGTTATAGGTTTATTATTTATAACTGTCTTTTTCATTCTTTCTGAGAAAACATTTTACGATGAACTTGTCTTTTGCCTAACATCATTGGAGGTAATTTAACCATCTTAGGTTCTCTTGTATAATCATGCTGATAAAAATCGTAATAAATAACAGCAGGTAAAGAAAATAAAAAACGATAGCCTCTTCTTAAAAAAGGACAATCGAGAAAGAAAAAAGGACCAAAAAACCATTTAGCAAGGTATCGAAATGGTAAACTTATTTTTTTTACTAATGATAAACGTTTTTGTTCTCGTTTTACTACTTGCAAACATTCCGACAAATAAGTTTTCTTCCCTACTTTTGATCGTTGCCCTTCTTTCCGATGCCTAAAACCAGAAAGCTCAAGTGTTGTAGTATGCAACTTCTCAAAACGAAAAAAACGTGACCACAATTCCATATCACCCGCTAAATCATATTGAAAATCAAGTGTTGCGCCGGCCTTTTCCCATAATTCCCTCGACCAAAAAGAAGATTCCTGTTGTATGAATTGAAAATCATTTGTCAAGTAGCGATATTTTGACCAACGACACCATGGTAAGGTAATTTGACCAACAAGCGCTCCATTTTCTGTATATTCTCTAGCTAAGCCCATCAACCAATTGACATCTTCGTACTTGTTAAATATTTCTGCTACCGTAAAAAGTGAGCGTGGTAAATATTTATCATCTGAATTAAGCCACGCCATTATTTCTCCTGTCGATTTCTCAAAGCCTTTTTGAATAGCTTGATACTGGCCAGCATCTGATTCACTTACCCAGTAATAAAAATGTTCAGCATAACGTTCAATTATCTCCAAACTATTATCTGTGCTCCCCCCATCAATAAGAATGTACTCCAGATTAGGATAATTTTGGTTAATTACCGAATTTATAGTCTCTTCGAGATAGTTTCCATTATTGAAATTTACAGTAACAATTGATATTTTAGGATAATTTTTCACGTGATAGATTACGGTAGCTAAGTTACATATATTAAACAAACTATAATTGAATAATAAGGATTTAATTATTGTACTTTTGATTAAATATTTCATTAATCGTGCGAAAATTAGCCCATATAATCAATCCATTCAATGCTGACCCAGCATCAGATTTGTACACCGCTCAACCAATTACATTTGCTTCAATGTTAAATGCAAAAGAGCATGCAAAAAAACTAGTCAATGTTGAATTGTGGACTGCTCAATTTCCTGAGGATAGAAATATGGTTAAAGAAGGATTCCTTGCAACACGTGATTTAGAAAGATCAGTACTAGATTTAGAATCATTTACAAAAGAAATGAAATTGCCATTAATTGACGATATTATAAGAAGGCTATATGAAGAGTCTGATGCCGATTATTTAATATACACGAATGTTGATATTGGTGTTTTTCCAAACTTCTACACTGAAATAAATCGTTTCATTGATGATGGATTAGATGCATGTATTATTAATCGCCGGAGATTACCTGCACATTTCACGGAGGTAGATCAATTGGATAAAATCTACTTGGAAACGGGTAAAAAACATCCTGGATTTGATTGCTTTGTTTTTCATCGGGATTTATTCAAGGATTTCCAATTAGCAGAGATATGCATTGGAGTTCCATTTATAGGAATTACATTTTCTCAAAATATTTTTGCTCTTGCAAAGAAATATAAACTTTTTGAAAATGAAATATTAACTTTTCATATCGGAATGGAAATATTCAAAAAACGTGCTGGACGTGATTATTTTAAATACAATCAAAAACAGTTTTGGATTACTATGAACTCTCCTTTGAAAAAGCATCTTTCTTCTAACAAGATCCCCTACAGTAAATCAATACTACCTATTAGGCTTTTCCGACAAGGCTTACAGCCGAGTATCCCAATTCGATTAGTTTTACGACTCGAATTAAAGAGAATAACTTCTTACTTTCGCAAAAAAAAATAATTTTTTTCTTTTTTTGAGAACTTACTTAAATCATCCCCTAAATCAAAAGTGTTAATGATTTTCAAAAGCTTCATCTTAGACTTAGAGTAAGCTTCTTTAGAGACTAACAGTTCATGGTATGTATCAGTTTCGTTAACCTGTTTATAACCAAGTGTAAAATTAAAGTCCAAAACCGAGTTATTACTCTTCTTGACTTTTGCTTTTAATTTTGAAAATGAAAATTGATCAAAAAAACTATCCATCAAACAAATGATTGCTAGCATTGGAATATACGATTTGTGATATTCTTGATTTCCAATAAATATACCAGCCTCACCTGTCCGGTTTCCCCAATTAATATCTTTTACATAAATAACTCCAATCGAAATTGATTGATGGATAATCATAAAGTAAGCGCTAGATCCATCTAGATTAGTAAACCATTCCTCCTGCATTTCTGAAGTTATTTTTCCTTTGTAAAGCATATTCTTCTGAACATGCTTTGCATTACGCCAACTCCGTACTTTTTGAATATCATCATGCTGCATGGAACATAATTGGATTCCATATTTTTGAAGAATCATTACATTTTTACTTTAATAGCATAATTCGGTTTTCCAACTCTTGAAGAATAGATACGGTTGATATAAACACCAAAAACACCAATACTACCTGAAATTATTCCCATAGAAACAAGCACAGCCAGCATAAACAAATCCAAGTCTTCACCAACATTCGTTTTAAAGTAAATATAATATCCTGTCATAATAAGGATGCCTATTGATGCAAGAGCACTTAATAAAATCATTAATTTCAAAGGAAGACTCGTATAATATATGATCAACCTTAATGACAAGGCTATCAGTTTTCGATTTGAATAACCGGATTTCCCGGCTTCTCTCATATCACGCTCTACCTCTACAAATTGAAAGTTCAAGGTATACCATGTAATCACTTGGTTAATAAACAAATGATCTTGAGAATGAAACCTCAATCTTTTTACAATATGTTCATCAATTAATCTAAACGAAGATCCAATTGAGCTACCATTACCCTGACTTTTATTGAAAATTCGTTTAATAAAAGCTGATCCTACTTTTCTAAACCAAGAAGTCTTTGATTCTTTAAACTTCCCATAAACAACATCTGCATGGGATTTTTTCTGGAATTCAATTAATCTTTTAATTTCAATAGGATTTGTTTGCAGATCATCATCTATTGTAATAACCCTCTTCCCTTTCGCTTCATCAATGCCACAAAGTGTTGCTCCATTTTGCCCAAAATTCTTGGATAGACGGATAATAGTAATCAATTCTTTCCCAATCTCTTTAATCCGCAATAACTCCCTCCAGCTATTCTCCTCTCCAGAATCTTCAACAAATATGACCTCAAAGGACAAGCTTAAGTTCTGCATAACAGAACTTATTCCATGAAACAGTGGCTCTAGTGATTCTACACTGCGATAAACCGGGACTACTATTGTATATTCTATCTGCTTCAAATTATAATTCTATTAGTTTAGGACACACAATATCCGAAATATTTACACAAACTGCTCCCCAAGATAAACCTACGCCAAATCCAGAAAACAGTAATTCAAGGTTACTACTTTTGACCTCCTCACCTAATTCACTTACAAGAGTTAATGGAATAGTTGCACAACTCGTGTTACCATATTTACCTAATGTGTAAGGGGTTTTTGATGAATCAATCTTCATTTTTCTACGAATTGACTCATTTAACAGCTTATTTGCCTGATGAAGGATATAATAATCAATCTGATTTTTTTCTTTCCCAGCATATTTTAAAACTGATTCAATGTTAGGAATAACCTCTTTCAGAGCAAAAGCAAAAACATCATGCCCTCGCATTCTCATTTTTTTTGTTCTATCCCCAGTTTGATTTCTAGCACCTCCTTCAGTAACAATGATAGACTCATAACCAGAGCCATCCGTTTGTAAATTAAAAATCATATCCTTCGCAAATGAATCAAACTCTATAGCTGTAGCTGTACCAGCATCAGAGAAAATAGGAACAATGCTGTTATCACCTTTTTCTATCAACTTAGTAATCGTATCACCTACAAGTAGCAAGCCTTTTTTTATAGCTCCTGAACTCATCATATTTGATATGACTGACAATCCATAAACATAACCTGCACAACCTTGATTTATATCTAAAGTCATACAAGACTTTGGTAAGTTTAATCGATCTTGTAAAATCATACTTGTCCCGGGCATTATATAGTCTGGGGTTTGCGTAACAAAAATTAATATTTCTATTTCATTTTTATTCCATTTAAGTTCTTCTAGCAGTTTCTCAGCAGCAACAAAACACAAGTCTGAGGCACAAATGCTTTCTTCTGCTACTCTTCTATTCTCTATACCTGTCGTTTTTATCAGTAAATCAATCTGTTCTTGACTTAATCCTTCAAGGTCTTTATTGGAAACTTTGTTTTTGGGAACAGCCCCCGATATGCCTGCAATTTTTGTGTTTGCAACTTTAAACAAAGGCATCTTAACAAAACTTTTTAATAACAATACTGTGCAGGCTATGAATAGTCTTCGCCCTTTTTAATTCTTGATGACTAATTAATACATCGTAATGTTCGTCAATTGCACTAACTACTATTAAGGATTGCATTGAAGACCATGATTCAACTAACGAAGAATCAAATGAAAACTCAGGATCAAAAAGATCTTTTATCATACTTTCAAATTCTAAAAAATCAATTTTCACAGAACAGAATAGATTTTAGTAGTTATAACTAAGCAAATATAGGATAATCTAATCAATTTTATATTATATTACAAAAAATGTTCAGAAGATTTTTATTATGATTCCATTTAACAAACCATACTTAACTGGTCAAGAATATGAACTTATAGAAAAAGCCTTTATCAAAGGTAAATTTTCAGGAAATGGCTATTTTACTGATAAATGCCACCGCTTTTTTAAAAATCATTTTGGATTCAGCAATTGCTTTTTGACTAATAGCGCAACCTCTGCTTTAGAAATGGCTTCTTTGCTCTGTAACATTACTGACGGAGATGAAGTAATAATTCCTTCATATACATTTGTATCTACTGCAACTCCTTTTGCCCTTCGGGGAGCACGAATTATCTTTTGTGACAGTGAGGCAAAAAGTCCCAATATAGATGTGCAACAATTAGAACAACTTATTACGCAGAAAACAAAGGCCATCGTCGTTGTTCATTACGCTGGCTTAGCATGCGACATGGATACTATCATGGAAATAGCAAATCGTCATAATATTTTTGTAATCGAAGATGCTGCCCATAGTATTACTAGCTCCTATAAAGATAGTTTCCTTGGAACATTTGGTCATTTTGCAGCTTTCTCCTTCCACGAAACGAAAAATATTAGTTCTGGTCAGGGAGGAATGCTTGTAATCAATGATCAATCAATGGTTGAACGAGCTGAAAAAATATGGATAAAAGGCACTAATCAACTTGAAATGCTAAGGGGTAATGTTCCTAAATATGAATGGGTGGACCTTGGATCAAATTTTTACCCATCAGAAATAACGGCAGCACTTTTATTTGCACAGTTGCAAAAGATTGAGTTTATCCAAAGTAAGCGTAAATTGATTTGGGAAACCTATTATAAACAACTTCAGAATCTGGAAACAAAAGAGAAAATAAAACTTCCGACCATAAGAGATTATCAATCTAATAATTATCACATTTTCTATATCCTCTGCGCTTCAATATCCGAAAGAAATGACCTCATTGACTTTTTGAAGCAAAACAATGTATTAGCAGTTTTTCACTATTCACCTCTTCATTCTAGCCCATACATTCAAAATAAATCAACTAATAAGTTAGTATTGCCAAATGCAGAGAATTATTCTAAAACACTTTTACGATTACCTTTATTTGTTGATTTAGAGTTGAACTTAGTGTCGAAAATCACAAGCTTAATATCATCCTTTTACAAAAGCTAAACGTAAATTGATAACTTAATAGTATCTTGAGACCGTTTCTAATCCTCAAAAAACTTCCTGTACAATTTAACAATAACGTAAATCGTTAAAATTAACAACGTAATCATTAATATGCCTGATTTCACATCAAACGAACCAAGATTTCCAATAATCAACCTAGTAAAATACGCAATAATCGCAACTACTCCAAACGCCACCCAAATTTGCCATTTTTCATTCTTACTGAATAAATATCGCATTAAGGAAAAAGTAAAAACGCTCAACAATATTAACATCGCCAGTAACAAGAAATAAACAACAATGAAGAAGAAACCAAATAGAAATTCAATTTTTGATTCAAAAAGACCTAACAAAACCGTCAGAATAATTAATTGAGTCAAGAAAATAATTCTTGCTATAAGTAATCCAACAACGGAAATTATAAAGACATCAAACACATTCAATGAAATTTCTTGCCTATTCATATTTTCTCATTTTGTCACATCTCCTTTCTCTCAAAATCTAAAAGGTCGAAGACCTTCTCTAAAAGTGCAGCGTAGCGAAACATTTCTAAAAATCTAAAAGCATCGCGTTTCTAAAAAATCTACGATTTTCACTCACCCAAACCAAACATCCACAATCACTTCGCTCCCCACAAACTCATTCACTCTTTGGATAATTATCTGCTTTCCATGCGCTAATTCATCTCGCATTACCGAAGAATCCATTTTTAAATAAAGCATTTTGTTTCTGATACTGATCTCTCTGGTGCGATTGGCAACTGCCGTTCCCATTAATTCTGGCCAAGCCTCTACAACCTCCAAATTCTTTGCTCGTTCTTCAAAACCATAGGCTTTCATCCAACGATCTAACACCTCCTTTAACGGTTGCTCGTTAGAAGTTCGCTTTAAATCACTGTATTTACTTCGCTTCGACATACTCCAATTGCTTTACACTCCCCGATTCAACCTCATAAAGGTTATATTCCAAATGACTTTCTGCAAAAATCTTCTGCACACGCTCTGCATCGGTATCGGTTACCAAAACTTGTCCAAAGAAATTATCTGCCACTAAATGCATCAATTTTTCTACTCGAGAATGGTCTAATTTATCAAAAATATCGTCCAAAAGCAAAACGGGAAGAACGCCCAAGTGGTTTTTTAACCATTCATACTGTGCCAAACGCAAAGCAATGATAAAAGACTTCTGTTGCCCTTGCGAGCCGAATTTCTTCACTGGATGACCTTTGATTTCAAAAATTAAATCGTCTCTGTGCGTTCCAGCATTCGAATACCGGGTATGGGCATCCTTTTTCTCGTACATCGACAATAAATCTTCGAAAGAATGTTCAATTAGTTGCGATTTATAGGTCAAATGCACCTCTTCTTCTACCGTTCCAATCGCATCGTAATGTTTTTGAAAAACAGGTATGAATTCTTCCAAAAATTCTTTGCGCTTTTCATGAATTTTATTGCCCAAAACTATCATTTGATCGTTCCAAACTTCGATGGATTCTCTGTCAAATAAACGATGTTCTGCCATGTTTTTTAGCAATGCATTCCGTTGCATTAAAACCTTTGCGTACTTCTGTATGTGTTGCAGGTACTGCTTATCGAACTGCGCTATGATTCCGTCCATCCACTTTCTGCGCAGCTCACTGCCTTCAGAAATAAGGTCTTTATCATAGGGAGAAATCATCACCGCCGGAAACTGACCGATGTGATCTGCTAACTTCTCGTATTCCTTTTTATTTCTCCGGAAAACTTTCTTCTCTCCTTGCTTAACAGCACAATTAATATTGACCGTTTGATCTTCCTTAAACCAATCCCCTTGAATAACAAAAAACTGTTGGTCAAAGCGAATGTTCTGTTTATCAACAACGTTCATATACGACTTGCAAATGCTCAAATAATGCACCGCGTCAAGAATATTTGTCTTCCCCGAACCGTTCATTCCTACAAAGCAATTAATGCCTTTCGAAAGTTCAATTTCTGAATCTTCGTAGTTTTTAAAATTAACAAGATGGAGGTTTTGCAAATGCATTTGAGCAAAAATAGCTCAATTGTTGGACATTGGAACGCAGATGACGCAGATTTTTATGATTTACTTGGTTGACGTTGATGTGGAATATATAAAATGTCGATGGTTTTGAACTACCCCTAACACAATATCATAGCCCCACCAATCATTCTTAATCATAAAAATCTGCGGCATCCGCGTTCCATTAATCATTATTTTAAATTTGATAGGACAACCTAAAAAAAAACATTACTTTTGCTCGCTATTAAAAAAGAACACAAATTACAATGTTAGAAGATATCTCAGGAGAACAAATTAAAGAGCAATTCAAGTCGAATAAAACACTTCGAATGGTCACCATGATTGTAGGTGGACTAATCGTTTTGGTATTGGCTTATTTCGGTTACAGACAATTCATCTGGGAACCAGCCAATGAAAAATCGAAAGATGCGACCTGGATAGGTTTAAATTACGCAGATAAAGATTCTACAGAATTGGCAATAGACGAATTTAGAGTACAAGTAAAAAAATACGACGGAAAAATCGGGGGTGAAATCGCTCAGTTTTCTTTGGCGCGTCAATACATGAATTCTGGAGAATTCAAAAAAGCAATTGAAGAACTAGAAGGAGTTGACGTTTCTGACACTTACGTACAAGTCATGGCTATCGGATTACGTGCTGATGCTTATTCTGAGTTGGAAAACTACACCGAAGCAGCAAGTTTATACTTAGAAGCAGCTAATTTGAATGCAAATGAGTTCACTTCGCCTATTTATCTAATGAAAGCAGGGTTGAATCTTGAAGAAATCAACAATTTCGAGAAAGCAACGGAGTGTTACAAGCAAATTAAAGAAGAATATCCAACATTCGCTTCTCAAAAAGCAATTGATAAATACATTGCTCGAACGGAGAATAATAAAACGAAATAATGGCTACTGCAAATCGCAATTTGTCAAAATATATGAAGGAAGAAATTCCAAACGGTGCCGATTTTAGAATCGGCATTGTTGTTTCTGAATGGAACCCAGACATTACACTCAACCTACTAGAAGGTGCAAAAAAAGCATTGACGGACAACGGAGTCAAAGAAGACAATATTGATGTACGTTTTGTGCCTGGAGCATTCGAATTGCCTCTTGGTGCACAATTAATGTGCGAAAAAACACAAGTTGATGGTGTCATTGCTATCGGAGTTGTCATTCAGGGAGAAACCAAGCATTTTGATTTTGTTTGCGATGGAGCAACCCAAGGAATCAAAGATGTAAACTTAAAATACAATACACCTGTAGCATTCTGTTTGCTGACGGACAACAATATTCAGCAGTCAATTGACCGGTCTGGTGGTAAACACGGAAACAAAGGCATAGAATGCGCCATTGCGTGTATGAAAATGATTGCCCTGCAAAAATCTTTCTAATTATGACATTAATAAAATCAATTTCGGGAATCCGAGGAACAATTGGTGGAAAAGTAAACGAAGGTTTAACTCCACTTGATGCAGTGAAATTTGCAGCCGCTTATGGAACATGGCTCATCAATCGCAATAAGAATGAGAATAAATTAAAGGTTGTCATCGGCAGAGATGCACGTATTTCTGGGCAAATGGTTTCTGATTTGGTCTCCTCTACGCTTGTCGGTTTGGGAATTGATGTCGTTAATTTAGGACTTTCGACAACGCCAACCGTTGAAATCGCCGTTCCTTTAGAGAATGCACACGGGGGAATTATTCTCACGGCTTCTCACAACCCAAAACAATGGAATGCCCTGAAATTATTGAATGAGAAAGGAGAATTTATCACTGGAGAAGACGGAAATCAAGTCCTTGCCATTGCAGAAGATGAATCTTTCGATTTTGCAGAGGTTGATGATTTAGGAATTGTCACCAGCGATGATTCTTACTTGCAAAAACACATTGATGCTATTCTTGCGTTGCCTTTGGTCAACCAAGAAGCCATTGCTGCAGCTGATTTCTCAGTAGTCGTAGATGCGGTAAATTCTACTGGTGGTATTTTTGTCCCAGCCATGTTAAAAGCATTGGGAGTGGCTAAAATCACGGAGTTGTATTGCGAACCAACTGGACATTTTCCGCACAATCCAGAACCTTTGCCTGAGCACCTCACCGACCTCTCTGACAAGATTATTGAAGTAGGTGCAAACGTCGGATTCACAGTAGATCCCGACGTTGACAGACTAGCTATGGTTTGCGAAGACGGCACAATGTTCGGCGAAGAATACACCTTGGTTGCGGTTGGCGACTACGTCATTAGCAAAACTCCTGGAGCGAGTGTTTCCAACCTCTCCTCTACCCGTGCGTTGCGAGATGTTACAGAAAGTTATGGTCAAACTTACTTTGCTTCTGCCGTTGGAGAAGTCAATGTTGTTAATAAAATGAAAGCTGAAAACGCTGTCATTGGCGGCGAGGGAAACGGAGGAATTATCTATCCAGAATTGCATTACGGACGTGATTCCTTGGTTGGAATTGCCTTATTTTTGTCTTTATTGGCAGAAAAGAAGATGAAAGTCTCAGAATTGCGAGATTCTTATCCAAAATACACCATTTCGAAGAATAAAATTCAGTTAACACCTGAAATTGACGTAGATGCTATTCTTTCTGCCATGGCAAAGAAATACAAGAACGAAGAAGTTGACACAACAGACGGCGTAAAAATCTATATTGGAAAAGAATGGGTACATTTAAGGAAAAGTAACACAGAACCAATCATCAGAGTTTATTCTGAAAGCAAATCAATGGAAAGTGCCAATGCCTTTGCAGAAAGAATAATTGGGGAGATTAAAGCAATGATTTAAACTAAGAAATTATGAAAACAATTATCACTATAGCACTACTATTACTTTCGAATATTTTATTTGCGCAAGAACAGTACGAAAATGTAACCATTACTTTCGCAGAAGTTAATTTATCATCAAGTAAAACTCAAAAAATAATTAAAGTTTTTAAATCAATTGAAAGTTATTATATCTTTAAGAAAGAGCCAGTAAAAGGTCCTGGTGGTTGGGAGTATTTCCTAGTTGAACTAAATAGTAATTTTGAAACAATTACAACTAAAAAAATTTCAAAATCATTTATAGAAATGACCGATTGGACATTTGATGATATTCAAATCGTTCAAGGAACAGCACTTATTTTTTATCACAAACAATTTAAAAAAGAAAATTATGTCAATTTCTACTGTCAAAAAACATACCTATCTTCTAATGAAATAGAAGCTCCAAAGGTAATTTATAAACATGACTATTCTTCGAGTGTTTATTATAAATTAAAGACAAAAATAGTGTCTTCTCCCAATAATAAAAATTTACTGATTAATGTTTTTATAAGAGAAGCAAGAGATGATGATGATTATTATACAAAAGATAAAAACGAATTTATTTCGTATAATATTGATTCTGATACATTTTCAAATTTTGACCTTGAATTAACAGAAGGGAAATATAACAGTAATTACATACAAAGTTTTACAATAGATAATTCTTCAAAATCATATATAACGACCTATAACGATACAAGGACAAATTCTAAATTAAAAGTTAAACACAATTTTAAATATAGTCTTTTCATAGTAAATGAGAATATCTCAGAAAAAAAAACCATTAATTTAAGTATTGGAAATAATATATTAATTTCTCCTACAGTTCTACCCCATAAAGACGGATCTATATATTTAGTTGGTTTTTATGCAAGTCTATCACAAGATTATAATTTTGGTGAGTTTCTTTTTAAAATAGATCCTCAATCTGGAGAATTAACAAATGAAGTAATCTCAATACTCGACAAAGAGTTTATTACTAAAGTAGAAAGAGAAAGATTTGATCTAAGTAAGAAGGAGAAAGAAAAATCTTTTCGATTTATTAATTACCTTCAGCCCATTAAGTTAGTCGAACACCTTAATGGTTCAATTTCAATTGTGAACGAAGTATCTTTAGAGGTAATGACTATAAGTGAAAAAGGTGCTGTAAATAGATCACACTATCATAATAACCTAGTTATTTCGAGATTAAATGGAGGTGAATACACTTCTCATACTCTTTACAAAAAAACTAAGACTAGAAATTATGAAAACACAATAGCTTTCGGAGAAAATAACGAATTAGTAATAGTACAAGTAAAAAGGAAAATTGAATTATTAGGTAAAGAATTAAAACAATTAACTAAAGATGAGAAAAAGAAAAATGCAGGATACGCAATTGGAACATTTCGAATATCTGAGAATGGATCAATAAAAGAAAGCTTTCTAATGGATTATATGGATGATAGTTATAAGACGTATAAGCGTTATAAAGAACTACGAGGTATTAGTTTCATAGAATTAAATAATAACAAAATTGAATTGAATATTATTACGAATACGATTGATAGAAAATTTGGATTTCTTAAATTTCAATTTGATTTTTAATAGAAATCTAAACGAATAAATTACTCACTTAATAGAGAAATTATGAAAACAATTATCGCTATAGCACTACTACTACTTTCGAATATTTTATTTGCGCAAGAACAGTACGAAAATGTAACCATTACTTTCGCAGAACTGAAATTAGAAAAAAGTAAAACAGTCAAATTAATAAGCACGTTTAAAGTAGATGAAGGATATATTGTCTTCAAGAAAGAACCAATACGAGGACCTGGTGGATGGAGATATTTCATTGAAACACGTGATACAGATTTAAAAGTCGTATCAACAATAGACGTATCTCAACAGTTTGAAGATGAGAACTATATTATAGAAAGAATAATTCGTGTAGGTAACTCTTACGCTTTATTCTCTACTAAAACCTTTCGAAAAGAAGGGAAAACAGAATTGTATTTACAGACTTTCAATTGGGAGTCTGGAGAATTATCCTCTACTAAAAAAATTCATTCGCAAACGAGCCCGAGGAGAGGTCAGGGAATTCATTTTACAACAAAAACCTCAGTTAACGATAAATTATTAATGTACGAAGTTTATAAAACAGGAAAAGATAAGCTTGCTCGGAAGCATTATACCGTTCTTGATGAGGCCCTGGAAGTGCTTTGGACTAATGACAATGTTTTTTACAAAGCTGATGACGGAAAAGATTACTATGAACAAAGTGTAGTCTTGGGAAATAATGGAGAAATTTATGCTCTTGGTTATAAAATATTGACACGAAATAGAAAAGCAGGAATAAAACAAGGAGAAAAAGAATTTGAAATAGCACGCATAACTGAAGATGATATTGAAACTATAAAAATTGACGTTAAAGGTCACAAGCTAGATGATGTTCAATTAACCCAGACAAAAGATGGGGCTCTATTCTTTGGAGGTTACTACCTAAATAAAGATGTATATGGAATTGAAGGTGTTTTTCTTTTGACTTTAGATAAAGAATCTTTAGAGGTTGAAGATGAATTCTGGAGTGAGTTTACTCATGATTTTATTACAGAAGGTTGGTCTGAAAGAAAAACCAAGAAAGCGAAAAAGATAGATGATAAAGGTAAACTAGCACTTACTAATCTTTATCTGCGAAATGTCTTAAAACACGATGATGGGTCTATTTCTCTTGTAGGAGAGCGCTATTGGGTAACAATAACTACTACGACAACAGCAAATGGAGGAACTACAACACGTACAACCTATCATTATGGAGATTTAGTAATTACTAGAATTTCAAACTCCGGTGAATTATTAAGTCAATCGAAATATCAAAAGCATAAAACTCACTTCGGAGCTCATGATGTAGTAGGTGTGGGGAACAATTTGTTTGTGTTAATTCTTGAAAAGAAAATAAAACTGATTGATAAAGACGTGAAAACAATGGAAAAAAAAGAACGCAAAAAATACGACGGATGGGCATTTGCTGCGACAAAGATAAACTCCGAGGGGAAACAAAGCCCATACATGTTGATTGACTATACAGCCGCAGAATACGTGAAATTTAGGAGGTACGATAAAGTCTATAGAAATTCTTCTATTGTTAGAAATGATGATAAGGTAGAATTACTCGTTGTTACTTATAAAGGATCTAAAAAATGGGCGCTTGGACGATTTTCTTTCACAAAAGAAGACTAAATATTTGAACCTTATTAATTATTACTTGTACAGAGAAACAAAACAACAAATATGAAAAATCTAATCATCCTTTTTTCTATCATCTGCTTTGCTTCGAATGCAAATGCCAATGATGAAAAAATTGTAAAATCGAAAATTGCAAAAGTTACCGTTTATTCTCAAGGGGCTCAAGTTTATCGCAAGGCGAGTTATTCTGTTACTAAAGGAATAACTGAAATAGTTATTGATGGAGTCAGTAACAACATTGATAATAACAGCTTGCAAGTCAATGCAACAGGTAACGTGATTATCCTCGACACCAAATATGCCATTCACTACCCTGAAGTTAAAACACCAAAATTGGAAGGTCTTTCTCTAAAAACTCGTAGAAAAATTTTGGCCTTGGAAGATTCTATTTACAACATCAATTATGTGGTGAGAGCTATCCAAGATGAGATTGATGTTTACCAGGCAACTAAGAATATTCTGAAAAATAACGGTGCTATTCGCGGACAAGGAAAAGTGAATGATTCTATCGGTCTGTTGAAAGATGCCATTGATTATTACACCAAAAAAATGATGGAAGTCAATAAGAAATTGTTGAAATTGAACCGAGAAAAAATAGAAGTCAACAAAACTAAATCAGGAATGCAAAACCGTTTGAATTTGCTAAAGAATGCAGAAGCAAACAGTGGTATCGACAAACCAAAAGGTCCTACTTATAGAATTACCATCACCTTGAAAGCAAACGCTTCGGCAAACGGAAAAGTTGATGTTTCTTACCTTGTCAATAACGCAGGATGGACACCTTTGTACGATTTACGTAGTGAAACTTCTTCGAATAAAATCAACCTGAATTACAAAGCAAACGTTCATCAAAACACCGGTGTTGATTGGGATGATGTGCGTTTGAATATCTCAACAAACAACCCTTATCAGAATAAAACCAAACCAGAATTGCATCCTTGGTACATAGATTTTCATCGTTACAGAAATCAATTAGATAATTTGAATAAGATGAACCTTGGCAATAAAGACAAAATGAGAAGAGAAGCAAAAAGCAGAGGTTATGTATCAAATAGTGCGCCTGCTAGAGCGGAATACGACTCCGATGTGGAGGAAGTTATTGTTGCTGAGAAAGCCTACGACTTCACAACAACGGTAGAGAACATGATTTCTGCAGAATTTCAAATTGATTTGCCATACTCTATCAAGTCAAACGGTCAAAAACACATGGTTTTGGTGAAGAATGTTGATTTAGATGCCAATTACAAATACTACACCGTTCCTAAATACGACAAATCGGTTTATTTAGTAGCTCAGTTGTCCAAATTGGCAGAATTGCAATTAGTTCCTGCAAAAGCAAATATTTTCTTCGACGGAACATACATGGGCGAGACCTATTTAGACCCAACAACAATGGATGATACATTGAATTTAAGTTTAGGCAAAGACCCTAACATCATTGTAAAACGTACACTTTTGAAGAAAGAATCGAAAGAAAAAATTGTTGGACAGAAAAAAGAACGAACTTTCTCTTACTCAATTGAAGTGAAGAATTTGAAATCGAGAAACATTAAGCTAGTGGTACAAGATCAAATTCCAATCACACAAAATGCAGACATTGAAATAGAAACTTTGGGCTTAGGTAAAGGTAAATTGAACAAACGTACAGGTCTTATTGAATGGGAGTTCAACTTAAAACCAAAAGCGAGCAAAGATTTGCAGTTCTCTTACAAAGTGAAGCACGATAAGGATAAGATGGTTTATTTTTATTAGAAGACGTGAAATGAAGAATTAAAAATGAATTGAGTTAACATCGGTTCACTTTTCACTTTTCATTTTTCATTTTTTTTATTCTTTCGTTTAAAGAAAAGTTTTCATTAGATTTGAATCAATGAAAAAATTCGACATCCCCGTTTACTATCGTTCTCCGATAATAAGTCGTGTAAAAGCTAGAAGAAAGTTGGAAGATCCCCGAAAAAAGGACTTCTCCCCTTCTATTCTTACAATTGGACCTGTTGAATTTATTATCAGTCGTCACTTTGGTTTTTGCTACGGTGTAGAAAATGCCATTGAGAAATCGTATGCAGCCATCAATGAGAATCCTGATAAGCGCATCTTTCTAATCAGTCAGATGATACACAACCCGGATGTAAATGCGGATTTGCAAAGCATGGGGGTTAAATTTATTCAAGACACAGACGGTTCGCAATTAATTCCTTGGAGTGAAATAACTTCTGAAGACATTGTGATTATTCCAGCATTTGGTACAACCATTGAAACAGAAGAAATTATTCGTGCCAAAGGTTTGGATGTTCAAAAATACAACACCACTTGCCCTTTTGTAGAAAAAGTATGGAACCGTTCTGCGAAATTGGGAGAAAGCAAGCACACCATCATTATTCATGGCAAGCACAAGCACGAAGAAACTCGCGCAACATTTTCGCACAGTGAGGTCAATTCTCCGTCATTGATTGTTAAAAATTTATCCGAAGCAAAATTGCTTGCCGATTACATTCTCGGCAAAATTACGAGATTTCAGTTTTTCGACTTTTTTGAGGGGAAAATTTCTGATGGATTTGACCCTGATTTACATTTACAGAAAATTGGAGTAGTCAACCAGACAACTATGCTCGCCTCTGAAACACAAGAAATTGCTGACTTCTTAAAAGATACTATGTCTCTTAAATTTGGCGAAAATTCACTTTCTTCTCACTTTGCTGACACCAGAGATACACTTTGCTACGCAACCAATGACAATCAATCTGCTACCTTAGAATTGCTCAACAACGAAGCAGACGTAGCCATTGTTGTTGGAGGTTACAATAGCAGTAATACAACGCACCTTGTGGAACTGTTAGAACCTAAGTTCAAGACCTTTTTTATTCGCAATGAAAATGAAATTGTTTCGTTGAATGAAGTAAATGCATTTAATATTCACACCAATAAAGCAGAAACATTGACCTCGTTTCTTCCTCAGAAAGAGAACTTAAAAATAATAATAACCTCTGGAGCGTCTTGCCCTGATTCTGTTGTAGACAGAGTTATTCAAAAAATTCTACACGAATTAAAAATACCATTCAATTCAGATGATGTAAAATAATGGAACGATTTATAAACATTTTAATTATTGACGATGATGTAAACTTACGTTCAAACATCAAAGATATTTTATCTGGTAGAGGTAACAACGTTTTTACTACCAGTACCGTAGAAAAGGCAATTCCAATTATCAAGAGCAAAGAAATTGGAATTTTCATTATCAATATTGAAAGTTCTACGGAAGGATTACAGGTAATAAAATCGATCAAAGACAACTCTATTCTCAACAATAGCTACATTGTAGTAGTGGCAAAAGAAGACAGTTCGGGCAACAAGTTCATCAAAGGAATGCATTACGGTGCGGTCGATTACATTACCTATCCATTCAATGCGAGTCTGATAAAAAGCAAAATTGAAGTTTTTAAATCACTCTACTACAAAGACCAAAGAATTGGACAGCTCTTAAGTAACATATTCCCAGAATCTATTTTGGAAGAATTTTCTGAGAACGGAAAATTTTCTCCTAAAAAAGTAGAAAATGGTGTCGTTTTATTTACTGATTTCGTTGATTTTTCTGTGAAGGCAAAAAAAATGAAGCCACTACATTTAATTCAACAATTAGAAAAATATTTCACCAAATTTGATGAGATAACACGTAAATATAAGCTAGAAAAAATAAAGACTATCGGTGACGCTTACATGGCTCTAGCTGGAGTGACAGAGCATCATCCCTTCCCTGCAATACGAGCATGTTTAGCAGCAATTGAAATTCGAAATTTTATTCAAATTGAGCAAGACACAGCTATTGCAATGCAAAAAGACTTTTGGGAAATACGAATTGGGTTGCACATGGGACCTTTAGTTGCCGGAATCATTGGGACGTCAAAATTCAGTTTTGATGTATGGGGAGATACCGTGAACATTGCCGCTCGAGCAGAGGCAAATACTAAAAGTGGCTCAATTACAATTACTCGGAGTATAAATGATGCGTTAGAAGGGTATTTCAATACGACATCTCGGGGCAAAATTGACATTCAGAAAAGAGGTGGTAGCATCGAAATGTTTTACTTAGAAAAGATAAAACAGGAATTTGCCATGTACGGAGAAGGAAACTACGCGAGCAAAGAGCTAAGAATCAAATGCGGACTGTCTCCTATGGATTTTAAACAAGCAAAATCACACATCATTAATAGACTGAAGTCATTATTACCTGAAAACCTATCGTACCATGATTTACCGCATTCTCTTAATGTAGAAAAAGCAGTAATTCGATACTGCAAACTTGAAGGAATTAAAAATGAAGAGCTCATTCTATTAAGAACTGCGGCCTTGTATCATGACGCAGGATTTATTATGCAATACGACGATAATGAGAACTTTGCTATTCAAATGGTAAAATCAACCTTGCCTATTTACGGATATTCTGATGAACAAATTAAAATTATTTCTAGTATCATTAACGCGACTAAGAGAGATGTGGAGCCAAAAAATATTTTAGAAGAAATTATTTGTGATGCTGATCATGATTATTTAGGAAGGCCCGATTATCAAGCAATTGTAAAAAAATTAAGAATTGAGAAAGAAGAATACGGACGCAAATTTGAAGAAAAAAAGTGGATTGAATACCAAATCAATTTTTTAGAGAACATTCATCATTACTATACCGAAACAGCAAAAAATATACGCTCACAAGGAAAAACAATTCGAATAAGAAAGCTAAAATTACAGTTGAATAAAATTAACGAAGGATAAATGAAAGTTTACACCAAAAAAGGAGACAAAGGAAGCACGCAATTAATCGGAGGGACAAGAATTCCAAAGAATTCTTTACGAATTGAAGCGTATGGAACCATTGATGAGTTAAATTCTCACATTGGACTTATTCGGGACCAAGAAATCAAGGCCGAGCATGTTGAACAACTATTAGAAATTCAAGATAGATTGTTCACCTTAGGCTCTTTATTGGCGTCAGACCCAGAAAAAAAGACCATGGCTCTTCCAGAATTAAAGGAGCAAGACATCAGTAATCTTGAAAATTGGATCGATGAAATGGATACCGTCCTTGAGCCAATGAAAAATTTTGTTCTCCCAGGAGGACATACAACAGTCTCATTTACGCAAGTTGCAAGATGCGTTTGTAGAAGAGCTGAGAGAGTGATAACAGAATTAAGTCTCAATGATGTGGTTTTACCTGTTGTATTAGCTTACATCAATCGTTTGAGCGATTATTTATTCGTTCTTGGTAGAAAATTTACCAAAGATTTGGGTGTCGAAGAGCAAGCTTGGAGGCCGAGGATGTGAGGTTTGGAGCTTTGGAGCTTTGGAGTGTTGGAGTGTTGGAGTGTTGGAGTGTTGGAGTGTTGGAGCATTGGAGCATTGGATTTCTCGTCTATTCGACAAATTTGTGGGACAAAATCATAGTAAATCTGTCTGACGACAGTCAAGTCAGTTATTATCATAACAATCTACGTCATCATATTTAATCATAACAATCTGCGCGAACTTGTACTGAGCCTGTCGAAGTATCAGCGTTCTATTTTGGAGTGTTGGAGCATTAGAGCACTAAAAAGTTAGACCCATCTAACTTATTTTGTTAGACTACTCTAACTATTTAACTTCACTTTTAATTTTTCATTCTTCATTCTTCATTACCACCTTCTCCTAAATCAACATAACTAAAAAAGTTTTGCTCTAAAAATTTGGAATGTATTAAATTAAAATTACTTTTGCGCCAATACTAATAGATTAAAAGAGGAAATATGTACTGGACTTTAGAATTAGCATCTTATTTAGAAGACGCACCGTGGCCAGCGGCAAAAGACGAATTGGTTGATTTCGCCATCAGAACTGGCGCTCCTCTTGAGGTGGTTGAGAACCTTCAAGCATTGGAGGATGAGGGAGAAACTTATGACAATATTGAAGAAATTTGGCCGGATTATCCTTCCAGAGAAGACTTTCTCTTTAATGAGGATGAATATTAATTAAAGAATCTCGATTTAGGTCGAGATTTTTTTTTGAGTATATTGCCCTATGAATTTCTTAGGACATCTATTTTTCTCAAACAATGACACTGAATTAATGGTTGCCAATATCTTTGGCGATTTTGTAAAAGGGAAAGACCTTTCTAGGTATTCTGAGAAAATTCAATCAGGAATAATTTTACACAGAAAAATCGATGATTACATCGACCACCACCCTATCGTACTTGAATTAAAGCATCAATTACACAAACCGCTCCCCAAAGTTGCAGGAATTGCCATTGATTTATACTTCGATCTCTTATTGGGCAAACATTGGGATAAATACAATATGATTTCATTGACCAACTTTATCAACAATTTTGAGAATGTTAAAGTCAATAGAAAAGACTACGACAAAGAACAATTCTGGAAAATGATGGATAGAATGAAAGCCGGGAAATGGTTGCATCATTCTCCAACTGATTATGGATTGGAGAAATCATCCTATGGAGTGTCTCAAATGATTTCTTTCCCAAATGTATTGCATACCGCACCAAAAATATTTTATGAGAATGAACAGATAATAGAATCAACTTTCACACAATTTATGAAAGAGGCCATACCTCATTTTCAGAATTATTTTGACAATAAAATAGAATCATAAAGAGCAATTGTTACAAACATTTCATAAAAAAATGCGGTTTTTCGAATAAAAAAACATAAATTACTATCATCAAATCAATCTATGCTCTCAATAAAAACACATAAGTTCTTTTTATTTGTCGTGCTGATTCTTTCTGCAATTGTGCTAAAGAGTTGTGTAATGGAGAAAGATGAAGTCATAGAAACTTTTGACCGGCCGGATGCAAAAATTGATTTACCCGAGATTCTACAGAAAGGAAAAATTACCATTCTTGCAGAAAATAGTACAACTTCTTATTTCTACTATAAAGGGAAGGAAATGGGCTTTGAATACGAAATTTTAAAACTTTTCGCAGAAGAAATTGGTGTAGAATTAGAAGTGAAGGTGGTAAATAACCTCGACGATTTGGTAGATCTATTGAATAGCGGACAAGGAGATTTGATTGCTTGTAACTACACGGTCACAAGAGAGCGTTCAAAAATCATTAACTTTTCAACACCATTCTTACAATCACAGCAAGTTCTGGTGCAACGAAAACCAGACGGATGGGAGGACATGAAAAAAGATGAATGGAAGGAGCAATTAATTTCCTCACCAAACGAATTGGCCAATAAAAGTGTTCACGTTTGGAAAAATTCCAGTTATTACGAACGTTTAAACCATTTACAAGAAGAAATTGGTGATACCATTCATATTGAAGGCATGGAAGGGAATATTGGCGGTGAAGAACTCATCGAAATGGTTGCGGAAGGAATCATTGACTATACAGTTACCGAAGATGTCGTTGCGAAAGTTAACAATCAATTCTACGATAACCTTTATACAGATGTTCAATTATCCGTGAAGCAAAAAATTGCTTTTGGCATGCGAAAATCAAGTCCTCTTCTAAAACACAAACTTGACGAATGGCTCAATAGTTTTATGGAAAAATCTACTTTCAGATACATCAGTAAAAAGTATTTTGACATGAAACATGTCACCAACAGACCCAATAAAAGCTACGCTACATTGAGCAAAACTAAAATTTCTCCATTTGACAATGCTTTCAAACAGGCGGAGAAATCATCCGGTTGGGATTGGCGACTCATTGCTGCAATATCTTACCAAGAATCCAAATTTAACCCCAACGCCTTGTCATTTGGTGGAGCTTATGGAATGATGCAGTTCATGCCAAATACAGGTCCAACTTATGGTGTTTATCCTGATTCTCCACCTGAAATTCAAATTTTGGGAGGCGCAAAGAAATTAAAAGCCGATGAGAAACATTGGAAATTAGTTGCCGATGATTTTCAACGAAAGAAATTCTCAATGGCATCATACAATGCAGGTCGAGGACATATTATGGATGCACAAAGACTCGCCAAAAAGCACGGATTAGATCCTTATAAATGGGATGACAATGTTGAAAAAATGTTACTCAATCTTTCTAAAAAAGAGTATTACCAAGACGAGGTCGTGCGTCACGGAATGATGAAAACACGCATCACTTACAACTATGTACGTGAAGTGACAGAAAGATACCTAGAATGGGCTTCCATTTATTAATAGTTGCTATTTTTACCTAAAAAAGACTTGTGCTAAGCAAAGCCGAAGTAATCAAACAACTCATCGTCATAGAAGGACCCACCGCTAGCGGAAAAACATCTGTCAGTGTGCAACTTGCGAAACACTTTAACACGTGCATTCTCTCTGCTGATTCTCGGCAATTCTACACAGAACTTTCAATTGGCACAGCGAAACCATCTTCTGAAGAACAAAAAGGCATTCAACATTATTTTATCGATTCTCACCAACTCAGAGATGAAGTCTCCGCTGCGCAATTTGAGCAAGAAGCATTGCAAATTTTGCAAGAAGAGTTTAAGAGCAAAGACCTCATTATTTTAGTCGGAGGTTCTGGAATGTTTATTGACGCCTTGTGCATCGGGTTAGACAAAATTCCTTCTTCCAAACAAATGAGAGCTGAAATTCAGGCAGAATATGACCAAAAAGGGCTTGGTTTTTTGCTTGAAGAACTAAAAAGTAAAGATCCTGACTATTTTGAGGAGGTTGACCAACAAAATCCCCCGAGAATCATCCGAGCCATCGAAGCAATGCGCTTAAGCGGTAAAAAATATTCTGAATTGAGAAAAGCAAAGCCAGATGAACGTCCTTTTCAAGTGCAACGTTTTGTGCTGAAACACGATAGAAAATCATTGTACACAAGAATCAATGCTCGCGTTGAAAGCATGATTGCACAAGGGCTAATAGCCGAAGCAATGTCTGTGAAGCATCTAAGAACCCTGTCTTCTCTGAACACTGTTGGTTACAAAGAACTGTTTGAGTATTTTGACGGAGAAGTCTCGCAACATGAAGCCATCGAAAAAATAAAAAGAAACAGCAGACGCTATGCAAAACGACAAATTACATGGTTCAAACGCCATGAAGATGCAATTTGGGTGAATTTTAAAAGCACAGAGCAAGTTTGCAAAGAAATTATTCAAAAAATCGACCTAAAGTAAAACTTGGAATGATTCTTGAAAACTCTTAATCAAACCATTCAAAATAGACTCCATGAAAATAAAACTTGATAAAGTAATGCCGCAGCCACTTGCCTCTATTAAGCACAGTGACAAAAGTATTTGGGGCAATGAAATAGAACTCAGCCCTCAAAAAAAAATATTACTGAATGCATCAAGTGGAAAGGGGAAATCAACCTTTGCAACTACCGTTTTTGGCTTGCGAGATGACTACTCAGGAACCATCACATACGATGGACGCGACATCAGAACATTGAACGTAGATGACTGGACAGAGATAAGAATGAATAAATTATCCGTTGTGTTTCAAGATTTACAACTGTTTCCAAAATTATCCGTTCGTGAGAATTTATTGCTCAAAAACTCACTCACTGATACGTATTCTGAAGAAGAATTGAAGCAACATCTAACAATGCTAGAAATTGAAGATAAATGGGAGCAAAAATGCGGATTACTATCAATGGGGCAGCAGCAACGAGTAGCAATTGTTCGTTCTCTTGCACAACCTTTTGAATGGCTAATTATGGATGAACCATTCTCACACCTTGATGAAGAAAATACGCAACGTTGCCTAAAATTAATTGATGCAAGAGCAAATAAAATCAATGCAGGGTTTGTTCTCACGACATTGGGAGACGACCACAATTTTAATTTTGACCAAGAACTAAACCTATAATATCATGCTGAACAAATTACTTTTTAAAAATCAAGACAGGAAACAGCTGGTAATTGCAATTATTGGTGCGTTTATGGGAATAACTTTTCTCATTACTTCCATCCATTACCTCATCAAAGTCAATGAGTTTGGTGAAGGAGAAGATATTTTAGGTCCGAATACCATAATTGTGCAGAAAGAAGTTTCTAATGCAAGCACATTGGGACTTTCTAAGACCGATTTTAGTCTCAATGAGATAGAAAAAATGAAAGCCAATCATTTTATCAAGGATGTGAAACCTGTTCTTGCGAATAATTTTGATATCTTCTTTAAAATAGATGACCCATTAGTTCCTCCGTTTAGTACTGTTATTTTTATTCAAACCGTAGACCCCGACTTCATAGAGTTAGATGAAATTGATTGGAACTGGAAAGAGGGCGATGAATACGTACCAATGATTATGCCCCGTGATTTTATCGTGATGCTAAACACCTTTATGAGCGCAAATAACATTCCGCAAGTCTCAGATGATTTGGCAAAGGACATAAAAATAGTTTTTGAACTATCAAACAAAGACAACAGTCAAAAAGAAACTGTAAAAGTGAAGATTGTTGGCTTTACCAGTGAAGTTTCGTCGCTTTTGGTACCAGAATCGTTCATGACTTATGGAAATGATAAATTCTCTGACGGTTCTAAGCAAAAAATTACCCAAATTATGATTTCCGGAGAAGAGAGTAAATTCGGTCTTGTAGAGGAGATGCTCAAAAAAAGAGGTCTTGAATCCAAAGATTCTCAAATGATCGTCGGAAGGTTAAAAAGCATGGTTGGAACCTTGTTTTTAGTTGTATTGGGAATATCAATCATTGCCGTTTTTGTTTCGGGATTGGTTCTTATTCAATACATGCAGCTGTTAATGTCTAGAAATGCGTATGAAGTGAGAACCTTGATGAGAATGGGGCATCATCCTAAAAAAATCATTCGTATGTTCTTCGTTTACTTTGTGAAAATCTTTGGAATTGTCGCTTCTTTGGGCTTGGTATTGTTCTTTATTTTCAAATTCTTCTTAGACGATATGTTTTCAACGGGTGGCTTATACATTGGGACAGAAATTACAATCGGAAGCATCGCAGCATTACTTATTGCTTATCTTTTATTTGCTTTTGCAAGTTACAGAACAGCAACGAAAGGCATTTTTAACGAATATTAGCCGTTAAAGAAATGTTAAATTGACCTCAGAAATGTACTTTTACGCATTAATACAAATATCTTTAGACGAATAAAATTACAACAATGAAAATATTAATAACAGCATTCCTTATTTTATCTGCTTCGTTCTCTTTTGGGCAAAATTTAAAATTCAAAATTGAAGGGCAAAAAGATACAACGGTCAATCTCGTAAGATACTTTGGTAAAGGCCTCTATTATGCCGATACAGCAGAAATGAAAAATGGAGTTGTAGAATTCGATGGAACTAAGCAAAAACCAGGAATTCTGGCACTATTCTTACCGAGTCAGAAGATGTTAGAATTTATCTACAATAAAGAAGACGTATATATTGAAGCATCTTTACCAGACTTAATGGGAAGTGCAAGGGTTAAAAAATCTGAAGAAAATAAGATATTCAACAAGTATGTGCAATTTGTTAATTTGGAGAGAACAAAAGCGAACAGTCTTGTAGAACGCAGAAAAGCATTCGATGCAGATTCTCCAGAGTATAAACAACTGTCAGAGCAAATAGAAGGAACAACTAAAAAAGTTGTTACCTACCAAAATAGCATTGTCGATAACAATCAGGGCATGTTAGTTTCAAAAATCATTAAAATGTCCATGGATGTAGTGATTCCTAAAGCTCCAACCGATGAAAATGGGGTTATTATTGATTCTACTTTTAGGTTTACTTATTACAGAGATCATTATTTTGATAACATTGATTTAAAGGATGACAGGTTGGTTAGAACACCTATCTATCACAACAAATTAGAAAAATATTTTAGCAAAACGTTGATGATTCAACACTGGGACACAGTGATTAAATACGCTTTCCAGTTGTGTGACCAATTTACAGTTGGTTCGGATATGTATCAGTACAACGTTTCTTGGATTACCAGTCAATATGAGAAGAGTAAAATCATGGGAATGGACAAGGTTTTTGTTAAAATGGGAGAGCGTTACTATTGCGGAGAAACTGAAGAAGGTAAATCCAAAGCTCCTTGGATGAAGGAAGAGAGTTTGGATAAACTATGCGAGAAAGTTAACACACACATGGATTTAGTGATGGGTGCAGTACCGCCAAATATTCGATTGCGAGACACAACCGATGTAAATTGGGTAGATTTTTACAGTTTAAAATCCGATTACACCATCCTCTATTTTTGGGACCCACAATGCGGACATTGTACCAAAATCACACCTAAATTGCAGACTTTGTATGAGAAAAAATTTAGAGATCGTAACGTTGAGATTTTTGCTGTCGGAAAAGCTGTTGGAGAAGATTTTGAGAATTGGAAAAAATTCATTCGAGAAAACAATCTTGAGTTTATAAATGTTGCCGTAACGGATGAATTGTACAATGCTGCTATGAAAGATGCACGACAGTTCGTTCCAAAATACACGACGATAAAATCCTTGAACTACCAAACGACTTATGATATTTTCTCCACGCCAAAAGTATTTGTACTGGATAAAGACAAAAAAATAATTGCAAAGAGCCTTTCGATTTCTCAATTGGAGAATCTAATCGATCGACTTCAGAAAAAATCGGATTTGCCAAAATTATTCCCTCCGAATACCGAGAAACCTGATGAGGAGCAGATGCATTAAAAAGTAATTAACAACTCAAAACCTCCTCAAATATTGAGGAGGTTTTTTGTCTCTCAATACTAAACCGATTTAAAGATGTTAACACTCTATAATTTCTTGAAAGAGTCACATTCAATCTGACAAATTGGTATTGAATTGTTGATAATTTAAACAGTTCTTGAGCTATAAAGTTGCTTTGAATTCTTTAATTTAGAGGAAACAAAACAATTTTACTATGAAAAAATTTATACCTCTATTATTATTTGCATTGGCACCCATTTTTGCGATGTCACAAGCAACAACTTTATTTATTTCAGAATTTGCCGAAGGATCTTCGCAAAACAAATACCTTGAAATTTACAACGGAACTGGAACTCCTGTGGATTTGAGTTTCTTCTCTCTTTCATCTTGCAGCAATGGCTGTAATACTTTTGGTCAGTTTGATTTTCCAGACAATGTAACATTTGCTCCTGGGACAATGTTGGCAGATGGAGCCGTTTATGTCATTGCACATCCTTCCGCTGACCCTTTAATTCTTGCAGTCGCAGACCAGACATTTAATTTTTTATCTAACGGTGATGACTTATTTGCACTAACCTTAGCAGGAGCAACAGCAAGTGTTTACACGATTATTGATATCCTTGGAGATATGCAAGATGATCCTGGTACAAATTGGCCGGTTGCTGGCGTTTCTCCAGGCACACAAAACAAAACATTGGTCAGAAAATCAACTGTGTGTATTGGTAACCCTAACGAACTTGCCTCTTTTGGAACAGATGCCCTTAATTCTGAGTGGATAGTTTACCCTCAAAATTTTTGGGATAGCTTAGATATGCATGTTGCCAATTGTGCTCCTGTAGGTTGTAATACTTTTGGTTCAACAACACAGATTTCTTGCGGACCATACACAGGACCAAGTGGAACTATCTTCACGACCACAGGTTTATTTACTGATACAATTCCCAATGCTGCATTTTGTGATAGTATTATTGCGATTGACTTAACAGTTAACCCAATTTATACGGTTGCAGCAACAGATTCTGCTTGTACTGGTGTTTCTTACACTTTTGGAACACAGACATTAACAGTTTCAGGTCCTTACACAGAATTATTTACTTCCATAAGCGGTTGCGACAGCACAGTTAACCTTGACATGACATTCTTAACAGCTTATACAACAAATGTTTCAGCTTCTATTTGCTCTGGAGAAAGTTACGTTTTAGGAACGCAGACATTAACTGCTTCAGGTCCTTACACAGAATTATTCATGGCCGTTGGAGGTTGTGATTCTACTGTTAATCTTACTTTAACTGTAATACCAAATTCTACCGCAACAGTTAGTCCAATAGTGTGTAATTCCTATACTTCGCCAAGTGGAAATATTTGGACAATGTCTAACACTTACCTTGATACAATTCAGAATGCTGCAGGTTGTGATAGTGTTATTACGATTAACTTAACGGTTAATATGCCAACTTCGAGTAGTATTTCTCAGTCGGCTTGTGATTCTTATACAATGAACACCACAACTTATACTGCATCTGGTGTTTACACACAGATCACAACGAATGCGGTAGGTTGTGATTCTACAATCACATTAACATTAGACATCACTCCTACCCCTGCAACTCCTTCTGCTTTTGGAACTGACGTTTACTGTGCTGGAGACGCGTTAACGGATATGACGGCAACTTCAAACACAGGATTCGATTCATTAATTATTTCAGGAGTTGCGGATGCTACTCTTCCTGGTGGACTTCCAAAATGTGTAGAATTCTATGCCTTGTATGACATTCCAGATTTAAGCATCTATGGCTTTGGTTCTGCAAACAACGGAGGAGGAACAGATGGAGAGGAATATACTTTTCCTGTAATGCCGTTAACTGCTGGTTCTTACTTTAGAGTAGCAACTGATTCTACAAACTTCATGACATTCTACGGAATATTCCCGAATGATTTGTCTTCTGCATCTAATATCAATGGAGATGATGCCATTGAGTTATTTAAGAATACAACCGTTATTGATGTCTTTGGTGATATTAATGTTGATGGAACCAACCAACCTTGGGAATACCTTGACGGTTGGGCTTACAGAAGTAACAACAACACAACAAATGGAGGTGTTTGGAGTTTAGATGGATGGTTTTTTAGTGGACGTAATGCTTTAGACGGAGCATCTGACAACGCTACATCTGGAAGTCCATTCCCAATTGGAACTTATAGTTATACGGCACCAACAAGTACAATGACTTGGTACACGGACGCTGCATTGACAGCAGTATTTGGTACAGGAAGTCCAATTACACCTGGAGCATCTACCCAAACTTACTATGTAGCAGAAACGTTGACAGGCGGAACTTCTTGTGAAAGTACAAGTTCTATGGTTTCAATAACTGTTAACGCATTACCGACAGTAACATTTGGTGCTTTGACGGACATGTGTGTTTACAACAATTCAATTACATTGAGTCAAGGTTCTCCAGCTGGTGGAACGTACTCTGGGAATGGAGTGACTGGAATTTCCTTTGACCCAGCAACAGCAGGTAATGGAACGCACACTTTAACTTATTCTTACACAGATGCAACAACTGGATGTACAAACACTGCAACGTCAGATATATTTGTTGATGCATGTGCTTCGATTAGTGAAATCAATGTAAATTCTGTCAATGTGTTTCCGAATCCTTCTAAAGGTTTAATTACAATTACTTTTGAAGGAGAGAAAGCAACGATCGTGATTGTAGATCTTAAAGGGCAAACTTTAAGCACAAATGCAATCACATCCAATGAGAAGGTTGATTTATCAGCTCTTTCTTCAGGGACTTACTTTGTGAAAGTAACTGTAGAAGGTTCAACGCATGTGGAAAGAATTATTATTGAATAAGATTATCTTTTTAGTTCAGAAAAAGCAAGGTCAAATTGATCTTGCTTTTTTTTTATAAGTTTTTGTAACTTTACACTACTCTTATTTGTCTTACTTATAATACTAAATCTCACTGCATGAAGTTTATTTCAGTTCTCTTTATTCTATCCTGTTCATTCTCTTTTGGGCAGAATTACTGGCAACAAGAAGTCAATTATAAAATTGACGTAAAGCTCAACGATGAGGCAAATACCTTATCGGCAACTGAAGAATTTGAGTACATCAATAATTCTCCAAATTCTCTAGAGAAAATTTACGTGCATATTTGGCCAAATGCCTACAAAGATGGAACGACTGCATTGGCACAACAATCGTACAAAGGCGGTGATGATCAACTGAAATACATCACAGAAAAAAACAAAGGATTCATTGATTCTCTTGATTTTAAAGTCAATGGAGAAAAAGTAAAATGGAGTTATCATCCGCATCATTCAGATATTGCCATTATTGAATTGAATTCTCCACTTAATTCTGGAGCAAGAATAACTGTTTCCACACCTTTCTTTGTTAAAATTCCTTCGGGGTCAATTTCAAGGTTAGGGCATGTGAAACAGTCCTACCAAATTACGCAATGGTATCCAAAACCTGCTGTTTATGACAAAGATGGTTGGCATTATATGCCTTATTTGGGGCAGGGAGAATTCTATTCTGAATTTGGGTCTTTTGATGTGTCGATTACCCTCCCTGAAAACTACGTTGTTGGAGCAACGGGAGATTTACAGACAGATTCTGAGGTTCAATTCTTAAACAAATTAGCCGACGAAACAGCAAAGGCAATTGAAAACAAGAAGAATCACAGAGAACTCGGAGAGATAGACAAAGAGGGGTTTCCAGCGTCGAGCAAAGAATTTAAAACGATAAGATACACCCAATCTAGAGTGCATGATTTTGCCTGGTTTGCCGATAAACGATTCAGCGTTTTGAAAAGCGAGGTTGAACTTCCTCATTCTAAAAGAAAGGTTACTTCTTGGGCAATGTACACGAAAAAAGAAGCTCATTTATGGGTGAAAGCATCAGAATATTTAAACGATGCCATTTATTATTACTCTTTATGGAACGGAGACTACCCCTACAATAATGTAACGGCCGTTGACGGAACAATTTCTGCAGGTGGAGGAATGGAATACCCGAATGTGACGGTGATTGGCCGTTCTGGAAATGCGCATTCTTTGGAGGTTGTCATTGTTCACGAGGTTGGGCACAATTGGTTTTACGGACAATTGGGAACCAACGAACGTGTACACGGCTGGATGGACGAAGGAATGAATACCCTCAATGAAATCCGATACATTCAAACAAAATACCCCAACAACACTGCGCTTTCTGATATGGTTCTTAACGGGCGTTTTCATTTGAACGATTTGAATCACCACGATATGGCTGACATGTCTTATAGAGCTGTTGCAGGCCTTGGAGAAGACCAGCCGATAGAGACACATTCTGTTGAGTTTTGGTCTATCAATTACGGTATTATCATGTATCAAAAAACAGGACTGGTCTTTTATTATCTAAAAGATTACCTTGGAGAGGAGTTGTTTGACAAATGTATGCGTGAATACTATTCTGCTTGGGAATTTAAGCATCCACAACCTCAAGACATGCAAAATTCTTTGGAAAAAACTTCAGGCAAAGATTTGTCATGGTTGTTTGATGACCTCATTAAAACGACCAAACATGTGGATTATAAAATCAAAAAAGTGAAGCGAACTAAGAATGGTTTTAATGTCACAGTGAAGAATGTTGGTCAAGTGAATGGACCGATTGAGGTCAACGCAATAAAAAACCAACAGATCATTGAGACTGTTTGGGTTGAACCTGGCAACAAAAAAACAACGGTCGAACTCACACATTCTGATGCAGAAAAAATAATCATTGATGCCAATAAAGACATTCCAGAGATTCATCGTCAGAATAATTCATCAAAGACAAAAGGTATCTTTAAAAAATACGAACCGCTTAAATTTGAGTTTCTTTTTGGTGATAACGAAGCCGCTTACACCAATGTCTTTTGGACGCCAACAATTTCGGGTAACTTTTACGATAAAGTAATGCTCGGCGTTGCAATTCACAATTATTCTGCACCAACCAGTCGTTTTAACTACCTCATTGCCCCCTCCTACTCTTTCGGAAGGCAATTTATTTCTGGAATTAGCGAAATGAGTTATACTTTTCTGCCTGCAAAGACCTTAAAATCATCCAAATTTGGATTCTCCGTAAAATCTTTCAAAAATGATTCTGTTTACCGCAACAATGATTCATATTTCGTGTCTGTTGCTCCTTACTGGCAAGCGAAAATTGGTAATCGCAAGCATCATTCTCCCGTAAATCAGTCAGTGAGAATACAAACGATTTACAAAAAGGATAAATTTGGACCAACACACACGGAGCATGCAGGGTTTTATGTTTCCTATAATTACAGCATCAAAAAAACGGATCATAAGTTTAGTCTTCAATTGAGAAATGAATACTACACCAATGTCAATTCTACCGATGAAGTGGCAAGAATATTCATTGAATCGACCTATAAATACCGTTTTATGAAGAAAAAAATGGACAGATGGATTGAATTGCGGGTTTTTGCAGGTCAACAATACATTCGCAAGTTTTCTGGAGCAAACGCTTACAACTATTCGATGTCCTTATCTGGCACTGACGGGCGACAAGACTTATTTGTCGATGAATATTATTTCGGTAGAAATGAAACTTCAGGTATTTGGTCGCAACAGCGAGACGAAAATATGGGAGGTTTTAAATCAACCTCCACTTTTGGAACTTCGTCCGTTGGGATTGCGGCGGGTAATCTCTATGTTCCGTTTCCAATCAAAAAACTTGGTTTTTTAGGTGTTTTTGCTGATTTCGGTGCATTTCACAATGGAACTGAAGTCCGTTCACTGGCAAATACAGGTATAGGAATGCGTTTAGGAGGTGTATTTGCAATTTATTTCCCTGTTTGGATGAGTGCTGACATGGAGAATTCTTACACGACACAAAACTATGCTGAGAGAATTCGCTTTACGCTAAAGTTTAATCCGTTTAATAAAGTTTTGAAGGTTACTTCGTTGTTGTAAGTTTCTTTTATTTAAATTTTCTCACCTTCACACAAACTCACTCAACTCCAACCATCTATCGGTCTTCGTTTCGAGTTCTTTCACAACTTTGGATAATCGCTCCCCAGCTTGCATCAAATCTTCATTGTTTGAGTTAGCATCAGAAAGAATTACCGTCAATTTTGCCTTTTCGACTTCGAGTTGCTCCATTTCGTCTTCTAGGCGCTCAAATTCAGCGTTTTCCTTATAAGAAAGTTTAATTTTCTTCTCTACAGGCTTATCAGTTCCTCCAGAAATAGTTGTAATTTTGATTACCTCTTCTGGTGTGTTATCAAGCTTTTTCGCCTTATTTGATTTCAGCATTTGCTTGCGATATGCCGTATAATTTCCGAGTAAATCTTTGATTTTCGCATCTCCTTCAAAAACGAAGAGATGATCTACCATCTTATCCATGAAGTAGCGATCGTGAGAAACCACAATTAAACAACCTTGAAATCCGCGCAAGTATTCTTCCAAAACACTCATTACGAAGATGTCTAAATCATTGGTTGGCTCATCAAGAATTAAGAAATTTGGGTTCTTCATCAGAATGGTCATCAATTTCAAACGACGCTTCTCTCCCCCACTCAATTTATGCACAAAATTGTAATGCATGTCTCTGGGAAATAAAAATTTCTCTAAGAATTGCGCTGCGGACATTTGCCTTCCTTTTTCTAGTGGAATAAACTCTGCTATGTCACGAATAACGTCAATGACTTTCTTAGTTTCATCTTTAATTTTCAGTAATTCTTGACTATAATAACCAAAAACAACCGTTTCTCCAGTGACAATCTTACCAGAACTGACTTCTTCTTGTCCCAAAATCATGTTCAAGAAGGTTGATTTTCCAGCGCCATTTCGACCAACAATCCCCAAACGTTCGTTGCGTTTAAAAGTGTAGGTGAAATTCTCCAAAATCTTTAAATCACCGAAAGACTTGCCAACTTTGTGCATTTCCAAGATTTTAGAGCCCAATCGCTCCATTTTTACAGGAATTTCGAGTTCACTCTTGTCAATTCGCTGTTTTGCCACCTTTTTAGTATCGTGAAAAGCTTCAATTCTTGCTTTTTGCTTCACTCCTCTTGCTTTTGGCTGGCGACGCATCCATTCCAATTCTTTTCTGAATTGGTTCTGCGCTTTGCCTATGGTCGATTCTCGCTGCTCATTACGTTCGGCCTTTTTCTCCAAATAATAAGAGAAATTCCCTTTGTATTTATAGATGGTTTTGTCCTCTAGTTCAAGAATAGTATCGCAAACAATCTCTAAAAAATAACGATCGTGCGTCACCATTAAAATCGTTGATTTGGACTTAGAAAGGTATTCTTCCAACCATTCTATCATGTCTAAATCCAGGTGATTGGTTGGCTCATCAAGAATCAAAAAGTCAGAATCCGTAACCAAAACTTTTGCAAGGGCAACTCTTTTTTGCTGTCCACCAGAAAGCGTGCTTACCAACTTGCTTGTATCTTCTAGCTTGAGTACAGAAAGAATCTGATTGACTTTCACTTCGATATCCCACGCATTGAGTTCAGTAATTGCTTCAAAAGAATTGGCAATCAAATTTTCATCGCCTGATCGCATGGCAAAATTATATTCTTTAACGGCTTTTAATTCTGGCAAATCGTGTGAGAATACTTCTTCCAAAATGGTATTCTTGCCTTCAAGGTTCTCATTCTGTTGCATAAAAGCGATCCGTAAATCTTTACGAAAGACAATTCTCCCAGAATCATACTGTTCTTTTTCAATCAGGCATTTGAGCAAGGTTGTTTTACCACTACCATTTTTGGCAACGATGGCTACTTTCTGTCCTTGATCAATTCCGAAGGTTAAATCTTCGAAAATGACGCGGTCACCAAAGGATTTTGTGAGATTTTCTATTGATAGGTAATTCATTTATTTTTTCTGTTCTTTTATGACAATATTTGTATCCTCTCGTCCTCCCCCTCAGTCCCCCTCCAAAGGGGGAAGCCCATAATAGAAAAAAAACGCTTAGCAGGAGTCAACGTCTTCCCCCTTTGGAGGGGGCTAGGGGGAGGACTATTCTTATTATTAAACTATCGCAATCTATCCAACGAACTCAACAACTCTTTGTCTCTTTTAATTCCAGTATTTGCTAAAAAGATGAACGGGAAACCAGCTACAAAGAGTAAGAATCCTAATCCCATTTCGCGTGAAGTTGTTTTTGCATCGAGTATTGAATCGCCAAAATAGCTTAACAAAACAACCACAACTAACATCAAAAAATAGATGCCAAAAATCATTCTTCCCAGTTTAAATTGTCTTTGCAAATTCTTGTAAGACATGATACATAAGAAACACAGGAGTATCAGTGAGATAGTCCCGATGAAGAAAGGGAAAGTTGTTTTGCCGATTACTTTGTCATTCTCTAGGCTGTATTCTAAAATTCCATAAGAACTGAACGAAAAACGAGAGCTTTCGTTGAGAAAAGAGAATAAAGTAGAACCTACTGTTACTATCGTTAGCAAAACGATGGCAATTGATAGATATAATGTCTGAACGCGTTGTATCATTGATTCTGTTTTTAGTGTTACCGTTTGATTATTTATTCAACCAATGCAAGTTTCTCGAATAAAGAAAAACAAACAATCCTGATAAGATTAGACTTACAATGATTATAAAACTTGGAACATTTGATGGCGAAACCGTTGAGTAGATAGCAACAACTGATAAAAGAGAATAAACAATGTATAAATGGAAGCCTATTTTAAATCCGTTCCACATTTTTAATGCAGCGAATAATCCGATACCGACTACCACAAGTGAAACGAATATCCCTATGTAAAAATTATTGTTCGATTCCTCTCCCATGAGAATTAGCTTCTCGAAAAAATCAGCAAAACCATCCATTCCGAGCCTTTTCATCTCACTCATTTGTTTTGTCAACTCAACTTTAGACGCCATCATTTGTTCTGCACTTTGCTTTCCCCAAGCTAGGCTGAAAAATGACCCTAAAATTGATAACCCCGTCCAAATAAAGGTTAAAACGCATAATGTTGTTAAAAAACCTGGTCTTGGTTGTGGTTGGTCTAAGTCTAATTGATCTGTCATTCTTTTTTGTTTAAATTGCTTGTCATGTCTTAGAGAGAACACTGATTCTTATGATTTAAATATGATTAAATGATTTTAACCTTCGGTTTTAGTTTGATGTTCCTCTATAATTATGGCTAAAGATAATTTTAAAGTTCGTTGTTTACAAATTCTTTGCTTCGTTTCATTAAAGGATGCAAATAACAATCCTCTTTTACGAAAGGGACTGTTGTTCTAAAATCACTGCGTAGTTTTTCTATTGCTGGAGAACTTTTCTCCTTTCTAAAATCCATTGCTTGCGCTGCGTTCAATAACTCTATTCCTTGAATGGTAAAGCAATTTTCAATGATCTTGTACAATTTCGTTGCGGCATTTGCCCCCATACTCACATGGTCTTCTTGTCCATTGCTTGAATCGATGGTGTCAACAGATGCAGGTGAACACAATTGTTTATTCTGACTAACAATGGATGCACAGGTATATTGCGGAATCATAAAGCCAGAATTCAGTCCTGGTTCTGCCACTAAAAATGCCGGCAATCCTCTTGTTCCGTCAATTAATTTATAAACTCGACGCTCCGAAATAGAACCTAATTCTGCCAAAGCAATCGCTAAGAAATCCATTGAAATTGCCAAAGGTTGCCCATGAAAATTGCCCGCAGAAACGACATCGTCTTCATCCACAAAGACCGTTGGGTTATCGGTAACCGCGTTGATTTCTCTTTCAACGATTTGCGCGCAATAATCAATAGCATCTTTGGAAGCGCCATGGACTTGCGGTATGCAACGGAAAGAATAAGGGTCTTGCACATGCTCTTTTTCTCGGGAAATCATCTGACTTCCTTCGAAAATTGCACGCATTTTTTCTGCCGTTTCAATCTGTCCTTTTTGCTGACGAATTTCATTGACATTTGCCTGAAAAGGATTCAATCGACCGTCATAAGCTTCTAAAGAAAGTGCGCCGATTAAATTGAATTGATTCCACAATTTATACGCCGAAGAAACAGCATAAGAAGCATAAGAACTCATGAATTGCGTACCATTCAATAAAGCAAGACCTTCTTTTGAGCGTAGTTCAATTACTTGTAAATCAGATTCTTGTAAAAATATTTTTGAGCTTTGCCTCTTTCCATTGAAGTCAACTTCTCCTTCTCCAATGAGTGGCAAAGCCAAGTGAGCGAGTGGTGCTAGATCTCCAGAAGCACCCAAAGAACCTTGCTGATAAACAACAGGAAGCACATCGTTGTTGTACATAAAAAGTAAACGCTCGATGGTTTCTAGTTGTACTCCAGAATTCCCGTGAGAAAGACCGATTGCTTTGAGTAATAACATCCGTTTTACGATGTGCGGTGGAACCTCTTCTCCAGCTCCACATGCGTGAGAAAGAACGAGGTTGGTCTGCAACTTGCCTAAATCTTCAAAAGAAATAGCGGTGTTGCATAAAGAACCAAATCCTGTGTTAACACCGTAAATCATTTGGTCGTGACTTTTTACTTTCGCATCTATGTAATCACGACATTTAACGATTGCTTTCTTTGCTTCTTCAGAAAGAACAACTTTTACTTTTGATGCGATAATTTCATCTAATTTCTCCAAAGAAATCCACGAGTTGTCTATGATAAATTCTCCCATCATTATTTCTTTAAAAGTTCAATTATTTGCGAGAGAGTCATTGGCGATTGATCACCAGAATTCATATTTTTCAACTGAATTAAGTTCTCATTTATTTCATTTTGTCCAACCAAAGCGATGTTTTTCACACCTCTATCGTTGGCATATTTCATTTGCTTTTTCATTTTCACTGAAGAAGGATAAATTTCACAAGAGATTCCGTTTGCTCTGATTTCTTTGACCAATTTCAGGCAATAATCTTGCTCTGTTTCACCAAAATTGATGAACAATAAATCCAAGCTATTGTCAACCGTTTCTGGGAATAAATCCAGTTCGGTAATGACATCGTAAATTCTGTCTGCACCAAAAGAAATACCAACACCTGACATGTCATTCATGCCAAATACGCTCGTTAGGTCATCGTAGCGACCTCCTCCACAAATGCTTCCCATTTTGACACCATTTGCCTTCACTTCGAAGATGGCACCTGTGTAATAATTCAATCCACGAGCCAATGTTACGTCAAATTCTACTTTTGCGTTCTTCAAGCCAAGCTCATTGACTTTGTTCAGCACGTATTCTAATTCTGCAATTCCTTCTAGACCAATTTCGCTGTCTTTCAGGTAGTCTTTCATCTGAGAAATTCGACTTGCTGTATCTCCTGTGATTGAAAATAGCGGTTTTATTTTCTCCAGTGCATCTTCAGAAATTCCTTTTTCAGAAAGTTCTTTGACAACGCCATCGATACCAATTTTATCTAGCTTATCGATGGCAACGGTGATTGTGATAATGTTCTCCGATTCCCCACTTATCTCTGCAATTCCAGAAAGAATCTTGCGGTTGTTAATCATGACCGTAAAATCTGGAATTCTTAAGTTAGAAAGAACCTCGTCTATCAACAATACAAAATCAACCTCATAGAGCAAAGAATTGCTTCCTACAACATCAACATCGCACTGATAAAATTCTTGGTAACGACCATGTTGCGGTCTATCAGCTCTCCAAACTGGTTGAATTTGATAACGTTTAAACGGAAATGACAAATCGTTTTGATGTTGCACGACAAATCGTGCAAAAGGTACGGTTAAGTCGTATCGCAATGCTTTTTCTGACAAAGAATTGGAAAATTTCGCCAAATTTCCACTTTTCAGAGCCTCTAAATCTGCTTTCTTTACTTTATCTCCAGAATTTAGAATTTTAAAAATCAATCGATCCCCTTCTTCACCATATTTACCGAGTAATGTTGAAGACAACTCAAACGAAGGCGTCTCAATTGGAGAAAAACCGTAAGTTTCAAACGATTGCCGAATGGTATCGTAGATGTAATTCCGTTTGGCAACTTCTGCCGGTAAAAAATCTCTTGTCCCTTTTGGAATGGATGGTTTTTGAGCCATTGTTCTGTAATTAAGAGTGTAAAATTAAGAATAATCAAGCGATAACCAACCGATACCCCACACCTCTCGTATTCACAATTTTAACACTGCTATCCGCTTCCAGTTTTTTTCTCAATTTAGAAATAAAGACATCTAAAGTTCTGCCGATGTAATCTCCTTCATCTCCCCAGACCACATTGAGAATTACATCACGTTCTACGGTTGTATTTACTGATTGATAAAGCAATAACAAAAGGTCTGCTTCTTTGCTGGTCAATTCAATTGTTTGCTCTTGCAGAATAAGCTCTGCATTGCGTTTGTCGAATTGAAAACTACCTAACGTAATCAGGTTAGGGTCAGCTACTCTTTGTTTCTTCTTTCTTCTTCTGAGAATTACCGCGAGTAAGATTAATGCAAGAGCAACGAGAAGAAAAACAATCAGCATAGGATTCCCTACAATCTGCGTGTTGTTGTCAGAATTGGCGAAAGCACAAGTCAAATCTACCTCCTTCGGTTCTATTAGTGTGAATAGCAGATTGTAGCATCTTTTAGGTTGGTCTCGTGTTCTACATGGAATGATGTCAGAATCTTCCACCTCACTCATTTTATAACTGTACACAATCTCTTGCGATTCACAATCCTCAACCTCCAACACATAGCCTTTTGCTAGTTTGGTATCTTCTACTATTTGGTCAATGATTCCGACCATTTCTTCAGGATTGAAGGTGAATTCCGTGTCGAAAGAGACTTTGTATCGCCCTTTTTCTTTCAAAATTGGAAAAACAAGTGAAGTTGAATCGTTTGCATTGAGCAAAATTTGATGACCTATCATTCTCAATGAAACTTCTATGTGTTGCACGTCTTCTTGAACCTGCGCATTGATCTTAGAACATTGAACAGTCAACGATACAGTAAATAAAATTAGAAAATGAATGATTCTTGAATACATACCACAAAGCTATTTGTTTATTCTCCAGAATAAAATGTTTTACACAAAATTTACATTGATTTACACTTAAAATAGGCAAAGAAGAAGACTTATGCCCTACATTTGATTGAAATTAATCATAAAAAACAATCGACATGAAAAAGACATTAATAGTAATCAGCCTTCTGAGTGCAGGAGTTATTTTCACAGCCTTCGGAACTAATAAGGTTAAAAAGAACACTCCGGTTGCAGAGAAAAGCAAAATCGAAAAATCAAATGACCATCCTAAATCATTGAACGATTTTTTTAAAAAGAAAGAATATAACTTTCATATATCAGTTGGTACTCGCTTTCAAAATGTTGCCACCTTGGAAGATATTCAAAATGCTACATCAATTGAAGATTTTATTCCCCAAGAACAAATTGATCAAGTCGCAAAGTACAAATCTGTAAAAATCACCATTCTTGATGACCATAAAGAAACCGATGTATTTGCAAGTAGCAAAGATGACATTCTTACGAACGAACAAATCAAGCTTCTTAAAACCTTGGATTATTCGAGCAACTTTTTAGTCCGTGGTGATTTTGTTGGGACGGAGGAATTTCAGCGAAATCACAGATATAGTTACTTTACTCCGTTTATGACAGTTATTCCTCACACTGAAGGGTACTACGAACAAGGGATGGATGCACTATTATACTACTTACGAACTAAATCGGAAGAAATTTCGAGCAAATATCAAAAAGAGAACTTCAAATCTGGTAAACTTTACTTCACAATTTCTAAAGAAGGTAAAATTATCAATGTAAAATTGACAAGTACTGGAGGTTATAAAGATTTAGACAAAAAAATGATGGAAATAATGAAGAATCTTAAAGGAAACTGGATTCCAGCAAAGAACGCTAAAGGAGAGTTAGTTGAGCAAACTTTAGTTGTTGCTTTTGGTGTGCTTGGTTGTTAATCTGGTCTGTGAGAATGTACATTGAGGTCTTACATCGAGCCAGTCAAAATGCTCTCGAAATGCACATTCTCACAACTTGATTTCCACACCCAACCAGCGTTCCACATTATCTTTCCAAATCTCATCTGATTCTTTTTGTGTGAGGATATCAACCTTCACAGCAAAGTCAATCACTCTTCCAGGATAAGAATTCGCAACGCCCTCCATTTCTCCCAACGGATAAGGATCATCTAAGCCCGCAACGATTTGACTTGAACCAACTCTTGTTTTGAGTAATTGCAAAGTGTAAGAATCATGCACCAAAGTATCAAAGAAGATATTTTTGTGTCCCAAAGCACATCGAGGATCATTTGCATCTTCAAATAAATCGGGGCGACCATCGTAACCTTGTAATCTTCTACCATAATTTGCTTGTCCCAACATGCAACCATGTGCAAAACACGTTCTGATATTCGGAAAACGGTTGGCATAGTCTTTCAAAGAATACAAGTGTAAAGAATCAGCAGTCTGCGCCATCATCCAAACGAGATGGAATCGCCAGTACTCATCCTTCAACTTAATCATTTTTTGCGCATCATAAGGATGCAACTCAATAGCCAAACCATATTCATTGGCCAGTTCAAAAATCGGCAAGGTAGAATCATCAATGACAGACAACCATTCTTCATTCTCATTTAAAAAATGCGTTGGCAAGCAAAGAAGATTCATTCCCAAATCCTTAACACATCTTTCCATTTCTTTTAATGCATCTTCAATGTATAGCGGTTGCACAACAAATCCAGTAGTGAATTTATCCGGTCGTCTTTCTTGTACACTTGCGTTAAAATCATTCTGCCAACGAATAGTATCTTTTGCATCTTGCTGTTTCCAACCGTTGCAATACAGTTGTGATAAATTCAGCATAACACCGTGATCGATGTTGTTCTTTTCCATCCATTCTAACTTCTCTTTAAAGAAAAAACTAGAATCGGTGATTGGTCTAGACCAGGTACCTTGTCGCATGAATTTTTTATCGTCATCTATCCAGAATAATTTTTTATCCTTCATAAATTGAGGGATTTCTTTTGGTTCTGGGAGAATATGACCGTGACCATTGATTTTAATTTTCTTCATAGCGACTTTCGTGACGTAAAATTCTTTGAGGATAAAAATAAGGAAAAGAAACCATTATTTGAGCAATAAAAAAGAGCGCTGTTTCCAACGCCCTTCATTAATAATAAATTTATCTTAATTTTTCACCAATCGTGTTCTATAAATTGATTGAGAACCGACAACTTCAATGTTGTAAACTCCACTGGAGAAATCGCTCATATCTAATTCAATTGATTGTTGTCCACTCACAACAACGTCCCGAACTATTCTACCTGTTGCATCAAATATTCTTACTGCTTCAATGGAAGCTCCAGAGGATGTGATTTTCACAATTCCAAAAGTTGGATTTGGATAGACAGAGATGTTTTCTTTAGAGAATTCGTCAATAGAAGCACATCCGTCAACAACAAGATTCTGAGTTGCTGATGCAGAACAACCATTCACATCAGTATATGTGTATGTAAGAACATGCGTTCCGATACCTGCAAGTCCTGGATTAAACGTGTTTCCTGTAACTGTGTTTCCAGAATAAGCACCTCCTGCTGGGGAGCCTCCAGTTAAATTAAATACTAAATAATTAGCACACGTTGTATCTGAAGAAGCCCATGTAACATTTGGTATCACCAATGGATTTACTGTTCCCGAAGCTGATGAACTTGTACAACCTGCAACTGTCTGTGTTACTGTGTAAGTACCTGCTGTGGCTACAGTGATAGTAGTGGTTGTTTCACCTGTTGACCACAAAAGGTTGACTCCTGTTGCTGTCAAAGTAGAAGAACCACAGTTATCTACAACTGTTATTCCTGGTAACGATGGAATCGCTGTTGGATTCGCAGTACTTGAACCGTTCGTACTTGTACAACCTGCAACTGTTTGTGTTACTGTATAAACTCCACCTGTTGTTACTGTAATTGAAGGTGTTATTTCTGCTGTTGACCATAAAAGATTGACTCCTGTCGCTGTCAAGATAGAAGAACCGCAGTTATCTGTAACTGTTACGACTGGCGCTGCTGGAATCGCTGTTGGATTTGCTGTGCCTAAACCGTTCGCACTTGTACAACCTGCGACTGTTTGTATTACCGTATAAGCTCCACCTGTTGTGACTGTAATTGATGCAGTCGTCTCTCCCGTTGACCATAAAAGGTTAACTCCTGTTGCTGTCAAGGTAGAAGAACCACAGTTATCTACAACCGTTACTGTCGGTGCTGATGGAATCGCTGTTGGATTAGCAGTACCTGAACCGTTTACACTTGTACAACCTGCAACTGTTTGTGTTACTGTATAAGCTCCACCTGTTGTGACTGTAATTGATGCTGTCGTTTCTGCTGTTGACCATAAAAGGTTAACTCCTGTCGCTGTCAAGGTAGAAGAACCACAATTGTCTGCAACCGCCAATACTGGCGCTGACGGAATCGCTGTTGGATTTGCTGTACCTGAACCGTTCGCACTTGTACAACCTGCGACTGTTTGTGTTACCGTATAAGCTCCACCTGATGTGACTGTAATTGATGCAGTCGTCTCTCCTGTCGACCATAAAAGGCTGACTCCCGTAGCTGTTAATGTAGAAGAACCGCAATTATCTGCAACTGTTACTGTTGGCGCTGACGGAATCGCTGTTGGATTCGCAGTACCTGAACCGTTTACACTTGTACAACCTGCAACTGTCTGAGTCACTGTGTAAGTAGCTCCTGTTGTTACCGTAATTGATGTAGTCGTCTCTCCTGTCGACCATAAAAGGCTGACTCCCGTAGCTGTTAATGTAGAAGAACCGCAATTATCTGCAACTGTTATTGTTGGCGCTGACGGAATCGCTGTTGGATTTGCAACACCTGAGCCGTTCGCACTTGTACAACCTGCAACTGTTTGAGTCACTGTGTAGGTTGCTCCTGTCGTTACCGTAATTGATGCAGTAGTTTCACCGGTTGACCATAAAAGACTACTTCCTGTTGCCGTCAAAGTAGAAGAGCCACAGTTATCTGCAACGGTTACAATTGGTACTGATGGAATCGCTGTTGGATTTGCAACACCTGTCCCTGCCGCACTTGTACAGCCTGCTATTGTTTCAGTGACTGTATAAGAACCACCTGTAGTTACTGTGATTGTAGAAGTAGTTTCTCCTGTTGACCATAAAAGGTTGGTGCCTGTAACTGATAATGTAGAGGAACCACAATTATTTAAGACAGTAACAATTGGTGCCGCAGGGCCTGGTGCAGGGTTAGCTATACCAGATCCATTTACACTTGTACAACCTGCAACTGTTTGTGTTACCGTATAAGCGCCTCCTGTTGTGACTATTACTGATGCTGTCGTTTCTCCTGTCGACCATGAAAGGTTGATTCCTGTCGCTGTTAAGGTAGAAGAACCACAATTGTCTACAACTGTTACTACTGGCGCTGATGGAATCGCTGTTGGATTCGCAGTACCTGAACCGTTTGAACTTGTACAACCTGCAACTGTTTGTGTTACTGTATAGACTCCACCTGTTGTGACTGTAATTGATGCAGTCGTTTCTGCTGTTGACCATAAAAGGTTAACTCCTGTTGCTGTCAAGGTAGAAGAACCACAATTGTCTACAACTGTTACTACTGGCGCTGATGGAATCGCTGTTGGATTCGCAACACCTGAACCGTTAGTACTTGTACAACCTGCAACTGTTTGAGTAACTGTGTAAGTCGCTCCTGTTGTTACTGTAATTGTTCCTGTCGTTTCACCCGTTGACCATAAAAGACTAATTCCTGTTGCTGTTAGTGTAGAAGAACCACAATTATCTGCAACCGTTACGACTGGTGCTGATGGAATCGCTGTTGGATTTGCAACACCTGAACCGGTCGTGCTTGTACAACCTCCAACTGTTTGTGTCACTGTATAAGCTCCACCTGTCGTTACCGTAATTGATGCCGTTGCTTCTCCCGTTGACCATAAAAGGTTGACTCCTGTCGCTGTTAAGGTAGAAGAACCACAGTTATCTGTAACTGTTACTACTGGTGCTGTTGGAATCGCTGTTGGATTCGCAGTACCAGAACCGGTTGCACTTGTACAACCTGTAACTGTTTGTGTTACCGTATAAGCACCACCTGTTGTGACTGTAATTGAAGATGTAGTCTCACCTGTTGACCATGAAAGGCTTGTTCCTGTTGCTGTTAGTGCAGAAGAACCACAATTATCTGCAACCGTTACGACTGGCGATGCTGGAATCGATGTTGGATTTGCAGTCCCTGAACCGTTCGTACTTGTACAACCTGCAACTGTCTGAGTTACCGTGTAAGCTCCACCTGTTGTGACTGTAATTGATGATGTTGTTTCACCTGTTGACCATAAGAGGTTAGTTCCTGTTGCACTCAATAAAGAACTTCCACAATTATCCGTTACTGTTACGGTTGGTGTTGACGGAAGCGCATTGACCGTAACTACAACTGGGGTCGAAGATGCTGAACAACCACTACCATTCGTATAAGTTACAGAATATGTAGCAGAAGTAGATACTGTAATAGTTTGTGTTGTTTCTCCCGTCGTCCAAACATTTCCAGTTGCCTGAGAAGATGTCAAATCCACTGAACCACCAGCACAGAAAGTCAACGGTCCACTTGCAGAAATTGTTGGATTTGCAGGTGGTGTTGGATCTGTCAATGCTTGATTCAATGTATTTGACACACATGTGTTACCATCAACAAAATTAACGTTGTAAGAACCTGCTGATAAACCTGTAATTGTATAAGGTAAAGTCACAGCAGCTCCAGAATTTCCTGAAGCTGTACCCGACCAAGCAACAAGACCTGTTCCCGTACCAGAAACAACAATTGAACCTGTTAAACTTGCACAAGTAATAGGATCTGTAAATGAACCTATTGAAATAATTGGATTAGGATTCACAGCAACTACTGTTGCAGCAGATACAGCTAAACACCCAGAAGGGTTTGTATACGTAACTGTGTAAGAAGCCGATGTAGATGCTGTAATCAAATTTGTTGTTGCTCCTGTAGACCAAACATTACCTGTTGCTTGTGAAGAGCTCAAATCAACTGAACCTCCAGCACAGAAAGTCAAAGTACCACTTGCTGTAATTGTAGGCATGGCAGGTATCACTAAAGGATTAGCGACTCCTGAGCCGTTCGCACTGGTGCAACCTGCAACTATTTGTGTTACCGTATAAGCTCCACCTGTTGTAACTGTAATTGATGCTGTTGTTTCACCTGTTGACCATAAAAGGTTTGTTCCTGTCGCTGTAAGCGTAGAAGAACCACAATTATCTGTAACTGTTACTACTGGCGCTGATGGAATCGCTGTTGAATTAGCAGTACCTGAACCGTTCGCACTTGTACAGCCTGCAACTGTTTGTGTTACCGTATAAGCTCCACCTGTTGTAACTGTAATTGATGCTGTTGTTTCACCTGTTGACCATAAAAGGTTTGTTCCAGTCGCTGTCAAAGTAGAAGAACCACAGTTATCTACAACCGTTACTGTCGGTGCTGATGGAATCGCTGTTGGATTCGCAGTACCTGAACCATTTGTACTAGTACAACCTGCAACTGTTTGTGTTACTGTATAAGCGCCACCTGTTGTAACTGTAATTGATGATGTTGTTTCTACTGTAGACCATAAAAGGTTTGTTCCTGTAGCTGTTAAGGTAGAAGAACCGCAGTTATCTGCAACTGTTACTGTCGGTGCTGATGGAATCGCTGTTGGATTCGCAGTACCTGAACCATTTGTACTTGTACAACCTGCAACTGTTTGAGTTACCGTGTAGGTTGCACCTGTTGTGACTGTAATTGATGCAGTCGTTTCTCCTGTCGACCATAAAAGACTTGTTCCTGTTGCTGTTAGTGTAGAAGAACCACAATTATCTGCAACCGTTACTACTGGCGCTGACGGAATCGCTGTTGGAT
>NVXU02000031.1 GCA_002734065.2 Fluviicola sp.
AACAACAGAAGAAAAAGCGTAATTCAGTAAGTGATTTTACAGATGCAATTACATCTAATAATATTCCTTTACCTGCACCAACAAGCTCTAGTAGTTCTAGTTCTTCAAGTAGTGGTTTTCCACTTAAAAAAGGAAGTCGGGGAACACTTGTAACCAACTTGCAATGCTTTGATTAAAAAGTATGGAGCAAGCATACTTCCTAGATACGGAGCTGACGGAGGTTTTGGAACAGAAACAGTAAACGCTTTAATCGCAAAAGGATTACCGACAACAATAACGAGTGAGATATTTACTCAACTTGTATTAAGTTCTGGTAGCAGTTCTTCTTCTTCTTCTTCTGGATCAAGTAGTTCATCAAGTTCTGCCTCAAGTGTTGCTTCATCATTGCATTCAGCAATTACAAGTGATAGCATTTCAAAAGCGATTAGTGCTTTAAAGAAAATTAAAGGTATTTCAGGGTATTCAGCCGTGAACTCCATTTTCAAAAAAACAAGAATTGGTTTTGTTAGAAAAACAATGGTAACAGGACTACTGGATAGATTCAATTCCACTTCAGAGAAGAAACAAATCAATCAACAGTTCTACCGAATAGGGCTTAAATATGACGGTTCCAAATGGTCTTTATCTGGAATAGAAGGAACATTACTAGATCAACTGGTAACAATCGAACCAACTAAAATATGGGACAAAACAGGTAGGTCTTTGCAAGTTCCAAAAGCTACCATACTTGGCGAATTCTTAGATGCCAATAATGGGGTTACAGAGTTTGAAACACTCGACAGACGAAGACTATATGTAAAAACAACTTCAATAAGCTACGTACCATGATAGGAAAAATTAAAAGTATTGCACGAGAAAAAGGCTATATCATATATGATGAGCCTTATAGATTGAACATTTGGGGATTTAGAGCAAATACCGAAAAACCAAATTCATTTGATGATGAGCTACATGTCTTTACAAACATCTCAAAAACAAACATTCCAAATTGGGCATATCTGGTTTTTAAGATCACAACAGATCCTGGTACTTACTGGTTAAAGAACCCTTTGAACCCTCAAGGAACTGCCATTTTGAAAGCAGGTCAATACAAAGATGTTTATAGAATTGACAAGCATAGAAACAAGTACTATGCACTTTGTCAGCGTAACGGAAAGGTAACTGTAATTAGAGATTATGACCGTGATGCAGTTCTTGACTTCTACAACGGTAGAGAACAAACAGGAATGTTTGGTATCAATATCCATAGAGCAAGAAAAGACAGAGAAACATATATCGTTGATAAGTATTCAGCAGGTTGTCAAGTATTCAAAAACGGTAGAGACTTCAACTTCTTTATGAAACTATGTGAAGTACACCGAAAATTATACGGCAACAAGTTCACATATACCTTAATTGACAAGCGTGTTGAGTTCAGAAACAAGCTTAAAAAAATCACAATTAGTTCAGTATTAATCGGTCTTCTGTTTGGAGGCTACTTTTTAGTAACACATGATGATAATGAAAAATAAAAAATTCACATATAGCAAAATGACCTTTATCCTTTCAATAATAGGATTTATTGGAAGTGTAGGATTCTACTTAGGAGTATTGAGACAAGTGTACTCTACACCTGATAATATACAAATTCAGGCATCCGAATTAGAAAGAGAAAACAAGCACTTAAAATCACAAGTGCAGGTATTAACCCAAATGGTAGAAGAATGTAACGAAGATGAGTAACAGGTCTCAAGATATTATAAGTGCAGTCGAAAGATCGTTTGTAAACAAATTGCAAAAATCTCTGGAGCAAGGCGAAAAATTAAGTCGTCCTCAAACAGAGAAGATTGCAAAGAGTTATGACATAACCGATAAAACGAAAATTAAGGAGTTAACAGAAATGTCAATTGTCCTTACAGCTCGAAACATTGCACTTTCTTCAGATACCAATTACGATAAGTATCAGCAAATAGTTGATTTGTATAAAATTCAAACCAACATCTCATTCAGAACCAGTATGAGTATGATACTTCAACAGTATTCAACTCCTGCACCAATTGGGTTTTTAATGGGCTTGTATTGTGGAATAGAAACAAACGACAAACTTGTTTTTGAACCCTCAGCAGGAAATGGACTGTTAACCATAGCAGCTCATCCATCAAAAGTAACAGTAAACGAAATTGATGAAATAAGGCGAGCAAATCTCTATTCTCAGAACTACAAGGAAGTTACAGGCAATGATGCTTCACAAGAGTTTGTTCGATACATGAAAAGGTTTGATGCAGTAATTACCAATCCACCATTTGGGAGAATGGCAAAGCCTGAAACTTGGGGAGAGTTCAAAATCAAAGAACTAGATCACCACATGGCTTTAGTTGCTTTAAAGACAATGAAAAATACTGGAAAGGCAGCCATTATAATTGGCGGTCATACCAAATGGGATGAAAGAGGACGAATCCAAAAAGGAAAGAATAGAATTTTCTTTAACTACCTCTATAAATACTACAACGTAGATGATGTCATTCCGATAAATGGCAGCAAACTATACAGCCGACAAGGAACATCATTCAACACTCGGTTGATCCTTATTGATGGATTTAACATATCTCAAAAAGGAGTTGCCCCACTCAAAAACGAACTTCAAAGCGAAGTAGTTGATTCATTTGATGAACTATATAACAGAATCAGTATGCACTTTAATAAAACTTCATTATCGAAATTAGAACTAGAAGCTCTTGAGTTAGAGAGTGAATTATTAGCACAAGAATTAGGTGCGCCATATTTGCCTGCTTCTGATTCTTGTTTTGTTCTGGACACGCAAGTACCAGATGCTATGGAATTTGAAATGCACTCAGCTTTAAAGAGAATCAAAGAAGATGTTGGTGGAGATATGGATAATTTTGTTCGTCACAGATTAGGGTATCAAACTAAAATACAATTGTGCCGTGCTTTATCGGCTGAACAAATTGATGCTGTTGGTGTTTCTATTTACAATATTGAAGCATTACAACAAGCCGTAATTATCGGAGATCAAACAGGAATTGGGAAAGGTCGTGTTGCAGCTTCTATCATTCGATATGCAGTTCAGCGAGGTATTACTCCCATATTCTTGACAGAGAAAGCAAACTTATTTTCTGACATGTACAGAGATTTAACCGCTATTGATTCAGCACATCTTAAACCATTCATAGTAAATGGAAAGGCGAGTAAAACTCAAATCAAAGATGAGAATGGCAATGTTGTTTATGAAGCATTAGCAAAGCCACAACAAGACATTATTTTTCAAGATAAAAAAGTGCCAAGTGAGTATGATTTTATTGTTGCAACTTATTCTCAATTCAATTCACCAGATAAAAAACCATTAAAACCTCAATTCCTTTTATCGGTAGCTAAGAACAGTATTATCATAATGGATGAAAGTCACAATGCAAGTGGAT
>NVXU02000007.1 GCA_002734065.2 Fluviicola sp.
AGTCGCTGTCTGAAATTCATGAATTATTGAACCCATCATTTTATGAACCGCCGTATACGAGACCCGTACGTACGGTGGTGTGAGAGGCGCACTCCGTCAGGCTATCTGGCGGAGCCGTCTACTCGATTGGCGTTAGTTCTGCTTTCCTATGTAATTCAGCAATATATTGTTCTGTAAAATATTTTTCCCAATTTGATACTTTATCAAAATTCTGATTGAGGTTTTCAAAATGACCTTTCATTGTTTGGCTGAACAATTTTAATGGAATTTTGTTTAACAGTCCTTCACAAATGATTTTACCCGTCTTAAAGTCGATTACTTTTAATAAATCAGTTTCTTTTAGTAAATGTAAGCCATCATAACTCCACCCTTCAACAAGTAAGGAGTTCGATAAGCGTTTCTTCTCAAGAAGTCCATCATTCCATTTTACTGTAACTCTTGTTAGGCCATTTTGCGGAATGCTATATGGTCTGTTTGGTTCACTAATGGGAGAATAACCAACATGAATAATATCTCCATTGTTTAAAATAATTTTAGATTCTTCTGTCGTTTTATACTTCCAGTTGTTCTTGCCGAACTTCTCATTTAAAATATCATCAACATATTTAATCTTTATATTATAACGTTCTGATATTATTTTGTCAGTATTTAAGTCACCTTTTTTTTCAAGATTCAAAGATGATTGTTTATAATCTGGGTCTTGATAAATTGGGTCAGGCCAAATTTGCCAAGTACCATTTATATAAATCTCAGGATTTGAAGTTATTCCAAATTTTTTAGGATTATTTTTGTCCCATACTTTTACATTTTGTGTTATTCCAAATTTAGGTTCATTAAGGTTAATGAATTTAGTATCCTGAATAGCTAATGCACCTCCCTCCATACCTTGTTCAGAATATAAGTATAATCTCCCTTTAATTAGCTTTTCTTTCATTTATGGAGGTTTTTTTAATTAACGCCAACGATTTGTATAAGAATAGTAGCCGATTTCGGAAGTAGAATTTTTCAATTTACTGCTAATGTTGTTGCGGACTACAATGTTCATATTTACTACTATTTCGGCTATTATTTTTATATTTTGTTACCTGCCGGCTTTAAATTTTCTTTTCCAAATTCTTTATTAAAATCTCTTATTCTATTTTCTTTTTTATCGTATTCCGCCCAAAAAAGAATATCCCTCCAATCAGTTTCTGCTTCCTTGATTGATTTTTCAATTTGAACTTTATTTCCGTTTGATAAATGCAAAATTGCTCTTATCATTCTTGGGCTTCTTGAGGACTTATTCTTTTTGATAAAATCTTGAAGTTTCCTTACAATTTCTCCATTATTTTCTCCGAATTGTATTTCTATTTTTTTTAGAATGTCTTTTGGATACAAAAAAAGATTAATATTTGTTTCAGTATCAGATTTTAAATTCTGATTTATAATTTCAATGATTTCTCCAAATCCAATAATATGTCTTCCTTCACAAAATTTGAATTTCATTCCTTCAAATAATCGTCCACTAAAATATTCAGTTCCAATAATTCCAATTTCTGCATTTATGGTTTCTCCTGGATGAACAATTTCTTTTCCAATATAAGTTTGTTGCCCTGAAGTTAAATATTCAGGATAATTTTCAAATTCGATATGTGGTCTGTAACTTGAATGAGCAGGTGTTTTCCGTCCACCATTTTCGGTAGTTTCAAATTTCAGTTCTGCTATAAAATCCGATTTATTAAACATTCAGTTTGTTTTATTAGCACGATTTGTCGTCTGTTGTGCTTGCAGGTAACGTTTTAGCTAAAAATAAGCTTTAGCGACCCGAAGGGTTATTTTTAGGTTTTGTTACCCAACGTTCAGATTTTTTTGGCGTGAAGGAGGGGTATACTCTTTGACAAGTTTTTGCTTGTGTCGTTGGCTTTGTGCGACTTGACAATGTGTATGATTTTAGCGCTGGCATATTTTCTTTTTTATTTCCCAAAACTTAAATAAATAGCACCAAAGATTCCCGAAAAATCTAAGTTAATAGGATATTCATCTAACACAACCCATTCTTCATTATATCTATCATTTACAGTTTTAGTTTTAAAATATTGATAGCCAATTTTGACTCCAATTAGTCCAATAATTGGTTTTGTTACATAGTCATACTCAAATTTTAGCGCAATTTGTCCTTGAAAGTCGGTTGATGTAAAGAATTCATAAAAAGTTGCTTGTTTATATGTTGGATATTGAACATCAGATGTGATTTTAGAAAATCCAACTCCTGCATTTAGTTCTGTTGCGAATCTAAAGTTTTGGAGAAACGTGCTTTCTTTATTTTGAAATTTTAATAGATGGCTGATGTACCAACTATTTGTTAACCCAATACTAATTGCTTCTGTTTCTAATAAAAAAGTTCCGTTATGAGTTTCGTATTGAACACCAAAATTATCTATGAATATAAATTCAATATTACTTCTTGTTTCACCATATTGATAACCCCCATAAACACCGATGTCAAAAAGTTCAGTAGGCTGAAATTTTACACTTGAAAAACCATTGAGCCCTTTTTTAATTGGATTATCTAAGAGTTCAAATTTTTCAGCAAAACTATCAATGTAAAACTGATTTAAAGTTCTCATTGAATATGAATTTAAACCTACCCCAAATTCAAAAGATAATTTGCCTTTTTGAGCAAATGAACTGTTAACAGACAATGTAATAACCATCATTAATATTAAGTGTCTTATCATTCTAAATTTATTTTAGTTTCTTTTAATGTTTGTAAGTCTATTATATAAATATTTGAATTTTCTATAATTTTACCTGTTGGATTTCCATTAGAATTTTTTTCTAAATAACTATCAATTCTTTCACCTATAAGTCCTGTCCCGTCTGGAGAACAAGATATTTTTGTATAACGTTTACTATCACAAAAACTCATTAACTTAGTGTAATTGCTTGTACTAATATTGAGCCTATACAATCCTTGGTTTACCCCCCCTGATACAGTAAAATAAACAACTTGACTATTATTTGACCAAGTTAGACCTGTTAGTCCTAATAAATTTTTTTGTTCTAAATCAATAAGACTAAGAAATGATATGTTGTTAAGGTTTGTATAACCAATATGAAATTTATTATTAATAACAACTTTAGAAATTAATTTATTGTCAATAGAAATGTCATTATATATAGCGTAACCTTCATTTATGTCCCCATCTTTCATTATCGTATCTATAATTGAACTATCTAAACCTTGTTTGAAAACAAATGAAGGGACACCCAAAACTGGAGAATACTGCCAATATAATGTATCTCCTGTTACATCCCAAGCAGGAAATAGATTGTAGGTGCTCGATGTAAATTGAGTTAAACTATCGCCATTGTCTTTAACAAACCACATTTGATAATTTTGGTTAAAGACGTTGTCAAAAGCAATCCAGCCCTTTCTACTCCATTTGGGTTGGCTAATAATTTTAATATTTGTTGCCAATTCTGTTTTAATACCTGTCTGTAGGTTGTATATCATTAATTTAGATTCATTGAGTTCGTAATTTCTAAAATTGTACACAAACTCATTCGCATTATTTGGGTTAAAATAAGGGGTTTGATATTGATCTCCTTTTTTATAAAAATAAGTTAAGGGTGGCAAATTGTCAAATTCAGAACATTCTGAATTATTAGAAACAGGTGATAGCTTGTCCTTACGACAAGCTATCACTCCTATTAAAAGAAGAATGATTAATAAACTATATGTTCCAATTCTTTTATTCATTAGTTTTTGATTATGCGTTTAGAAATAACTTGAGAACCAACTGTTAGATTGACTATGTATAAACCGTTTGATAAATGAGATAAATCAATTGTTACAGAATGTTGACCTGTAGCTTGATTATTCATGTCATGATTAGCAACTATTTTACCAATTGCATCATAGACGATTAAATTAGCCTCAGCCGTTTCAGTTAAGTTATAATCAACAATTATTTGATTGTTGGTAGGGTTTGGATAAATATTTAACCCATTTCCCAATTCATTTTCATCAATTCCAACTACTGCATTATCTTTAACATATAAAGAAAATGCAGTTTGTAGACTGTACGGATTTGCAGGAATCCATTTGTTTACTACCGCCCCTGATAGAGATGATGTAACGTACCAACAATAAGTTGTAGTGGTAACTGATACTGCGTTTTGATTAATTGTTGGTGTGTAAGTAAACCAAGTGTCGCCAGTAATCGATTGATCCCAGTTTATACCGATACTCGAACTATACCTTGGCCAATGACTTATTACTGTCTGAGAAGGTGCAAAAGTATTCAAAAATGTATAGGTGACTTCGTATCGATCTGCCCAGTAATTACCTGCCGCAACATTATTAACGTTATTGATTACATTAACTTGTAATCCAGCATCTATTGAGATAGTAGGAATCATAGGTGCTACAACTTTTCGATGTTTAACGAAATATTCAGGCAATGAAAGTCTTGTTAAAGCATAATCAGTATTTATTCTACCGTGACCAGATTCTGAATCATAGCCAGTTGGGGGAACATCTGTTTTAAAGCTTTGTAAAAACACCTCAACATCTTCAGGAGCCAAATTATTGGGATAACTGTTATTTGTATTGTGCTCACTATATAATAAGCCGCAAGCCCCAGTCGCCATTGGTGCTGCGAAAGATGTTCCATCACCGTTGTAACTATATCCAGAATTGTCAAAATTATCAAGTGTTGAATAGATGTCGTTCGTACCAGGAGCAACTACATCAAGGTCGTTTCCATAAGTTGAAAAACTAGCTCGACCACCTGATGCATCATTTGCACCTACCTTTAAAGCCCACTCATCCTTATAACTTGCAGGGTAATTTATTGTTGCATCACCTGTGTTTCCACTAGAAGCAACAAAAATGCAGCTATTTTGATAACAAGACTTAACTGCATCGCGCATAGTCGTTGAATAAGTTGTACCTCCCCAACTATGATTTTGAATGTGAAGACCATAGCCATATCCTGTATTCGGGTTGTAAGCAGCTCCCTCAACAATTGCTGGTGCTGCATATGCAGTTGAAATATTTGAAGTTGAACCAATTGAAATTTTAAATGAAAACACTTGGCATCCAGTATTTCCATTTTGAACATCACCTCCTGCTATACCCGCTATACCAATGTTGTTATTGCGCAATGCTCCATAAATACCCGATGTTGCGGTACCGTGGCCTTGACTATCAGGTTCTGTTTCAGAAAATGGAGAAACTCCTGCATCAAAATTCCATCCTCCCACAATTTTGGTTCCTGAACTAGTTCCATCACCATAATCCTCATGCCTCCAATTGATTCCTGTATCGAAACTTCCAATTTTTGTATAGGTCTGACCGACTTGTTTATCCCAAGCTGATTCTACTTCAATACCATGTCCAGGATGAAATAATCCAGATTGATCTGTTAAATATAATTGATCATTAGGTGCTGCATGAATTTGATAAATGAAATTTCTTTCAGCATATTGAATTGTAGGATAAAGAGTTGAAATACTATCAGCAGTTTGTTGCTCATTGTATTCTACGGGAATATAAACTGAAAGTGTTGCCCAAAAATCATCTAAACGAGTTGTATCACCGAGACGGGTTATTGAAATTGAATCTGCCGTTGTCATTCGTAAGAATATTTTGAAGGTGCTAAGGCCTTTCCAAGAAAAACCTGTTTTTAATTCAAGCTCATTCAAAACATTTGGTTTTACAAAATCAGCAAGTGTTCCGAATGTAAAATCTCTTTTGTCAATAACATCCTTTATTATTGCCGAGGAATCAAAACGAATCAAAAGTTCATTGTCAACATATTGAGTGCCATCAACATCAGTAACTGGAATTAAGGGCTTTTCTTTTAAAGAATATTTTACGGTCGTGAACTTGTCTGTTGTGCCATCATTAGAAATTCCTGTAATATATACATTGTTCCCACCAACAATAATTTCTCTTGAATTATCCGCACCATTAGCAGCATTGTCAAATGTCTTTTCCCAAATTAATTCTCCCGTTGATTTGTAGGATAAAGTTGAGAAATCTTTTGAACCGTTTATTGTTGTTTCAGATGTAACATAAATTATATTATTGTTTCCAATCTTAACTTTTCTTGCTTTAGAGAAATCTGAATCAATTAATGCTGTTTTATTATTTATCCATAATTGATTTCCATTTGCTCCATTGTATTTTGCAATAACAGCATCTGTTCCACCACTTGATTTTGTAGAGTAACCTGTAATAATAACGTCTCCGTTTTGGTCAACCGCAATTCCAAAGCCTTCATCTGCTTGTCCACTACGGTCAATGTATTTTACCCACTGAACTTGTAGACTTGAATTATACGCAATAAGTTTTATGTTTTTGTTACCATTACTTTCTGATGTTCCTGTTACAAAAACATTATCATTTACGTCAACAGCAAGTTCGGTTGGTAAATCATAACCATTACCGGGAGAGTTATGCCTTTTTGTTGCTAATACGGAGCCATTTGAATCGTATTTCCTTACAATAAAGTTACTATTAGTCCAATTCTGAGAACTTGCTCCGAGAATAAGAATATTTCCAGCGTTGTCAACTTTTATATCCGTTGCAACTTCAACTTTGTTATTGAAATTATATTCTTCAACCCATTGCTGATTACCGTTGTTATCGTATTTAATAGTTAAAATGTCTGTTATTGTAGAACCACCAAAGCTAGTTCCAACCACATAAACATTTCCATTTGCATCAATATCTATTGCAGAGGGAACATCATCACCATTTGCATTTCCGTTGTAATATTTTTGCCATTGCAAAACACCCATTTGATTGTATTTTGCCACAAAATAATCGAGATTGTTGCCATTGTGACGTGCACCTGTAACATAAATATTACCTGTAGCATCAATTTTCAAATCTGAACCATAATCATCTTGCGTAGCAGAACTAGGGCAGGTTTGTTGCCAAACTACATTTCCGTTTGGATGAATACAGTTTAAAAATATGTCTGTATTAGCTGAATTATTTAGATGGTTTCCAATGTAAACCAAATTACCACTGGGATCTATATCGCAGGCAACTTGACCGTATTGACCAGGATTTCCATTTGACATACTCCATTCTTTATTGATGTATGTTTGTTGTGCTGATAGGTTGGTACAGAATACTGTAATTCCAATAACACTTGCTATTTTCTTGTATAAATGTTTCATTCTTGTTTTTAAATTTACAATTTAATTTTTATAGTGTTGATTTCTTAACAATTTGAATTTGCTAGGGAGGATATTTCTTCAAGATGTCTAATAATTCTATCCAAGGCGTTGGCAAAAAAGCAAATGTGTGCGTAGCACTCTTTTGCTTTGTGTGGTTGCCGTTTTGCCTTTCTTTTCTCATTTTTAGCCGCTTTTTAAACCCTTTGTACCGTCTGCTTGAATGTTGGGTAACAAGTGGATATATTCCATTAAACGATTTAATCTCCTCCAAAAATACCAATTCTCCCTCATCCATCCAAAAAAAGTGCACAAAAAATAGGCAAGAATGAACTTGCCTATTCTCTGTTCTTCTCTTGTC
>NVXU02000032.1 GCA_002734065.2 Fluviicola sp.
ACGATACCGAAATTGCAGTATTCACGAAAAACGAAACAGAAACCTTAGTTTTTTATGATCACATAAATACAGAAACAAGAAATTCTCTTATTCAAGAATTAGACAAAAAGACAATACCGAAATGGAAAGAAAATATTGAAATTATTAAAACCACAAATGGAATAGAAAATTTACCATCAGAATTATTAGAGCAAAATAAAACATTGCTGAAATATTCAGAATTAAGATTAAAAGCATTTGAATTATTTAAAAAAGCAATTAGTGAAGATACTGAAAAGTATTCTCAAGAATTAGAACAAATACATTTAGAAATTGATAATGAATTGAAAAAATTGAATTAAAGCCAGCAGGTAATAAAGTATAAAAATAATAGCCGAAATAGTTGTAAATATGAACATTGTAGTCCGTAACAACATTAGTCGTAAATTGAAAAATTCTGCTTCCGAAATCGGCTACTATTCTTATACAAATCGTTAGAACATCCTCAATATTAACAGAATCCTCATGTAAAAACAAACGAAGCACAGCGATAAGCACATACAGAAACACGTTAACAGAACACAAACTAACGTGAACCTCCTGTAAAGTGCCGTGCATCTCCGTAAAAGATACGTGAACGCAACGAAAATTAACGTTTACTCTATCTAGCGTATCCGGAACCAAACGAAGACGAGCGAGGAAGCAACGCAGAGCCAAGGTAACCCCATGAAGAATGACGGGAGCCACATTTAGAGTAACGTGGACAACTTGCACAGGTAGCCACAATCCGAACAAGAATTGCAATAACCTCGTCACGAATGACCAGAAGCGCATCAACAGAAAGATGCACAAGAGTAGCGTTGAAATTAACCTTGTCTCTAGTGAAATTATCTCCATCATTACGAAAAATAACCAACAAACATTTCTCCATAAGTCGAGCTTCACACCCAATATCCCCCATTGTTAATAACTTCTTCTTCATTTTCGGTACAAAGTTTGTATTTTGGTGTTCGCAAATCAAAAACAATAAAACCAAATGAAACTAAAATCAATCGTAGCAGTGCTTTTTATAGGATTGGGATCGATGGTTTATTCTCAAGACGATTTAACGCCTGAAGAACAAGCCTATCGAGATTCTATTACTGCACTCAATTTAGAGAACGCAACCATTGCCAACAGTCAAGAAGCGTATAACAGCGGTATTAAGCTTTTCGCTGAGAAGAAATTTTCACAAGCCATTGGAGAATTTAAAAAATCTATTCAATTTGACCCGAATTTCACGGCTGCCTATTACAACAAAGGAGTAGCGGAAAATGAGGCAAGTAAATTCGCTGATGCAGTGAAAACTTTGGACCAATTAATCAATTTGAAGCCGAGTTATTCCAAAGCCTTCTTCCAGAGAGGACGTGCTTATCAAGGTCTCAACGAATATCTCAGAGCAGAGAACGACTACGAAGCATCTATCAAATTAGACGCTACCAACCCAAAAGCGCATTACAATTATGGAACGCTTCGTTTTTTGCAAAAAGATTACGACGGTGCCGTAAAATTCTTCTCACAAGCCATTAAATTGGATGGAGAAATGATCAACGCCTACAACGACAGAGGTTCTTCCTTCAGAATGAAAGGTGAATACACCCGAGCATTAGCTGATTATGAAACGGTGGTGAGAAAGAATCCTAAAATGGCATTCGTTTTGAACAACATCGGTTCTACAAAAGCAAAAATGAAAGATTGGGCAGGTGCTTTGGCGGCATTTAATCAAGCCATTTCAATTGACTCGAAATTTCATCTATCTTACAACAACAGAGGAGTTGTACAAATGAAACAAGGAAGGTTGGATGATGCCATCAAAGATTTCACAAAAGCATTGGGCATCAAATCTGATTATTCTCCAGCGGCTTCTAATCTAAGTGGCGTTTACTTTCAGAAGAAAGATTACAAAAAAGCACAAGAATTTGCTGACAAGGCTATCAAAATGGACAAAGAAAACGGTTCTGCTTATGTCAATCGTGCCAACGCAAAAGAAATGATGCGTGACATGAACGGCGCTTGCGAAGATTGGAACAAAGCGAAAGAATTGGGGATTGAAGCAGGAACTACTTACTACGCAGGAAATTGCGCAAACTAAAAATAAAAGACATGTTTAAATATATTTTATCAACACTTGTTCTGTCTTTTGCTTTTGCAACTGCTGCACAGAACGTAGATTTTAAATCGTCCAATTTCAAGGATGACAAAGATGGATTCAAAAAAGCAACGGCGGCAATCAAAGCCGGTGATGAATTTTTTGAATTGGCGAACGAAGCCATGTTCTTAGTGAAAAGTCCAGGGTTAAATTACGAGTTGGCAATTAAAAAATACTCCATCGCACAAAGTTTCAACCCGAATAATGGTGAATTGAACTACAAAATTGGCGTTTGCTATATCAATTCTCCGTATTCTCAAAAAGGAATAAAATTTTTAAAGGATGCGAAGAAACTGGACCCAGAAGCGGATCCATTCTTAGACTTTTACTATGCCAGAGCATTGCAGTTGGATGGAAAATACAACGATGCAGTAAAATCTTACGAAGCATTCGAAGCGAATTACAAAAAGGCAGACCGCTTTACTAAGTTTGTGAGCAAATACAAGAGGGAATGCAAAACGGCTAGAGGCGCAGTCCAGAATCCAATACGCGCATGGGTGGACAATGTTCCTGAATTAAACACGGAGTTTAACGATTATGCGCCTTCCGTTTCTACGGATGGTGGAGAATTAATCTTCACTTCTGACAGACCAAATGGGCACACAACAAATGCTGCTGGAAGTTATGACAAAGATATTTATTCTTCTTCTATTGACAACCGAGTATGGAGCAATCCACAGCAATTAAAGGGTGGGGTGAACACTCCAGAGGATGATATTTCTAACAATTTAAGCTACGATGGGACCAAAATGCTATTGCACAGAGATGTGGATGGTCAATTAGACATCTTCGAGAGTAGATTAAATGGTTTTAACTGGACAGATCCGCAAAAATTGCCTTACCAAATTTCTTCTGGCAAAGCCAATGAAGTTTATGCGGCGTACAGTGAAGATGGCTGGAGTATCTATTTTGGAAGAGACAACGCAGGCAGAAGCAACGGTTTTGAAATTATGTATAGCAGTATGCAGAGTAAGATTAAGAAAAACTACATGGCTGCTCAAATGATTTCTTCGATAAATAGTAAGTTCAACGAAGGACCTATTTACATCATGTTAGATGGATTGACAATGTACATTGCCTCGGAAGGAAATGGATCTTATGGAGGTTACGACATCTTCGTTTCTCATAGAGCGCAAGGTTCTTGGTCGAAACCTGTGAATATGGGCTACCCTATCAATACACCTTATGATGATTTCTTTTTCTCAGCGACGGCAAACGGAAAATACGCATACATTGCATCCAACAGAGCCGAAGGGAAAGGCGGTTATGACATTTACAAGGTGACTTTCTGGGGAGAAGAGAAAAAACCTTCTTTGGCAACAGAAGATTACTTGTTGGCATCCATTGTTAACCCGATTAAAGACAATTCTATCGAGGCAACTGTGAATGTAAATAAGAAATCATTTACTGTTTTTAAAGGAAAAACAATAGATGCATTGACCAAGGCAGCGGTAGAATCACAAATCGAAATCACAGATAATTCTACTGGCAAATTGATTCAGACATTCACAACCAATAGCGCTACGGGTAAATTCATTATCACTTTGGCTTCTGGTAAGAATTATGGAATTGCCGTAAAAGCAGAAGGTTATCTCTTTCACAGTGAGAACTTTGATATCCCAAAAGGAGCCGCTGATAATTTGGTGAATAAAATCATTGAATTGAAGAACATCAAAGTCGGGAGCAAAATTGCTTTGCGTAATATTTTCTTCGATACAGGGAAATCAACCTTGCGTTCTGAATCTAATACGGAATTAGACCGATTGGTGAAACTCATGAAAGATGTCCCTTCATTAAAAATAGAAATTTCTGGACATACAGACAACACCGGCTCTGTAAAGTTGAACAATTCTCTATCCCAAGACAGAGCGCAAGCAGTTGTGAATTATCTGAAAGGAAAAAGCATTGCAGCCAACAGAATGACAGCGAAAGGTTATGGTTCTAGCAAACCAATTGCTACGAACAAAACCAACGCAGGTCGTCAAGAGAATAGAAGAACGGAATTTGAAATTAAAGGGAATTAATAAATAGTAGGGGTGAGTCGCGACTCACCCCTACTATTTATATAGGAATAACAAACACATTCTAATGAATTCGTTTACACCAATTTCTGAAGAACACCTTAATTTTTTCAATACCATTTTAGACAATCGCTGTTCTGTGGATTCTGAAGAAATCTACAATTACAGTCACGACGAAACGGAGGATATTTCTGTTTTGCCAAATGTTGTTTTGAAACCAAATTCTGTTGAAGAAGTTTCAGAAATAATGGCGTTTTGCAATGAAAACAACATTTGCGTAACACCTTCTGGAGCAAGAACAGGGTTGAGTGGTGGTGCCATTCCAATTCATGGGGGCGTTGCGCTTTCTCTGGAGAAATTCAATAAAATTCTGGAAATTGACGAAAACAATCTGCAAGTGACCACAGAACCGGGTGTAATTACGCAAGTTTTGCAAGATGCCGTCAAAGAAAAAGGACTCTTCTACCCTCCTGATCCTGCGAGCAAAGGAAGTTGCTTTATTGGTGGCAATGTTTCGGAGAATTCCGGAGGTCCAAAAGCAGTGAAATATGGCGTGACGAGCGACTACGTTCTCAACCTTGAAATTGTGTTGCCAAATGGAGAAATTATCTGGACAGGCGCCAACGTTTTGAAAAATGCCACGGGTTACAACCTCACTCAACTGCTCGTCGGCTCTGAAGGAACGCTTGGCATCATCACGAAAATAGTTTTGCGCTTGATTCCGCATCCAACGAGTGATTTATTAATGCTTGTTCCCTTCTTTGATGCGCAGAAAGCATGCGAGGCAGTCACCGCAATTTTCAAAAAGGGAATCACACCGAGTGGTCTGGAGTTCATGGAGAGAGAGGCTTTGCTGTGGACGCAAGATTTTTTGCAAGACACTTCTATCGAGGTTGCTGAAAATCATGCCGCTCATTTACTGATAGAAGTCGATGGTTTTGAGCAAGAAATTTTGATGGAAGAATGCACCAAAATAATGGAAGTTTTGGAGAGTTTTGAAACGGGAGAAATTCTTTTTGCAGAATCACAAGCACAGAAAGATGCCCTTTGGAAATTGCGAAGAAGTGTTGGAGAAGCCGTCAAAGCGAATTCTATTTACAAAGAAGAAGATACCGTTGTTCCGAGGTTTCAACTACCTCAATTGTTACACCACGTAAAAAGAATTGGTGATGAATTTGGTTTTAAGTCCGTTTGTTATGGACACGCAGGCGACGGTAACTTGCACATCAACATAATTAAGGGTGATTTATCCGAAGAAAAATGGAATAACGAACTTTCGATTGCCATTAGAGAACTTTTTGAAGAAGTCGCAAAGCTCGGAGGCACTATTTCTGGTGAGCATGGCATTGGCTTGGTTCAAAAGCAATACATGGATGTTGTTTTCACGGAAACGTCTTTAAATCTGATGCGATCTATCAAGCAAGTTTTTGATCCGAAGGGTATTTTGAATCCAGGGAAGATTTTTTAGTTATTCAGAAAATCCAAATCTCCTGCTTTCATTCTCACATAAGCTCGACTTAAAAACGCCAGCATTATTCTCATAGAATCAAAAGCTTCTTCCGACGCTGGACTGATTTCTTTGCGTTGTAAACGGAGCAATAGCTTCATGTACAATGCTTGGAAGGCAATTTCTACGTGATTCTTGTCTTTCAGGTTTGATTTTGACTTGAATTCTTCAATGTGATCGTTGGCAACTTTAAAAATGTCCTTGTATTTATCGTTGTCTGTGAGGTTGAGCAAAGTGTTGTGCAAGTAGGTCAATTCTACCATTATTTCTTGCGTTGACAACAAATGACCACTCGTTTCAATTTTCTCGCTGCGCATTTGCATCATCAACGAAGAATACCATTTTCTATACTGTGCGAGAAAAGATTCGTCTGGAAGTTGCGGTCTCACATACGCATCCATGAGCTTATCCAAGTCGAATTGATAGGCGCGAATAACATCCTCAACTTGGTACATGTACAAGATGTACTCGGCAATGTTATTTTTTATTTTCTGCTCAGCAACTAACATTAGTCTTCGGTGTCGTTCTCAATTTCACTCTCTAATTCTGCTGTTTTCTCATTCAGAAAATTGGTAAAACTTTCTGTAACATCCATTGAAGAATGCATATAATTAATTTGACCACCTTTAGAATAAGTCATGAGGATATCAATTCCGTTCATCTCTGAAAATTCTTTTCCATAAGTGTCTAATCTGTTTCCAATAGTTTCTAGAATATCCATTGTCTCATTCTCCAATCTTCCGCCCTCAGTTTGCTGATAGTTCATCAATGCATTCTGCTTTTGCTGAATTGTTTGTTGAATCACTGCAATGTCATTCTGAGAAAGTAAACCTTGTTGTGCTTGAGCATCTTTACTAGAAATATATGCTTGCAACGATTGCTCCTTTGCTGACACACTTCCTTGAAACGCTTTGCCTTTCACAACCAAGATAGAATCTTGCACTTTATAATAAGTGTACATTGTTTTTAGCGAATCGAGGTTGTAAAATGCTATTTTCAACTCACCACTGCTTTTTGCTTCAATATTAGTTGTTGTTTCTTTCTTTTCAGGCGTTTCTTTAGAACCGCAAGCCGTTAATACCGCAAAAACTGTAACAATTGCTATAAATAATTTAATCTTCATAATTCCTATTTATTGTTTTTCAATTTGAATGCTTCCAACCAATCGCTTCGCATTTCTATAAATCTATTCAATGTGTTCTTTAATAATTTATCTGTAATCATGTTCTCAACATCCTCTAATCCATCGACATCTAACTCTCCGATTTTGTAGCTCTGTTCAAATTGCCCTAATTCAATTTTAAGAATATATTTCCCGTTGTATTGAAAAACTTGAATTTTATACTTCTCGTGCGGAATATCTTTAACTAATCTCACTTTTTTTGACAAAAATAACAGAAATGAGGTGAAATAGTCATAATTGAGGGAGAAAAGATTTGGAGATTGACGTAGATGTGTGTTAGACGTTGATACCTGTTAGAATTATGAATTATTGATGTTGACACCTGTTATGATTTGGAAATTTGGAGATTTTCAATGAGACATTAGTTCTGCAAAATCTGCGTGAGAAAAAGAAGAAGTTAAGAAGTTAAAATATACACCTCATCAATTATAGCCACAAAAAAAGCGCCATAAGGAGAGGGCGCTTTTTTATTCTCTAGTTTATAATATCTATAGTGGTGCCAGTTCTTTATCCTCAAATTCTATAAAATCAAAAGGAACTTTTACCATGTATGCATAATCTTGACCAACTTCGTACATGTCAACATCTTCTTTTCTGTACTCCCAAATAACCTTGACAGAAAGACCTTTTTCTGATAGTTCATTCAGCTTATACAGTAAAAATAAAATTCTCTTTGAAGAGGAAATGTTGAAGTATTCTAGTTTTATTTTGAATGTTGTCGATTCCTTTGGTGAAAGCATGTAAGATTCAAACCAACTTAGAATTGGCAGCCAAAACTCATCAGAATCGAATGGTATCGATCTCCCCTTTAATTCCATCAATCCATTTTCAGAATTGAAGTTAATCATTGGCGTTTCTGGTGTTGATTCTCTTTTTAATACTTCCATTAGAGCACGTTTTTCAACTGCAATTTCGGTAAAATAATTCGATGATTTCAATAAATTCTACCAATGGTGGAATTGAATAGACGAAGTTGCTTTTATTAAAGGTAAAGCTGAAATAATAACTCAAAACGAGTATCTACTCGATAAAAAGTGCCTTTTGCTCAATGAGATACACAATTGGCTTCTCTATTACTTGTGTAATTTCTACGTTTATCATATCCAACGCTTGTTCTACAAATGATCTATTATAAGTCCCATAACTGCCAACAATATTTATAGCGTCTATGTTTTTAGCAAGGATATGTTCTTGAATGAAAGCATTAAAATTTTGCATGTGAAAATTCTCAAACAACAATTTGTGCGGCGCTAACTCAAAAGCAAGCTGTGCCAACTCAAATTTATTCTCTACCTCTAAGGACTTAATGTTAGGAATTGCCACTTCTAGTTGTTCTTTTTGCTCTATCGATAATTGATTCTGCAAATAGGCTTCAAGAAGAATCTTTCCAAAATAATAAGCACTTCCTTCATCGCCAAGTAGGTGACCTTTGCCACCAATTATATTTTCAACTTCTTGATTTCTCCATGAGAACAACACAGAGCCCGTTCCCATAATGGCGACTTCACCGTCTTCCCTACCTAAGCTAGAATAAGCTGCTGCATGAAGATCTGATTGTACTTTAACAGAATTAAACCCTATTTTTTGAAATTCATTAGAAATTTTATCAGAATTATTCTTGTGCAGACAACCAGCTCCAAAAAAGTACAAATCGATGCTCTTTACATCAAAATCTCTCCAAAATGACGTCATTTTTTCAATAAAATCGTGATTCCAGTTGTTAGGATGGTAACTGTCTGTAGCAAAAAAGTCTTTTTTTCCACTTTCATCGATTAAGCACCAGTCAGTACTAGTTCCTCCGCTATCTGCAATTAAAATTTTCACGGTACTAATATAGGTAAAATTGCTTTTAGCCCATAGCTTTTAGCGAGCTAGCCAAAAGCTACAAATATTAGCACCTTCAACAAATCCACAAATAAACCGTACTTTGTATTGTGGAAATTTCTGAAGAATATAAAATCATTGCAGAGTTAGGCACTCAACGAAGGCGAAAATTTGGGAAGACCCACTTAATTGAAAATAAAGTCACTACTGAGAAAGCGATTTTAAAAACAATTAACAAAAAAATCGTTCAAGAACATATTTCACAACGATTAATTGAAGAAGCTGCATTTAGTTTTGAACTTGAAGGATTACCGAAAGTTCTGTCATTGGAAAACACAGAAAATGAAGTTCTACTCGTTCTCCAGTGCAAAAGAGGCGTCACTATTGATGAGTATTGGAAGACCATTCGTAGAAAAAAACGTTTGCCATTTTTAGTGGATTTTCTCAGTAAACTTGAAGTCATTTTTCGTCAACTAGAAGTAGAAAACATAGTACACTGCGATATAAAGCCCAGTAATATTCTCATAGAAGAAAAAAGCAATGATTTTGATGTGCATCTCATTGATTTTGGTCTTGCAGTGAGAGAGAATGATGCGGCTAATAGAAAGTTGCTCTTTCCGCTAGGGTATGCTGCGCCTGAGTTACTGCTCAATCATTTAGATATTATTGATGCTAGAACAGACATTTGCTCCTTGGGAATTCTTATTTGGAGGTTGTACGCCGAAAAACTGCCTTTAGTTCACCCGAACCCAAGTATTTTTACCAATTTACAATTAACGCATCCTTTGCCGGAACACTCTAAAATTTCTAAAAGTTTGTTTAAAATTCTGCAAAAAATGACGGTAAAGCATTCGTTTAAATTGCCTCCAAACAAGTTGAAAAAAGAAGATGTGAAAGTTTACCTTGAAAAAGCAATGCAGGAAAGGTATCAATCGCTTGAATTAGCTATTGAAGACTTAAAAAAAGTAAAACCTTCTTATTGCCAAATGATATCTTTACGGTAGCCAATGTTAAAATTGAACAGCAGTGGACTATAAAGAGAACCGTCAGGTTGTGGTGTTGAAGTCGTTCCCAACAGCATATAATTTATGTTTAAGTCCGTGTACAAAGTTCCAAAACGTGGGAAAGTATATTTTACGCCACCTCCAAGACCTACTCCAAGACCAAAAATAGTTCCTTTATCCGGATTTTGTATGGGGTCAATTTTATAAAGTGATTCATCATAATCATCGTATCGATTCTTTATTCTACTGAATACAATCATCACATTAGAACCACCATAGGCAGCCCAACCAAAATCGAAACCGTTGCCTAAATAATACCTTGTCCCTCCTTCTAAAATATTGTAATTCATAGATGCCCTTGATGATATAATTGGGTAATTAAAATTAGTAAGTGGATCAATGGGGCTTAACAGAACTGGAGTTGAATCTGAAGATAACTGTCCAAAATGATGTGTAAATCGACCATAAATCGTCACTTGATCGTCTCGTGGGATTTCTAGACCAAAATGAAAACCTGCCCATGGTTTTGCAGCCGAAACCGTCCCTAAAAGCATACTCGGGCCAGCGGTTATACTCACTTGAGCAAAAGAACTTGCTCCTAAAAATACCATTATTATAACTATCCAATTTCTCATATTTCCATCCATTTAGGTTCTTCTTTCGCTATTACTGCAAATATCGGGCAACTTTTTACATGTGCTCCTTTTAAGTAACCTGTACTCATTAAAAATTCGTTCACAATCTCACCTCCTACAAATTTAAACGTTTTTTTGAATAATTTAGTCCATTCTTCACGTGTTAAAGGATGATTTCTGTCTAACCAATTCTTAAAACTACCACATTCTTTCTGAATTACCAAAATTTGTTGTGCATTGTGAATGGCTGCGTTAACTTTTAGTTTGTTTCGAATAATGCCTGCATCACTCAGTAACCTTGCTCTATCCTCTTCTCCATAATTGGCAATTGCCTCAATGTTAAAGTTAGAATAAGCCATGATAAAGTTCGCTTCTTTGTTGAGAATTGTTTCCCAAGAAAGTCCCGCTTGGTTGATTTCCAGCAGTAAACGACCGAACAATAAGTTGTCATCTTCTATCGGGAATCCGTACCAATTATTATGGTAGTCAATGTGTACTTGTTTGGCGCTATCTTGTTCGCAATAATCACAATAACTCATTATTTATACCTTCTAATTTAAGTTCTAAAATGGTGATTAATTCTTCAACGCCTTCTATCTTCTTAAGCTCATTGTTGCTCAATATAGTCTCAATGACTCCATTTTCTTCCACTAAGATAACAGGATAATTATAACTGAGAATATACTCTTTCTCAAATTCTTCGATATAATAAAAATCTAACTTGAATTGAGACTGCTTTTTAAACGCTTTCCACATGAGTCTTTCTCCCAAAGCATGATGCGTTATGGCGCAAAGAGGACACTTATAAGAGGATGGCATCAGAATTTTGTGTGCAAAATCAACCATTCTACTCATTGGACTTGAATTTGCATTATACACGAACAATAACCTCATAACTACTTGACTTCTTATAATTTGACGTTCAATATATTTTTTCTTTACAAATAAATTTCGTAATTTAAGCAACCAACACATATCGTTATGAAAAATTCAATCGCATTATTTCTCGTTTTATTTTCGTTTTTTTCTTGTAAAAGTGATAAAACAACCATCCCAGAAGGGGAAAACATCGTTATTGAGGCAGAATCAAGGCAAGATGACATTGTGAAAGAAGTAAAAGAGCCAACCGCACAACCTTTCAGCTATTTAGATGACTACGCTAAAATCGCAACTCGGGAAGAGTTGGCTGAAGAATTTGGAGAAATGAGCCTCACAGACAATGTTGTTTGGCAAGCGGAAGGAACCGTTAAACGTTCTACTACCCACCTTATAAATCCAAAAACTTGGCACCACATTACCTATTATTGGGACGATGAAACAGGTAAAACGGCTTCTGTTGAGGCCAGTTATTATATGTGGTCACATGAAGGTGACATTAAAGGTTCACAAAAATTAGAAGCAAAAAATGGGTTATACACAGGAATGCCATTGGCAGAATTAGTTGAATGGAACGAAGCAGATATCCGATTTTCTGGCTTTGGATGGGATTATGCCGGATATGTTTTCAATTCTACAGAGGATAAACTAGGCGTCTCAAATGTTTCTATCACTTTAATTGACCTTCAAGAAGATTACAAAGGCTATAAATTTATGCTTGGCGATGTGGAGTTAAGTTCTGCAGAAAATAGAATGAAAAATGCCCCCGTTATTGTTGAAACATTATCTTTGGTTGCAAATAACGAAGAATAACTAATTTATGGCTGTATATTCATTCAACGGATTCGTTCCAGTTGTCAAAGAAAGTAGTTTCATTCACCCAAAAGCAAGCGTGACTGGCAATGTAATCATAGGCGAAGATGTCTATATCGGTCCAGGTGCCGCTATTCGTGGTGATTGGGGGGGAATAACCATAGAAGACGGTTGCAATGTGCAAGAAAACTGCACGATTCACATGTTTCCAGGAACAACGGTAACTTTGAAAAAAGGTGCGCATATTGGTCACGGAGCTATCATTCATGGTGGAACAATCGGCGAAAACTGCCTTATCGGAATGAATGCTGTGATTATGGATGATGTTGTCCTAGAAAAAGAATGCATCGTCGGCGCATTGAGTTTTGTCCCTGCGAAAACGAGTTATCCTAAACGTAGTTTAATTGTGGGAAATCCCGCGAGAATTATCAAGCAAGTAAGTGATGAAATGATCGGCTGGAAAACAAAAGGAACGGCGTTGTATCAGATGTTACCGAAAGAATGCAAAGATACGTTGATTGAATGCGAACCGCTGAGAGAAATTGAGGATGGAAGACCTGAGCAGGAAGTGATGTTTGAGACTTGGGGTAAAAGTGATGAGTGATGAACGTGGAGTGAGGAGTTTTTACTTAGATGTGTGTTAAATGTATAATGTATAGCGTATAATGGAAGTTGGCTGTTGTTAGCACTTCGACATACTTCGACTTCGCTCAGCAGGGTCAGCTCAGTGTGAAAGTGATGAATGAATTGTTAAAAAAGAATTAAATTCTAAAAATTAAACATGGGTGGAGGAGGTTTTATGCAACACGCAGCAAATACAAATAGTTCTGACAAAAATCAGAAGGCTGGTCGTCGTAAAAAATTTAAAGGGAATCAAAGTGATAAAACGAGTAATTCTGATAAATACAAAATCGATTTTTCTCATTTGACAGAAGATGAAATTGAAGAAGAAAGAAAACGAATAAGTACTGCTCATAGAAAAGGTAGAAAGAAAAGAATTATTCTTTACCTAATTGTGATAGCATCAATTACAATAGGTGGTATATTCTATTCTAACTATTCTAAACAGAAGAAAATTGAGTATGAGTACCTAAAAATAACTGGACTATCGATGCCTTCTAAGGCTAAGGTGATTGACTTTAAAAGTAAGATCTCAAGTAAGGATACAAGAGCCTACATTATACTCGTTGAACTTAAGAGAGAAGATTTTGGACAACTAAAAGATAGTATAAGTCAACATCACTTTAGTATTCACCCAAATTATAAAACCAGTTTAGAGTTAGATTCATACATAAAATCTTACTCTGACAGCTTCAACGAACAATATATTCTTTACACAGGCAACCAATTTCGATTCGTTCGATTTTATGCTGACAAAACTGTCTTATTAATCAGCAACGCAAAATTTCTATCCTTTGAACCTCCAAAAAAAATCATAAAGAAAACGCAAGACTAAAAATTCATCACTCATCACTCCGCGTTCCTCACTCTCACCATTTCAGCCAAAATACTCACTGCAATCTCCTCCGGTGTTTGACTGTTAATCTGAATGCCAATCGGAGAATGAACCTTTGCTAGTTGCTCTTTTGTTGCTCCTTCATCAATCATTTCTTCAAAGAGACGCTCTACTTTTTCTTTGCTCCCCATCATTCCAATGTACTTGAATTGATGATTAAGAATGCTCTGCAAAACAACTTTATCTGTTCGGAAACCGAAGGACATTAATACGATATATTTGTTATTTCCATCCGTGAGAATGGAGCCGATATTTTCGTAATTTTCGATGTAAATGTGTTGTGCGACTTCATTTTGCTCAACGGTATTGAGGTCCTTTCGATTGTCGTAAGTGAAAATCTTAAAATTGAGTAAGTGACCAATTTTTGACAAAGCCAAACCGACATGTCCACCGCCTACAATGTGCAATTCATCGTGGATAGAAAGGTCTTCTTTCAAGGACCAAGCTTGATCATTTAATTCCAAAGAGTAACGTGATGTTAAAGATGCATCCTCTGAAAAATCAATCGCATCTTGCTGATAATCAACAATCCCAGCGTTAGATGGAATTATTTGCTCAATAAGTGGCGCATCATTTTTTGTCAAGGAATAGAATGCAATTGTTTGTTCTCCCGAGCAAATCATACCAGATTTATTTTCAGAAACGCTGTCTTGGTGAATTTGCCTTTTTTTAAATGGGGCAAATTCTTTCTGCAACAATTCTTTCTTGCACAACTCAACCAATTTATGCTCCATGAAACCACCACCAATTGAACCAAATAATTCTCCAGAAGAACTGACCATCATTTTGAATCCTTGACGACCGGGACTGGATCCTTTGCTTTCGAGGACGACCATTAAAATGATTTTAACATCAGAATTTGTTTTAATATCACTACGGGCAGGTCTCGACCTATCCCTACCGTGATTGTAACCAAATTCTTCCGCTATTTTTCTCCAAACTTTCATTTTTTACGCAAACCAAACGGCACTTAATGAATAATAAACAGCCATGAATCCTGAAAAAATGGCACTCGCTAAAAATCGATGCTTTAATTCTATTTTATTCTGAATAATGTAATTTGCGCCCAATGAAACGGGAATATTTATCGCAAATGAAATGACTCCTGTGAGCAATAAGCCCCAACCGATGGCGTCAAAATTTCCACTTACGAGCATAATAAACAAGATGTGTCGCGCAATCCAAAGCGGATTGAAATACAGCATCGCCATCAACGCACGAGTCATAGATGTCTTCAATCCAGGGGTGCCTGTTACTTTCTTGTCAATCCACTTAAAATAGTTGGGAATTTCAAAAGCGTAAACCGTGGCTCCAATCAAAAAAATGCCCAATAAACGCATCCATGAGAAATCATCAGAAATCACTGCGGCGACGGTATCACCTGCTGCGTATATGAATCCGCCCTTTGCAATGTTATTTATTTTATATTCTAACGCCATTAGCTATACAATCCTGTTAATACTTTTTCGTGGGTAAACGGTGCGTTTTGAATCAATTTGTAATTCGGATTAAACGCCGCTACCGCATTCTCTATCGCAAAATAAGCCCCGATTCCATACATCAATGGAGGTTCTCCAACTGCTTTTGATTTCAGAATTGCCATCTCCGTTCCAACGGTGTCATGCGGTTCTACAATTAATTCTTTCGGCACTGAATAAATGTCTGGCACTTTGTAGGTTGACAGAGAATTTGAACGCAATCGCCCGTTATCATCGTAACTTATTTCTTCCATTGTCATCCAGCCCATTCCTTGCACCAATCCGCCTTCAATTTGACCTAAATCGACAGACATGTTCATTGATTGTCCAAAATCGTGGACTAATTTCACAGAATCAAACTCATAAGTTCCTCGAATGCAATCAACCGTTACTTCCGTTAATGCTAGTCCGTAAACGTGGTAAGCAAAAGGATGTCCTTTCTCCTTATCCTTGTCAAAATTGATGATGGGTGTTGCATAATGCCCGTTTTCTGTCAAGCAAACTCTTTCTAAAAAAGCCATGTCAACCAATTGATTCCAAGTCATGTGTGAGTCTTTCCCGAGGATGTAAATCGCCTCATCTTTGAACTCAACCTGACCTGCGCCACATTTAAAATGATTGGCTGCTGATTTTTTCAAGCGCATTACTAATGCCTGACAAGCATTCTGCAAAGCCTTTCCATTGAGGTCAGCGGTTGCACTTGCAGCCGTAGGAGAAGTGTTGGAAACTCTCGTTGTGTTCGTCGATTCTAACTTCACTTTCTGCGGATCAATCGAGAACATTTGCGCTGCAATTTGCAACATTTTCGTGTTTACCCCCTGCCCCATTTCAACAGCACCCGTGGAAATACCGACAGAACCGTCACTGTAAATGTGCACCAAAGCTCTCGCTTGATTCATCGGTGTTTTTGTGAAAGAAATACCAAAAGTAATCGGCATTAATGACAATCCTTTTTTCTTATCAGAATGTTCTTTATTGAATTTTGCTACGCGTGCCTCTTGTTCTTCCAAAGAGAATTTCGTTTCAACAGCAGACCAAATTTTCTCCAATTCTACACCACCAGCAATCTGCCCGTAAGGAAATTCATCGCCGTCTTTGAGTAAATTCTTTTTCTGCAGAGAGAAAGTCGAAACCTTCATTTCTTTCGCTGCATGTCTCAATGCTATCTCAATCACAAACATTCCTTGCGGTCCTCCGAAACCTCTAAAAGCAGTATTCGGCGGCAAGTTCGTTTTGCAACTGTACGCTGTAACCTCCACATTGGGCACAAAGTAAGAATTGGTTGCATGAAACAAGGTTCTCTCCATCACTGCCGGTGACAAATCCGCAGCTGCACCTGCATTCTGAAAGAAAGTTGCTTCGTAAGCCAAAATTTTATGATCCTCTGAGAATCCAATTTTATAGTCCGCTGCGTATGGATGACGCTTTCCGGTCATTCGCATATCGTCCATTCGAGATAGCACAACTTTGACTGGTTTTTGGAGAATTTGCACTGCCAATCCAGCCATAATCGCCCATGGAGTTGCTTGATCTTCCTTTCCACCAAATCCACCGCCCAAACGAACGACATCTATTTCTATCTTGTTCATTCCAAGATTTAAAACCTTTGCCGCTGCTCTTTGCACTGCCGTTGGACCTTGCGTAGAAGATGAAATTCTAATGTTTCCATTCTCCATTGGTTGCGCATAAGCACCTTGCGTTTCTATGTACAAATGCTCTTGCCCGTTGACATCTGCCTTGCCTTCAAAAATGTATTTGCAATCCTTCCAAGCATCTTGAGAATCGCCCATTTTAAAAGTTCGTGGTGGAAAAATCAGTTCTCCTTTTGCTTGCGCAATTCTTGGGTCAACAATGATTTCTTTTTCTGTAATGTCAATCTCAATGAGTTTTCTTGCTTTGCTCGCGATATGTTCTGACTTCGCAACAATCAATGCGATGGGCTGTCCTTGAAAATGAACTTCGTCCGTTGCAAAAAGAGGTTCGTCGGGGATGATACCACCAATTTGATTCTCACCTGTAACATCCTCGTGCGTTAAGATTCTCACGACCCCCGGCAACGTCAAAGCTTTGGAATAATCAACAGAATTGATGTGTCCATGTGCTTTTGGAGAATCGAAAACGACACCGAAAAGCGTTCCGCTCAAAGTCGGGATGTCATCCAAATAAATGGACTTTCCTGTTACGTGACCTTTGGAATCTATGTTTTTCATAATTAATGATTTAATGTGAAGTTGTTATTTGTTAGAGGAAGTTAAGGAGTTAAAGAAGACAGAAGTTAATTCGACATTCTAATTACGGTCTGCTTTAACTCCTTAACTTCTGTCTTCTTAACTACTAGCTCTTAACTTCTCCTAATAACCAACTCCCCTAGTTCTACTTTCTCCGGAAACAACTTCATAAAATGCGCATAAAATAGTTGTCTCAACAGCAATCGTTTGTATTCTTCCGTTCCTCTGACGTCACTCATTGGTGAAATTTCAGTTTGCAAAATTTCGTTTGCTGCTTTGATGTTTTCTGCATTGATTTCTTTACCGACGAGAAACACACCTGTCTTTGAAAGCACCATGGGTATAGGTCCAACGCCGCCCGCAGAGATAAAAGCTTTCTGAATAAGGTCGTCTTTCAACTCTATTTTTAACGCAGAATTGACACTTGCAATGTCCAAATGTGTCCGTTTACTGACTTTTTCGAGGTTGAAAAAAGTATTTTTCGTTGGAATTTCAAACGACAGTTGCGTAATGACTTCATTCTCCGTCTTGTCTAAATCTTTGTAGCCTAAATATAAATCTTTTAAGAGAATTGTTCTTTGCTTTCCGTTTTCTTCTAAGGTAATTGAAGAATTCAGTGCTAGAAAGAAAGCAGTCATATCACCAATCGGCGATGCATTGACAAAATTCCCTGCAATGGTCGAAATATTTCTAATCGGCTGAGAAGAAACCAACTTTAAATGCTCTTTCAATTTTGGAAATATTTGGTTCAATTCTGGAGAATCCCACATATCAGAAACCGTAGTTGCTGCTCCTAAAGTACAAATATCATCCTCGAATTTGATAAAGCGAATTTTTTCATCTTGAACGAGGGCAGTGATTTCTAATTCTACCATTTTTTCGTGTTGCTGCACGTATAAATCAGTTCCACCTCCTACGAGAATTTTTGCGTTCTCACGAATTTTTACAGGTTGAATATCAGATAGTTGCGATTGAATTTCTGTGAAATAGTCTGGAATAAAATGATGCTCTACCAACCACGAAATAATGTCGTCAGTGCTTTTATTTTTTAGTGATTCTGTGATATGCAAGGCTGCTCGTTCAATTGATTTATAACCTGTGCAACGGCAAATATTACCATTGATGGAAGCGATTGCATCCTCGTAAGTTGGCGTTTCATTCGTCAGGCAGAAGGAGGTTAAGGAAACCACAAAACCAGTGGTGCAAAATCCGCATTGCGTTCCTGCTTCATCGACCATGTATTGTTGGACAGGTGTTAAATTTTTGAGATTCAAACCTTCAATAGAAACGACGTGTTTTCCCTGTACATTGGCGATTGGAGTCAGGCACGAAGTAACGTTAGAATATTTCATCTTGCCATTTACAACTTCTCCGATTAAAACAGTGCAAGCACCGCAATCGCCTTCTCGGCAACCGATTTTGGTTCCTTTTAGGTCTTCTTCATAGCGGATAAAATCCAACAACAAAGACCCCGAAGGTAAATCAGTCGTGACTTTTTTATCGTTGAGAATAAATTCTATCATTAGTATTCTATTTTATTCTGACTGTTGGTCCACGTTTTAAATGCTTCCAACGCTTCGTCTCTTAACATCTGAGACGTAGGTAATTTTCGATCTTCGTAGGGCAATTCCATTTCTTTGTAGATGAAATCATCATCAAATTCAATATCCGCTGCGTCTTTCTTTGTGTTCGCATAGAACATCTTGCTAGGACGCGCCCAATATATAGCTCCCAGACACATAGGACAGGGTTCGCAACTTGTATATATCTCACAATCATCTAATTGAAACGTTCCCAATTCTTTGCAAGCATTTCTGATTGCCGTTACTTCAGCATGCGCAGTTGGGTCGTTGTGACTTGTTACGTTGTTAACTCCTCGGGCAATTACCTCACCATTCTTCACAATTACGCAACCAAAAGGACCTCCGTTTCCAGATGTTACATTTTCGATTGAAAGGCGAATTGCTTCGCGCATAAATTTTTCTCTTTCTTCCATAAAAACTCAAATAAATAGGTTGATTTCAAGACTAAAACGGTTTTTGCTTTAGAAATTAAATCAGCAGATAAATATACGGATTTAGAATGAAAAATTGAGAATGAAAAATGAAAAATGACGTAGATAGGTGTTAGAAGTAGGTTCTTGTTAGAATTATGAATTGTGAAGTGGATGGGTATTAGAAGTAAGTTCTTGTTAAATTATGAATTGCGAAGTAGATAGGTGTTAGGATTATTGATTATTGATTATTGAAAATAACCAAGTCTAAGAGCGACGCAGGAGTCTTTCTAATAATCTAAAAGCGAGGTGCGAGCGTTTCTAATGATCTAATGATCCAAAACTCTAACGCTCTAATTCCCCTTTCCTCAATGCTCTCACCAAAATAACAACTCCTGCAATTACAAAAGGAATACTCAACCATTGTCCTGTATTGATAATCATATCAGAATCTCTTGCTGCTTGTCCTAATTTCACGAATTCTATGAAGAAACGGGCGCCAAAAAGTCCAATTAAGAAGGTTCCGAAAAGGATGCCAGGTCTTCTCCAAGCTTGTTTTTTCCAGTACAAAAACATCAGTAAGAAAAATAATGTGATGTAACTCAAAGCTTCATACAATTGTGCAGGATGCCGTGGTATTGGGTCGTAAGCTTTTAAATCCGCATTGTAATATTGTTTAAAGCTAAAGGCCCAAGGTAAATTTGTCGGGTCTCCAACGATTTCATGATTCACAAGGTTTCCCAGACGTATGAAGCACGCTGCGATAGCGATGGGAGCAACAATTCTATCAAGAATCCACATGAGTGGTTTTTTAGATACTTTCTTGGTGTATAAAATCAAAGCTAGAAGAATTGCAATTGCCCCACCGTGACTTGCGAGACCGCCTTCCCAAACTTTAAAAATTGACAAGGGGTGAGAGAAATAACCTTCTTCGATATAGCCATTTGCCAAAGTTGTATCCCAATAAGGGCCGTAGAAAAAAACATGTCCCAAGCGAGCTCCAATAATCGTAGCAAGTACAACATACAAAACCAACTTATCCAATTGCTCTTCAGGCACACCTTCCCGTTTGTACATTCTCTGCACTACGAGATACCCAAGAATCAATCCAGTTACGAATAATAATCCGTACAAATTTGGCGTACTCCAACCTTCTATTAATTGTGCATCTACGTCCCAGTTGATTACTAAATTCACTTGCTTCAATTTATAATTCGGGGTAAAGATACTTTATTTAAGGTTAAAATTGCAAAATCAATCTTGCTCCTTTCTCTAATCTTGCTATATTCGTATCAATGAAATTATTATCGTCGTTTTCTTTAGTTGCTATTCTCTTTTTGACAACTGCATGCCCTGGCGTGAAGTACAAGTCAAACATCGACAAGTTGCACGATAATAACATGAATTTTCCCGACTATAATCGCTTTGTCTTTGAGGATATCTCATTTTTAAAACCTGACATGTTTGATAAGGAATATTCTGAAAGTTATATCATTTCGGATATTTACGAGACTTTTGTAGCTTATGAAATTTTTACTCATTTTTCGGTAGAATTATTCACTGCAAGCCGAATTGAGGTGATACAATATTCTTTTGATGAGGAATTGACAGAGCTAGACGCTGTGCACGATAATTATATTCTCAAAAGAGAAAATTCACTGTACAATTACGAAACGTCGATAAAAAAAGAACTTCCTGAGACGGTTGGTTTTGACGGCTGTATTCAGATTATTCACGGTGACGATACTGATTATGAATATGATTACAACTACGGGCAAACAACTTCGTACTTTCTGGCGACCTTGAATATCAACGATGAAATCTACGTTTTTCAAATGACGGGAAAGAAGGAAAACATGGGTTATCTTTACGATGATTTTCTTAAAATTCTTTCTTCTATAGAATCATAATGACCGCTGAACTCCTTATTGCATCTATCACAGGTGAGCTTGCAAAGGTTTTGCCAGGCGAAAATGCCCACTTCAATCTCGCGCCAATAAAACGACTTTCTGCAAAAAGTGCAATGGCAGAAAAAATAGATTACCGCTCATCGGCAGTTGCGATTGTCTTGTATTCTGAGAAAGAAAAACTAAGATGCATTCTTATTCAACGACCAAAATACGAAGGAACTCATGGAGGTCAAGTAAGTTTCCCCGGAGGCAAAGTGGACGAAATTGATGACAATCTTGAAGCGACAGCGAGAAGAGAATGTGAAGAAGAAATTAACCTGCCTTTTTCAAAAGGAGAATTAATGGGCGAATTAAGTCCTGTTTACATCCCTGTTAGCAATTTCATGGTGCAACCCTTCGTTTTCTTTGTAAGAAACCTTCCAGAACTTTCTCCAGACTTTAGGGAGGTAGAAAGTATTCTTCATTTTGACCTTGAGATTTTACTAGATGATTCTATTCTAAAAAGAACCGATCTTAGGATAAGTCCTACCTTAACTCAAAAAAATGTTCCTTATTTTGACATTGAAAACAAGATAGTTTGGGGAGCAACTTCTATGATTCTTGCAGAGTTAAAAGAAGTTCTTTTAAGAATTTAAAACCTCACTCTCATCACACCAAACGCTGTTGACACACTGTTAGAACCTTTCGTAAAGAATGCTAAAGCATCACGAGAAGAAATACCAAATTCGTAAGTTCCTCCTTTCAGAATGAAGTTAATTCCTAACGGAATGTTGTGCTGATAAATTCCACCACCAAAATAACCTGCGCTCAATTGCAACCATTTTAATGGTCTAAAATCACCACCAATAGAATAAACAGCATTCTGAATTCCCCCAGGGTTGTCTCTGTTAAATGGAGCAACAAAGTCGATTCCAACACTTAATTTCTTGCCAAAATCAATGCTGCCTCCAAATCGAATGTTTGCATTATTTGCAATGGTTACTTTTTCCTCGCCGACTAGGTTCAAAATTCCACCGTCTTGCATCAAAGCTTTCACAGTATTCGTGATATTGGCATTGTCCAAGCCATCAACACTGATTTCTCCAATAATGGTATCTCTTACACTGTAAACATTTCTTTTATAGGTAATAGAACCGATGTTATTCACCGCCAAAGCCAATTTTATTCTTTTAAACAGAATTGCACTCACAGACAAATCAACTCCATACCCGTTTCCAATTGCTGTTGGAATTGTTTTTCCTTTATCAACATAGGTCGATGCGTTTGTATTCGCAATAGAGCCATAATTAATATCCATATTTGGAGAAAGCGAAGAATACATACTTAAACCGTTGTCATCTGACACAAAATTAAACATAGCAGTCGATTGAATGTATCTACCTGCAATACCTCCATATAGTGCAAAAGTAGAATCCCCAAACAATTTTCTTCCGTAACCTAAATTATAATAGCGATTCCAAGAAAATTTAATATCTGTCCCGTTGGTTACATCGGACAAACTAAAAGGTACTGCTAATCGACCTGAAACAACTGCTGCTAGTGTATCATCACTGATATTTCCAGAATTAGGAATAACCGTTGTATCGGTCCCAAAAACAACCGTTAATTGGTCAAAATAATCTGCCAATTTACCTTGAAAAGTAATACCCGCAGCATCAGCACTCAGTTTTGAGTACCAGCTATAATTTTCTTGAATATTAAAGGCTATTCCTCCTATTTTTTCATTTTGATAAGAGACCCCGAACCAATTGTACGAGGCATCAATACTAATTCCAGACCTTAGATAATCGCCTGCATTTTGCGCTTGTTGCTGCCAAGAATCTGCAGGACCACTGGTTCCAAAAGCTTCTTTTCTTATCGTTTTATAAAGGCTGGCTAACTTCTCAGAATTCAAAGAGTCAGAATAAATCCCTAAATTGAACTCCGACATACCCATTGTCCAATTTTTACCTTCAAAACCTGTTCCCCAACCTAACGCTGAACTATTGATTCCCAAAGAATGATAGTCTGTGACAAATGTTGTAGCAACACCTTTCCCAACAGCTGTATAAGCAACACCTTGTGTTTGAGAATTTCCTGCAAAATGAAAGATGAATAATAGAACAGATAATAGAATTGATTTTCGCATAAGATTTATTGTTTTTGTTTTGAGACGACTAATGTACAACGAAAAGTCTTTAAAATCAAAAAGAGGAACAAATTTATAAAACTTGTTCCTCTTTCTGCTAAACCATGCTAAAACTATAAAACTCTAAAATAGTGGTAAACTACTCCTCTATTTTGATACTACAAATATATATAGAAGAAAGTTATTGGCAAAGTTTTTAGATGAAAAAATATGTTAAATAATTCTTAAATAATCACAGCTACTCACACTCCCTTTATAAACATTGACTCATAGCGTTTTGCAAAGAATGAAATAAAAATAACAAGTCATCTATCATAAGCTAAAGAATTGATTAACTTTGCCGAAAATTTTAGAAAAACAAAGATTATGGCAACGAATAGAACATTCACAATGTTAAAGCCTGATGCATTAGAAAATGGTCAAGCAGGAAATATCATCCAAATGATTTTAGATGCAGGTTTTGCAATCAAAGCAATGAAGTACACGCGTCTTTCAGAAGATCAAGCAAAGAAATTTTACGAAGTACACGCTGAGCGTCCTTTTTATGGAGAATTGGTAGAATACATGACTTCTGGTCCAATCATCGCAGCGATTCTTGAGAAAGAAAATGCAATGGCTGATTTCAGAACATTAATCGGAGCAACGGATCCGTCTGAAGCTGCCGAAGGAACAATTCGTGCGAAGTATGCAGAATCTAAAGCGAAAAATGCTGTTCACGGTTCTGATTCTGACGAGAATGCACAATTGGAAGGTGAATTTCATTTTTCTGCAAGCGAGATATTTTAAGCGTAAATAGAAAATTTATTTTTGAGAAGACCTTTGTCGTGAGATGGGGGTCTTTTTTTTTGTGGGGTAATTATTTTATCACAATCATCCTCCCCCTCAATCCCCTCACATTAAGTCAGTCAAAATAAATATGAGTATAAAATTAATTACAATTCTTCTTTCTCAAAAATAAATCGTAATATTGAATAGCCTTACACAATGATTGTATGAACATAAAATTTATCTTCTGCTTAATTCTCACACTACTTGTTCTTCCAAGAGGCTATTCTCAAGAGTTCTCTTTTGAATTGTACTTTGAAGATGCTCTTGGCAACAGAGACACTGTTCTTCTTGGCTATGATGTTTTTGCAAGTGACATAATTGACATTCCATTTAATGAAGTCGATATCATTGGTCAGCCATGGAATTCTAATTTAGATGTAAGAATTACCAACGAATGGAGCAATCGGTTTTTTCAAAATATTCCCGGAACTCAGCATTCAAAAATACAAATTATAGAAAAGTTGTGCTTAACTAATTTCACTACGATAGGCATTGATATTCGCACCAATAATTGGCCTGTTACTGCTTCTTGGGATAGTAGTTCATTCAATACTTCTTGTTTGAATGGTTCTGTTTTGACCAGTCAAATCCCAGGTACTTGGTGGGATGTTATGAGTCCAAGTGATTTACTTCGTGTACCATTAAATAGCTCTAATTCTATTTCTTTCTCATCTAACAATGATATCCAAAGTGACTATAGCTTTGTTAGCAATGGAGATAGTATTTCTCATTTTTTCGTGCAATTTTCTGACTCTACATTATTAACTGCCTCTATTAATGAATTTGATCTCAATGAGAAAATAATCCTCTACCCCAATCCTTCAAGTGAATTTTTATCTATTGAATTTAAAATGTTGCAACCTGACACGAAGGTTGAAATATTAAATCTCAATGGGCGCCACTTATTTGAAAAGAAAATAACAACGAAAATAACAACCATCGATGTTTCAACATTCAGCAAGGGCATCTACATCGTTCAGGTATTAAAGCATAACGAAATCCAAGAAGTACGGAAATTAGTGATTCACTAATACTTTCTTTCCCAAACAAAACCAGCCAAAACTCGAACAACGTTAGCGCATCGAAAAATCAAACAGTGAAGTATGAGCGAATCATTTAATTCATTACTTTTGATTTCAAACAAACAACAATGCAAAATTACACCTCAACAGTTGAGAAACGATTTATAAAATACGCTGAAATTGACACCACAGCGGACCCTAATTCTGAGACATTTCCTTCTTCAATGAAACAGAAGGATTTAGCAAATATTTTGGTGGAAGAATTGAAAGAACTAGGAATCAATGATGCCGAGATGGACCAATGGGGCTACGTCTTTGCGACGCTTGCAAACAATACAAGCGTCGATTCTTTGCCTACAATTTGCTTCTGCGCGCACATGGATACTGCACCCGATTGTAGTGGTACAAACGTGAAGCCAATTGTGCATAGAAATTACGACGGCAGCCCAATGACTTTGCCTGACGACACAACGCAAATTATTACCACAGAAAAGCATCCTTACCTCAAGGAAAAAATTGGCGACGACATTATTACCGCAAGTGGCTTAACCTTACTCGGCGCAGATGACAAAGCTGGAATCGCTATCATTATGGATTTAGTCCGTCATCTTCAAGCCAATCCAGAAATTCCGCATCCAACAATTCGTGTTTTGTTTACACCAGACGAAGAAATTGGTCGTGGTGTCGATCATTTGGACATGAAAAAACTGAATGCGGATTACGGTTATACGCTCGACGGTGGTATCCTCGGTTCTCTTGAAGATGAGAGCTTTTCTGCCGATGCAGTAACAATTACCATCAACGGAATTACTGCGCATCCAGGTTATGCAAAAGGCAAAATGGTCAGTGCGATGAAGGTTGCGTCTGAATTTATTGCTGCTTTGCCGAAGAATGAATGGTGTCCCGAAGCGACCCAAGACAGAGAAGGTTTTGTGCATCCAGTGGCAATCAACGGAGGCATGGAGCAAACGGTTATTCAGTTCATTATTCGAGATCACATAACGTCAAAATTGCAAGAATACGAAGATCGTTTAGAAGGAATTCTCAACAATATTCTAGCGAACTACCCTTCTCTTGATACTTCTTTTGAGGTGAAAGAACAATACAGAAACATGAAAGAAATCATCAAAGATGTGCCTTTTGTGACAGATTATGCCATCCAAGCAATGGAGAATGCTGGAGTAAAACCTGTGCCGACAATCATTCGTGGAGGTACGGACGGCTCTCGACTTTCTTTTATGGGATTGCCTTGCCCTAATATTTTTACGGGAGAATTGGCCATTCATTCTCGCCACGAATACGTGAGTGTGCAAGACATGGAAAAAGGAACAGCAACGTTAACAGAATTGGTTCAATTGTGGGCAAAACATCAATAAATGGACTACAAAGGCATTCTGCAAAATATCAAAGCAAAGAACTTCGAGAAGATTTATTTTCTTCACGGAGAAGAGGCGTATTACATTGATAAAATTACAGATGCTATCATTGAGAATGCGCTCGAAGAACATGAAAGAGACTTCAACCAGAGCATCATTTACGGAAAAGATGCCGACGCATTGAGCATTATTTCTGAAGCAAAAGGGTATCCAATGATGGCAAATCGTCGCTTGGTTGTTTTGAAAGAAGCGCAATATTTTTCAAAAAAAATGGAGGACCTTCTCCCCTATTTTGAAGATCCTTCGGAGCAAACCATCTTTGTGATTAATTATAAGTATGGCAAATACGATTCTCGCAAAAAAGCAATCAAAGCCGCCGCAAAAAATGGACTGGTTTACCGTTCTGACAAGGTTCCAGAGTATAAATTGGTCGATTGGATTAATAATTACATCAAATCCAAAGGATACAGCATATCTTCCAAAGCGTGCATGTTGCTGGCAGAATTTTTAGGCGATGATTTAAGTAAAATCACCAATGAGGTTGATAAATTAGAAATTCTTGTCGAGAAAGGAACAACCATCAACGAGGTTCATATTGAAGAAAATATTGGCATTTCGAAAGATTATAATGTTTTTGAATTGGGGAATGCAATCGGTGTCAGAGACGTTCTCAAAGCCAATAAAATTGTTGACTATTTCGTACACAACCCAAAAGCAGGACCGATGGTCATGGTAGTCGCTAATTTATTCACTCTTCATTCTCAAATGATGAAAGTGCATTTTTCTAAGAACAAATCCAAAGATGCCATTGCCAAATCACTGCGAATGCATCCTTTTGTTGCCGGAAAAATATTGAGTGCTTGTAAAATTTACAATCCGAAAAAAATTGCTGCAAATATTGCCATTCTTCATGAATACGATTTAAAATCAAAGGGAGTTGACAATCCTTCAACGACTCCGGGAGAATTAATGAAAGAATTGATTTTTAAATTGATGCACTGATGCGTTTATTCTACGATGCAAATATCAAAAAGAGTGACTCTACTTTCACATTAACCGAGGAAGAATCGAAGCATGTTGTTCGCGTTTTAAGGATGAAAGAGGGCGACAGAATTGCTTTACTCAACGGGAAAGGAGATTCTTTTACCTGCGAAATTATCGATGCTCATCCGAAACGTTGCGACTTAAAAATTCGTGAACATTCTCACAAAGAGAAGCCGAAATACGATATTCACATTGCCATTTCTCCAACCAAGCAGCTAGACAGAATGGAGTGGTTTGTGGAGAAAGCAACGGAAATTGGCGCGACAGAAATCACCTTAATTTCGTGCAAAAATCAAGAGCGCTCAAAAGTGAAGGTTGACCGTTTGCTTAAGAAGGCAATTTCTGCAATGAAGCAATCACACAGAGCTTACTTACCGATAATCAATGAGTTAGATGGTTTCAATAACTTTGTTAAAAATCACTCGAAGGGTTTAATTGCCCATTGCTATGAGAATCCGAAAGAAAAATTTGAGGCTTCTTTCAGAAAAACGAACTGCCCAATTTTAATAGGACCCGAGGGAGATTTTACTCAAGAAGAAATCGCATTCGCCTTGCAAAATGGATATAAAACTATTACTTTAGGAGAAAATAGATTAAGAACGGAAACGGCAGGGGTTTATGTTTGTGTTAGAAGTAAGCTGTTGTTAGAGTGATGAACGATAAGTGTGGAGTGATGAGTTTTGACGTTGACTCCTGTTAGCACTTCGACATACTTCGGCTTCGCTCAGCAGAGTCAGCTCAACGTAAAAATGTATAATGTATAATGTATAATGTATAATAAAGTGGTAGAGTGAAAGTAAGTCCAATGCTCCAATGCTCTAATGCTCTAATGCTCTAATGCTCTAATGCAATGAAAAAAATAATAACAATACTAACAATCCTAATCGCAGCGACAAGCTTCTCTCAAGGAAGTTATCAATTGGCTGTTCTAAAATACAGCGGTGGTGGTGATTACTATGCAAATCCTACTGCGTTGCCTAACCTCATTGATTTTTGCAACAAGAACCTCGCAACGACAATAAAAAAAGAAGTTCCTTACGTTGAAGTTGGCAGTCCTGACCTATTTCTCTACCCTTTTATCCACATGACGGGGCACGGAAATGTTGTTTTTTCTTCTACTGAAGCAGAGAATTTGAGGACCTACTTAAAAGGCGGTGGCTTTTTGCACATTGACGACAATTACGGCATGGATAAATTCATTCGCGTTGAAATGAAGAAAGTTTTTCCCAACAATGAGTTGGTAGAATTGCCTTTCGATCATCCAATTTTTCACCAGAAATATGACTTTAATGGACTACCGAAAATTCATGAACACGATGGCAAAAGATCACAGGCATTTGGAATTATCATCGATGGAAGACTCGTTTGTTTATACACATACGAGACTGATTTAAGCGATGGTTGGGAGAATTCTGAAGTGCACAATGATTCAGAGAACAAACGATTGCAAGCATTGAAAATGGGCGCGAATATTTTGATGTATGCGTTTATGATGTAAAAAAGTATCTGCAGCTAGTCAGACCAGATACTTTACCATTAATTGCAGTTCCAATAATGCTGTTTCTTTTTGCAATTGGACTGGCTGGTTTGTGGATGATATATTTTGGAATAAAATCTATCCTTAAAAAAAAGAATATAGAATTCTCAGTTATTCTTATTCTTGTTGGAGGTTTCCCGCTAACATTTAGTTTAATAAATTACTTTGGGTATCATCAAATTTTTAACCGAGAGGAAAAACAAATCGTAGGAAATTTTATCAATCTCGAAACAAACACTATTTTAACAATAGAAAGTAATCATAAATGGACATACAAGGGAAATGACCTTCCTTGCAGTGAGGGAGTTTGGGAGTTTCAAATGTCCGAGGACTGTAATTATTGGAACATTAGTTCTTACAACGAAAATGGCAGATTAGTTTGTCATGATCAAACCTTAGATCCAAATCGAATTAATTTCAATGACGATGGTTTAAAGTTCTTGAAAAAATAACGTGAACATCCTCCCCCTTAATCCCCCTCCAAAGGGGGAAACCTAGAATAGTAAATTGAATAATTTCACAATGTTGTATTTAAGCATCTATTTCATTTCCCCCTTTGGAGGGGGATTAAGGGGGAGGATTCTACACTATCAATCTAAATTCCATACCTTTACATTATGAAAACACTAACAACTCTACTTATTCTGTTTTTAACATTGCAAATCAACGCGCAATCAAACATCAATGTTTCCAATGCAAATTTCTTTGAAGGTGAACCTTTTTTGGCTATCGACCCAGCAAATGACCAACACCTTGTTGCGGCTTGGATGGGCTTTAAAGTTGGAGAAGCAATCGTGATTAAAACCAATTATTCTGACGATGGAGGAATAACTTGGACAACGCCCACAACCATTGCGCATGAAATTGCCGGAAATACTTCTGCTGATGTCGTTCTCAAATATGACGGAAATGGAAATTTGTTTATGAGTTATGTTGACTATGAGAGTACTAATTTTACGTTTGGGAAAGTTATACTACGAAAATCAATAGACAACGGTGTATCTTGGGGGAATTCTGTCGAGGCAATGGATGCTATTGTCGATTGTCCAAATAAATTATGCGTTGACAGACCATTTATGGTTATCGACCAATCCAATAATATTTTTATCACCTCAGGAAACGCTAATCAACCAAGTGTTATTAGTCCTTACAATCCTTATTTTGTTGTCAGCACAGACGGTGGAGTTAACTTTACAACACCTGCAGTTATGGACGGTCCAAATTTTTTAGCGGGAGATAATGTTGTTAAACAACCTATTCCTTCTCCAACAATTGCAGCTGATGGAAGCTTTTATGCGGCTTACCCCAGTTATGTTTTTACACAAAATTTTAATGCGCAATTATTATTGGCAAAGAGCACCGATTTAGGGGTAAACTTCACTTATTCTTCAATTTATGCAGGTTCTGACGCAGAATCAAACCCATTGGCCAAAAGAGGATTCTTGCTATTAGCTGATCCAACATTAACGAACCATCTTGTTCTTTTTGCTATTCTTAATTACAGTGGTGATGCAGACATATACTTAACTGAGACGATAGACGTCATCAATTGGTCTGCTCCTTCTAGAGTTAATCAAGACCTCTTCGGTAATGGCAGAATGCAAGATTTGGTCTGGGCTGATTTTAATAGTAATGGAGATTTAGGGGTCTGTTGGAGGGACAGAAGAAATGGCGCAACATCAGGTTATCAAACAGAAACAGAAATATATGCAACTGTAAAGTACAAGGATTCTAGCAACTTTGAGAACGACTTTGTTATTTCTTCACAATTAGTTAATCACGATGCGGTGTTAGAAGGTTCAGGTAATGATTTTATGAATGTCCAGTTTGTTGGTGACACTTTGTATTCTGTCTGGGGCGATGTAAGAACGGGAACCTTGAATATCTTCATTAACAAGACCAATGTCATTGACGGAACAGTCTCCACTTTTTCGATTGCAAAAGAAGAAGGAATTATTGGTCTTTATCCAAATCCAAGTCAAGAAGAAATTCACATCCAAAATTTCGATGAAATTAGCGACGCTCTATTAATTAATTCTTCAGGGAAAGTTTTACGAAAAGTAACAATCGATAAAATAGACATTCGTTTACTACCAAAAGGGACTTATCTTTTGACTTATAACTACAAAGGGAAGAGAATTAGCAGTAAATTCGTTAAGAATTAATTACGCACCGCAACCAACACAATCAATGTGACTGTCCATTGGTTTCACTCCTTTTAACTTCATTTGAAGATTGTGAATCTGGTCTTTAATTTCCATATCGTGAAACATTTCACCAGTTAGTTGAGCTGATAAATTGTCGATTTCTTCTTGTAATGTAGTTGTCGTTTCCATGGTTTGTTTTTTAATTATTCTTCTACAAATTTGCAACGAAATTCAACTCGAATTAATAGCAACCTTTTTAACTTTTCAAAAAGTTATTAACGAATATCCCCCCTCTTAGCTCTAAAAAAGTTGCTTTCCCTTGGAAATCAGCCTCTTTTTAGCTATTTTTGCAGTAGTTAACATTAGTCAATCTACTTTTTTACCGAATGAAACACTTTCTACTCATCTGTTCATTCTTCGTATTAATTATGGAGAATTCTTTTGCACAATCAGACGGGTGCTCTGCGGCTACTGTAGTTGGGATTACAGCAAATTGCTCAACACCCACTGCAGGAACGACAACTGGGGCAACCCAAACAATTCCAGGCTGTGTTGGAAACGCAGATGATGATGTATGGTATCAGTTCACTGCAACTTCAGCAGGCATTCAAATTACCGTCGCACCGAGTGCTGGTATGGATCCGGTAGTGCAATTGTTGTCGGGAAACTGTTCGACCTTAGCGGCTCTCGTTTGTCTGGATGCTACCTTAACAGGTCAAAGTGAAATTTTAAATTATTCTAGCTTAACAATCGGTCAAGTTTACCGAATACGTGTTTATGATTATTTCGCTGGTTCTGGATCAGGAAATTTCACCATTTGTTTAACCCCCCCCCACCACCACCAGTTAATAATTTATGTGGCTCCCCAACCAGTCTAACGGTTAATTCAACATGCGTTTTCACAAATGCTACCACAGATGGAGCTACTCAATCATTTCCAGGGTGTGCAGGGAATGCAGACGATGATGTATGGTTCACGTTTACAGCAACCAATTCATTGCAGAATATCACCGTTAGTCCGATTGATAATTTAGATCTCGTTTTTCAAGTCTATTCAGGAAATTGTGGGTCAACGATGACCCCTCTTTTGTGTGAAGACAATACCTTTGGCGGGCAAGTTGAGCAATCTGACATTGTTGGATTGGTACCTGGTCAACCTTATAGAATTCGGGTTTATGATTATTACGCTGGCGCTACTGGAGATTTTCAAATCTGCGTAAGTGGAACACCAACACCAACACCAACAAATGATGAACCGTGTAATGCGATACAAATGCCTGATGTAACCTCCACATGTCAGTTTTCTCAATTCACAACGGTTGGTTCAACTGCATCTACTGGAACTCCCACTCCATCATCATGTATTGGTGGAAGTGGTGCTGCAATTGGAGGGTTTTCGGCAGCATCTCATGATGTTTGGTTTGCCGTTACTGTCCCTTCTTCTGGTAATATTGATGTCACTTCACAACCAGCTGGTGGAGTCGGTTCTATTTCCGATGGTGTAATGGTACTTTATACAGGCACTTGTGCTGCATTGACCCAGGTTGTTTGCTCTGACGACCACAATTATCCAGGAGCTCCAAGCGATTTACTTCCCTTTATTTCTGCATCAGGATTGACCCCTGGCTCTACTGTTTACATTCGATATTTTGGATTTGGTTCTTCTTCTGGCACATTCGGTATTTGCGTTTCTACCGCTACCAATGATGACTGTGTTAACGCATTGTATATCTGTGACCTTAATGGATACAGCGCTTCAACAAGTGCATCTTACACTGAAGACAGACCCGGAACAGGTGCTGGACAAATGTTTGCCAACAATGAAAATGCTGCTGGGGTAAATCAACCTAACGGAATTGATACTGGCGGCCCATTTGGAGATGGCAACCCCTGGGATGCAAGCTATAGTTTTACAGGTTCTCCTGCATTAGACGTGAACATAGATAATAACAGTTGGATTGAATTCACTGCATCTGCAACAACAGCAACTTTAGGCGTGCAAGTGTTTGATTGCTTCACCAACTCAGGAATTCAAATGCAGGTATTCTCTAATAATAATTGCGACAACTTCGTGCCTGTGTCCAACTTTGAAGAAAGTAATACCGGTTTTACGATTACAGCAGTTGGTTTAACTGTTGGTAGTAATTATCTATTAATGGTAGATGGATTTGCAGGGGACATTTGCAACTACACTATTACGGCACAATCTGGAGTTCAATTTCCAGATATCGATACCGTATTAAATTGCCTCGGCGGCACAATCGATTTAATTGCTCCTTCAGGTGCAAGTTCTTATTTCTGGCCGCATTCTGGAGAAACGACAGCTACTGTTACAGTAACTCCTGCTATTACCGAAAATTATTCCGTAGAGGTTACGGGACTTTGTGACTACAAGCAAACATTGACTGTAACAGTTGGCGCTAACACTTGCTCCCCCTTACCTGTAGAGTTGCTTTTCTTTAATATTAACAGAATAAATGAACGTAATATTGGAATCCATTGGGCGACAAATTCAGAAATTAACTCCGATTATTTTGAAGTAGAAAGAAGTAGCAATGGCAGTGCATTCTCGCCTATTTTAAAGCAAGATGCAGCGGGTAATTCTATACAGGTCATCAACTATAATGACAACGATTCTTCGCCATTGAAAGAAACCTCATACTACCGTTTAAAACAAGTCGATTTTGACGGTGCTTTTACCTACTCAAATGTTCTTCGATTGGATAACTCATCAGTAGAATATAAGGTTTATCCTAATCCTTCTTCGGGTGTGCTAAGCATCAATTTAAGTTCTAAAAAGGCGAAAGAATCAACCTTATTTGTTTACAACAACCTGGGACAAGTGGTTTATGAAGAAGTTTTATCGATTTCAAAAGGAAATTCTACTTACACCTTTGATTTGTCTGATGTGAAGAGAGGTTTGTACCAGTTAAAAGTGATAGAAGAAGATGGTTCTTTCGAGCAGCAGAAGATTATTCTGGATTAGATACAATTCGAGTGTCTTTTCAAAAATATTAAATCAAAAATGAACCTGCCAAGCATAGTTTAATCTCTCATTACAAAGTCATAGTCCACCAGGAAAGTCAATACAGTGAGTATCTGCGAGCAATTGCAAATATCCGGTTATGAATACTAGGTCTTAATTACTTTTTTTTATTAAATTTATACTCGGTATTTACTACTTATTGAAAACATTATGATTAAACATCTACTTAGTTCATTTATTATATTTACTTCAATCGCTGCACATTCACAATACTGCATGACGGCTGGACCAAGTTCGGGCATCGACTCAAATTTAGAATCATTAACATTAGTCGGTTCAACAGGTTCAATTTCTTATACCGGATGTTCAGGAACTACAGGAATAATTGGACTTGAAGAACAATTAGGCTCTACGGTTTATATAGACGCTGGTAATAACTATAATCTAAACCTTCAATTTGGCACATGCGGTGGTAATTATTCTGGAGTTGGAGAAGCTTGGATTGATTTCAATTTAGATGGCATTTTCTCACCATCGGAATCTATAGGTACTTGGACAGGAATTCCTCCAACGGCCGCCAGTATTTTTAACTTTTTAGTTCCAGGAGGAGCACAAACAGGACAATCTAGACTGAGAGTTATTCAGCGTGAAGCAAGTTCATTACCAATAGACCCTTGCGCATCTTTTACATGGGGGTCTGCAACCGACTTTAGTGTTTACATACAAAATGGAGTTGATTGCTCCGCTTACATTGGAGATGACACCACTTCACCTCGACTGGTTACAAGTTTGCCTTACTCAGAAAATTACAACAACTCACTTTGTTATAGTAATCAGAATCCTGTTTATAGTTCACCTGATGTCTATTACTTGATTACCGGTTTAAATTCAGTTCCCAGTATTGAAGTGTCGTTATGCGGTTCAGCTTTTGATACCTTTTTATCAATTATGAAAACCAATGGAGATATCATAGCGATCAATGATGATCACGTCGATTGTGGGAGTCAATCTAAGATTGCAATTTCAACAGGAAACAATGACTCATTGTATGTTATTGTTGAAGGGTGGAATACAAATTCAGGAGCATATACAATATCAATAAATGAAGTGAGCCTTTCAATTAATGAGCTTACAATCTACAATCCAACCATCTATCCTAACCCAACAAAGGATTTTTTCACTTTGGGTGAAAATTTCAATGGTGAAATAAACATCTACAATTCAGAATCTAAATTATTATTAAATCAGAATGTAACAGCAGGTGAATTAATTGATGTTACAAAATTTAACTCCGGCTTCTACTACATCACTTTAGGCAGTAAACAAGGAATTATTACTAAGAAATTAATCATCCACTAATGAAAATTTTCAAGAACTTACTAGTGATTTCATTGACACTAACAAGTGCTTTCTCATTTGCATCTTCAAGCTGGCAACAACTAGCAAATTTTGGGGCTGAAGGAAGACATCGAGCAGCATCAATGTCAATTGGAAACAAAGGATACATGGGAATTGGTCATTATAATGGCACGGGTACTAACATTGTTAAATCTGATTGGTGGGAATATGATCCAGCGACAAATTCTTGGGCTCAAAAGGCTGACTTTATTGGAAACGGAGGAAATGGCAACTACGCGGTGTTAACCTTTAGCATGGAAAATTCCTCAGTTGGATACCTAGGAGGTGGCCAATTAGGTACAGGCAAAGAGTTTTATAAATACTCGCCTGCCACCAACACTTGGACCCCAGTTGCTAATATTCCTTTAACCACTGAAAACACCAAAGGTTTTACCATCGGAAATAGCGGATATTATATTAATGGATCAAATCTTTGGAAATATGATGCTTTGGCAAACTCTTGGTCAAATTTAGGGAGCGTTCCTTTTTCCGTAAACTTATGGAATTCTGCCTTCGCAATTAACGGTAAAGGATACATTAAAACAGGGTTTAGCCTTTGGGAATATAAACCTCTTACCAATCAATGGATTTCCAGAACACCTTTTCCCGGTTTAGCATCAAGTGCTTCGGTTGCTTTTACTCAGAATGGCAAAGGCTATATCGTTGGCGGTTATGTTGGAAGTTTATCCAATGTCAATTCAGAAGTATGGGAATTTGACCCAGGGTTAAATCAATGGTTTTTGAGTGTAGAGTTCCCTGGAACAAGTAGAAGATTTGCTAATGGTTTTAACATCGGTAATCGAGCATTTTTTGGAATAGGAACGAATGGAACTAACTTCAATGATTTTTGGGAATTTGATGCAATTGCAGGGGTAAATGATATTGACCTAGACATTACGGTTAACGCTTTTCCAAATCCTGTGGTTGATGTTGTTCATTTTAAAACATCAGGTATAACAATTGGGAAAATTATTCTTTTTAATTCTATCGGTCAAATCATTGATGAAGTTCCAATTGTTAATTCTAAAGCAATTTATAGTCGTCAAACTTCTAGCCCAGGTGTTTATTACTACCAAATAGAATCAAATGGAGAGATGATTTATCAAAATAAACTTATTTTTCAATAAATATGAAAGCCTTTTTAACTCTACTAATATTCTTTATCTGCTCATTGAGTTTTTCGCAAACAGGAAATTTTTGGACACGAAAGTCTAATTTTGGCTCAGACACAACAACCAATGGATTAAAACGAGAAAGAGCTGTAGGTTTTGCCATTGGCAACTATGGATATATAGGGACAGGTATTGATACGGCAGAAGTCGTGCACAATGATTTCTGGAAATATGATCCTGCAACTGATGCTTGGACGCAAGTTGCAACTTTGCCAGGTTCGGTAAGAAGAAATGCTTTTTCATTCACAATCGGAAATAATGGGTATGTTGGAACAGGAATTAACACGGTTAACTCGTCTGATGTCGGATCACAAATACTCGGTGATTTATGGCAATACAATTCCCTTTTTAACATTTGGACCCAAAAAACTCCATTTCCGACACCTGGTGGCATCTATTTTGCTACTGCTTTTAGCATTGATTCGAAAGGTTACGTATGCGGTGGAAAAATGGGTCCCAATTTTTATTCTAATAAACTTTGGGAATACAAAGAGTCTATAGATGCTTGGGCTGAATTACAAAATTTTCCAGGAGGAGTTCGCTATAAAATGGCCAGTTTCTCAATTGGATTTAAAGCTTATGTCGGGCTAGGTGCAGACCAAGATATGTACAATAACGATATCTGGGAATTTAGTGCCATCACAAATTCATGGACGCAGGCAGCATCACTTCCATCCAGTGAAAGAGCAGACGTTGCTACTTTTACTATCGGCCAAAAAGGATTTATATGTATGGGAACGAATGGAGGGAACTTAGATGATTTATGGGAGTACGACCCTTATCAGGACGACTGGACTCCGAAAGCTAATTTTGGCGGGTCAAGAAGAAAAGGGGCCGTAGGATTTAGTATTAATGGTAAAGGATACGTCGGAACGGGAAAAGGGAATTCTGGAAAAAAAGCCTCATTCTATGAATACACCCCTTCCTCTGTTTTAGGTATAGAAGAACTTGAGGCAAATATTACAGTTTACCCAAACCCTGTCACAAATAATTTGAATTTATCAACTAACTCTAATGAAATAGAGAAAATCGATATCTATTCTCTAGATGGAAAAATTATTCTCTCAGAAAAGTTGACCTCAAAGATAGACGTCTCTTTTTTGAACTCAGGTGTCTATATTTTAGCGGCAATGAATTCTAATGGACAAATTATTTCCCAACAAAAAATAATAAAGCAATAACAATTTTGACAATGAAAAATCTAATTGTACTCTTATTTATTAGTAGTCATTTATTCTCCTATTCTCAAGACCAATGGATAATAAAAGATTCAATTAATGGTGCGCCTAGATCAGCTGCTGCCAGTTTTGTTGCCAATGGTGAAGGATTTATAGTAACTGGACTTGACGACTCAGGATTTAGGCGAAAAAATTATTCTTATACCTATTGGCAAGATGACTGGGACAGCGAACCATCATTAGGTGGATTAAATGGAGGAGGATTAGCTAGAGGGTCCGCTTCAGGATTTAGCATTGGAACCAAAGGATATATCTGTCTAGGACAAACGGCAACAGGACCATTTATGAGAGATTTATGGGAATATGACGCTATTACGAAAGTTTGGACTCAAAAAGCTGACTTTATTGGTGAAGCAAGACGCTCTGCAGTTGCTTTTACGATTAATGGTCTTGCATTTGTGGGAACAGGCATCTCCATTAACGGTTTGAAAAAAGACATGTACAAGTACAATTCTTTTACTAATTCTTGGATACAAATGAATGATTTTGGAGGTTCTGCCCGCCAACAAGCAGTTGGTTTCTCAATGGATAACCTTGGTTATATTGGAACGGGAGATGATGGTGTTTACAAAAATGATTTTTGGCAATACAATATAGCTTCAGATTCATGGATACAGAAAGCAAATATGCCTGGTACTGCGAGAAAAGGAGCTGTGGGTTGGGGAATCTTTCCAACAGCCTTTATTTGTACTGGTGAAGACATTAATTTCGTTTATACGAAGGACTTGTGGGAATACAACTACTTTACGGATAGTTGGGCGCAAAGAGCAGATTATATAGGGCCTGGAAGATCTAACGCAATAGCGTTTGTAATTCAAGAAGTGGCTTTTGTCGGATCAGGTTATAATGGGGTGTTTCTAGATGATTTATATGCATATAGACGTATAGTCGGGCTCGAAGAACAAGAAAAATACTCCTCCACTTCTATTTATCCAAATCCAGTAGAATCTGAGTTTAACATCAAAGTGAACCCAAAAGATTTAAGTCTTGAATTATTCTCAATTGAAGGAAAGAATGTGACAAGTAATCTTGTGATAAACCAAACATCACATGGATTTAATGTGACTCGAAAAAATTTAAGGCCAGGGACTTATATTGTGCTATTAAATCATAAAGAACTGGGTAATGTTTACCAAAGTAAACTTATCTTTGCTCAATGATTAGGTATTTAATTCCTTTTGTTTTTTTAGTAGGATGTTCCAATGATGTTAAAGAAAACATTACTCCTCCTAAAAAAGACACAATCCCACAAGTGATTGTAGAACCCCAAAAAACTGACTCTGGATATAAATACAAAGTTGTTTTTGAAGAAAATAATGGCTGGGGATACCAGATATTTGAAGGAGATAAAATGCTTATTAATCAAATGCACATACCGGCAATTCAAGGCTTGCAAAGTTTCTCAACGGAAGAAAAAGCAAGAATAACTGCTGAATTTATCCTTCTACAAGTTGAGCAAGGTAACTTCCCCCCTACTGTTACAAAAGAAACTTTAGATAGTTTAGGTGTTCTTAATTAATCAACCATGCACAAAATTATCCAAGACCTCAACTGGCGATACGCAACAAAGAAATTTGATTCTTCTAAAAAAATCAGCCCAGAAGATTTTGACATCATCAAAGAATCACTGCGATTGGTCCCCTCTTCTTATGGATTACAACCTCTAAAATTCATCATTGTAGAATCACAGTACACTCGGGAAGACCTTGCCAGCGCTACTTACGGGCAATTGCAAGTAGTTGAAGCATCCCACCTCATTGTTATTTGTTGCGCCACCAACATTGGAGAAAAAGAAGTTGATTGCCACATTGAGAACCTCGCCAACACTCGAGATTTAGCACTCGAAGAAGTAAGTGGTTACGGCAGATTCATGAAGCAAACGATTTCAAAAATGTCTGCCGAAGAAAAGCTCAGCTGGAATTGCAAACAAGCGTACATTGCCTTAGGTCAGTTACTTCACACCTGCGCCAACCTCCGAATTGATGCTACTCCAATGGAAGGTTTCGACCCAAAAGCTTATGCTGAAATATTGGGCATTAACACCGAAGAATATTCTCCCATTTTACTCTGCCCAATCGGATATCGTGATGAAGAAGATGCAACACAGCACCTAAAAAAAGTACGAAAAAGTCAATCTGTGATATTTGAAGTGAAATAAGAAATGCCGTTTCAACTGAAACGACATTTCTTTGCTTACAAATTCGCTAATCAATTTTTTGCTCCACATCTTTCTCTTCCTTGAGACTAAACCAATCCACTCTTCTGGAAAAGTACATGGTCACAGCAAGGATTAAAAATATACCTAGACTTCCAAAAAGCAAAGCATAGTCTTGCATTTGAATGATGATGAAAATGAATCCATAAAGAATCGTTAGAATGGATGCTGTCATTGCAGCAAGTCCCCATGATTTAAGAATAGACCGGCAATACATAAAAATCAATAGAATGGTCATAATTGCTGCAAGAATGTAAGCGGTATCAAAGTACATTTGCTCACTAAACGCTAACATCAGGACATAAAATAGAATCAAGGCAATCCCAACAAGAATATATTGAATTGGATGAATTAATACTCGATTTAGTATTTCTACGAAGAAAAAAACCAAATAGGTAAGAACAATAAACAGGATAGCGTATTTTGCTACTCGCATTGATTTTTGATAAACATCGACTGGCAATCTTAAATCAACCCCAAATTCAGATCCGCGGACAGAATTTTTAGTTCCTACCCATGATTGAGGAAAATTTCTATTCAAATGCAAAATTTTCCAATTGGCCGTAAATCCATCCTTTGAAATCTTCCTGTTCTCTGGTAAAAAAGAACCATTAAAACTGGGTTCTGACCAAGGAGAAGTCAAGTTAACTTTAGTTACTTTACCAATTGGAGTAAACGACAGGCTTGCGCTTCCGTTCAACGATAAATCAAAACTAAAATCTAATTTTTCGGGCATTTTAGACAAAGGATATCGAATATGCAATCCCGATGAAACAAGATCCGTTGAAAGCAATCCGGGATTACACATCACGGAAGAATCATTGACCTTGATTTGCACTTGGTCAGTTATCCCTTTTAAATCAGAAATTCCGATGGTAATAAACGCTTTGTCCAATTGAAGGTTGTCTTCGTTTAGATTAAAATCATCGAATTTATAATCGTCAAAGTGACCTGTTATTTTTAAGTCAGAACCGTAAACAACAACCTCGAAAATTCCTCGTTTTCTAGTTTCTGGATTTACTTCTCCGTTGATTTCAAGCTGCTCGGGCAGAATGTGATAATAATGTTTGTTCACAACCTCCTTGTAAGTTCCGTCAGTATCCTCAACTTGCTTCCTTGTTACATACGGAATCGTGAGAATAGGGCCTGTAATCGATTGTTCTCTCGCGTGTTTAGAGCTTACTTCATCAATGGCTTCGGTTTGTCTTTGCGCCCTTTCATAAATCAAATTTTGAACCATATAGGCTGGAATTAACAACAAGAGAATAAGAACGAGAATCATTCCCATCTTAAAAAATACATTTTGAAATAGCTCTTTCATAAAAATTTGTTTTTGATTTCTATGAACAACGACTACATAGTGCGTTAATTTCCTTTGATTCGTTTTTTTAACTTCATTTAACTTTTGTTAGAACCTCATCACTCTCTCAAACAGTTCGGAATGTGTCAGGGTAGGTTTCTCTTCGAAAATTCCATATAGTGTAGAGCCGCTTCCTGTCATTGAAGCATAGATTGATCCTTCTTGGTACAACTCATTTTTTATAGCGAGTAATTGAGGATGTTTTTCAAAGGCAGAACTCTCAAAACTATTCTGCAAATCATTCTTCCAAGCTGAAATTGGTGCTCGCAAAATATCCTTTATAGAATTTGCTCCGCTATACAGGTTAACGCCATCATAGGCTTCAGAAGTACCTATGTGAATGTTAGGATTGATTATTTTGAGATAATAACCCTCTAAATTCAATGCAATGAATTGAAGAATTTCGCCTCTCCCCTGTGCTATTTGCGCAGAATTCTCGACAAAAAACGGGCAATCACTCCCTAATTCTCCAGCCAATTCTCTCATTCTTTCTGAAGAAAGTTGCAACGAAAACAAATCATTCAAAGCAAGTATAGTATAAGTCGCATCGGCAGAACCTCCACCCAAGCCAGCTCCCATCGGGATGTTTTTTAGAAGATGAATGTAAACATTTCCAAGGTCAAACTCTTTTTGCATCAAGTTAAATGCTTTTACGACGAGGTTATCTTCCGATTCTCCAGAAATAAGTAAACCGGTCTGGCGAAATGAAAATTCTTTCGAAGGCAGTATTTCCAAAACATCCGTTAAAGGGATCGGAATCATGCAGGTATCCAGTTCGTGAAAACCATCCTCTCGCTTTCTCAAGACATTCAATCCCAAATTTATCTTCGCCGGTGGAAACAATATCATACGCAAAGTTATAATTAGTAAACAATTTTTGTAACTTTCGCCCATCAAATTTAGACAGAAAAATGGCTACATATTTAGATTTTGAAGAACCTTTAAAGGAATTAGAAGATAAAATTACACAGATGAATGAAATCGGAGCAAAAACCGATGTCGATATGTCTGATAAAATTGAAGAATTAGAAATCAAGTTGAAGACGAAAACGAAAGAAGTTTTCTCTGCGTTAACTCCTTGGCAAAGAGTGCAATTGTCGCGTCATCCAGATCGTCCTTATACATTGGCGTATATTGAAGCAATCACTGAAGGAAACTTCCAAGAATTGCACGGCGACAGAAATGTCAAAGACGACAAGGCAATGGTTGGCGGATTTGGATTGCTAGATGGAGAAACAGTTATGTTTGTCGGCCAGCAAAAAGGGGTAAACACAAAAATGCGCCAATACCGCAACTTCGGAATGCCTAATCCTGAAGGTTACAGAAAAGCATTGCGTTTGATGAAATTAGCCGAGAAATTTGGCAAACCAATCGTAACGTTGATTGATACTCCTGGAGCATTTCCTGGTTTAGAAGCAGAAGAACGTGGACAAGGCGAGGCAATTGCTCGAAACATCTACGAAATGATGCGTTTGACGGTTCCTGTGATTTGTATTATCATCGGCGAAGGTGCATCTGGTGGTGCATTGGGAATTGGCGTTGGCGATAAAGTCAACATGATGGAAAACACATGGTATTCAGTTATTTCTCCAGAATCTTGCTCTTCCATTCTTTGGAGAAGTTGGGAATTTAAAGAGAAAGCAGCCGAAGCATTGAAGTTGACTTCTACCGATATGAAAAAATTGGGAATCGTAGATTGCATTATCAAAGAGCCTGCAAACGGTGCGCATAGAAATCACGAAGAAGCTTACAAAGCGGTAAAACGGACGATTAAAAAGCAACTGAAAGAATTGAAAGACATTGACCCGAAAAAGAGAATCAACGCAAGAATTGATGCGTTTTCTAAAAGAGGGGTTTGGAAATAGAAAGAGTATTAGAGCTTTAGATTCGCTAGCGCTGTTGGAGTGTTAGATTTTTCGACCGTATAACTTGCGTTAACACTTGTTTTTCAATCGCTTTCGCGTTTTCTTGCTTTTTGACTGTTCGACAGATTTACTTTGAGAAAATTATTACTCGAGGTAAAAACGAAAATATTCCAAGAATCCCACTTTTACATTTTTTATTTAATATTCATTATTAGAACTTTCGATTCTATTTTCGACTGTTCGACTACTTGACCGCTTCACTTCTCGACATATCTTTCTTCAAAAAAACGAATCACACGAAGCAAAAACGAAGTTCTATCAAAAATCTCAACTTTTTCATTCTTCATTTTTCATTTTTCAATCCCCCACTTAAAACTTTCTGTAAGTCATCAATCCCCTTCTCGTCAAAAAAACTATCTTAGACAAAAGAAACTGACTTATGATAGTAATTATTGGCAACGGAATTTCTGGCGTGACTGCTGCAAGGCATATTCGTAAGAATAGCGATGAAGAAATAACCATTATCTCTGCAGAATCTAAATATTTTTTTTCTCGAACTGCCCTCATGTATGTCTATATGGGACACATGAAATTTGAGCATACACAACCTTACGAACCACATTTCTGGGAGAAGAATAGAATCAATCTTGTGCAAGACTTCGTGCTGAAAATAGATGCAGAAAATCATAAATTGGTCACGAAAAGCGGTCAAGACATCACTTACGATAAATTAATTCTAGCAACAGGCTCTAAACCCAATAAATTTGGATGGAAAGGACAAGATGCTGATGGTGTGAGAGGAATGTACTCCAAACAGGACTTAGAATACATCGAAAGTTACTCCAAAGATTTAAAAACAGCCGTTATCATCGGCGGAGGACTCATTGGAATAGAAATGGCAGAAATGTTCTTGTCAAGAAATATTAATGTAGAATTCTTAATTAGAGAGGAGTGTTTTTGGAACGGTGTCTTACCCGATGCTGATTCACGGTTCATTATGCGTCACCTCGAAAAGCATCACGGGTTGAACATGCGTTACAAAGATGAGCTGGACGAAATCCTCACGGATAGCAACGAAAAAGTTATTGCCATAAGAACTAAGAATGGTGAAGAAATAAAGTGTGAATTTGTTGGATTAACAGCAGGCGTTTCTCCAAATATTGAATTCGTTAAAGAAAGTGGCATCGATTGCCAACGTGGAATTATCATTAATCAGTATTTTGAGACCTCTGCGAAAGACGTTTATGCCATCGGTGATTGTGCACAATTCTCCGAACCTCTTTCTGGAAGAAGACCCATTGAGCAAGTTTGGTACACCGGAAAAATCATGGGAGAACAATTGGCACAAACGCTAACCGGAAATAAAACGGCTTACAATCCTGGATATTGGTTCAATTCTGCAAAATTCATGGATATTGAGTACCAAACCTATGGAACTGTTCTCAATAAGTTGCAAGAAGGACAAGAAGAGTTCGTTTATGAACACCCAACTGAAGAAATTCTCTTGCATTTTGTCTTTGAGAAAGAAAGCCGAAAGTTTATTGGTATCAACAACTTTGGATTACGAATGAGGCATCCTGTTTTTAATAATTGGTTGCTCAACGAAGCGACAATTGACGAAGTGCTAAAAGACCTCAAAACAGCCAATTTTGACCCTGAATTTTACAGTAAATACGAGGATGAAATCGTTTCTCAATTCAATCAAAAATTTGGAACAACAATCACTGCCAACAAAACGAAATGGTGGCAACAATTAACCAAAGCATAAGAAAGACATGGAAACGAATCATTCAATTTCTGGAACGGAGACGCAAAAACTTTCTTTGCTCAACAAAATAGGCATCGGGCTTTTTGCCATCGGTGTTTTAGGTTTAATCGAAATTATTTCTGTGTCTGTTTTAGGCGGAACAAACTACAAAAACACGAAAGGTTTTGACAATTATATCTTAACTTCATTTGGAGCAATGCTCGCTGGTGCATTTCTCTTTACTTTAAGCAAAAAACATCTTTCTTTTCTCTCAATTTATGGAAAAAACACCAATATTGCACAAAAAATAGGTTTATCGGCAGGTGTTCTTGGTTTTGGAATTATTGTTGCCGCTTGGGTGGGAATAAAACTCGAATCAGCAACATTATTCTTGTGGTTATCATTGGCCTTAATGGCAGTTGGAATTCTAACCTACACTTATGGATCCTATGCAGGTCATACCAAAGGAATTAAAAATAATCACGTTTATTTCAATTCCATCAGTAGCCGTGGCATCCTTGGTTGGATTGCTGGGATGGCCCTAACGACTTTCTACATTCAAATTTATTGGTTCAGTGATTCTTTGGTAGAATTAATTCACCTGTTTGACCCCTTGTCTTATCTATTAAGAGGTAAAGCAGCCGATCAATGGTTTGTCTATGGTTCGATTTACACCTTTGTGATTTTCTTTTTAGGAGTCAAATTCATCATCAAATATCGACACAATAAGTACCAGATTGTGAGAACAATCTCTGTGATTTTCTTTCAATTGATTTTCGCTTATTTTTTGCCGTTTATTTTAGAATCCTTCAGTGGAGACAGCGGTTATTACGCAAAAGACTTGAAGAATGTTTGGCCACTTAATTACGGCTTTGTAGAATCTTATCAATTAAATGCAATGGCAAAGGATGGCTTTTCGGGAAGTTTCTTCTTTATGTGGGGAATCATTCTGTTTTTAGTCGTCACTCCTTTCTTAACCTACCTCGTTGGTAAAAGATGGTATTGCTCTTGGGTTTGTGGTTGCGGTGGATTAGCAGAGACTGCCGGTGATAGTTTTAGACAATTATCTTCTAAAACAGAAGTTTCTTGGAAAATTGAACGATGGGTCATTCATTCTGTAATGGTTTTCGTTCTCATGATGACAATCGCAGCACTTTGGCCTTACTTTTCTGGCAAAGATTACGAAATTGGCTTCTTGACAATTACACAGAAGGGATATTTCATTTGGACGATGGTTCTTTTGTTGGTTTCTGCAATTGCCTTGGTTTTTGCGGCTAGAAAATTTAAAAAAAATGTGCTTTACATTGGTGTCGTCTTATTAGTTATTTTTGCAATTCTCCTAAGCTATGCTTATTATTCTGGAGACAAAGATGTTTTCTTATTAAAAGGGAAAAGCATTAAAAAAGTGTATGGATTTTTCGTCGGAGCAGCATTTGCAGGAGTCATTGGAGTCGGCTTCTACCCTATTCTCGGAAACAGAGTTTGGTGTAGATTTGGTTGCCCAATGGCGGGATATATGGGCTTGTTTCAACGGTTCAAATCGCGTTTTAGAATCACAACCAATGGTTCTCAATGTATTTCTTGCGGCAATTGCTCCACGTATTGCGAGCAAGGAATTGATGTCAGAGCTTATGCGCAAAAAGGAGAAAACATCGTACGTGCAAGTTG
>NVXU02000008.1 GCA_002734065.2 Fluviicola sp.
TACAACAGAACCATTATCCCTATTTACATCGAAGGAAAACTGTCTCCCTTCTTCTACCGCCTTTCTCGCATTCGAAAATTCTTCGGAATAAAGATGAACATTGAAATGCTCTACCTTTCTAATGAGCTTTTTAAACAAAGAGGAAAACACATCAACTTTATTGTTGGAGATGCAATTGAGAATGATTACCTTAACAGTGAAGAAAATGACAGAAAACTTTCTGCAGAAATAAAAGAGAAAACCTACGAACTTAGAAAACAGTTGTAGCATGGAAAATATTATCGAAGCAATAGACAGACAACTTTTAGCGCAAGAATTAAATTCTGAGCGATTTTTGAGAACTACCCGCAAAGGTGGCAACGAAATCTATTGCATCAATCACCGCAACTCTCCAAATACGATGCGAGAAATTGGACGTTTGAGAGAGCTTACCTTCAGAGCATCTGGCGGAGGAACAGGTCTCCCTCTCGATATAGATGAATACGATACTTCGGAGAATTGCTATCAACAATTAATCGTTTGGTCGCCCGAGAATCAAGAAATAATAGGTGGATACCGCTTTATTCTTTGTGAAAATGTTCTCAATGGTGAAGAAATTGAATTATCAACCGCGCATTATTTTAAATTTACGGATAACTTCATCACCAACTACCTGCCCAAAACGATTGAATTGGGAAGGTCTTGGGTGCAACCGAGTTACCAACCTTCTGTCGATCCACGAAAAGGATTATTCGCCTTAGACAACATCTGGGATGGACTCGGAGCAGTGGTGAAAAACAATCCTACCATCCAATATTTTTTCGGAAAAGTAACCATGTACCCGAACTACAATACAGAGGCAAGGGATTTTTTGTTGTTTTTTATGCACTCGTACTTTCCTGATAATGAGAATCTTATAGCTCCTTACTTTCCGTTGAAACAGGAGGATGACAAAAAAAACTTTACTTCTTTGTTAGAAGGCTTAGACTTTAAAGAAGGGTTTAAAATTCTCAATGCATTCGCCAAAGAACGAGGAGAATTTGTTCCGCCTTTGGTCAATATTTACATGAACCTCTCCCCGACCATGAAAACTTTTGGTACGGCAGTGAATCCTGATTTTGGTGATGTAGAAGAAACGGGAATCTTGGTTTCTCTTGATGATATTTACCAAGAAAAGAAGGACAGGTACATGACCTACTAACACAAAATAGAAATGAGTTACTTAGATGAGTTAAATGAGAGTCAGCGCGTTGCTGTGGAGAATATTCACGGTCCAACGATGGTTATTGCAGGCGCAGGTTCTGGAAAAACACGTGTTTTGACCTATCGCATTGCTCACATGATGGAGAATAACATTGATCCATTCAATATTATGGCACTTACGTTCACCAACAAGGCAGCCAAAGAAATGACGGAGAGAATCGGGCAAATTGTTGGAGAAGGAGAAGCTCGAAACATCACCATGGGGACTTTTCACTCGGTTTTTTCAAGAATTCTCCGGTATAATTCTGACCGACTGGGTTACCCAAGTAATTTTACCATTTACGATACGCAAGATTCTAAAAGTTTGCTCAAAGAAATCATCAAAGGCTTTAGTTTGGATGAAAAAGCCTACAAACCTGCAAGTGTTTTAGGGAGAATTTCTACCGCAAAGAACAACCTCATTTCTCCAGAAGATTATAAGGACAATGCTAATATACAAGCAGAAGACAAGATGGCAAAGCGCACGGAAATGGGAAAAATATACAGCGCTTATGCCAAAAGATGTTTTAACGCTGGCGCTATGGATTTTGACGACCTTTTGTACCAAACAAACGTCCTTTTACGTGATTTCCCAGATGTTTTGAGTCATTATCAGCAAAAATTTCAATACATTTTAGTTGATGAGTACCAAGATACCAACTATTCACAATACCTCATCGTAAAAAAATTAGCGGCAGTTTACGAGAATATCTGCGTGGTTGGCGATGATGCGCAAAGTATCTATTCTTTTAGAGGAGCAAACATTAAAAACATTCTCAATTTTAAGAAAGATTATCCTGACTTTAAATTGTTTAAATTGGAGCAAAATTACCGCAGCACCAACAATATTGTGCAAGCTGCAAACGGAGTCATTGCAAAAAATAAAGACCAGATTAAGAAGACCGTTTGGACGGATAATGAGGATGGAGAGAAGATTACGGTTGTTCGAACCTTAACTGACAACGAAGAAGGCAAGGTTGTCATTAACAAGATTTTTGACAAAAGTAAAAACGAAGGTCTTGGCTACAACAATTTTGCAATTCTCTACAGAACCAATAGACAATCAAGAACATTTGAGGAGACTTTACGAAAATTGAGTATTCCTTACCGCATTTATGGTGGGCTTTCATTCTACCAACGCAAAGAAATCAAGGATTTATTGTCTTATTTTCGTTTGACTTCCAATCCCAACGATAATGAGGCGCTCAAACGTGTCATTAACTATCCAAAACGAGGAATCGGATTGGCATCTTTGCAAAAGGTCATCATTGCGGCCAATAATTACGGTGTCAGTTTTTGGGATGTCATTTGCGATTTCAACACCTACCCTGTTGACATCAACAATGGTACGAAGAACAAGATGCAAGAATTTGCCACAATGATTAAGAGTTTCAGCGTGCAATTGGATAAGTTAGACGGTCATGTACTTGCTCATGAAATTGCAAAAGTCTCTGGAATTCTTAAAGAATTAAGAACAGACAAGGACAAAGGTCCTGAAGAAGTGGAACGTTATCAGAATGTGGAAGAACTGATTGCAGCCATTCAAACCTTTGTAGAAGGACAAGAAGAGGGGCAATCAAAATCACTGTCAGAATTCATGTTGGACGTGGCATTGCTCACAGATGCTGATGAGGATAAGAAAGTGGCGCCCGACCATGTTACTTTAATGACGATTCACTCGAGCAAGGGCTTGGAATTTCCACACGTTTACCTTGTCGGACTGGAAGAAAACCTCTTTCCTTCTCAAATGGCATTGAATTCTAGAACTGACCTGGAAGAAGAACGGAGGTTGTTCTATGTTGCCGTTACTCGAGCAAAACATAGCTGTACATTCTCCTATTCTAACTCCCGTTTTCAATGGGGCAACCTCATTACGTGCGAAGCTAGTCGTTTTATTGATGAGGTTGATGATAAATTCTTACAGTTTGAAACCCCCGAACGTAAAGGCGGCCGTTCATTGAATAATCGAGGTTCAAACCTTGACCGACCTTTCTCTGGAGGACTGAATAAATCATTCTCTTCTCGCTCACTGAA
>NVXU02000033.1 GCA_002734065.2 Fluviicola sp.
GCGACCTGCCACTACTAATACTATTAATTACTTTGTAGGTTGCGCCAACTTGCTGTCAGCACCATTTGAAACTGCCGATTTATCCAACCTTAATTTTCCACTTTCGCAAGAAATTAAAATCGTAGATTCTGCAACTTCAAGAATTTTCCCGTGAATTCCGCCGATAGTTACCACTTTATCGCCAACACCTAAATTTGCTCTAAAAGATTTTAACTCTTTCTGTTTTTTCATCTGTGGTCTGATCATAAAGAAGTAAAACACGACTAAAATCAGCACTAGCATTATTATATTATTATCCATAACTTTCTTTTTTTTACTATTAACTATTTTTTATTTTCTAATTACGTTTGCTTTGATAATTACCTCTGTCAACGAAGGGTCAGTATTCGAAACTATTCTCACAGACTTGTGCAAAGGTCCAGCTTGCAGTTTATCGGTATTTACATAAGCCATTATCTCTCCTTCACCTCCAGGTAAAATCGGTTCTTCTGGCTTTTCTGCAACGGTGCAAGAACAAGAACCTTTGACCTCTCCTATCACTAAAGGATAACTTCCTGTATTCTTGATGGTGAACTTTGCGGTAATCACTTCTCCCTTATAAACATCTCCGGCATCATAAATGGAGATAATTTCCATAGTTGTTTTGTTACCGACGATTATCTCGTCGCTTCCACCACAAGATGTGAGGATTAATGCTGTTGTTAAAATGCAAAATAATGTTTTCATGATTTTTTATAGATTAATTAACCAGTCCACGACCGACTTTTTTTATTTTTCCTTCTTTTTCTAAACGAGTAATCGCTTTATCCAAGACACCGTTGATGAAACCATTGCTTTTTGGTGTGCTGTAATATTTAGAAATTTCGATGTACTCGTTTAACGTAACTTTTGTCGGTATGTTGCTGAAAGTTTGCAATTCTGCAATTGCCATCTTCATCAGAATGACGTCCATTTTTGCAATTCTATCCAATTCCCAGTTACTTGTCAATTCATCGATTAATTTTTCGCTTTCTTGGTCCAAAACGATTGTTTTTCGAAGCAATTGACGGACAAAATCAATCTCATCGTCTTTGTCCTTATACAATTCTAAAATTGTACAATCTTTGCCTTCTTCAAAGGTTTTTAGTGTTTTAACGACCATTGTACACGCCAAATCGATGTCGTCTAACCAGTGTATGCTCTCCTCTTCGAAGAAATCATATAGCAACGAAGAATTGGCAATCTCTGACTTAAACAAGGCAATGGCAAAAGCTTTGTCCTCTTCAAAACCGCTTATATCGTTGTTCATGAATAGGTCAAAAGTCTCACTTTCCTTCATGTTGAGAAAAATCTTTCTAAACATTTCTTGATTCACATCCCCTACCCAATTCACTTTACGACTTTCTGATTCTGCCCTAAGGTTTACATTGCTTTCCAAAATATCAATGATTGTATTGTCCACAAACTTCCTGTTTGGACTCAAATCTTCATCCGTTGGGCGTAATTTTTCCTTATTCTTAGCCATTCTGTGCTCAGAAAAGCCTTTTAACTCAGAAAAAGTGAGTAATAAGTACAAATACAAGTCGTAAATTCTCTCCAAACCAGTCAAAACCTCTTTTTCGGCTTTGCCATAGTTATCATCTTTCGATTGGTAGAAAGAATAAAGTGATTGCAAAACTTTAATTCTTAAATGTCTTCTGTTCAGCATATCTTACATCGGAAGTTTAACCTTGCTAATGGACTCAATTCTTTCTTCAGCCATTTTATTTGCAATTTGATAAGTCGGTACATTCTCATTTTGAGAACGTTTCACTATATTTTCAATCGTGTTGTAAATTTGTTCAGATTTGTTCATTGCCCATTCTGGTGAAAGTCCTTTCACTTCAGAATAGCAATTGATAACACCACCTGCGTTTAGCGCAAAATCTGGTGCGTAAATCATTCCTTTCTCCATAACTGCACGACCGTGAACGTCTTCTAATTTCAATTGATTGTTCGCCGCTCCAGCAATTACAGAACATTTTAAACGAGAAAGTGTATCGTCATTAATTGTTGCTCCAAGAGCACATGGCGCATAAATATCCATATCAATGTCGTAGATTTCTTCTAAACCAACCACCTTTGCTCCATATTGTTCAGCAACTCTTTTTAAAGTTGGTTCGTGAATGTCTGCAATGAATATTTCCGCTCCTTCTTTTTCCAAAGATTTTACCAAATATTCTCCAACATGACCAACTCCTTGCACAGCAATTTTTTTGCCAACGAGAGAATCCGAACCAAATTGAACCTTTGCACACGCCTTCATTCCAACATAAACACCGTAAGCTGTAACTGGTGAAGGATCTCCACTTTTACCAGGCAAACCGACAACATGGTCTGTTTCCATGCTTACATAAGTCATGTCAACTGGAGAAATTCCAACATCTTCTGCCGTAATATATTTACCAGCCAAACTGTTGACAAACTTGCCAAACCTGCGCATCAAAGCTTCTGACTTTTGTGTTCTTGCATTTCCAATGATAACGGCTTTACCTCCACCTAAATTCAATCCTGAAATAGAATTTTTATACGTCATGCCTCTCGACAAACGAAGAACATCATTGAGTGCATCCATTTCAGTGGCATAATTCCACATTCTTGTGCCTCCCAAAGCTGGACCTAATATAGTATTATGAACAGCTATGATTGCTTTCAAGCCAGTAGCATTGTCATTACAAAATAACAATTGTTCGTGATTGTATTTGCTCATTTGAGCAATCACAGGATTTTCTGCGAGGTTGGTATCCTCTATTTTTTTTACTTCAAACATATTTGTACGTAAATGTTATGTTCAATTTTTTTACTTTTACAACGTCATGTAAAATAGCGTGGCAAAAATAGGAAATTATCGGATGAAGTCACTTAGCTATCTCAACAAATATTTAATTAAATACAAATGGCGTTTGTTGTTGGGGGCTATTTTCATTTTTGGCTCCAATTATTTTAAGGTTGAAATGCCCAATTACTTTGGGGAAATCATAGATGAACTTAAATCATGGAACGCTGAAGACAGCACTGATAGTTTGTTGATTTATGCCTTGAAAGCAGGTGGATATTTCATGCTTCTGTCATTATTATCGTCTGTTTTCTTATTTATGACACGACAAACCATCATTATTATGTCCCGTTTAATTGAATATGACCTGAAGAATGACATTTATCAGCAGTACCAAAGATTGAGTTTTTCTTTCTATAAAAGAAATAACACCGGTGATTTGATGAATCGAATTTCGGAGGATGTAACCAAAGTTCGCATGTATCTTGGACCTGGTATTATGTATTCCATCAACCTTGTAGTTCTTTCTATATTTGTGATTAAGAGTATGTTGGTAATTAGTCCCTACTTAACCTTATATGTACTGATCCCTCTGCCAATAATGTCCCTCATTATCTATAAAGTATCTTCAAAAATTAACTCTATAAGTACCTTGGTGCAAGAAGAACAATCTAGAATGTCCACCTTGGTACAAGAAACATTCTCAGGAATTCGAGTGATTAAAGCGTATGGAAGAACTGCCGAGATTGAAAATAAATTTAACGAGTCGGCGGAGAGTTACAAGACGAAGAACATGAAGTTGGTTCTAGTTAACTCATTATTCATGCCAACTATCTTTGTTCTGATTGGTGTAAGTACCATTTTGAGCATCTATGTTGGAGGTTTACTGCATTACGATGAACAAATATCCTTGGGAGATATTGTGAAATTTATTTTCTTTGTCAATATGTTAACATGGCCATTCGCTACCATTGGTTTTGTAACAGCAATGGTACAAAGAGCTGCGGCAAGTCAAACAAGAATCAATGAATTCATGGAAGAAGAAGCAGAAATTGTGAATACGGTAAAAACACCATTTACATTCTCTGGCAAAATAGAGTTCAAGAATGTATGCTACAACTACCCAAATTCTGGCATTGATGCCATCAAAAATTTAAGTTTTGTGATTGAGAAAGGAGAATCATTGGGCATTGTTGGAAAAACAGGCAGTGGAAAATCAACCATTCTGAACCTATTAATGCGCCACATTGAGGTTGACTCTGGAGAAATTCTCATTGACGATACTCCCTTGAAAGAAATTAATTTAGATGAATTCAGAAATCAAACGGGCGTTGTTCCACAAGATGTGTTCTTATTCTCCGATAGTATTCGCAATAACATTCTTTTTGGATGCCTCGACGCTTCAGTTGCAGAAAAAAGGCTTGTTAAAGTCTCTAAAGAAGCTCATGTTTACCACAATATCATCGAATTCAAGAATGGTTTTGACACCTTGCTTGGAGAACGTGGAGTTAATCTTTCTGGTGGACAAAAACAACGGGTGAGCATTGCCCGCGCATTGATTCGAGAGCCTCAGTTACTTCTACTGGACGATTGTCTTTCCGCTGTTGATACAGAAACCGAAGAAATAATCCTATCTAATTTAGCGAAGAAAAAAATGACTTCATTGGTGGTCAGTCACAGGATTTCTTCCATTCGCAATGCTCATACTATTTTAAACATTGAGAACGGCGAGGTGATTGAAAAAGGAACGCACAAAGAATTAATCGATGCAAATGGAGGTTATGCGGAGTTGTATAGAAAGCAATTGACGGAAGAAGAAAAGTCTTGAGTTTAGAGCAAGAGTGTTGAGCAAGAGTTTGGAGTTGTGAAAAAATAATCGTTTATTTTTTAAATTATTTCTAACTGTTTAATCGTCGATTCAAAAATAAATACCATATTTGCTAAACAAAATTTAACGACAAAAAAGAAGGTTATGAGTTACGATAAGCAGGATGAAGTGTATTCAAAAGTGGTGAGAGCAGGTAAAAGAACCTATTTTTTTGATGTAAAAGCGACTAAAGGTCGTGATTTGTACATCACAATGACAGAAAGCAAGAAAACTTTTGTCGATGGTAAAGAATTCTACCAAAAACACAAAATATTCTTGTACAAAGAGGATTTTGAAAAATTTTCTGACGGCTTACTTGACGTCGTAGAGAAAATCGCAGAACTCAACGCAACTGGAGAATACAAAACAGAGACGTATCAGGCAGTCGAAACAACTTCGGAAGAAATAGCCTCAGACGAAGTTAGCTTTGATGATTTGTAATTGAGTGTACCTCGGCTGACGCTCGGCAACCAGTGATGAGTGTGGAGTGATGAGTGTGGAGTAAGAGTATTGAGGGCTGAGTCTTTCTTAAAATTCCAAATCTTTGCGGTTGCCGAGCTGACTCTGCTGAGCCTGTCGAAGTATGTCGAGGTACTGATTTCTTGTTAATAACTACTGATAAATTTTCTTTAATAACAGAGCGAATAACCGTATCTTTACTTTTCAATTTTTGAATGAATGGGAAAAATAATCGCAATTGCAAATCAAAAAGGTGGGGTTGGTAAAACAACGACATCAATCAACTTAAGCGGATGCTTAGGTGTGTTAGAATACAAGACATTGATTGTGGATGCTGACCCTCAGGCAAATGCAACTTCAGGAGTCGGTTTAGACCCTCAGAGTTCCAAGAATATTTATGAATGCTTAATCAACGGAGCCGATCCTTCAGATTTTATTGTTTCTACGGATAATCCTAACATGGATATTCTACCTTCTCACATCGACTTGGTGGGTGCAGAATTAGAAATGATTAACCTTCCGAATCGTGAGCACATGTTGAAGTTTTCTTTAGAGAAAATCAAAGACAAATACGACTTCATAATCATTGATTGTTCCCCTTCTTTAGGATTAATTACTGTCAATTCATTAACGGCAGCTGATTCTGTCATCATTCCAGTTCAGTGTGAATATTATGCCCTGGAAGGTCTAGGGAAGTTATTGAATACTATTAAAATTGTGCAAGGTCGCCTAAACACTAATCTCGCTATTGAAGGTATTCTCCTGACAATGTACGATACACGTCTGCGTTTGGCGAATCAAGTAGTAGAAGAAGTGAAAATGCACTTTCAAGAGATTGTTTTTGACACAGTGATTCATCGAAACACGAAGTTAGGTGAAGCTCCAAGTTATGGTGAGACAATTATCATGCACGATGCGGCAAGCAAAGGTTCTGTTAACTATTTGAACTTGGCAAGAGAATTGCTTCAAAAAAACGACTTAACGAAAATTGCAAACAACGACAAAAAAATTAAAATTAGCAATGAGCTCTAGTACAAAGAAAAGATCTGCATTGGGCAAAGGATTAAGTGCATTATTAGAAAGTGCCGACACAGACATTACTTCCAACTCCGGTTTGGCAGCAAGCGTTGGTTCTATCGCTGAAATATCAATTTCTAGCATAGAAGCAAATCCTTTCAATCCTCGAACAAACTTTGAAAAAGAAGCATTGGAAGAGTTGAGCGCATCCATCAAAGCACACGGAATAATTCAACCTTTGACAGTTCGAAAGTTAGGCAGAGACAAATATCAATTGATTTCTGGAGAAAGACGTTTGAGGGCTTCGCAGCTGGCAGAACTGGATATGGTGCCTGCTTATATCAGAATTGCCAACGACCAAACAATGCTCGAAATGGCATTGGTAGAGAATATTCAACGAGAGGACTTAAATCCTATCGAGGTTGCACTTTCCTATAAGCGGTTGATAGAAGAATGCAGCTTAACCCAAGAGCAATTAAGTGCTAAGATTTCTAAAAGTCGTTCAAGTATAACAAATCATTTAAGACTCCTTAAGTTACCCGCTGATATTCAGGCAGGTGTGCTTGGGAATGAAATAACAATGGGTCACGCAAGAGCATTGGTTTCTGCTGGTGATGAGGATACGCAAGTTGCATTATTTAATCGAGTTGTTAAAGAGAATCTATCCGTTCGTGACATCGAATCTATTCTTCGAGGAGAAGATATTTCTAGACCTGCAACGGGAAAAACTTCTTCCGCAAAGAAAGGAGTAGCCAAAGTTTCTGGAATGGAGTTGGCCTATAAAGAAAGGTTGAGTGATGCGCTTTCTACCAAAGTAAACATTCAAAAGTCTCCAAAAGGCGGAGGAAGAATTGTTTTAAGCTTCAATTCTGACGATGATTTAGGTCGTATTATGGAGTTGTTGAATAAATAATCTTTGCAGCGATACACGAATAGACAAAATTATTCGTTAGAAAATAAAATCACACCCTGTTAGAATGAAATTCTTACTGATATTCTTACTGTTGTTTTCTTTAGAGGCACTCTCCCAAGATAGCTTGGTAGTGGATACTCCCGAAGAAGTGCAAGACAGCATCAAACCTCATTCTGTAAAAAAAGCATTGGTTCTATCGGCTGTTGTGCCCGGCGCAGGACAAATTTACAACCATATCGCCATGCCGAAAGGCAAAAAGAAAGCTTTTTGGAAGGTTCCATTGATTTATGCAGGTTTAGGTGCAACTTCTTACTTCTTAATTAAAAACCAAGGTTTGCAAAAAGAGTTGCGTTTAGAATATGAGAACCGTCAAGACTTTTTACCAACTGATCCTGCATGGTCGGCTTATGACAATGAGGGAATTCTCACGTTATACAACCAATACTTAACCCGAAGAGACCTATTTATCATGGGAGTTGGGCTGGTGTATTTATTTCAACTGGCAGATGCTGGAGTCGAAGCGCATTTCGTTTCTTTTGATGTTTCAGAGGACCTTTCTTTGCGTTTTGAACCGATTTTAATGAATTTAAGAACAGCTGGACTTCGTTTAACCCTTAATTTTCGTTAAATGACTTGCCTACGTTGGGTAAAACTTTACTTTTGTTATCTATGAGAATTGCGTTAATCGGTTACGGGAAAATGGGCAAAATTATCGAAGAGATTGCCATTTCGAGAGGTCATACGATTTCTGGTAAGTCGAACAGTCAGAACCCAATAGAATCAATCGATTTTGATGGTATTGATGTTGCAATCGAGTTCACTACCCCTCATTTCGCAGCGAAACACATTGAATTCTGCGCTAAAAAAAAGACGCCAATTGTTGTTGGAACAACTTCTTGGGACAATCAATTGCCTTTTGTTAAGGATATTGTCATTGAGAATGACGGAACCTTGCTTTACGCATCTAATTTTAGTTTAGGAGTCAATATTTTCTTCGAAATTAACCGTCGTTTAGCCGAGCTAATGGCTCCTCACAGAGAATATAAAGTTGAAGTTTCAGAGACGCATCACACGCAAAAAATTGATTCTCCGAGTGGTACTGCTGCTTCTATCGCTAATGATATTCTTCTTGAAAATAAAAATATATCCTCGTGGATTCACAACGAAAATGACACTCCCGCAACGGCAAGAGGTCAATTTGGCGTTGTTTCACACAGAATTGAAGGAGTTCCGGGTACGCATGACGTAACCTATTCTTCAGAGATAGACACATTAGAAATTAAACACACTGCTCATAGCAGAAAAGGATTCGCATTGGGTGCTGTTCTTGCTGCGGAATGGGTGCAAAACAAAAAAGGCATCTTCACTATGCAAGATGTGATAAAAAATTAAACAATGAACGTACTTTATTTTTACATTTTCTTATTGGCTCACCCTTACATTGCTCTTTGGTGGAAAAGTTTTCCGCAAGCAGGGCACAAATCTTGGGAAGCATTAATTCCTATTTACAACTACTATGTTGCATTTAAAATAGGTTCTAAAAAACCATTTTGGGCATTGTTACTCATTTTTCCAGGAGTGCATTTAGCGATGTGGTCGGTGGCAAACACTTCCTATATTAGACGTTTTGGTTATTATTCTTTGGTGGATACTTTGCAAGGAGTTTTCTTTCCGTACATCATCATGGCGAAGATTGCGCAATCTAAAAACGACATTCTCCCCGAAACCAATTGGGCAAATAGCAAAGAATTGGGCGAAAGAGAATGGGCGATCATTTAGCATTGTTTTTAACACTTCCAGTCATAGGTCACGTGTTAGCTTTAGGTATAGCGGCAGTTACACGACACAAGCCAGGAGAAAAAACAAAAGTGAAAGAATGGGGAGACTCATTGATGTTTGCTTTGATTGCAGCAAGTATTATCAGAACATATGTTTTTGAACCTTTTCAAATTCCAACTGGGTCGATGGAGAAAACTTTGTTGGTTGGTGACTTTCTATTCGTAAACAAGCTCGCTTACGGACCGAAAGTTCCTGTGACTCCTCTCTCCTATCCTTTGGTGCACAACACTGTTCCGTGGGTGAATATTAAATCTTACACAGGACTTGAAACCTCAGATTACACAAGAATGCCCGGTTTTACATCTATAGAACCAAACGACGTTGTTGTTTTCAATTACCCATCTGGAGATACTGCTGTGTATGATCCAAGAATGCCAAATGGTTTGATGGGACATGATTATCATGGGATTTTGATTGATGAGGCGTTTCATTTTTGGAACATTGATTTTAGGAAAAATAACCCCAACAAAATTGAACGGTTTAGAGAGTTGGTTAAAGATTCTACAGGTGATCTTGATAAAATTTATTTAAACACTTTTGGCAATGACTTTATTAATAGCATAGAACATTGGAAGAGCGTTGCGAGAAAAAGCCTAGCTTCAGGTGTTACATTCAGTAGAGGAGGAATGTCTCCCAAAATGCCTAATAAGATTGAACATTACGGTCTAATTTATAGACCTGTTGATAAGCGTGAGAATTATATCAAGCGTTGCGTTGGTGTTCCTGGTGATTTCTTAGAAGTTAAAAACTCAATTCTCTACATCAATGATAAGCCAGCTGAAGACCCCAAGGAAAATCAGAATTTACAATATTTTGTTGATAGTATAAACTTACCAAGTGGACCAGTTATGGTTGAAAAATATGGCTTAGAAAGAAATAGAGGTGGTGTAGAAAGAGGAGACTACTACCCTATGGCAAATTCTGGTTATGTGATGAATTTAACTTTATCACAAAAGAAAAAGTTAGAGAATGCTTTTCCAGATGCTACGTTTGAACTCAATCTCACTCCTTATTTTTCGAAAGATAGCACAGACTCTTTTTCAGCAAGTCAAATGATTGAAAATTTAAGAACCTTTCCAAAGGACCCGTACATTAACAATAACATCACGAATTTTCAACGTTTTCAGATTCCTTTTAAAGGACAAACGATTAAGATTAATAAAGAGAATATTGCTTGGTTCAGAAGAATTATTTCTGCTTATGAAGGTCATTCTTTAGCAGAAAAAGAAGATGGAATTTACATCGACGGTAAGAAAGTAACAACTTACACTTTTGCCATGAATTACTATTGGTTAATGGGTGATAACCGTTACAATTCTGCCGATTCAAGGATTTGGGGCTTTGTTCCAGAAGATCACGTTGTTGGAAAAGCATCCATGGTTTGGTTCTCCAAAGACCCAATTCAAGGAATACGTTGGGAGCGTTTATTTAACTTTATTAAGTAATGTCTAAGCTGCTTCCGGCTTCCTATTTTGGCAGTATTGCTTATTTTCAAGAATTGGCAAAGCACAGTCATGTAATTATCGAAGCAAAGGAGCATTTTCCGAAGCAAACTTACCGCAACCGCTGTGATATCGTCAGTGCAGATGGAATTCTATCACTTTCTATACCTACAAAAAAAAGCAAAGGTTCAAAAACCCCAACGGATGCAGTCGTTCTTTCCAATGAGGAGAACTGGAGAATAAGACATTGGCGAGCAATCACCAGTGCGTATCAATCAGCGGCTTACTTTGACCATTACAACAGTGAAGTAAAGGAATTGCTTTTAAACGAAGAAAAAAATTATTTACAATTCACACTGGCAATCACACAACGGGTTATTGATTGGTTAGAACTCGGCACTACCCTATCACTTTCTGAAGAATTTGAGCCAATCGCAAAGAACGATGCAAGAATTGAATTAGTTGGCAAAAATGCATTTCAGGAGATAGAAGTTGCTCCTTACATACAAGTTTTCCCAGGAAAGAGCAATTTTAGAAAAAGTATTTCTATCTTGGATGCAATATTTTGTGAAGGACCGTTGGCGAGGAAATTAATTATGGATGATTGAAGTAAATGCCTGTTAGAATTATGAATTATGAAATTGATATGTGTTAAAATTATGAATTATTGAAGTAGATGGGTGTTAGAATGTTAAGCGAGTCTAAATATCTAAAAGTGTAGCGCAGCGAAACGTTTCTAACCTGTCTGCCGATAGGCAGGCAATCTAAAAGCAAAGCGTTTCTAAAATATAAAAAAAATGAACATAAAAAACATCCTACTAATACTAATCGCGCTCGTTACAAGTTATAGCAACGCGCAGCAAGAAAGAACCATTGCTTTCTACAATGTTGAGAATTTGTTCGATACAATTAACACTCCAGACAAGAATGATACAGAGTATTTGCCTTCTGCTGAGAAAAAGTGGAATTCTAAAAAATACTTTACAAAAATTGCACACATCAACAAGGTTGTAGAAGAATTGAACTTCCCAATTATTATGGGGTTTTGTGAAATTGAAAACGAAGCAGTAGTAAGAGACATCGTAAACGGAGGACAGATGAAAGGCGCTTACGGTGTTGTTCATTACGAAAGTTTAGACAAACGCGGCATTGACAATGCGATTATCTATGACAGTACATTGATGACTATCGTTGAGTCGGGGATTCTTCGTTTTGACATGCCTAAACCTTTCACGCCGAGCAGAGATATTGTTTGGGCTAAGTTCAAGCTGGGCGAAGAAGAAATCATTGCCATGGTCAA
>NVXU02000034.1 GCA_002734065.2 Fluviicola sp.
GAATAACCACATGCCGTCAACAACCCAATTGGAATTATTAACACAAATATTTTATTTAAAGACATCTCATTTATTATTTAGTTACTACTCAGTAAGATGTTTACTGGGCTACAGGTACTCGAGGCGGGATTAGAACCCTAGCCTGTAATTCCAGTAAGCCCAACTGTTTTTACAATCTCAAATTGTTAAGGGGGTATGCTAGGGGAACTATCTTCATCATTCATCAAATTAATTCCTGTCTACATTTGTCTAAATCTACTTCGATCAGAATAAAAATCGGAAGCATTTATATTAATTCAAACAATTTACAATTAATCATTTTGTCGCTTGAATAATTCCAAATAGAATCTACAGCCTTCAAATGGCGAGAGTATTTGCATTTCTAAATGGTAACGGTAGTTAGTATCTAAACCTGTACCTTCAGGAGTAAAGTCAGTAATTACATAGTTATTTCCGCTTACGGAAACCGTATCGCTTATCAAGTAACTAGTACCTTCAACATTTACGGTAGTTACTCCATTATTATATCCGTCTCCCACATAATAATCAACCGTATAAGTTGTGTCAATGCCTAATACTGTCATTGTTGTCCACTCTCCTTCGATCCAAACACCGTTTAAATCGGAATTATTTTCACTAGGGGAGGTAGGTTCTATTGACTCTTCTTTTTTACAGGAATATAATGTTAAACAGCTAATAAACACTAAGGTAACAGCGGTCTTAATAGTATGTTTCATAGAAATTGGTTTTTACAAAGATAATTAATTCGCATTAATGCGGTTACACAAGATACAATTTATTTGGAATTTTGGTCTCAATAATATGGCTAGAGAGGCAAAAAATAAAAAGGAGGTAGTTTCAAAAATTGCACAAAAAGTAAAACAGCTACGATTAGATGCAAACTATACTAGTGCGGAGAGTTTTGCGTACGATAAAGGGCTTAACAGGGTTCAATATTGGAGAGTAGAAAGCGGTGCTAATGTTACACTTAATACCCTCCTAATTATAACCGATATTCATCAAATTAGTTTATCGAAGTTCTTTGAGGGCATATAGGTAGCATATGGGTGTTTCTAAATCTATAAAGATTTTACCATTTCTTAATTTGTCTAAACCTGACAATAAAACCGTTTAAACAATGCTTATTTATTTAGTATTTTTTCGAATCGATTAGTGAAATCTTCAAGAATATCCTGTGTCAATTTTGCTAAAGGTCTTCTATGAATGTGCTCAGGCAAGACATAATTCCCAGCTAGCATTTTTATCAAATCATTCTCATCGTTAAAGACAGGGTCACCATTTTCTGTTTTATATGTTAAAAGTCCTTCGACATATTCTTTTGAGTAAACTAAGTCTCTTTGCATTAGTTCACGGACATAATCTAAATGAGTATTATAGAAATTATGGAGATTAAAAAAGTCGTATGTCAATTTTGACTTTATATACATAACGTCAGTCTCTTTGTATGGCGCTCTCGGAATCACTTCTAATGTAATAGGCACTTTGTCGTCAAAGAAGTCTTGACTTGAAGTTATCGGAACGTTAAACTTTAAATATTTATGCATGTCATCTCTATATGGATGTATATGATCATCTAGATCCAATTCGTCTTTATGTTTGACTCTCTGATTACATATAGTACAAGCAGGAATTAAATTATAGAAAGAAATAGCGAACCAAGGATACTCTCCTTTTGGCCAATAATGGTCAATATCAAAATAAAGTCTATAACCCGTGTCTTCTTTATTATGCACTTTAGAGGTCCAGTGTCTATTACAATATGGGCAAGTATTCAGTTTTAAATTTTCAAACCACTCAGTGCGGTAATCATCCATTCCACCTTTTCTAAAACTAGAGTACGCGTTATGGAATAGTTTTCGCAAGCGCCGTTTACAGAAAATCTTATTCAAGAGATTTAATTTTCCTAGACTTGTTAAGTGATCTTTGAAATCTTTATCAAAGGTTTTCAAATCATCAGGAGTACCGGTAATTAACAACTCTAGGTTATCGAATAGATATTTATAAACGGGATAGTACTTTCCTCTTTTTTTTGAATCATCAGCAAGTCCTTGTAATTTGCCCGCAAAATAATTTGCATTATATCTTTTATTGGACTTGTTAATAGGACAAACTTTAGCGAAGAAATCAGCAGCTAAATCCTGTATATTCGAACCAGTAACATCTTTATCTATTATTCTCATTACGCTCTTTTTGTTCGATTTCCTTTAAATCTCTCAGAAAAGATTCTTGTCTTCTGATACGATCCGTAATTGACTCCTCTTCAAATTGAAATAATGGGAATTTGTCTTCAAGTATTTTAGTTAGCCTATGTTTGATTACCGGTTCGCCAATTAAATCAACAATTTCTTTAACTCTTTTATATGCCTTCACAGAAACCTCTTCACTAGATTTAGAAGTAAAGTCTATGACTTCTTGAATTTTAGACTGAGCATACGTTCCAATGTAGCCCTCTTTTAAAAAGAAGTCGTTAGCTAATAATTGATGAATATTAGCTCCAAAAGTTTCTTTGAATGAACCTTCGTCCGGACCACCTTTTACTAGCCTTAAGATATTACTAGAGACAATATCAGATAAAATAAAAGGCGAATGAGTGAGGAAAATAATATTAAAACTATTCATGTTCCCCAACAATTCCAAATTACTAATTGACTTAATAATATCATTGACGAATCTTTTTTGATATTGAGGATGATAGTACAATTCTATTTCATCAAGAACAATATTTATATCGTCATACTTTCTATGTTTACTTCCATCACCAACAACGGGCTTAATACTTTTTAAGTTATTAAGGTGGTAAACAACTGTGTCTAAATTGAATAGGTATTGTTGTTCTCCAGAACTAAAATCTGACAGTTTTATTGGAGAAGATTCAGTAGAAAACTCAACGTCGATTTCAAATATTGGAGGGAATAAATTCAGCACTAAGTCTTCTGTACTAATGCTCCCTTTATCGTCTCCTTTTAATTCTTTAATATGGTCAATCCACTTATTTAAATCATTTAGATTTAATTCTATTTCGGAATTTAAGTCCCATCCATCTATGAAAGGCAATTCTTTACACAGATCTTCATAATTATTTAAGAAATTGTACGCCTGATTTAGTTTGCGCGTAACATGAGTTTTATTTTCAAGAACGAATTCCTTAGCCTTTTCTCTTTGCCAGAGCTCTAAAGAATCAACTGCATCACTTAAGTCCAACTTCTTGTCAGGTTCGTAAGAATAGAAATTCCGCATATACGTATTTGATATCTTCCGAAACTTCTTAATTACATATCCAACCGTATAATCAAGAATATGTTCAGTCTTTGATAGCTTCCATGGGTTAGTTGAAATATATTTTACGAATGCTTCTTTTTCAGTAACGTCAACCTCTTTTTTTACTTCTTCAAATGAGGTTCTTGTGCTTTTCTTTGGGTTGAGCTTTAATAGGAGTTTTGAGAACTTATACTTATTAAGTAATACTACTTCTTTTGAAGAATTCAATTGATCAATAATATTGTATACAGTTCTGTCAAGAGACAAACTATGCTCTTTGTTTATGTTTATGTTTCCTTTATCTCTTATTGGATTTATTACTACAGGGGTTTGGTAACCATCATTTTTATGAAACAAACTATCTATCCACCCTCCCATGTAGTTCGAGTTCAAGGAGTGAAGAGAATAATTCAGGTGAACCGTATAGAAATAAGGATCATTAATTGTTTTTAATTTTTCATCAATTTTTTCCGCAGTATATACTTTGCCATTTTTCTCATAAAAAAGTTGAAAATTAAAGGAATCAATAATATCTTTTTCAAACTGAAATTCAAACTGAAATTCTGTATCATAGATTTCAATCCTGTTATTCATGTTTTCGTTTAGGAACTCAAAAACATGAACTAAGGACTCCGACAATAAAGGTGCTTTGTAGTAAAAATTATGATCTATCCCTTCGGTAACGTACTTCCAACATAACCTTCTAAACTTGTCTCTAGTTTCCCCTTTAAGTTTACTCACATTCCCTCTGTTCAATAAACTAGCCCCATCTAAATAAGATGAAATCTCCTTCAAAGCACTTTGGATTTGCTCATCGCTCAAAGCACCAATATTGGCATTTTCATATTTCATCAAGGGAATTGCTAATTCATCGCTAATAAACTCTTGGAGAGCAAATACATATTCTAAAGTAAATTTAGCAAGCATTCGCTGTCTATTGGAGACACTCACTTTTGCGCTAGGAATAGTCTTGAATTGAAATACTGAAAGTGTATATTGAATTAAGTTAAAAGTGTCAATTAGGCTACTCTTACCGCTACCGTTCTCACCGACTACAGCACTTACATTGATATCTATTTTCTCATTTGGAGAATACAAGTCTATTTGATTAGGAGCTCTATCTACTACCTTAACATTTGTACAATTTAAATTTTTATTATCGAATGTAATCTCAAGATCGTCATCATCCTTATAGGAGTAGTTCTGAAAGAACTTATATATCACCCCCTCCTTTAGGTTGTTAAGGAAACGTTTATTAGTGTCCGGCAAGACCCTAATTGCTAACAATTTAAATCCTCCCATATTACTTTTTATTATATTTTTCATCCAATGCTTTCCAAACATTTGAACTATAAAAGATTTTTGAAGAAGATTGTGGATTAGAAGGGTCAAGCTGCCTCTTATGACACAATTTATCATTTGCCTTTATTCCTTTCATAATTGCATGAAAATCTTTATTCAATTTATAATCTGAATATCTTTCTTTGGCTTTTTTTGTTATTTCCTTGTAATCAACTGGGAACCGCTTGGTCATATCTTCTTCGGATATTTTTATAGGCACCCCTTCTTTATCGTACCGCATACCCAAACCATCCAAAGTTGCAGCCTTTTTGAAACTAATATCTATTCCAATCGCGACATCAAAATTCTCATCAGATCCATCCGTTTCGGAAACTTTCTTTTTCAAAAAGTTTAAATAGTTATTGACCTCTTCTGTAAGAATCGATTCAGATTCAATTTTAGAATCAACATAGGCTAGAGGCATTAAGTAAAAATTATACTGAGCAAGATCAATTTTCAAATCCCACTCTTTAATCAGATTCATGTAGTTTTTAATACAAGCAAAGCCTAATTCCTGAAGCTCTTTGGAAATCTCGTTACCGTTGTGAAAGTGAATTGCATTATCTCTTAATTCGGTTAAAGTAACGAGTGATTTCACAAGATTTAAACTTAAACTCTGCTTTTTCTCTCTTAATTTAAAAATACATTCTATTAGCCCAATGGTCATTGGGTTCTTTGACCTATTCAATCTAGGTTCGATTATTTTTGACTTTTCTCCATTCTTTTTCTTCTTGGGAACCATCACGTAAATGGATTTCATTTTATAATTATTCAGTTTTAGTAAATGAGCCTTGAACAATAGTTCCCACGCGTTAATAGTCAGGATAGCAAATGTCTCTTCCCGATACTTAAAATCAGGTTTATTATATATTTCAATTGCCGACAACATCGAACTAATCGATTTATCCAATAAGCTTCGATATGTCTTATTTACTTTCATTTAATGTTTCCTCAATTTCAATCTTTTCAATCTCATTAGTTTCTATTCTGAGATTAATATCTACATACTTCCCATACACCCAATTTTCCGTTTTCGTCTTTAGAAGAACGATATAATCCTTGAAGTTTTTAAGAGAGCCAAATGTTATAAAATTGAATGTCAATATCAGTAATACAGACAGCTCTGAGTAATTCAGAAAATCTCCCAGATTATTAATTAATTTTAATAGAATCAAGAGTGTCATTACTCCTCCCCAAATTAAAACCAGACCAATTCTTACTCCTAAATAGATACGTTTGAATTTCTTAGCAAGCTTTGTTTTAAGAGCTTTTTGTTTTTCTATTAAATCGACAAGCCTTTTATGCTTCCTTTTAGCCTTTTCTTGGTCATCTTTAAAAGCATTAGGAGTTTTCTTTATCTGATCACTAGAAATGGTTCCTAGAGATGCTAAATAGAGTAGGAATAGAAGTATGACTACTACTATTACCCAAAAGCTATTTGAATTCCGTTTACTCATCTTCTAATTCACTTTAACTTGCCCATTCATTAACATTGGCAATATCCAATCTTTTAGTTCCGCTAGTTTTTGATTTTCATTAAGATTGATAGAAATCTTCTCATTACCCGATACTACCAATTTCCCAAATTCGGATATAATACTTTTGGGAGGGGTCGCTATCTTTAAAGCCTCAATATCTTTAGGGTAAACATGGGGCTGGGCAGAGCCTCTAGCTTGCTTATAGATATGCTCTTGTCTCATAACAAGAAAACCAAGTAGTTGCAAAGTATCAGGTAGACTTGACCCTCTTATAGTAGTACAGTCACAAGCGAAAATTGGTTCTCGCCAAAAATTTATGAACCCAGCACTCGCTCCAGACGCACTCACTGTAATTGTATTTGCCTCATAATTTGCTTCTGAATTAAAGTAAGAGAAGTCAATTCCGGCAGAAACAACTTTAATTTTTCCTGTAAGATCTGAAGTCTTTGCAGTGATAAGTGTACCTTTTTTTATCGATGCATAATCACCAAGATTTTTCACAGCCCAATCCTCGGGAATTTCTCTTTTCAATTCTTCGTTGTAAATCATTTTACCACCGGAAGACTTATACGGCTTTCCATTTTGATCAGGGAAATCAAATTGAACAAACCAATATTCGTAGATCAACTTAGTCATCGACTTTAACTCCGTATTTACCTTATTATTTAACTCGATTTTAGCGTCTAAATCTGAAAGGATTTTTGTTATTCGATATTGTAGAGATTCTGAAAATACTGGAATCTTTACATTTCCTAAAATAGTTTGATTCAAATTCTGAATACTTGTTCCACCAGAAGATGATATCATAGATTTAAAATAACTGGTTTTTGTAAAATATGAAAAGAAGAGAGGGTTAATAGCCTTCGATTTTAATCTTGCTCTAATACAGAATCCCGAATAAAGCGCCCTAACGTCTTTATCGATGTATAGACTTCTCCCTACTAAATCTTTGTTTCCATTAGATCTTACAAATATTACGTCTCCTATTTTTAAATAGTCGTCAGCTTTAGCAACACCCTCTGGATTTATTTCCCCTAGAGACTCGTAGATAGGCGTGGATCGGTTTTTAAAATCTGGAATACCAATTAATAAGCAACCTTTCCCACGTGTCTCTTTTGAAAAATTAAGACCATTCCTAAATGTGGCAATTTCACCTAATTTTACTTCATCTATCCTCACCATCATAGATTTAGAGATTTAAAATTTTTCTGAATCTCTTGCTCTAGGTTATTGGAGCTATGAAATAATTCATTTAAGCTGTCTTCAAAATTTTTCAATTTATTTTCAAATTCATCTTGTGTTATGTCAACATATTTGATCTTTACTTCAAAGTATTGACCGGCACTCAAAGAGTAATTGTTTTGACTAATATCATCGTATGAAACAACTATCGAAAAATCATCAATCACTTCCTTTTTAAGAAAGGTTTCAATAATTTTTTCTTCCTCATTAAAGGTTAGAACAGTCCTTTGATTCCCGTCTTCTTTAATTGTTTCTCCGAGTTTAGAGGCGTCAATCAAGACAACGTCACCTGTGTTTTCCTTATCCAAAAAGATAACAGAAACATTCGTGCCTGTAGTCGCAAATATGTTTGAAGGCATACTCACTACTCCCGACAACATTTTCTCTTCTATGAGCTTCTGACGTATCTTTTTATCAATTCCGCTTTGGGCAGTAATAAATCCGGTAGGAACGACCATAGCAGCCTTCCCATTGGCTTTTAAAGAGTACATAATGTGTTGCAAGAACATTAGGTATATCGCCATCGATTCTTTCTTCTTAGCTGGCACGTTCGGAATTCCAGCAAAGAATCGGTCGTTATTCACCTTTGCATCGAGATCATCTCTATAATCAGAGAAATCAAGCTTAAAAGGTGGATTACTTACGATATAGTCAAATTTTCGAAGGCTCCCATTTTCTTTGTGATAAGGCTCTAGAATCGTATTCCCTTTTATAATATTCGGTATAGAGTGTACCAAGTCATTTAAGATTAAATTCAGCCTTAATAGATTCGAGGACTTTTGAGAGATGTCTTGAGAATAGATCGTACACTTATCTTCTCCAATCTGATGGGCTAGATTCATTAGCAGTGTCCCAGATCCAGCAGAAGGATCATAACACGTTACATTCTGAACGTCTCCCTGAACCAAACATCTCGCCATAATTTTAGCTACTGCATGCGGGGTGAAATACTCGGCATACTTTCCTCCGCTATTCGTATTGTAATCTTTGATTAGGTATTCGAAAATTGTAGCGTAGAAATCGAATTTTTCATGAAAGATGTTCTCAAAGCTAAAGTTGATCAGTTTATTAATTATCGCCTTACAGAACTCATCTCTCTTATCAGTAACGTATTTACTTATGTTTTCAAATAGAACTATCTTTTCTCCGCCTTCAGTAAGTACTGAGAATAGATCGCTATTCAAGGAGGCAATATTTAATAAAGTATCATCGAAAATAGTCGAGAAGTTATTTTCGTTCTGACGCTGAAACAAACTCGAAATAAAATGCTCAGGTTTAAGTCGAGCTGTATTTTCATCCAACTGCATTTCTAACATCTCATAATCGGCATCGTTATAATTCAACAAGGCTTCTTCCCAATTATCCGCATTTGCTATAGAGTCATCTACCTTTTTTATCTCATGGACGAATTTATCATTCATGAATTTATAGAGGAATACCTGAGTAATGATCTTAAACTCATTCCCATCATTCCCCAAACCATAATTGGCACAGACACTTTTTAAGTCGTCTATCAGGGCTTTCGTTTGTTTCTCAAATTCTACTGTCGTCGTCATCAATTTCTTTTATGCCACTCTTCCGTGGTATTCGTTCATATATTCCTTTACCAGTAACCCGTTAATTCTCCTTGTCTTTTCAGGATCTAATTTCAAATCATGCTTCTTATGTAGTTCACTAATGACGATTTTCATCATCATTTTCTCAACATAGGGTTCGTTATCCATCATTTGAGAGTTCTGAAGCACGTGCTCGTCTATCTCTTTTTTCAAACTCTGCAATGCTTCAAACAAAAGCGATTCACTTTCGGTCAACGGGTCTTTCTCCATCAACCGCTTATGCAATCGCGTGTACTTTTCATCATTCTCATACTTCGCTCTCAACAATTGATTCTTTCGTTCCAACTCTTTTCCACGGACATAAATTGAATCCAAAGAATCGATATTTTCTTTCATTTCGTTAGCATCAATCTCAGCTAAATTTTTCTTTCTAAATAGTCGTTCTAGTTCTTCTTTCAATGAAATAAATTCTGGATCTTTTTGATCAAAGTTACCTGCCAGCATTTCTCTTGTTCGCTGAAGTGTACTTCGCAATTTGTCAGCTAGAATCATTTCCTCCTCTTTCACTTTTGTAAAGGTGAAGAGCACGTCTTCTAGTGCAACATTCAATAAATTGGTCGTATCAACATTATTCTCTAGTGCCTCTTTTGTATTAATCAGTGATAAGTGATTATTTGCTTCACGGGCTAGGATCGTCAATTTTTGAAAGTCGAGTTTATCTAACATTTCATAATTCCCTGACAATCGTATCAAGTTGTAAAGGCTCTTAGCATTATTTAAAGCTCTAGTAATTACGAGCATTTTCCCTCTATCTGAAATCTCCGAAATCTGAGAAGAGAAAATTTCAGCATTTTGAGTGTCGAAGTGAAAAAGAGCATCCTTTATTTCAGCGATCTGCTTTGTTATTTCTTCTTCCGTTAAAAACAGATCAGAATAGGATTGTAGCTCGTCTCCTAGCTCATCTTGCAACTCGTTAAAGTAATCTTGGCTCGTTTTCTTAAATTGCGCTTCTATACCAGCGAAATCAACTACATAACCATACCGAAACTCTTTATAAGTTCTATTAACCCGAGTCAATGCTTGCAAGAGGTTATGCGCTTTGATAATACGACCTATGTATAATTTTTTTAGTCTAGGAGCGTCAAACCCTGTCAATAGCATATTGTAAACAAACAGTAAATCAAACTTCCCATCCTTAAAATCTTCAACCCAATCTTTACGTTCTTGTTTCGTTCCGATATCGTGTAAGATGACAGCTGCCGATTTCACTTTTCTTTCAGAAGCCTTTTTAGATGAATAAGAAGCTTGAGGTTCAGCTGCCAATTGTAGCCTATTCTCGTCATTTTTACTCAAAGCATATGTACTCTGAAATATCTCGTACATCTTTTTCGCTTGATCAGAAGAATCACAAACAACCATTCCACCAATGGAATTATCATTCATAGAGATGCGACTTCGTTCAAAGTCTTCAACAATGTATTTCAGCATCGGTTCAACAAACTTCTCATGCGAGTAAATCACTCTTTTATCTGCATCACCCTTTAGAATTTCAATTTCCTTCAGAGCCTCTTGCAATGATAACTTGTAATTCGTTTCAATCTCTTCTCGAATCAATCTTAAGGTATAACCGTCAGCAATAGAAGAGTTGTAGTAGTATTTATGAATATAATCTCCGAACAGAGAGCGAGAGTTGTAATCAGTACCAAGTAGGGGTGTTCCTGTCAATCCTATTTTAATTGCATTAGGATCTGACTCATTCAAATTCGCCAAGAAACTACCTTTCGGATTATAGCTTCTATGTACTTCATCCATGAAATAGATTCGCTGAATATTTACATTGTAATCAGCATTGCGAACAACATCAGGATCGTCTTTAAATTTCTGAATATTTACAACAGTAATTTCTGCTTTACCGGAACTATTATGAATCACGCTCGTTGACTTAATGTCCTTAGCGAACTCGTCTCTAGAATTAATTTTATGCACAGTTAAGCCTCTAGCGGTAAACTCTCTACTTGCTTGAATCAAGAGATCAATTCGATCAACAATAAAATAGAACTTAGGGATAACAGATTTCTTCTGATAATAGTCGGTCAGATATTTCACATTGAAGAACGTCAAAGCTGTCTTTCCACTTCCTTGCGTATGCCAGATAATCCCTTTCTTTAATCCATCATCTAATTTTCTTTCAATCGCTTTTGTCGCAAACATCTGAGGATATCTCATTACATGCTTTTGCAAGCCTTTGCGATCCTTTACATAGGCAATAGAGTATTGTAGAATGAAAGCCAATCTATCTCTTTGAAACAAGGAAGTACAAATACGATTCGTAGGTTTATCAGGATCTTTATTCGTTACAAACTCCGCTTGATTTTTAATTGAAACGAGATTCGTGTCTTTCAATACGAACAATTCGCTTTCAGCATCTTCAGGTTTCAATATAGTTCCCAAATCAAACTTCTCTTCCTCTCGGAAGTAATTAAAAACGGGTTTATGGTAAGAGGTCGAAGAATAAAAAGCGCCTTGTAGAGGAACAGGAGAACTATCATCATATTCCATATTATTCGAGAATACCATTAACTGAGTAATATTCACAAACTTTCTAAATTTCTTATTTTGAAAACGGGTTGCAATACGTTTATGTTCTGCTTGAATGCCATCTAGATTATTTGGTTTCTTCACCTCAATAAAAACCAGAGGCATACCGTTAATCAAAAGAGTAATGTCGGGTCTAAACTCTTCATCATCTTTCTTACAAGGCAATTCTGTAACAACATGAAATGAGTTATTGTCAAAATCTTCAAAATCAATAAGGCGTGTTCCTGATTGAGCTATCAACTTTTCATAAAAAGCCTTTCCTAAATCTTCGTTTTCAAGAGTTAATGAAAGTTTATCATAGAGTCTAGATAATTCATCCTTTGACATATCAGGATTTATTCTCCCAATGGAATCCATAAAAACATCAGTGAAGATATTCGTGGATTCATCCCATTTATTATTCTTCAAAGAAAGATATTCGTACCCCAAACGAGTCAGATGTAGAATAGTCGGTATTTTAACTCTAGAGTCTTCGTTAAACTTCATCCTCTTCCGTTTTGTTACTAACTAGCAGTTTCCTTACATCAATATCCAATATCTCAGCTATCTTATTCAGATCTTCCAAGCTAGGTTGACGCCTATTGTTACAATACTCGTTCACCATATTAAAGCTCTTCTCAAGCTTTTCAGCTAACCAAGTTTGCTTTATACCTTTATCGTTAAGTACTTCTTTAATTCGATTCATATGAATTGCTAATTGGGTTGTTAATGTAGCAATAATAATGGTATAAACCACCGATATAGTGAGGTATTACTAAAGGATCAGGAAGATTAGTGTATAGATCAATAGAAAGGATCAAAAGGACTCATTTAAGAGCAGTAGATTATGCTCGGAGGGAAATAGTCCAGCCCCATTTAAATCAAAGAAACGAGGCCAGAATACTCCAATCTCGTTCATTTTTACTTATACTACTTGTGTAAGCTTATTCAAAAGACAACAAAACAGTTTGGCTCAAACTTATTCATACTCTGGAGAAGCAATCAAGACCCTAACTAAAAAGAGACAAGTAGCACAGACGTTCATTCATACTTGAGTTACTTGTCCATGCACTTGTCTCAGAGGGCTCTTTTTACTTGTCTACTACTTCATTATACTTGAGCTCTTACTTCATTATACTCTTAGTGCAGTAGGTCTACTGTTTTAGGGTATAATGTATCTTATTATATAGACTCGAGCCTATCGTTACATTTTAACTTTCGGACTCGTTTAGACACTGCTTTTTTTACATCTTTTTTTATGTCCATTCTTGGCATTGTATTTTGCCTTTCATAAATGGTTTCAATGTAATTTCTGAAATCAGCCTTATCTCTATTTACCCCGTTAACAATTGACAACGATTGAATTTCTCCGATAGCTTTTACTCCCATATAAATGAAATATTCTGTAATTTCTCTTTTTCCTTTACCAGACAAGTTTCGAACTACATCGGGAGCCATACTGTCAAGATATGTCATGTCATTAAACTTCTGGTGAACTAAATCAAACACCTCGTCAAAGTTCTCTCTTAAGTCAAAAGGAGTTTTACATAACCGATTAAATTCGGGTGCTTTTGTCATTTTAGTAATCTGAACTTCGAATCTTGGCAAAACTGCCTTAGTGTGAAGTTTTCTTAATCCTGCAAAAACCGGCTTCGTATGTTTGAAGTACGATTCTTTGTCTTCTATAATCTCTTTCAGTTTGTCATAGATTGTTACTGAATAGCCAGCTCCTTCAAATTTAGCCGTTTCATGTTCATATAAGATCCTTCTAAAAGTTGAAAAAGCAACGAACGAATCAATAATTCCTTTTGCAGAGTTTAGCAATTGAAAATTGAACCCTAACTCTAATTGAGTAAATGTCATTCCCCAAATTTTGTCTTTACCTCCAAAGATCCTTCTGCTTAATTCATTCAAGGCGCTATTAAACTTAAACCAATCTAAATCGGCCAAATTGTTCTTTCCGAAATACCATTTTCTAAGATTACCGCGAATTATTAATTTCTGCTCATCTCCTTCTTTGTGAATCTCTACAGAGATACTGTGACGCTTTTTCTTTGCCGTTTCTCTTGGGCTATGAATCCAAAACTCCTGAATCGCTTTGTTATCATACATGCTCCATTTTTCAACCAAATACTTAATGCAAAGATCTTTCTCAAGACCTTTGCACTCCATTTTAAATTTATCCATCATAACTTCACGGTGTTAAAACTAGTATATTAACTTCTCCATTGTACCGCGTTGATTTCCATGTCAATTCAACCTCTTCTTGCACTTTGAATTCAAGGACTTTATTAGTTTCCGAAATTTCATGAGGAAATAACTTCTTGTCCATATCTAGCCTCCACTCAAATGAATCAGTCTTAGATCGCATCTCCACAATAGCATAGTGATTATATTCTGTTATAAAAACAGTTGGAATATCTTCCTCAATCTCAAGTGAACTAATAATTAAAAAGCTCAAAGAATTAATTTCGAGAGAGTGAAGAGGTTCTGCTTGCCATCCTAGTTCACTGGTTTTATGAGGTCGTTCTGATTTGTTATATGCATCACATACCAAATAAGTTCCAACCATCGTTTCATTTGTACTTTCGTATTTATCTTTCATAATTCATTCTTTTTAAAGTGTTATTAATTTCATTTTTAGAAAAAAGCACTTTGCCTCTTTCTTTTATGTCGCAAGCGCTCAATAATCCGACATCTCTCCATCGGTCAATTGTTCGTTCACTTACATTAAATAATTTGGCTACTTCGGGTTTTGTGAAAATCACCCTTGTAGTTCCGAGAGAGTCAGTACTCAATTGCTTCTTAACTTCTCTTTTTACTAGAATTTGTAGGAGTCTAGCACTCACTTTTTCTTTTTTCATAATTGAAAATTTTAAGATTTATACCTTTAACAACTGTGGTAAAGTTTTTTTTGAAAACAAAAACAGCCGTTTTCGACCATTTTCGTTGTTGATAAATTCCTTTATCGCCCATCTATCCCTCATAGCACCTGTGTGGATAACTCATTTTCGGATGGAGTTAATTAAGCGTTGAAAAAAGGGACGTTTTTCATAGCATCTTCCAGATCGGAGGTGTTCGCATTTACATAAACAACACTTTGGTTAATCTTTGCATGCCCCATCAGCTCCATTATCTTGAATGCATTAACTCCGCTTTTACCAAGAAGGTATCCGAATGAATGTCTTGCAACGTGGAATGTCAAATCAAGTCGAACTTCAGAGAGTTCTGCAATCTTCTTTAATCCCTTATTAACTTTCTGATTAGATATTCTGGGAAATACAGTTTCTAATCCTAAACCTTTGTATTTGTCTAACAAAGCTTTTGCAACAGGCGAGATCGGAAGCGTTATATACTTATCCGTTTTAATCATGAGCTTCCTTATCGTTCCATCTTTTTGAATGTGTTCCCATTTGAGCGTATTGATATCTGAAAATCGGAGCCCTGTGTAGCATGAAAGAAGAAATCTATCTTTTGTTAATTCTAGGCTTTCACTTAACCAAGGAACGACACTTATGGACATTAGATCGTCTTCATCTAAAAAGTGGTTTTTACTTTTTGGTCGTTTAACAGAAAATCTATCGTACGGATTTGAGTTTAATACTCCATCTTCTTTAGCCTTGTTTAGAACGGCTTTAATATTCTTATGCCGATTCCATGCTCCGCCATCTGCTAGGCCAATGTCATCTCTTAGGTAAGAGTCGAATCGCTTAATCAACTTCAAGTCAATTTCTGCCATTAGTAAGTCAGATTTAAACTCTTTAAAAGCTCGGTAAGTTCCGTGGTAGCTTTTCATAGTACTATGGCGTACTTTCTTTGATTTACTTTTAAGGAATTTGTCAAAGTAAACATAGAAGTCATAATCGTCTTCTCCTTTGTAATAATTCTTGATTAGTTCGGGTGTTACGAACTCATTCCTAGCAGTCTTCTCTAAAAAGAAATCCTCCAAATTCATAACATCTAATCTGAGTTTTCTTTTCAGGTTCGGAAACTTTCGTTTCGGAGCACTTTGATCAAAATTCCAATCCTTTTCTTCTAACCATTGACCGGTTGAAAGTTTGAATTTCTTCTTGTTCAAAGAAATCGATAAATAGATTGGAGATAGACCTCCTTGGTTCATTTTGTCTTTTCGCAAGACTGTTCTAATTGATAATGTATTTTTCATTGCGTTTTATTTCCCTACTAATAGGAGTGAATTACTTTTTTGTAGAAAAGTAATTGGCACGCAATTGAAGTCAAAGCATTTAAACGCCTATCCACTGCAGGATTCAGAAGAGATGAAAAAACACAAAAAGATTATTCCATGTCAATTTTGTGGTAAATTGTATCGGTCGATTTAGACTGTTTTGGAAAGATTGGAGAAGGAGAGAAAAAGGAAAAAACAATACCCTTGGGAATAGTCATATTTCGACAAAGTGAAGAAAACAACAATATGAAGTAAAGAGTGAATTTTTACAAAGGGGTCTTGTAAGGGGACGCGTTTTTTACAATAACTGAGAATACGTGTCTATATTGAAACAAAAAGCCCCAGTTGTGAAACTGAGGCTAATCAACAAATATAGGGTGGAAGCCCCAATATAAGTGTCGTAATAAAAAAAGCCTCCCTTAAAAAAAGGAGGCTTAATGTACTCGAGGCGGGACTTGAACCTATCTCTATATTTCTTGAATCTACCATATTCACTACCACATCCGCTTAATTAATCCTTTTCAAAAGCGTTCCTTATAGGGAACATTGGTAAATATA
>NVXU02000035.1 GCA_002734065.2 Fluviicola sp.
ACCAAAATAATGGCATCCATTCCACCGAGAGGGTGATTCATTACCAGAACAATCTTGCCTTCCTTGGGTATTTTCTCGATATTTTTAACAGAAAAGGTCATTTTCATGAATTTCACTCCTGCCTCGCACCAATCTACCCCTTTTTTGTCTTTGTTATCAGCGAGAAAACCATTGACTTCATCTTGATGCAAAATTCTCTTTAAATAGCGTATAACAAAGCGAGGCATCCATTTTAATGTCTTTGGATTTTTACTCGCAATGAGCTTTTCTATATCGATTAATTTTGCTTCTGCCATAGCTGATGTCAAAAATAGTTTTTTTTGGAGAATTTCTAATCTTACGAAGCAAAAATCTCTTATTTCTGTGTTTGTTATTTTAACGGAATAACCTAGAAATGAGAAATGAAGAATGAACATTTCGACTAGCTCAATGCAAGAAAGTGAGGCGTCATCCTTCGAGAAATCTAAAAACTTTCTCTGTTTGTCCGTTTATCGGTTTATTATTTTTCAGTTTTAACAGACTAACAGATGAGTTGAGAAATGAAAAATATTAAATCTAAAATATTGAATGTAAAAGTGAATCGTCATCCTTGGCGAAATCTATCTCTATAAAAGGACGTAGTCCGTTTCTAAAAGGGAGGTGGTCATCGAGCGGTAGTCGAGATGCACGACCGTTTCTAACCTTCTAAGAGCGTTAGCGTTTCTACCTTTCTAAAAAAACCACTTTTCACAACCATTCACTAAACCTAAACCACCAAAGAATCAACAAAATAGCTCTTATTCGTCTTTTTGAGAAAAATTGGCTACTATTGAAGTAATATCCGCTCAAAAAAAAACACTTATACAAGAAAATGATCAATTTTTTTAAATCTTATACATATCTAACAATATTTTCAACTGTTTTTTTTAACACTGTAAATGCACAAATTGTCTTTGAACAAGATATTTGTAACTGTGGTGTTACTGGTGATGGGTTTTCACCTGGTTTTAGCAGTCAGGCAGGCTTGTTCAATGTTAACATTGATAATACTAGTAATATAAGAAAGGCATACCTTTTTTTTGGTGTCTACAAATTCATTCCTGCAAATGTTTATGAAACAAATGGTAAGATTCTACAATTTGAAGGAAATGACATTTCTCTTGATTCAGTCATGATTATCAACAATGAGTTTTATTCTTTTCAGTCAATAACCGATGTCCGCTATGAAAAAATTGGAATTATAGATGTGTCTTCTTTTGTGTCCTCTTCTATCAATACTTATTCTATAAATCCTCCTGTAAATCAAACAGGCATCTATTTTGGTTCAGATGCAACAGAGTTTTACCTCTTTATAATTTACGAAAACCCTGCTTTAGAGAAAATGGGATATACCATAATGCTTAACAATCAAGATGCAGCGCCAATTGTTAATTATCAGTTTGCAAATATTAACATTATGGACTTAGGTAATGATGTTAACCTTGCTCTTAACACAACAAACATCTGCGACACATCAGCTCTTCAAGATGGCTCTTATGTGAGCATTGACAACACGCCTATTGGTTTAATTGGAGGACAAGAGCCATTGTCTGTTTATTGCGCAGGTCCACAAGGAGCTTTCTATTATCAAGATTCTACTTTATATGGTCTTGGCAATGATGTTGCAAATACGACTATGGCAGGTGTAGATTTAATTGCGAATATTGAATCTTATATAATAAATCCTAATAATTTTAACATAGAATTTGAGTATCAAGATATTGGTAGTCCAGATGAGAGAACCAATGCCATTCTAGAACTCTTCCTCACCTACACCACCCCTTGCGATACCTTTTCTGTAACCACCCCCAGTGATACTACGGTCTGCTACGGCACACAACTGCAGCTCAACGCCACGGGCGGGCAAACTTACGAGTGGTTGCCTGCAACGGGGCTAAGTTGCAACACCTGCCCCAACCCTGTTTTTACCGCAGAAAGCACCATGCACTACACGGTTAGAATTTACAACAATGACAGTTGCTCTGTGGTGAGACCTTTGCAGATAATAGTGAGCCGGCCAGAGATAGACAATGTGAGCTTTGTAAGCCCCGATTGTGGCGCTAACAATGGGCAACTTAGCATTTCGGGTAGTTCATTTAGCTGGTTGTCAGTTAATTACAACATAGACGGCGGAGCTTTGCAAATAGATTCTGTTTTTGCTAACCTTGCAGAAGGCACTTATTTGTTGGGTTTAGAAGATGCCGCAGGTTGCACCGCAGATACCAGTATTTTCTTGCAGAGTGTAAATAATACCCTTGCTAGTTTTACAACAAGTATGGGAGCTTCACAAGTTCCAGTAAATGTTTTTGCAGAGAATTTTTCGCAAAACGCAACGATTTACGAGTGGTATGTAAACGGGGTGTTTTTTGGTAATTCGCAAGACATTTCACCCACTTTCAACAGTACAGGCACACAAACTATAGAACTTATTGCTTGGCAATATGATGCGAGTTGTGCAGACACGGCGTATCAAGAGATTGTGATTCAAAACCAAATCATCGTTCCCTCTGCTTTCACACCAGACGGAGACGGAGTCAATGATTTTTGGGAGATTTTGTATTTGGATGAGCGTTATCCAAACAACCAAGTTTTTGTCTATAACCGATGGGGCAATTTGGTGTATGAGTCGGTGAAAGGGGATTATGCTTCTCAAAAATGGGATGGAACTTATAATGGCGAAGCGCAAGCGATTGGGAGTTATTTTTATATTATTGAGACAAACGAACCGCAAGTTAACGATACCGAAACGCAGGCTGAGGCTCTCGAAGCGAAGTTGAGGGGGAGTGTGAGTATTGTTAGGTAGATTTAAGTGAAGAATGAAGGATGAAAAGTGAAAAAGTGAAGCGCCATTCTTCGAGAAATCTAAAAACTTTCTCTGTTTGTCCGTTTATCGGTTTATTATTCTTCTGTTTCAACGGATTAACAGAAGAACCGACTAACTGAAAAATGAAACAACAGCACTTTATCACTATAATTTTCAATAGATGACGGTTAGAACGTAAATAGAACTACTTTCGTACTGTGATTTTAAATTATTCCCGAAATTTTTGGATTATTTGCTTTGCGTTGCTCTTCTTCATGATGAGTTTCAACCTTATTCTGCCCGAATTAAACGAGTACATTACGTGCATGGGAGGAGAGAACAACAAAGGATTGATTATCTTCCTTTTTTCTGTTTCTGCACTTATTTCAAGACCTTTTTCAGGGAAACTTTCAGACACCATAGGACGAAAAAAGGTCATGTACATCGGTATTATTATTAGTGTGCTTGCGTTACTTGTTTATCCTCTTGCCAATGTTGTTACTTATTTCTTAACGCTTCGATTTTTACACGGTTTTGGAGCTGGTTTTTTACCCACAGGAGCAACCGCAATGGTGACAGATGTTTTGCCGGAGAATAAACGAGGAGTTGGAATGGGTGTCTGGGGCGTTTTTATTTCTTTGGGATTCGGAACAGGACAGATAATAGCTTCGACTATTCGTGCTGAAATAGGTCTAAACGGCTTATTTTTCGTTGCGGCTGGTTTTGCTGTTTTTGCTGCGATTCTTATCTCTTTTGTAAAAGAAACTTTGCCCAATCCCGTGAAGTTTAAGTGGTCTTTGCTCAAAGTAAACTGGCAAGATGTCTTTGAACCAACAGTTATTCCTCCTGCGATTGTGATGTTTCTGTCTGTGAGTTCGTCAGGAATTATTTTCGTTCTAACACAAGACATGGCAACCTACTTCGGCATCGACAACAAAGGTTGGTTTTTTGGATTTTATGTTCTCTCGACCATTGTTGTGCGCCTATTCTCTGGAAAACTTTCAGATACTATTGGCAGAAGAAAAACACTCATTTTTGGGATGAGCATAGCGCTAATTAGCATTATTCTATTGGCTTTCTCCACAGAATGGATTCAATTTACAGTTGCTGCGATTGTTTTTGGTATTGCAACGGGAATTACCAGCCCAACCTTGTTTGCATGGACGGCAGATCTTTCACCATCACACAGACGTGGAGTTGGAGCAGGAACCCTATTTATTGCCTTAGAAATTGGCATCATGCTAGGCTCTGCAAGTACCATGTTGACCTATGACAACTCACTTGCATCCATTCCTCTCGTGTTTTCCGTAGGTGTTGTGTTGATGCTTTTGAACATTTCTTATCTTTTCTGGCATTTATTTTACCGTGAATCGAAAACGTAGCTTAGTTTAGCAATTAGCAATTAGCAATTAGCAATTAGCAATTAGCAATTAGCAATTAGCAATTAGCAATTAGCAATTAGCAATTAGCAATTAGCAATTAGCAATTAGCAA
>NVXU02000036.1 GCA_002734065.2 Fluviicola sp.
AAAGTAATTCTGAATTGGGAATTCTGAATTCTCAATTTCCGAATCTTATTTCTTCTTATATTTCTTCCGATTGGCTTTTTTTGCTTTTCGATAGCTCTTTTTACTCGTTTTGAAGTCAGCTTTTTCCATTTTTCGCATTTTGGTGTTGAATTTCACTTTGCCAGAAATGATGTCTTGAATTACGGATTCCGTGATCCAATCATCGCCTGTAGCATCATAGGTAGCATCAAGGTCTTGTCCAAATATCTTTGCCATGCCACTATACATTGCTGTTTGAAAGCTTCCTCGGTAGCTTTTAACAATTTCGTTAACGGTCATTCCTGTTTCGCGATAAACCAACTTCATCAATAAATCTCCTTCACTCTGATAGAGGTCTCTGATGTTAAATGTAAATTCATCTTTCAACTTTTGATGCGCTTTCTTGCTGTATTTCTTCTTTTTTCTCTTTTTTTCTATATCGGCAAGGTCAGCTTCGTAGTCTTCAATAAGTTCTTTAGCCTTTAGTGCCATTGGGTATGTTCTCCGTAAAAGGTCTAATTGTCGCTTGTATTTCCATTTATAGTTTCGGTCAACCCGCATTTCAGGAATGTCTTGTTCTTTCGAAATTGCTAAATCCTCTTGGCTCAATGAAAACCCTGAAAGGCTCACTAGAAATGCGGATATGAAAACTTTTAACATAGAATTCGATTTTTTCTATCGCTAATTAGACAGAAGTTCGTATTATTGAATCAAATACATTGCCAAATAGTTATAAATGACACGATTCTTATTAATAATAACGTTAATTTCTGTGATTAGTTGCAAAACTGAAGTCAAAGATGTGATTGATGGAGAGGTTGTTAACGATTCTATTCCAGAATTAGTTGTTACTGACACACTTGATTCAATCATCGTTTCTGATTATGATATGACGAATATTGCTAAAGAAGACGTGAAAGAATTCAAAGAAAACTTGGTGAAAATTGAAAAACAATTTGGTGAACAATGGGATTTTTGTCTATGTGTCGTTAAAGGTGATTCAATAAACAAGGCATTTATGGATCCCGGAATTTCTGACAAAGAATTCGATAGATTATCCGGCCGATTTGATGTGATTGATGAGAAATGTAAAGCATTCAGAATTCAAAATCCGAATATCACACCTGCAGAAAGAGCAGCTCATGAAAAGAAAGTGAGGAAATGCTTGAAACAAGCAGGAATAAAGTAAAATGAAATTTCAAGAAGTATTAGCCAACAGCTAAAAGCCATTGGCTAATAACTTCATTCTAATAATAAATCGCTCTTCTAACCTTCGTTATATACTTCGCTAAGCGAATAACTTGCTTCGTATAACCAAACTCATTGTCATACCAAGCATAAATAACTGCGTTTTTCCCATCTTTTGAAACGATGGTCGCATTGGAATCAAAAACGGAACAGCAAACGTTGCCAATAATGTCATTGGAAACCATTTCTGGGTCTAAAGCGTAATAAATTTGATTCACCAACGGTCCATCCAAAGCAGCAATTTTCACAATTTCGTTCAATTCTTCCACGGAAGTTTCTCTTCCCAATTCTAAGCTCATAATTGCCAAAGAACCGTTTGGAGTCGGAACTCGAACTGCATTTGCTGTTAATTTATCTTTTAATGATGGAATTACCTTAGTTACAGCCGCTCCAGCGCCTGTAGATGTAATTACCATGTTGATTGCCGCAGAACGACCTCTTCTTGGTTTCTTGTGCATATTATCCAATAAATTTTGGTCATTGGTGTATGCGTGAACCGTTTCAATGTGTCCTTTTACCACTCCGAAATTATCTTCGATAACCTTTAACACTGGAGAAATAGCGTTCGTTGTGCAAGATGCTGCAGAATAAATTTTCTGATTCTCTAAATCCAATTCTCCTTGATTAATTCCATAAACGATGTTCGGAATTTCTTTTCCAGGGGCGGTTAAAAGAACTCTCGACGTTCCTTTTGCTTGTAAATGTCTTGACAATGCCTCTTTCGTAGTAAAAGCACCCGTATTATCAATAATTAGAGCATTGTTGATGCCAAATTCTGTGTAATCAATGTCTTCTGGATTTTTAGCGCAAATCATTTTCACAACCTGTCCGTTGATAATGATTGCAGAATTTGCAGCATCTACCTGAACCGTTCCTTTAAATGCTCCGTGAACGGAATCATTCTTCAATAAAGCAGCTCTTTTGATTAAATCTTCTTCAGAACTACTTCGTGTAACAATTGCTCTTAATCTCAATTGCTGACCTCGACCAGCTTGCTTGATTAATTCTCTTGCAGCCAAACGACCAATTCTCCCGAAACCATACAAAACAACATCTCGTGGGTTCATAGAATTCCCTTCTCCAGTCTTGAAATCTGCTAACTTGTTGTTTAGAAAGTCTGTTTTAGTACTGAAGCCATGTTCTTGGTATAGCCATTCATAAGAAAGTTTTCCTAAGTCAATTTTTGCAGGAGCAAGATCCATATTATGCAACTGAACCGCTAGGGTAGAAGACGTCATGATGTCAATTGGTTTGTTGACTACATTCTTTGAGTATTCATGTAAATTAAGAATTTCAGAGATAGTGATGTCAACCAATTGATTTCTAAACAGGACCAATTCAATTCCTTTGTCGTAAAGTAATTCGCCAACCTTGCTTGATAGAGTAACGGCAGCTCTTTCTTGTCTAATGTGCGATTCTAATTCTTTTTCGTAATCCAACGCAGTATCCATGTTTAATTTAATGTTGTTATAGTTATTAAAAAAAAGATAAAAAAAAAGGGATTGGCGCGACCAATCCCTACTTATTATCCTAAATATGCTTTCAGCAGCTTGTTTCTCGAGGTGTGTCTCAATCGTCGAATTGCTTTTTCTTTTATTTGACGGACTCTTTCTCTCGTTAAGTTGAATTTTGATCCAATCTCTTCAAGTGTCAATCCGTGGTTCATTCCAATTCCGAAGAATAAACGAATGATTTCACGTTCTTTGTCTGTCAGTGTACTTAAAGAACGTTCGATTTCTCTTTGTAGTGATTCTGCCATTAAGGCGTGATCTGCTTTTGGAGAATCGTGGTTTGCCATAACGTCCATTAATGTTCCTCCGTCTTCTGCTGAAGATAGGGGAGCGTCCATAGATACGTGACGACCTGATACGTTTAAGCTTTCTTTAATCTTATCTTCTGGCACCTCCAATGCTTCTGCTAATTCTTCTGCAGATGGTGGTCTTTCGAATTCTTGCTCTAAACGAGAGAATGCTTTGTTAATCTTATTCAATGATCCTACTTGGTTCAATGGAAGTCTCACAATTCTTGCTTGTTCGGCCAATGCCTGCAAAATTGATTGACGAATCCACCATACTGCGTAAGAGATAAATTTGAATCCACGAGTTTCATCAAATTTTTGCGCTGCTTTTATCAAACCTAGATTCCCTTCATTGATTAAATCAGGTAAAGTTAATCCTTGGTTTTGGTATTGCTTCGCTACAGAAACAACGAAACGTAAATTAGCTCTGGTTAGTTTTTCAAGGGCTTTTTGGTCTCCCGCCTTGATTTTCTGTGCTAATTCTACTTCCTCTTCTGCTGTAATTAAATCTTCTTTACCAATGTCCTGTAAGTATTTGTCAAGTGATTGACTCTCACGGTTGGTAATCGATTTGGTGATTTTTAGTTGTCTCATACTCTTCTTTCCCTCACTTTTTAGTTTTGCTCATTTGAGCGGTTGCAAAGATACGGCTAAATCAACCTCTTATCCAAAATTATTTTAAACAATTTCAGCTAACTTATGAAGTCAAAAACCGTGCCTTAATAATCAATTTCTACTTAAGCTTACTCCACTTTTCAATTGCAGTTTTGTTTTCCTCGGCATAATTATCATACCCAGCAGTTTCAGCTGCCGTTATAGCTAATTTTGCAGATTCTATTGCTCCACTGTAATCTTTCAATTCTGCTTGAATTTTTGCCTTCAAAGACATCATCCAAAATGCCTCTTGACCTCTCATTTCTATCGCCTTTGAAACCCAGCCCAATGCTTTCTTTAATTCTTTCTTTTCAGAAAAAAGGTAGTCTGCTGAATTGAAATAATCATTGGCAGATGGACCGGCCATTACTTTTTTAATAGCTGCTTCAACAATTTTCCCTGTAGGAACAGTAAAAGCAACGGAAGCTTTCGTTTTGTCCCAAGAAAAAGACAGTACTGCACTTTTCGTTGTTATATTATCAATTGAAATGGTAAATGTTTCCACTTCATCGTTCAATGCTGTTAGATTTGCTTCTACTTCTAAAACAATTAAATCTTCCTTCCATTCTTGTGGGTTTCCCCAGTTGTTCGTTGTTTTGTAAAAATAAACCTTCCAACCTTCCGTATTCGGCAAAGTATAAAGAGAATATTCTCCTTTTGCCAATGTGTCAGAGCCAAAAATCACAGCATTGCTAAATTTAACTATTGTATTCTCGTTGGCTCCTGTTCTCCACACCTCGTTAAAAGGGACAACATCTCCAAAAATGACTCTTTCTCTTTTTGATGGGCGAGAATAGGTGATTTTTACTTTTGTTAAACCTACTTTTTGTTCAATCTCTGCATTAGGACTTAGTCGGGGTGTTTTAATTTGAGCATTTACACTAACTGTTGCGAATAAAAATAAAGCGATTGCTATTGATTTCATGTTTTTTTTTCAAATGTACGAAAGATAAAGTAATTAAATGTTAGACTCGTCTAACATTTCGTTAAAGCCTGTTACAAGCCGAATCCAACATATTCTTTACTCCCGTTTTCTGTAATTATTTCTAGCAAAACTCCTCTGTTACTACTGTTTAATTTTTTTGTTAATTGCTCAACATTTTGAACCACTTCATTGTTAATTTTAGTGATGGTCATTCCTTCTTTCAATCCGAGAGATTTTAGTCGCCCCGCATTCAGTGATTTTATTTTAACACCGTTGGTAATATTGAGTTCTTTTTTCTCTTTGCTGCTTAATTCACTAAAAGTCGCGCCAAGAGCACTGTTTTTCTTCACTTCTTCTTTGCTGACCAGCTTTGTTCCGCCGTCTTTGTTGCGCAGTACGATTTCTTTCACGCTTTCTTGACCTTTCTTGTTACGAATCGTCACAGGAACCTTGTCGCCAGGTCTCCTTCTTCCAACTTCTTCTTGCAAAGACGCCACAGAATTGACTATTTTTCCTCCTATTTTCAGAATAACATCTCCTTCTTTCAATCCAGCTTTTTCTGCAGAACCATCCTCAACAACTCCTGCTATAAATACACCTTTGGTATCTTTTAGTTCATTGTTTTCCTTAATTTCTTGCGTAATATCGGCTATCTGAACACCTAAATAACCTCTTTGCACCACGCCGTAGTCAATTAAATCACGCATTACTTTCTTCACAAGATTCACAGGCACTGCAAAAGAATATCCTGAATAGCTGCCTGTTCGTGAGGCGATTGCGGTATTGATTCCAATAAGTTGTCCTTTTGTGTTGACCAAAGCACCACCGCTATTACCAGGGTTCACAGCGGCATCCGTTTGAATGAATGACTCAATCGGAACATTGCTCTGATTCTTTCTGCCTTTAATGATGTTAATATTTCTCGCCTTGGCAGAAACAATTCCCGCAGTGACCGTAGAGGTAAGGTTGAACGGATTCCCGACTGCAAGTACCCATTCTCCGACACGTACTTCGTCGCTGTTTCCAATTGGGATGGCTTGCAGACCTTTCTCTTTGATTTTTAGCACTGCCAAATCAGTTGATGGGTCTGTTCCAATGACAACCGCATCGTATTTTCTATTGTCATTGAGAATAACCTCTATCGTTTTTGCATCTTCTATAACGTGGTTATTGGTAACAATATATCCGTCTTCAGCAATAATAACTCCCGATCCTGACCCGGAACCATATTGTTTAAACTCTCGTCCTCCAGCGCCTGGTCCGTAAAAGAATTCTGAAAAAATATCTCGTTGAAAAGAGGTTGTTTCAACGGTTGTCGTAACGTGTACCACAGAATTCAAACTGTTCTCGGATGCTTCTACGAAATTCTCCGTCTGAAATTGAGAGAGAAAATCAATGCTCGCATTTTTCGCGCCAATATCTTTGGGAGAATTCATCGCAACTGTATCGGTGTGCGAAGATGTTGGCGACGTATTCATCATCATGTAAACAGCCAAAGGCAGCATTCCACCCAACAGGCCTAATCCTAAAAGTTTTAAATTATTCTTCATTTTTTTTCTGTTTTGATTTGGAGATTCTTACAACAATAATAACACCAAGATGCTTTTTTTGGTACAATTGTCATGTTAAAGAATGTTAAGGGGGTTATTTGTAGAATAACTGTACTTTTGTTTCTAAATGAAAATCAATTTTTCAAAATATCAAGGCACTGGCAATGATTTTATCATGCTCAACAACATTGGTGGGCAATTTGATGATTTATCAATAGAAAATATTGCTTTTCTGTGCGATAGAAAATTGGGAATTGGCGCCGATGGTTTAATTAAAATTTCTTCGGCCCAAGACTGTGATTTTGAAGTAGATTACTACAATGCAGATGGTTCGAAAAGTTTCTGCGGAAACGGCGCAAGATGTTCTGTTTTATTTGCGAAAAGCTTGGGTCTAATCACTGAAGAAAAAACGACATTTGTAGCCATAGATGGCAAGCACAAAGCTTTCTTAACGAATGACACAGTGTCTCTCGAAATGCTCCCTGTGATTGACTTTGAAGAGTTTGCAAAGAATTTTATCATAGATACAGGTTCTCCACATTACGTGACTTTCGAGAAAGATAAAACGAAGAATATTGTTGAATTTGGTAAAGAAATTCGCTACTCTGAACGATTCAAAAAAGAAGGAATTAATGTCAATAGTGTGGAGGTTATTTCTGAGGATACTATCCAAGTGCAAACCTACGAACGTGGAGTAGAGGATGAGACTTTATCGTGCGGAACAGGAGTGACTGCGTGCGCTTTATTGTACATGATGCAAAATCCTCCGTTGAGAAAAGTGAAGATTCAGACAAAAGGGGGAGAATTGACTGTAGAAGCAGCTATTTTCTCAAAAGAGAAAGGTTTTAGAAATATTTGGTTGTCAGGACCTGCAAAAAAAGTTTTTGATGGAAGTATTGAATTGTGATTATCGCATCGAAAATATAAAAAATGTCTCTAAAATTGAGGTTCCAGAAGGATCATTGCTCTTGTGGGTGTGGCATGCGGATAAAATTCCGCCGCATATCGGTTTGTCAAAAAACGGAGAATATTACAGCCTAAAAGCCAACGGAAAAGATCAAAAAATAGCCATAGAGAAGATAGAATCTATTATTCTTAAGAAGAATATTAAGACTTTGTGTTTTGAACTGAATTCTGAAGTAAATCTAGATGAAATCACCGATATTTACAACAAATTCTCACAGACAATTCCTTTTCAAGTGACTTGTTTAGATCCAATTAAAGAAATTCTCAACCTCCCTTTAGCAAGTAAATTAACGGATTTATTGAGTGCCTTATATGCGACCAATTCTATTAAAAATGTATATGGATTCAACATTGATGCGCAATTTTCTGGAATTAAGAATTATTTCACATCAGACATCCATGATCGACTTATGAAACTGCAATGAAAGAGTTTTCAATATATCTAAGGTATGTGGAAGCAAAGGATGCAGCGCTGATTCTCGACTGGGAAAACAACGAAGAAAATTGGGCAGTGAGTGAGAATGATTCGCCCTATTCTCTCTTTGATATTCATGTTTTAATTGGTGAATTACAAGACATTCCTAACGCAAAACAGGCAAGATGGATGATTTGCCTCAGTGAGAATGATGAAGCAATTGGCAACATCGATTTAACGGAAATTGACTTCAAAAAAAAGGAAGCGACCGTAGGCATCCTCGTTGCTTGCAAAGAATATAGACAGAAAGGAATTGCTTCAAAATCTTTACAACTAATTGAAGATGAATCTATTAGATTAGGTGTAGAGAAATTTATTTGTTCAGTTCATAAAGACAACCTCGCAAGTTGCCAATTATTTCTGAAAAATAATTTTAGAAAAATTGGGGAGAAAAAAGAGCCTAATTCAAGCGAGGATGAGTATATTGATGTGTTATTATTTGAAAAATGGTTAAAAAAATAGGACTTCTTGGATTTGCTTTACTAATCGTCTTTGTATTCTTGTACAAGGACAAAATCATGAGCTATTTTTCAGAAGATACACGCTCTGTGAACAAGCGAGAAGTCAAATTGCTCTTCAGAGAAGACCCGACATTGACAGAATTAATTGATGTTCTTATTGAAAAAGAAGTCATTGCAGATAGAGAATTAATTCGTTCTTATGTTAAAGAAAACGGTATAGATAGCACTCGTTTTGCTGCTGGGAAGTACGTTATTCTGTCAAAAACACAACTTTCTAACTTGATTAATGGTTTTGTGAAAGAGGAGAATGGACACGGAAAAGCGGAAGTGAAAGTCAATGTGATTTTCAACAACTGCCCGACTATTGAAGCAATGGCAAAAAACATCAGTCAATGCATTCTGGCAGACAGTGCCTCATTGGTGGAATACATCTACAAACCTTCTACTTTAAAGAAATACGGCTTTACACGTGCGCAAGTTCCGGCTTTATTCTTACCCAAAAATTACGAAATGTATTTTGATACAGATGCAGAAGCTTTTGTTGCCTTCATGGCCAACGAGTTCAAAATATTCTGGAATTCTGATAGAAAGGCAAAAATGAAGGAAATTGGACTCAAAGCACCTTCACAAGTGACAACTTTAGCGAGTATCGTTTATGCTGAGCAATCAAAAATTTCTAAAGAATGGCCCATCGTTGCAAAGCTTTATTTGAATAGATTAGACAAAGGAATGAAGTTAGAATCTGATCCAACGGCTAAGTTCTGCTGGGGTGATGAATTGATAGGAGTTGAACGAATCCTCTATAAGCATATCAATATAGAATGCGATTATAACACCTATAAAATCAACGGATTACCTCCTGGTCCAATTTATGTAACTCCAGGAGCAGTAATTGACGCCGTTTTGAGTCCAGCGGACGTGAATTATATATTTATGTGTGGAAAACCTGGTGGTGGAGGCCATAATTTCGCTTTGACAAATGCACAACATGAACGAAATGCTCGGATTTATAGAGAATGGTTAAAAAAATACCAGAGGGATAAGAGATGAGAACAATTGGAAACATAATAAGGCAAAAAGATTTTAAGACCTTAAGATATTAACGTCTTAAAATCTCTAAAAAAAATGAAACTATTAACCTTACTTTTTTGCATGTCTAGCTTTGTGAGTTTATCGCAAGAGAAATTGACATGGAGCATTCTGCATCCCCTAAAAAATCAATGGGTTGACTTAGGCAAGAAAGGTTCTGTACAAGAAGCTTTGATTGCATCTGGAGAATTACCAGACCCATTCTATGGTAAAAATGAAGAGAAATTCAATTGGATAGAGGAGCATCTGTGGGAATTCAAATCAATGTTGTTTCTGAAAAAAGAACAATTCGACAAAGATTTCATTGAGATTGAATTTCCTTCCGTTGATACTTACGCAAAAGTATATTTGAACGATTCTTTAATTCTTACGACAGAAAACGCTTTTAGACCTTACTCTGCTCAGATAAAGGAATTTGCAAAAGAAGGGCTGAATGAGTTGACCGTAATTTTTACTCCGCCAACCATGTATCATCAGCAAACGTTTGCGGATGCAAGTTATCATTTACCAGCTCCAAACGATGTGGGGCAGATTGCTGTTGCGCCATACACACGCAAGCCACAGTATCAATTTGGTTGGGATTGGTCGCTGAGAATGAATACGATGGGGTTTAACAAGGAAGTACTTGTTCGTTCGTATAATGTTGCGAGAATAGTGAATAAGACAACGCGCGTTATTTCAATATCAGAGGAGAGGGCGATTGTTGAATTTGACCTTTTCATTCAAAGCGATGCGCTAGAAGAGATTTATTGGGAAAGCAAATTATTTGGTAATGCCGTTGTTGAAATAAAAAATGGACGTTTTACAAGACGTGTGGAAATTAGCAACCCGAAATTATGGTGGCCAAGAGGGCAAGGAAATCAGTTTATTTATTTAGATAGTACATCTATCTTATCCATTGATTTTGAAATCATTGAAAACTTTGAATTAAAGTTTGGAATTAAACAATCTGAACTTATTCAAGAGAAGGATGAATGGGGGACAAGTTATTATTTTAAAATCAACGGAAGACGCATTTTTGCAAAAGGTGCAGACTACATTCCGCAAGATATTTTCCCAGCGCGAGTTACTGATTCTGCAATCGTTTCCATGGTAGAAATAATGGCAGAATCGAATTTCAATATGGTGAGAGTTTGGGGCGGCGGCTATTATCCTGACGACATCTTTTTTGAGAAATGCGATGAACTCGGAATAATGGTTTGGCAAGATTTAATGTTTGCTTGCGCTATGTATCCTGGAGATGCGCAGTTCACTTGCAATGTAAAAGATGAGTTGAAGTATCAAATTCCAAGAATTTCGGGGCATCCTTCTGTTGTTTTATTCAATGGCAACAATGAGGTTGATGTCGCTTGGAAATACTGGGGGTTTCAAAGAAAGCACAACCTTTATGGAAAGAAAGCCAAAGAAATTGAGGATGCTTATAGCCTCGTTTTTAAAGAGATTGCACCAGCGATGATTAACGCATCGACGGCAATTCCATACATTCACACTTCTCCATTAAGTCATTGGGGCAAGGATAAGTACTACGATCACGGTTCTCAACATTACTGGGGTGTTTGGCATGGGAAAGATCCGTTAGAGGACTTTGCAAAGAAAATTGGACGCTTTAATGCAGAATATGGATTTCAAAGCTTTCCGGAATTCAATACCCTGCGTTCCTTTTCTGATGAGAAGGATTGGGACTTAAAATCTGATGTAATGAAGCATCATCAGAAAAGTTATGTTGGCAACGGTATGATTCTCAAGCATGCAAAATTGCTTTACGGAGAACCGAAGAACTTTGAAGAATTCGTTTACTTTTCTCAACTGACGCAAGCAAAAGCGGTGAGTATGGCAATTGCAGGTCATCGCATCGATGCGCCACGCTGTGGGGGGACACTGTATTGGCAAATGAACGATTGCTGGCCGGCCCCGTCTTGGTCGAGTATTGATTATTTTGGCAATTGGAAAGCTTTGCAATATGCAGTGAAGAAAGACTATGAAGATATTGCAATCGTTGCAAAATACAACGGACTAAATGACAAAGAATATTATGTTGTTTCTGATTTCCCAGAGAAATTAGCAAGCTCAATTATTTGCAAGATTTACGATTTGTCAGGAAAGTTAATTTCTTCAGAAGGTATAGAATACGAAGTTGAACAAGGCTCTTCTCAACTACTAAAAATGAAAATAGCAGAACAAAAAGGTGTTCTAGATTCAAATTGCGTCATTAAATTCTCTTTTAATGAAGGGTACAGCAGAACATTTGTTCACATTGTGAAAAATTACGAGAAGGCGAGTGAGAAAGACGTTGATTACTCGGTTGCTTCTGAACTTTCTTCGGATGGGAAAATTTTACTTCATATCAATAATAGTAAATTCATCCAAGATGTCTGGATCAGTTCTACTAAGCAAAAAGTGAAGTTTACAACTAATTTCGAGAGCTTTTTACCCGGACACCAGCTGATTGAGATTGACTATTTCGGAGAACTAAAAACGGAAGATATTAAATTGATGTGGAGGTAACGTAAGATAACTTCTTAGTTTTACGTCAAAATAGAAATCATTAAAAATGACATCAATTAAAGCAACATTACGAGAACAATATACCGTTGATAATTCCACAAGAGAATTATCTTGGATTTCTGACGAGCCAATTGAAGTTGGAGGTGCTAATTTAGGACCAAAACCGACAGAATTGTTGCTTTCAGCGTTGGCAAGTTGCAAAATCATCACTGTAAAAATGTACGCAGAGCGAAAAGGTTGGAGCATTGATGACATGTCTGTAGAGTTGACTTTTGCAGAATCGGACGGTGATAAAACGCTTATTGAAAAAAGGATTACTTTTGAGGGCGATTTAGACGAAAAACAAATAACACGATTAATTGACATTTCAGGAAGGTGTCCAGTCGCAAAAATGCTAAAAGACTCATTAGAATTCAAAATTATTGAATGAAACAACTATATTTCTCCTTATTTCTACTTTTAGGAACGTATTCTTTCAGTCAATCAGTTACAGGTACTGTTTATAATTCTGAAAAGCTCCCCGCAGAATATGCTTCGGTGCGCTTAATGTGGCATTCGGACTCTTCCGTTATTGCAGGAGCATATACCGATTCTTTAGGAGTATTTAAACTGGAATTTCCAAAAGTAGATAGTGAAAGAGAGCATAGATTTCTGATAAAAGTAAGCCTGGCATTACACGAGTCTTATATGAAAGAGATATCGGGTCCTATTCAATTGGGTGAAATTCTTTTAGAATTGGATAAAGCCATTGACATTGAAGAAGTAACTGCATCGGGTTCTTTGGATGTTCTGAAAGCAGGTATCGATAAGAAAGTTTACAGGGTAGAAGACGATATTTCTGTCAGGGGAGGAACGGCCAATGATGTTCTGAACAACATTCCGAGTATTGATGTTGATCAAGACGGAAATATTAGCTTGCGAGGAGATATGAATGTAACTATCTTGATTGACGGTCGTCCCAGTACACTCGTTGGCAACGATGGAGCAAATGTTCTCGATGCCTTTCCTGCAAATGCGATTGAGAGAATAGAAGTGGTGACCAACCCTTCTGCGAAATACGACCCTGACGGAACTTCCGGAATCATTAACATCGTCTTGAAGAAAAACAAATTAAAAGGATTCAATGGAATTCTTTCAGCAACTGCAGCAACGGACAATCTATACGATGCCAACCTCGGATTGAGTTATCGAAACAGTAAGTTCAATTTCAACCTGAATTATTCCATGAATTACTATGAAGGTTACCGAAATTATTACAATAATCTTTCCAGAGAGGTTGTAGCTGACAGTTCTACTTTGCTTCTTCAAACCCGACAGGGAAAGGATTTGAAATCAACCAATACGCTCGTTTTAGGTTCTGATTTCTACATCAATAAAAGAAACGTTATAGGAGTTTCGATTACAGGTGTCCTCGGAAAAAGAATTCGCACAGGCAACCTTGAAAGTAGCTTGTACGATGGTGTTGGTGCGTTAGCAAACCGCTGGGATAGAAATTCTGAAGACCCCAGAGGAAGAAAAAGTATAGACTTAAATGCGAATTACACACACAAGTTAAAGGAGCAGAAAGGGGAGTGGTCATTCAATGCAAATCATTCTCAGGCACTCAAAAATGTCAAAGGTTTTTACGAAGAATTGTATTACGACAACCTGGATCAATTAAGTTCTCTTACACCACTAAATCAGCAGTTAGAAAGTGAAACAAAAGAGAAAGTAACCACTTTGCAAACAGATTTTAGTAGAATTTTAGAGAAGAAAAAAGCAAGAATAGAATTGGGGGCAAAAGTAATTCTGAGAAATGATAATCTCTCAACATTCTCCGAAACTAAGGATACTCTATTGGGGACGTTTTTTGAAGATACGGTCGCCAACTTCGATTATCAATACGATGAATCCGTTTACAGTGTCTATGCCACGTTTGGACAAGAATTAGGTAAGTTTAAATACCAAGCAGGAGTTAGAGGAGAGTATGCAGAGCAAGTTCCAAATTTAGTCAGTACGAATCAAGAGTTCTTTAACAGCTACTTGAATTTATTTCCTTCAGCGCATATTAAATATGCTATATCTAAGAAATCTGAATTAGCACTGAGTTATAGTAAACGAATCAATCGAGCAAAATCTCGACAATTAAATCCGTTCACGAGTTATGCAAACCCTGTAAATTTAAGAAGCGGTAATCCGGAGTTACAACCAGAATACATCCATTCCTTTGACTTAGGTATTAACTATACAACGAAAAAATTTATATTCTCCAGCAGCGTCTTTCATAGAAGAACAAGCGATGTAATAACACGAATTAAAGTCTATTACCCAGACAACACAGCAAAGGTTACTTTTCAAAACATTGATAACAGTGTAAGTACGGGACTTGAAACTGTCCTTATATATAAGCCGTTTAAATGGATGAAAAACACACTAACATTTACGGGTAATTATATTGATTACATAAGCACTGATACAACCGTAGAATTTACCAATAGCGGTTTTAATTGGAGCGGTAAATATATTTTAAGCATAGATTTCTGGAAGAAAACAGCAAGTTTCCAAGTGAATGCCAATTATAATGCGCCAAGAGTTGCGCCACAAGGAATTATTCAAATCAGAACAGGGATCGATTTGTCTTTTGAAAAACGTCTATTTAATAATCGTTTTACCGTAGGAGCAAGAATTACAGATATTTTTGACACAAAAGGTTTTGACTTAAATCTAACCCAAACGGGCGTTTCTCAAACCTCAGAGTATAAGTGGAGAACAAGACGGTTTTACATTACGGCTTCTTATCGCTGGGGTAAACTTGATGGCAAAAACAAGTTGAATCGAAAAAGTAGTGGTGGAGGAATGGATTGATTTCATCTTTTTGCCGTTTCTAACATAGGACTGTTTAAACTAAGTTAATGAATATTTTTTTAGTTCAGTTTTATTTACATATCTTTACGGTACTAATTAATAAATAATTTAAACTTTAATTTTATGAAACAAAAATTACAATTTTTAACGACAGTTGTTGCGACTTTATTGTTCGGAGCAATTGCAAACGCTCAATGTCCTGCTGGACAAGGTGAACTGACTGTAGATGTTACTACAGATACATGGGGTTACGAAGCTTACTGGGAGGTTACTCCAACAGGTGACGCTTGTGGAACAAACACAATTAATTTCTTCGGTAATGCTGCTGTTGTTGGTTGTGGAGGTGAAGCTGGTCAAGTTGCTGCTGTTGGTGATGATGCGAATGAGTACGCTAGTGGTGTTACAACAACTGAAAATCTAGGTTGCTTTGCATTAGGTACTTGTATGGATATCCATATGGTAGATGACTGGGGTGATGATGGTACTGTATTAGATGTTATGGTAAATGGTATTGTATTATATACATTTAACGCTTCAGGAACGTACAACTTCTGTGTTACAGCTCAACCAGCTTTAGACTTAAGAGTTGATGCGGCTAGTATTGGTACACCATATACTATGGTTCCAATGGCACAAGTTGTCCCAATGTCTTTTGATGCTACTATCTTTAACTTTGGTACTTCTTCTGTAACTAATGCAAATGTTGCTGCTACAGTTAATGATGGTGCTACTGATGTTGCTACTGCAAATGGTACAGCTGTTGCTACTTTGGTTACAGCAACTGCATCTACTGGAGCTTTAACTCCTGGTTACACAGCAGTTTCTGCAACTACTCATACAATTACTTTTGTGAGTTCAATGACAGAAGTTGATGAGAACACATCTAACGACACAATGATGGTGTCTATTGCTTACAATGATTCAGTTTTGGCAAGAGATAACAACATTATTACTGGTGCACTAGGAATTGGTGCTGGTTCAGGTCAAAATGCAGTTTTAGGTATGCAATATGCTTCCCCAGTTGGAGATATGTTAACTTCAATTACAGCTGTGCACAATGCACCAACACCTGGAGATACTACAATGTTCTCAATTTGGGACATGGCAGCTGGTGCGCCTAACGCTTCTATAGCTTCAACTATGGAATATATTTTTACTGCAGCAGATTCAATCAATGCTCCTTTAGTATTGACTATGGCTCTTCCTGCTCCATTAGCTGTTACAGCTGGCATGGAGTTTGTTGCAATGGTTCATGAGTATTCTGCTAACGTTTCTATAGCCACAGATAACACATCTAATTACGTATTGACTACTAACTGGGTAAACTGGACAGGTAATCCTAATGGACCTGGTTTCTCTAACGGTGAAGCTTTTGCCTTTGGATTTAACTACCTTATTCGTCCTAACTTTGCATCCGGTGCATCAATTGGCGAGAACGCGTTAAACACTGCAACTGTTTATCCTAACCCAACTAAGGGTGCGGTAAAAGTTTCTTTGTCTGAAGCTGTAAATAACGCAACTGTAACAGTTTACTCTGTTGCTGGTAATGTTGTTTCTTCTGCAGTTGTATCTGGAACTCAGTTCGAGATTAGCTTAGAAGGTCTTACAAGTGGTTTATACATCATGGAACTAAGTAATGGTTCTGAGAAAGGTGTTTACAGAATTGTAAAAGACTAATATTACTTTACCCTCTTTGAGGTATAAGAAAAGCCGATGAAGAAATTCATCGGCTTTTTTTATTGTTCTAAAGTTTATCTAAATTAAATAGGTAGTAAATCTATTACTTCTTAACGTATTGAGTTAGAATAACAATTCTTTGCCCTTCAACTTTACCTTCTATGTGTTCAGCATTATCATGAACTAAAGTAATGTTTCTTACGGCGGTTCCTCGCTTTGCTGTGAAATTCCCACCTTTAACTTTAAGATCCTTGATTAATACAACAGAATCTCCAGCACTTAATTGTACACCGTTACTGTCTAAATGAATAATAGCGTCTTCAGAAGGCAGTCCTTTCTTTGCCCAAGCTTCAACATCTTCTCCCATGTACATCATATCCAGGAGATCATTTGGCCATCCTGCATCTTTGAGTTGGTTCAAAATTCGCCAAGCAACGACTTTCACGGCATCAACCTCACTCCAAACACTGTCGTTTAAGCATCTCCAATGGTTTGCTTTAAAATCTCCACTTGTTAATTGACCGTTGCAATTAGAGCAGATATGAATACAGTCTTCGACGCTATCACCTGACTTAGGTTCCACAACAAAAATAGAAAGATCTTCATTTGCTCCACATAATTCGCAATTGCCGCTACTTCTTTTATCCAGCTCTTTTTTCATATCTATTATTTTAAAGCAATATTAATATTTATAATTACATTTTACTAGTACTTTTTTCTGAAATTTAAAAGAATCATTTTTAATAAATTTGTGTTAGTTTTGCTTTATGGAAAGAAGTTTTGGAGATTTTAATAAAGAATTGGGTTATAAAACACTTGACGAACGTGTGGTAAGAGCGAGTGCTGGATTAATGCTTGGCTTAGCATTAATTGCATTCATTAATGTAAATTTTTTACAACGTTACTTTGTGATAACGTACATCTCAGGATTCTTAATGCTCAATTTTTTAATTGGTATATTACTGAATCCTAAATATGCGCCTACTGTCATTTTGGCTAACTTGATTGTAGCTAAACAATCTAAGCTTCCCATTGGAGCTATTCAGAAAAAATTTGCATGGACATTAGGTTTGCTATTGGCAAGTGCGATCTTTATTCTTTCTCTCTTACTGTTAAATGATGTCCGATTCTTTGAACCCGTTTGCCTGTTATGTCTAATTTGTATCGCATTGCTTTTTATAGAGTCCTCTTTTGGAATCTGTGTCGGATGTAATTTATATCACTTTTTCGTGAAAATTAAATGGATCAAAGAACCTGCTATAAAACCAAATTGCATGGGAGATTCTTGTGAAGTTTAACTCCAAGTTTTAAGAGTCACTGATTCACTATCAACCTCCAAGTAGGTACAATAGTTTATCCATTCTCCTAAATTAATGTATTGAGAGTTATCTTTCAATTCAAATTCAATAGGTAGGTGGCGATGTCCAAATACAAAGTAATCAAAATGCTCTCTCTTGAGTTCTTCTTTGCAAAATTGAATGAGCCATTCTTTATCTTCTCCTAAAAATTTCTCATCATTTGCGCCTGTTTTCGCGCGACTTGTTTTGGAAGACTTATCCGCTAACCAAATTCCAAAATTAGGATGCAAACGAGCGAAACACCATTGGCAAAATTTATTAGCAAATACTTTCTTTAAAAATTTATAACCTTTATCTCCTGGTCCTAAGCCATCTCCATGACCTATGAAATACTTTTTACCAAAGAAAGTTCTTTCGATGGGTTCTCTATGTAGAGTGACTCCCAACTCTTTAGGTAGATAATCGAAAATCCACATGTCGTGGTTACCTGTAAAAATGTGAATTTTGATTCCAGCATCCGATAATTCTGCGATTTTACCAAGCAATCGAACAAAACCTCTTGGAACGGCTCGTTTGTACTCAAACCAGAAGTCAAAAATATCACCGACAAGATAAATTTCTTCAGCTGTTGGAGCGATGTGATTTAACCAATCAACTATTTTTTTCTCACGAATAAGACTTGACTCATAATCGGGTGCACCCAGGTGAAAGTCCGATGCAAAGTAAATTTTCTTCTGAGAATCACTCATTGCTAGTGCTCAAAAATTCGTTCCAATTCAACAGCTAATTCGTGCGCACGAATTTTAGATCGAATAATTTTCCCTTCCGCATCAATAAGAAATGTCGCAGGAATACTGTTTACGCCGTACAATTTAGCCACTTTGCTACTCCAACCTTGTAAGTCACTCACGTGATTTGGCCAAACAAGTCCATCTTTTTCAATTGCAGCAAGCCATTTTTCTTTTGATTTATCCAATGAAACACTTATTATAGTAAATCCATCATCCTTGTATTTGTTGTACAATGCAACAACAGCAGGATTCTCTCTACGACAAGGTCCACACCAGGATGCCCAGAAATCAATGAGCACAACTTCTCCGCGCAAGTCAGATAATTTCATCTTGCTTCCATCTGCTTTTAATTCTTCAAAATCAGGAGCTAACTTACCTGGAGCAAAAGCATTGTTTGCTTCTAATTGCGACTTAAGAACAAGATATTTTTTTTGTAAATTTTGAATACTTGGCGATTGCCCGAAACAAGCTACTAATTGGCGAACTGTTGATTCATAAAACACAAAATCTTTCTTTGGATCAAGAGCCTCTATTGCAGCATATAAAGCAGGGGAATTTGCGTTTCTCGTGATGAAAGTTCTCTGTCCTGCTTCAAAAGCCTTGGCCTCATTCTCCATTCTTTTATTAATCTCATCTGTTTTTTCAGGATGCTCTTTTTTTTCTTGATTGGCTTGTCTTATTCTTGCTCCCCAAGCTTCCATTGTTTGGATGTGCTTATGCATCTTGGATGATTCCTCAGAATTCACAATATTTGCAAAAGAACCTAAATTTGAACCATCACCATAAATTTTAATAGCAGCATCTTTCTTTAGAATAAGGTGTATTCTATCATTCCCCAACTGAAAACTGTAATAATCGGGGGCAGGTACAGTACCTTTCAGTTCAAAAGTGCCATCCTTGTTTATTGGGGCAGAAATATGCTTCAATGATTGCTTCGTCGTGTTCTGAATGATATAGACTGAGTCAGCCTTTGAGTTAAAAATATTCCCTGTAATTGTTACATTTATCTGTCCCCAAGAATAAGAGGTCAATAAAACACTAATTAATATAAATCCTAATTTCATAATTTTCTATTTTTTAAAGATCTCCTTCAATTTTTGTTCCAAAGTTTCTCCACGCAATCCTGTTCCTATAATTTTTCCTTCTTTGTCAATTAAAACAGTGTGAGGAATAGAGTTAAAACCATACAATTGAACCATAGGCGTTTTCCATTGCAATAAATCACTCACATGGTTTGGCCAAATTAAACCGTCTTTTTCTATAGCTTCCTTCCATGCTTCTGCGTTTTTATCTAAAGAGACGGAAAAAATAGTGAAATCGTTGTCTTTGTACTCATTGTAAATTCTAACTAAATTAGGATTCTCTCTACGGCAAGGTCCACACCAAGATGCCCAGAAATCAATGAGAACATATTTGCCTCGCAATGACGAAAGTCTCAATTCTTTACCTTCTGGAGTTTTTAATGCAATTTCTGGTGCTACTCTCTCGCCAGAAGTATCTAAAAGGTATTGGTCATAGCCCAGTTCTATCTGATAAACTTGATTAGAAATATTTGCCGTTAATGGCGAGTTAGGAAATTTTTTGGTGAATGCTTCTGCCACAGATTTCATTACATCTAAATTTTCAACAGGCCAATTTTCAAAACCCATAGAAGGGGTTGCAGATGAAGAAAGAACGAGATTGAAGGGGTTTCCTGGATCAGCTTTCATTTGTGCGATAGCAAATTCATCTACTTTCTCTTTTAATGCCATGTATTCTGCCATTAATTCAGATTCACTCATCGTGCTGCTTTTCTTCATTAATTCTGTTTGCGCGCTGTGAAAAATCGAAAATTTAGACATGTACTCTGTCATTACCTTTCCCCAACTTGTACCAGAAACTTGAGGATTCGTTTCAAACGTTGCCATTTCAGCGTTAATTACTACTTGATCATCTGGAACTAAAGTCAAAGGCACAATTTTATCTTTCACATCACCAATACGTAATTGATACATTCCAAAACCAGGAATTTCTCCAATAATTTCAAAACGACCATTTTCATCCGCTTTTCCGTTGGCTACATCTATTTTTCCTTCTTGACTTAGTGCTTCTAAGTAGAATGTCTGATTTTCTGCCCCAGTTACTGTTCCTGAAATAGCAAAATTATTACCATTCTCGAATTCAATTGTTTCTATTTCATCACTGCCGCAAGAGAACAATAGAAGAGTTAAAAAAGGGATACTGATTAATCTAAATATCATAATTTTAAAATTAAGCGTTATAATTTATCTAAAGCAGAACGCATCAACTGGTTCGCTGCTTTAGGATCAGCTTTCCCTTTTGATACACGCATCAACTGCCCCATAAAGAAACCTGTCAATTGCTTTTCTCCGTTTTTATACCGCTCCACTTCACTAGGATTCTTTGCAATTACTTCGTCGATATAAGTCATTATAGAGTCTTCATTAGAATCTTGAATTAAATTCATTGATTCTGCAATACTTATTGGTGATTTCGATGCGTCTTCAATTAAAGCAGGGAATACCTTCTGAGACGCAACCGTTGAAGATATCTTACCTTCATCAATTATTGCAATCAATTCTCCAATCGTTTTTGCTGAAATGGGAAAATCAGTAATCTCTTTGCCTTTATGGTTTAGGTAGGATTTAATATCTCCCATCAACCAATTGGCAGCTGCTTTGTGATTGCTCGTGCAAGAAACTATATCCTCATAAAACAGTGCAATTTCTTTTGAGTCCGTGATGTTGTAGGCATCGTACTCAGAAAGTCCTAATTCTTTCGTGTATTTAATGAACAAGTCGCGAGGCAATGCTGGCATTTCTGCTTTTATGGCATCAATTTGCTTTTGATCTACTGTCAATGGTAATAAATCTGGCTCTGGAAAGAAACGGTAATCATTGGCTGCTTCTTTGGAACGCATAGAAATGGTTGTCCCTTTTAAAGCATCAAAAGAACGTGTTTCTTGAGCAATAATTTCACCTTTTTCAATCAATTCGATGTGGCGCTCAATTTCATACTCAATGGCTTTCTGAACATTGCGTATAGAGTTCATGTTTTTCACTTCAACTCTACGTCCGTATTCTTTTGCTCCTTTCAACATCACTGAAATATTGGCATCGCAACGCAAAGAACTTTCTTCCATGTTTCCATCGCAAATTTCGAGGTAACGAACCAATTTTCTAACCTCTGTGACGTAATTATAAGCTTCTTGTGAACTTCTTAAATCCGGTTCAGAAACAATCTCAATTAGAGGTATTCCTGCTCGGTTTAAATCGACCAAGGTGTCGTGAACGTCAACATCGTGAATGCTTTTCCCAGCATCTTCTTCCATGTGAATACGAGTGATTTTAATGGCTTTCTCGTTTCCGTTGTCATCCTTGATAAAAATACGACCATTTTCGCAAATAGGTGTTCGGTCTTGTGTAATTTGATAACCTTTCGGAAGATCAGGGTAGAAGTAATTCTTTCTGTCAAAGCTTTGAAATTCTGTAATGTCAGATTCACAAGCAATTCCCATTCTGATAGCAAACTCAATAGTTCGCTTGTTCATCTTAGGCAAAGTCCCCGGATGCCCCAATGTAATAACACTAACATTGGTGTTTGGAGCATCACCAAATTCATTGACATCAGAAGAATAGGCTTTACTTTTGGTCAGCATTTGCGCATGGACTTCTAATCCTATTACGGCTTGGTATTTTGATCGAATTTCTTCAGTCATTTCTAACTATTTACACTCTTGAGATTAGTTCTCTCATAATAATGGTCATTTTTGGCTCCTGTCTGTTGGCAACAGCAATAACGTCTTCGTGCGTTGTTTCTTGAATCACTCCAGGAACACCTAAATCTGTAACAATGGAAACCGCAAAACAAGGGATACCCATGTGACGCGCTACGATAACCTCTGGTACGGTTGACATTCCAACAGCATCTGAACCGATTGCTCGGATGTACTTATATTCTGCTGGAGTTTCCAATGTTGGGCCTGTCAATCCTGCGTATGTCCCCGTTGAAACTTTAATGTTATTCTCTGAAGCAATTTCTTTTGCCAAAGCAATCATGCCAGCATCGTAAGTGTTCATCATGTCAGGGAAGCGAGGTCCTAATTCGTCAATGTTTTTGCCATTGAGAGGATGCGCTGGAAATAAATCAATGTGATCGTCAATGATCATGATTTCTCCAATTTCGAAGTCAGGATTTACGCCGCCAGAAGCATTGCTGACGAATAAACGTTCAATCCCTAAGAATTTCATCACTCTAACAGGGAAAGTTACTTCTTTCATTGTATAACCTTCGTAAAAATGAAAGCGCCCTTGCATGGCAACAACGTGTTTGCCTCCTAATTCTCCGAAAATCAGTTTGCCAGAATGTCCCATTACGGTAGAAAGAGGAAAGTGAGGGATGTCTTTGTAATCAATTTCATCAATGATATTGATTTCTTCAACCAGTCCTCCAAGGCCCGTTCCGAGAATGATTCCTATTGATGGTTTTACATTTGTGCGTGATTGGATGTAATCACTTGATTCTTTAAATTTCGAGATACTCATTGATGCAAAGATTGAATTTATGTTTGTCTTTAATTTTTGTTTCTATCGGTTGATAAAACCAATGCTTTTCAGAAGATTTGATTTCTACGAGATTTTCCAACCTCATGTAATCTTTTTCCGTCGTAACGATGATTTTATTAACGTTAGCAAATGTATCAAATTTTTCATTAATTTCCACTATGTTTTTTTCAGTGAAAATATGGTGATCTTTGAATCTTATATGTTCTACATTGTATTTAGAATCTAAATAAGAGAATAGGGGAGATGGATTTGCAATTCCAGTGACTAGAAGGATGTTTTCAATGGGGAAATCAACTGCATTGCTAAAAGGTTTCAGTTCTGAATAGCTGATTTCTGAAAAGAAAATTACGTCAGAATGAAATCCTAATTGTATTTTAATCTCCGCCATTTTTTCTTCCGAAATTGTGGTGGGACATTTGCTGACAATTATGGCTTGCGCTCTTTTTTTTCCGCACGTCCATTCTCGCAAATTTCCGGCAGGCAGCATGAAATCATTGCAAAATAAGTCAGAATAATCTGTAATCAAAATATTAAAGCCAGCTTTTACAGCTCTGTGTTGGAAAGCATCGTCTAAAATAATGACTTCATTTTCCGGGAATTTTTTCAGAATAAAATCAACCCCAATTTTTCGTTTTTCAGCAACCACCACATTGATTTTATCGCCAAATCTTTTTTTGTAAAACAAAGGTTCGTCTCCTACTTCTGCTGCTTGCGATGTTGTGAAAACCTCTTTTAATCCTTTGCTTGACCTACCATAACCTCTACTAAGCGTCGATATATTTAGTTGTAAATCAATTAGTTGTGACATTAAATAATTTACTTGCGGTGTTTTGCCAGTTCCCCCGACAGAGAGGTTTCCGACGCCTATTGATTTTTTAGGAATCGCATAAGAACTAAAAACACCAAAATCGTAGAGTTTGTTACGGACAAAAGTAACAACACCATAAATCCAACTAAGTGGGAGTAATAATAAGCGGAAATTAAAACCTTTGTCCATGCTCGGACAATTTAGTCATTGTGGTAATCAGACATTGCTTGTTCCTCTGCATAATAGAAGATTCTAACCTGTGCAGTGTCGTCTAAGAAATCGATTTTACCAACTTCAAAACGTTTAAGAGCAAGGCCTGTTCTTTTTTCAATGTCAGCTTTCATTTCTTCATATTTATCTGGAACGATTAAGTCTATGCGCTCGTAAACGATTGTTTTTCTAGTCAAATGCTTCACCAGCCACATGTATTCTAAGCCGTAAGTAACAGCAACAACTGTAAAGTTAATCACAGCCATTTCTGCAACGCTGATTTTGTTAGAAGCCAAAGAATTGACGACACTCACACCAATAATGATAAATAAGTAGGTCATTTCTTTAATCTCAATGGCATCCGTTCTGTAGCGAATGATTCCGAAAATGGCAAAAAGACCAAGTCCCATTCCTGTATCTATGTCCAATTTTTTTAAACCAAAACAGAGGAAAAAAGTGGTAAGACCTATCATATAATAAGTAAACAAGTAATCTTTACGTTTGGTAATTGGGTAGTACAAATAGCGAATAATAATCGTCATGAAGATGAGATTAATACCCAATCTTAAAAGTAGGGTGTAAAAATCTTGGTCGAACCAAGTCAAACCGAAAAAATCGGCTACAGAATCTAAGATAATTGTTGGGAGCATTGTTCTTGTAGTTTTTTAATTTTTAATAATTTCTTTTTAAATCTATTGTATTTTGTATTCTCCAAGCCGTACAGAATAATATAGCCAATGGTGTATTTACTAATTTTTAATGGTCGAATAAGGTTGTTCTTCATTAGTTGGTAGAAGGGAGAATTTCTCATTGCTTTTCCTTGCTTCAATTCTGCAATGACAATGTTCTCTATAACCTCTACCTTATCTTTTAAGGTGTATGTTAAGTTCAAATCCAAAGTCAACCGCTCATTCATTGCTTTACTGACCAAAGTAATTCTGCTAAAACTATTCATCAAAGAAGGTGACATCGCATCACTTGTGATTCCCGCATTCTTGACAAATATAAAGTCTTCTATACTCATTTCAGAAGGGATATCTTCGACACGCGTTCTGCTTTTTTCAGTTCTACCTTTGTTCTTGTGCTTCACCTCTAAGAAAGCAAGGTTAGAATTGACATATTTACGATATCTCACCTTAAAACGATTCACTTTTTTCTTGTGATGGTCGTGGTAAGAGGAGAATTCTGCATCATCAAAATACAAACTTTCATATTCTGATAAAAGAACACCGTTGACATCAAGAACGAAATAGTGTTCTACCAATTGAGGCAACAAAAATTCAAGATCTTTTAATGTGAAAACAAATTTCGTATCCACACGATTCATCAGTTGAACTGAATCCATATCAACCAAACCTATGGTATCGAATGTTTTTGCGATATTTTGAACTTGTTGTAAAGGCATTTTAAGCAAAAATAGCACAATGAGTGATAAACACCCTCCTTTAGGGTGTTTATTATTGATAAATAACTGAATTTACAACAACCCCAAGCAAATCTTCATTCGAATAATTCTTTTTGCGGCCGTTTCTACTTTCATTTTAAAGTCTAAATCTGCGTTATATTTCGCCAAGATTTCGGCGTGTGCTTTTCGTGCGTTTTTAGGCATCAATAGAATATCGCAACCTGCTGAAATGGCTTTTGAAGAAGCATTTTTAATTTTAGAAACTCCTCCCATATTCATCGCATCTGTGACGATTAATCCTTTGAAATTTAAACTATCTCTGAGTAGTTGCTTAACGACAACCTCTGAAGTGGTTGCTGGTAATCCATTGGTATTGAATTGTTTATTATTAGTGATTGCAATATGTGCGATCATGATTGATAATACACCAGTCTCAATTAAGGGTGGGTAATATTTCAATTCTTTCAATTCTCCATCTATCATTTGCAGTGATTTATGCGTATCGCCAGACACCAAGCCGTGCCCTGGGAAATGCTTTGCCGTTGCGATGATATTCTGCTTTTGCGATTGCAAAATAAAGGCTTGAGAAAATGGAATAATGTTCTTCGGGTTGTTCGCAAATCCTCTGTAACCAACTGTTGCATTTTTTGCTAAATCAACGACGGGAGAAAAGTTGTAATTGATACCAATGGCATTTAAATCATTAGAAATTGTTTGTGAAACTTGCACGGCTTCGAGAGAATCTTTGATCATATTTGCTTTTGGGACAATGGTAGAACCTTTTATTTTGCGATTAACGAGGCTTGGTTCAGCATCTGCAGAATACAAAAACGGGAGATTACCCTGCTCTTTATTCATTGCTTCAAAATTAGTCGTCCAACCTTTGCATTGCTCTATAGTGCCATTCAATAGTAGCACTCCGCCTATCAAGTGATCCTTGATTAATGCTTTTATCGTGTCTTCAGGCTTGCCTAAACGTCCCGTTGCTGGCATGATTAATTGAGCAACGATGGCATTGTGTGTCATTGTGTTAAAAACGCTGTCCACTTTCGCATCTAACGCTGGAACATCTTGCAAAAAAGAATGAATGTTGATTTCAACCGGAATGTTCGATTGTTCAGAAATACTACTGAGTGGTTTTTCATCCTGTGCACAAGCACTTAGCATAACGAGGCTGAAAAAAAAGAGTAATTGTTTGTTCATAGTAATTAAGAATTAAAAATTAACGCTTCGTCGATTTTAGTTTTGCCATGAGATATAAATTCTGCGAACATCTGCGTAATCTGCGTGAGAAAGTTATTTGCTAAAAATTCGATCAAAGTATGCACCAAAATTAGCATCTTTCCACACTCTATTTGGACTGTACCTAATCGTTTTGTTCACAATTCCATTGTCAACAACCATACCGTAACCAAAAAGCGGTTGATTGGAAGCACCATCAGACAAGGTGCTCATTTCTCCAAAGCGTAAATCATAAACGGCGAGTGTATCTCCAATTTGTTCTGCAGAATAGTAGCCTTTTGTCAAGAATTTTAGCGTTTCTGTGTAATTTTCTCCGCTCCATTTCACCTCCTCAAGCGCTTGGTGATTCTTTGGATATATTTCTAAGTCATTCTCATTGTGAGAATAAAATAAAGACTTGTAAGTGATGAAATAATTGTCCTCATTCTCCGCTAAAACCATCCAATAAAAAGAAGTAAATGGCATAGGGGTAACGAGGGTTCTTTCTTCGTCAATATTCTTCCCAGAAAAGTAATTGGAAGAATCACTGACTATCACCAACTTCACTGCTACTCCCCAAAATAGGTAAACGCAAGAATAAATGAGTCCAATTTTATTGAGTTTTCGACGCAGAGAATTATCGCGTTTTAAGAACAGAGCAAAGAGTAAAAGCAATCCAAAAGGGACGGTGTAAAGAGGGTCAACAACAAAGACACTGTTAAAGGTCCATCGAAGTTCGAAAGGCCAGAAAAATTGCGTGCCATAACTGGTAAAAATATCCAACATTGGATGCGTTATGATGCTCAAAAAGAAGAGTTTTCTCCACAAATTCAGTTCGAAACGATTTTTATATAATTTATGAACCAAAAAAGCGAGAATAGGAGTGATGATGAGTGCAAAAACAATGGAATGAGAGAAACCTCTGTGCATCAACGCACCTTCGATGGGATGAGAATAGTGACGTATGAAAACATCTAAATCAGGAATGGTTCCGGCAATCGCTCCCCACATCGCAGCTTTGTTGCCCATTTTTTTTCCAGCAACAGCCTCGCCAACCGCAGCACCAAGAATGATTTGTGTTAATGAATCCATTGGTTAAATTAATATTTCGATAAACTCAATACGAGTAATTAAGAGTGTGAAATTAAGAATTTGAAGCATATAGGTGTTAAGATTATGGATTATTGACGTTGACTCCTATTAGACGTTGGCTCCTGTTAGAATTATGGATTATGAATTATTGAAGTTGGTAGGTGTTAGCACTTCGACTACGCTCAGTGTGAAAATTAGGAATTATTTAAGTGGGTTGGTGTTAGATTATGAATTATTGAAGCAAACACTCCGCTCCGCCGCATTTAGACCACGTTAGTAGCAGCGAAGCTAGTACTGCGGAAACAAAAGATGATTGTTAAGTTTCAAAAAGTGATTTTATTCCAATGCTCGAACACTCCAAAGCTCGAACACTCCAAAAAAAACCTCCAAAACTCAATTTTTTCCTTATCTTAAATAAGAAAACCACTAATTACACACAAAATGATTCAACAAAACACGATAAAATCGTGGGCAGAAGACGATAGGCCCAGAGAGAAAATGATGCTCAAAGGACGCGCGGCATTGTCGGATGCGGAATTGATTGCCATTCTCATTGGTTCGGGGACAAGAGAACTTTCTGCAGTGCAATTGTCGCAACAAATTTTAGCCAAAGCAGAGAATAGTTTAACGAAGCTTTCCAAGTTCTCCATAGACCAATTAATGACCTTCAAAGGCATAGGAGAAGCGAAGGCAATATCCATCTTTGCCTCTATGGAGATTGCTCGAAGACGAGACGTAGCAAGAGAATCAAAGAAATTAAAAATTACATCCTCGAAGGATGCCTTTAATTCTTTGCGTGCAGAATTCTTTGATTTACCCCATGAAGAGTTCTATATTCTACTCCTCAATAGAGCCAATGAAGTTGTCGCGAAACAGCAAATTTCCAGAGGTGGAATTTCAGGGACAATATCCGATGGTAAAATAATTTTCGGCTATGCTCTTGAGAAAAAAGCAAGTGCAATTATCTTGGCACATAACCACCCCAGTGGGCGATTAAAGCCATCAGAAGCGGACAAACGACTGACAAAAGAATTGATCGCTTTTGGAAAAATGATACAATTGGATATTCTTGATCATTTGATATTCTCTGATAATAATTACCTTAGCTTTGCCGATGAAGGTTTAATGTAAATGAGAAGGAATTGAAAAAGAAAATTATCACAATTGTCGGCGCGCGACCGCAAATAATCAAATCTTCTGCGTTGAGCAGAGCAGTGGCAACGCATTTCAAGGAAGAATTGGAAGAAATTATTGTGCACACAGGGCAACATTACGACGAAAATATGTCGCATGTCTTCTTTGAAGAAATGAAAATTCCCTTTCCTAACTATAATTTAAGTGTTGGAAGCGGTTCTCACGGCAAGCAAACTGCAAAGATGCTGGAAGGTTTAGAGGAAATTTTCATCAAAGAAAAGCCAGATGCCGTGGTTGTTTATGGAGATACCAATTCGACCATAGCTGGAGCTTTGGCAGCGACAAAAATTCACATTCCAGTCGTGCATATCGAAGCAGGCTTGCGCTCATTTAACAAAGCGATGCCGGAAGAAGTGAATAGAATTGCTTGCGATCACATGTCGTCCTTGCTTTTTACGCCAACAGATTCTGGAATTAAGAATTTGAGGAAGGAAGGGTTCAATGTTACCGGAAAAGGGAAGGGCAGTGCCGATTCTCCCAGCGTGCATCATTGCGGTGACATTATGTACGATAATAGCTTGCATTTCTCTGGAATTTCGAATGAAAAATCGGAAATTCTCAAGAAACTGAACCTGGAAACGAATGGCTATATTCTTTGCACCGTGCATCGAGATTCTAACACCGACATCAAAGAGAATATGGAAAGTATTTTCCAAGCTTTGTTAGACATTGGAGAGAATTCTGGCTTGAAAATTATCTTGCCATTGCATCCTCGAACGAAGCACAAAATGAAGGAACAACTTTCTACTGAATTGCTTGAGAATATTGCTAATTCTGAAATGATAGAAATCATAGACCCCGCTGGATTCCTTGATATTATTGCCTTAGAGAAGAATGCAAGAATGTTAGTGACCGATAGTGGAGGTTTGCAAAAAGAATCTTTTTTCTTTGAAAAACCCTGTGTTATTCTTCGTCCGCAAACAGAATGGGTCGAAATTGTAAACAACGGAAACGCCATTCTTGCCGATGCCGACTACGACAGAATTATAGATGCGTTTAACACTTTGATCAGCAAAGATGACTATACTTTTCCGTCGTTTTATGGAGATGGAAAAGCCGCAGAATTTATCTGTCAGAAAATTGTTGAAATGATTAATTCGTGAGATGATACTTGTCCTCGTAGAAGAAATAACGAACCGAATTCAAACTACTTTTGACTTTATCTTTAAGCTAAGAGGCATTCATTATGAATTGACCACAAGTGTCGAATTCTTTGAAGAATCGTCGTTTAAAAAGTTCAATTACACGCAGCATAAATCACGCAGTTTTAGTATTCAACCCAGTGCATTGCTGCAAGAAAATGAATGGCGAGAGCAAAGAATATCAAAGGCCTTATTTGAAGATGAAGAATGCTTGAGTTTTGATGAAATTATTGACCCGATTGCCTCCATTTTCTACGTTTTAACTCGTTTTGAAGAGTACAATTCGACAAAAATGGATGAACACAATCGTTTTCCATTCTCCGAAAGCATTCTCAAAAAATACGATTGGATAGAGCGAGCAAAATGCGATAGATGGGCCAAGCAAATTATAGAATTGACGCATCTGAGTTTGCCTCAAAATGAAACAGAAATCGTTCCCACTTTTGACATTGACAACACTTTTGCCTATCAACTGAAAAGAGGCAAACAAAAATACCTGTCCATTTTAAAGGATGTTATTCGCCTGAATATCAATCGGCTATCAGAAAGAAAGAAAGTGCAAAAAGGGGAGGTTGACCCTTACGATACTTTTGCAACCATTAAAAACGTGGCTTTGCGTTTTCCTAAGACGAAGTTGTTTTGGTTGGTTGGTAAACGCGCTAAAAAGGACAGAAATATTTCACTTTCTATTGCAGAACATCAGGCACTGATTAAAGAAATGGATGCTGTCGCAGAAGTCAATTTGCACCCTTCCTATGCGTCCAATGACGATTTTTCGACCATTCTGAAAGAGAAAAAAGCCTTAGAAGATGTTCTGGGTAGAAAAATCTCAAGTTCTCGTCAACATTTTCTGCGACTTCAGTTGCCAACAACGTTTCAGGCGCTTCAAAAAGCAGAATTCTCACACGAGTATTCTATGGGGTTTGCCGAAGCTCTTGGTTTTCGATGTGGAACTGCACGAGCGCATCAATGGTTTGATTTATCCAAGAATGAAGTAACAGAATTAACCGTTCATCCTTTTGTTTACATGGATGGAACGCTTAATGAGTACATGAAACTATCCGTTGAGCAAAGTAAAATGAAAATTAAAGAATTGTACTGCGAAGTGAAGCAATACGGAGGAGATTTTGTCTTTCTTTGGCACAACGAAACCATTGGAAATTATGGAATATGGAAAGGTTGGAGCGAAGTATTGGATTTTACATTAAATTTAGAAGATGAATAAAAGAATTGTTATTGCCGGAATTTTATTGATTATTGTCGCCATCATTCTGGGAGCATTTGGCGCACATGCACTGAAAGAAATAGTGTCAGAAGCGAAGTTGAAATCCTTTGAAACAGGAGTGAGGTACCAGACTTATCACGGATTGGCTTTCTTGATTCTAGGCTTAAATGCTGACCGTTTTAGCTTCTCTCTAAATCTTTGCTCGGCTCTGATTCTTAGTGGTGTATTGCTATTCAGCGTGTCCATTTACTTTTTATCATTGCAAGAACCTTTGCAAATAAGTTTAGCCTTTTTAGGTCCTATTACTCCTTTGGGCGGATTGCTTATGATTATTGGCTGGATCATTTTGCTTTTTAAAGTCATTAAAATGAAGTCCGTATGAGAATAACAATTCTTGGTTCTGGAACATCGCAGGGAGTGCCAATTATTGGTTGCGATTGTCATGTTTGCACTTCAACAAACCCCAAAGACAAGCGTTTACGAACTTCCATTATGATTTCTCACAAGGGAGAAAATTTTGTCATTGATTCTGGTCCCGATTTTCGTCAGCAAATGTTGCGAGAGAATGTAAAAACACTCAGCGGCATCATTTTCACGCACGAACACAAAGACCATATCGCAGGGCTGGACGATGTCCGCGCTTTCAACTACCTCGAAAAACGCGACATGCCTATTTATTGCACCGAGCAGGTTGAAAAAGCGTTGCGCAATGAATTTCACTATGTTTTTGCGGAGAATAAATACCCTGGCGTTCCAAGTTTGGATTTGCACAGAATTTCAAAGAAAGACCCTTTCAAGGTTGCAGATGACCTAATTCTCACTCCCATAGAGGTTAATCACTACAGAATGCCTGTTTTAGGCTTTAGAATGGGTGATTTCACTTACATTACCGATGCAAAAACAGTTGCAGAAGAGGAGAAAGAGAAAATCAGAGGATCAAAAATACTAATTGTAAATGCCCTCAGAACGAAAGAGCACATTTCTCACTTCAACCTCAAAGAAGCATTAGCTTTCATTGAAGAAATGAACCCCGAAAGGGCCTATTTGACGCATATTTCTCATTTATTTGCAAGACATGATGAAATTGAGGCAATGTTGCCAGAGAATGTATCGGTTGTGTGGGATGGGATGAGGTTTGAAGTGAAAAATGAAGAATGAAAGATGAAGGAATGTATGACAAAAGAAATGAAGAAGGAAAGACAAAAGACAGATTCTTCTTAACTCCTTAACTTCTAATATTCTTACCCCACACCAACGAACTTGCTCCTAAAACAGCTGCATTTTGACCGTGTAAACTAGAAATCCGAACTTCTACCTTGTTTTTGTAGATGATTAGCATTGCATCCTCCATGTATCGCTTTACGAGATCAGCAAAGTGTTGTCCGCTTTGTGCTATTCCGCCAAAAAGAACATAGGCTTTTGGACTGGAAAAGCAAGTGAAATCGGCCAGTGCATTGCCTAAAGTTTTTGCTGTAAAATCAACGATTTCTTGTGCAAATTTATCACCTTCCTTTGCCAGTTGAAAAATGTCGGTTGCATGAGGTTGTTCCATTCTCGATAGGGGAGAAGTGTCTTTGAATTTAGAGTATAACTCACTGACAGACCGAACGATACCCGTCGCTGAAGCGTAGGTTTCCAAGCATCCTTTTCTACCGCAACCACAAGATCTGCCGTTTGGAACAACGCGAATATGTCCCAATTCTCCAGCAAAACCATTATGCCCATAAATTAGTTCATTGTTAACGATAATCCCACTTCCGAGACCTGTACCCAAGGTAATGATTACAAAATCAGAAAGGTCTTTCGCAATACCATATTTTTGTTCTCCCAAAGCTGCTGCGTTGGCATCATTTGTAAGAACACTTGAAAGGTTAAACTTCTTTGAAAATAGTCGAGCTAAAGGAATTTTGCCTTTCCAGGAGAGGTTGGGTGCAAATTCTATGCAACCTGAGTAATAATTGCCGTTGGGCGCACCAATGCCAATTCCGATAATCGAATCGAGGAGCTTTTCTGATGCTAAAATAGAGTGTATTTTATCCACCAAATCAGTTGCCTCGTCGCATTCTGCAGTTGGAATAGAATTGTGGTAATGGATATTCCCTTCATGGTCCACCAAGCCGAAATCACAGTTGGTACCGCCTATGTCGATGCCTAAAGCAAGTTTATTTGTCATTTGTGCTTGTGTTTACTCTTTAATGAGATTGATTTTTTTAACCTCCAACCTTCAAATTCTATTATTAATCCCATTATTAGTAGTCCAAATACAAACAAGTACCTTAGAAGACCTTTTGGAAGCTCATTTAGAGGGAAGCTTTCTAGCACTATTACCAAAACAAATATACCAAATGAAAATATCATGATTCCAAATATAAAGTTAGATACCCATATCACACTAATTTTCCTTATGCTCTGTCTGTTGTGTACATTGTCAATTAGATCCACATCAATGTTGTTTACTTCGTCTTGACTGTATGCTCTGTAATACTTAAATGTCTTTAAATTAAATATAAAACTAGGCACTCCAAATATAAAGAGTCCAATAGGAATCAAAAGAGTGTAGTCATTTAAGTAAAAAAAGCCTCTCGAAAGATTATCTATACGTATTAAAAGTTCATCCCCTAAAATAACGATACTAAACAACAAGGCTAATATATTGAAACAAATGAGAATGATTTTGATTGCTTTTTTCATTCTTTTTCTTGTAAAACGTTAAAATTCCATTCTTTAAAGAATGCATCCAAGTAATTCTCCATTAATTGATGTCTTTCTTCGCCTAATTTAATGCCAGTAGGCGTATTCAATCTGTCTTTCAGAAGTAATAACTTCTCATAAAAGTGATTGATTGTATGTGATTTTGAATTGAAATAGTCCTCAAAGGATTCGTGCATTTTTGCTTTATGTTCTGGTTCATAGATAGGTCGATTGCGATTTCCACCATAAGCAAAGGTTCTGGCGATGCCAATTGCGCCAATTGCATCTAATCTATCGGCATCTTGCACAATTCTGCCTTCCAATGTCTTCATTTCTGCTTTCGTGTTTGCGCCTTTGTAACTGACGTTATCTATGATGTATTTTACTTGAGAAATAGTATCTTCATCTTCTCCTAATTCTTCTAAAATTTTCGCGGCAACTTTTCCTCCTTCATCTAACTTTCCTCCGTTTAATTTGTGATCCGAAATATCATGTAACAAAGCAGCTAACTCTATGATTTTCAAATCTCCACCTTCTACTTCTTGAATGTATCGTGAAAGGTTGTAAACACGCATGATATGATGCCAGTCATGTCCGGTTGCATCACCTTCAAATTGACTTTTAATTTTCTCGATTACTTGTTCTACTATCTTCATTCTTCATTGATTAAATCGAAGAACTTGATGGTTCCGTTCTTCATGGTTGCCACTAATTTATCTTCCGTACTTGTCATTGAGAAGTAAGCACCGTCAGCGAATGGAATCCAATCAATTCCTCCATTTCTGGAGAAATCAATACCATTTCGTCCGCAAGAGTAGTAAATTCCGGTTTTCTCAACAACGCAAGAGCGGTAACCTCTCACAGGATGCTCGGCATTGAACCAAGATTCTCCGCCATCTTTCGTGTAAAAGCAAACGTTCAGTCGAATGTCGGGGTCTTTGTAATCTCCGCCAACAATCACTCCGACAGAATCGTTCATGAAGTTCATGGAATAAGCACCTGTGGATTCTCCCGGATAATAAGGCAATTCTACACTGCTCCAAGATTTGCCATTGTCAGCGCTCTTGAAAAAACGACTTTTCAGTCCGCCGGAGATAAAAATATAGGTGCTGTCATTGAGAATTTGCACGTTGGTACCACTTGCCGCAAATCCCGCTTCTCCTTTAAAGGCTTTTACTTTCCCTTCGCATTCTTGCCACGTTTTGCCTCCGTTTTCTGTATGAAAAAGGCTAAAAACACTGTCTTTTGGATCGCCCATTAAAAACCCACGATTGCCTAAGAAGTCCATTCCATCTAGGAATACGCCTTGCCATTGATTTTCTTCTTGCACTTTTAGAGAACCTTTCAAATCCAAAAAAAGTATCTTTCCGTTATCAGCACTTTGCATCCCTAAAATTTTATTATTGACCACTGCAACGTCTCTCATTTCGTGAAAATTAGGAAGGTTGAAAATCAATTGGCTTTTGCCTGTAGAAACTTTGTAGAAGTAGAGTGAACCGTCAGAATTGCCAATAAATAAGCGACCATTTTCGTAGAACAATCCTCGTGCATAGATATCGGAATTATCGTATTGAAAAATCGGTGCTTTCTTGTTTTTTTTGATGTATTTCTTCGTTTTAAACTGCCCAAAAGAGCCGAATGAAATCAATAAAAACAGGATGCTATTTGTTAAATTTCTCATTAAAAAGTGTTCGTTGTTTTTGTTTTAATTCTTCTAAATTCTCTGGTAATTCTCGCTTCCATCGTTTGTGCGACCACAGCCAATACTGAGGATGAGATACAATTTCTTTTTCTAACAGGTGCGTGTGTGCTTCTGTAATTTCTCCCCAGCTCATTGTTTTTGGATCGTCGGTAACGAGTTGCAGCTCCATTTCATAATGTCCTCGCTTGACTTTTCGCGTGATGAAAGCCATGACAGCATAGTCCAATTGGTGTGCCATCATTTCTGCCCCAAAAAGAACCGCCGTTTGCTGGTTCAAAAATTTCATCCAGTAACTTTTGCTAGAATTCCCCGGAGATTGGTCAGAAAGAACCAACACGGCTTTTGGTTTTTCTGTAAATTTGCTCAATTCTTCCTTGTAATTCTTTCCATGAATGACTTTCATGCCAAATCGTGAGCGTTTATCATTGATTTTTTTGTCCCAAAATTTCGACGTCATCGGCATTCCAATTCCAAACGCTTGGTGCGAAAAAAGGAGGTCTTGCGATGTAATTAACCATTCCCAATTGTTGTAATGTCCCGAAACGAGGAGTACATTCTTGTTTTTTGCGTACAATTCTTTCATTATTTCAGGATTTTTCACCTTAAAACGCTTGTTATAACCTTTTTCAGATAGCGATAGGTTTTTTACCCCCTCCGCAAGAATATCGGTGAAATGTCGGTAGAATTTCCGTTTGATTTTTCTTCTTTCTTTCTCGCTTAAATTGGGAAAACTGCGCAAGATATTTCCTTCGATCACTTTCTTCCTATAAGGAGTAATGGAAATCAATAACAAATAGAGAAAATCAGTAAAAACGTACAATACAGGCAGGGGTAAGTAAGAAAAAGGGAGCACAAACACGAAATATCCAATTTTTGCCAACATTATTTCTCGTATTTATTTCCCCAAAGAGAATTGATTTTTGTTGCTATTTCTTGCTCATTCTTACTGCTTCCTGGAGAATAAAAAGACTGCCCACTAATTTCTTCTGGCAAGAATTCTTGTTGTGCAAAATTGCCCGGAAAATCGTGTGAATAAAGATAACCTTTGCCATAACCCAAGTCCTTCATTAGCTTTGTTGGAGCGTTACGCAAGGGGAGAGGGATGCCCAGATTTCCAGTGTCTTTTACTATTTGCTGTGCGTTATTAATCGCCATGTATGCCGCATTTCCTTTTGCAGAAGTTGCTAAATAAATTGTGCATTGCGAGAGAATAATTCGAGATTCTGGCCAACCTACGGCCTGCACAGCTTGAAAACAGTTGGTTGCAATGAGCAAGGCGTTCGGATTCGCTAAACCGATGTCTTCAGATGCAGAAATGAGCAATCTTCGAGCGATGAATTTTGGATCTTCGCCACCTTCCACCATTCTCGCCAACCAATAGACCGCAGCGTTCGGGTCACTGCCTCGAATGGACTTGATAAAAGCAGAGATAATATCGTAATGTTGTTCGCCATCTTTGTCGTAACTCGCAAGGGATTGTTGAGCGCGCTCATTGACAACCTCGTCTGTGATGATGATTTTCTCTTCTTGAAAAGTACCCACAATGATTTCAAAAACATTGAGCATTTTTCTTGCATCACCGCCAGAAATTGCAAGCAATGCATTGGTTTCTTTGAGTTCTATCTTCTTGTTTTTCAGAATCTTATCCTCTGAAACTGCATTGAGCAAGATTTTTAGCAGTGATTCTTGACTGTGATCATTGAGCGTGTAAATTTGACATCTTGAGAGCAGTGCTGAGATGACCTCAAAGGAAGGGTTTTCAGTCGTTGCTCCAATCAACGTTACCGTTCCTTTCTCTACTGCGCCTAGCAAAGAATCTTGTTGCGCTTTAGAGAATCGGTGAATTTCATCGATAAAAAGTAAGGTTCCAGACTGCTGAAACATTCCTGCTTTCTCGACTCTCTGAATAATTTCTCGAACATCTTTTACCCCGGAAGAAATGGCAGAAAGCGAATGCATGGGTCTATCGAGGTGTTTGGCAATAAGATGCGCCAAAGTTGTTTTACCAACCCCCGGAGGACCCCAAAAAATCATGGAAGGAATCAAACCAGAATCAAGCGCACGTCTCAACGAGGCATCCTTTTTAAGAAGATGGTCTTGACCCGAATAATCGTCCAAAGTTAGTGGACGCATTCGTTCTGCGAGAGGTGCTGCTATGCTCATAAAATTCTTTGGGTAAAAGTAGGGAAAGATTAGGAGATTGCGAAATTGAAGGAGTGGAGATTGGTTGAGGGGATAAATTTTTAATTAGCTTATATTAATTGTTTATACGGGGCTGTTAAATTGAATCCTTTCTAGCCACAAAAGAAGTTCTATCAAGGCTAACGAGAATTTGATATTAGAGAAAAATACTAATTATAACTACATGGCAGTCATAATTTTTCGTAGATGTTAGCTAGAACTGTTATGAAATCCTACATTTGCATTTAAATATATAACTATTTATTATGAATAACGGAACAGTAAAATTTTTCAATAACTCTAAAGGATTTGGATTCATCGCTCCAGAAGAAGGAGACAAAGATGTATTTGTACATGCAAATGGATTAATTGATGAAATCAATGAAGGGGACAAAGTAAGCTACGATGTAGAAGAAGGACCAAAAGGATTGAGTGCAATAAATGTCAAAATAGTTTAATCGATTACTTTAAACATTATTGTCACAAATAAAAAAGCCTATCAATAATGATAGGCTTTTTTATTTGTGACAATAATTAGTAATATGCATAACAAAAGCAATCGATTCTAAACCTTAACCTTCTCCACCAAACCAAACATTCTTCTATCTTTAAGCAAAATTAACTACCATGACTACAAAAATCATTGTTCTTGCCATTTACGTCGCTATTCTATTTTTGATTGGAATATTGGCCTCTCGAAGAATCAAGAGTATGAGTGATTATTATGTCGGTGGAAAGAACATGGGGTTTTGGGCAGTTGCTTTTTCTGCTAGAGCAACAGGGGAGTCTGGATGGCTACTGATTGGCTTGACAGGAATGGGAGCAATGGCAGGTTACTCAGGCTATTGGGTAGTTGCTGGGGAATTGTTAGGTGTTTTTATTTCGTGGCAATTCATGGCAAAGCGTTTTAAGAGAAGATCAGATGAATACAAAGCTATAACCATTCCCGACTACCTCCAAAGTCATTTTAAATCGAAAACAAACAGTTTGAGAATCATTTCGGCGTCCGTTTTGGTCATTTTTGTAGTGATTTATGTCGCTTCACAGATGGATGTTACAGGAATTGCCTTTGAATCCATGCTTGGTATTGATTATCGGGTTGGTGTGTTAATTGGCTTTAGTATTGTTCTCATTTATATCTTCATCGGTGGCTTTGTCGCGGCTGTTTGGTCAGATCTATTTCAGGGAATTTTGATGTTTTTCGGATTGCTTTTATTGCCAATAGTTGTGTGGTTCTCTATGGATCACGGAGCTGGAATTACAGAAGGTTTGAATGCTATTGACCCAACATTGACGCAAGTAATGGGTAGAAGTGATGATGGTTGGATGAATTTATTCACCATTCTTGGCTTATCAATGATAGGATTGGGATTTTTGGGATCGCCCCAAGTTTATGTTCGTTTTATGTCCATCAAAAGTGAGAAAGAAATCGACAAAGGCAAATGGGTAGCATTGATTTTCACTCTTCTAACGGATGCCGCAGCAGTAACAATTGGTATTTTTGGACGAATTTATTTCACAAAGGAAGGGCAGGACCCGGAAGTCATTTTAGGAACGGGAGGAGAAGATGTTCTAAGCATGCTCACCAGCGAATTTTTGTCAACCATTTTGGTCGCTATTTTCATTGCTATTGTGCTTTCTGCCATCATGTCCACCATTGATTCTCTGCTAATTTTAGCTTCCAGTGCCATTACACGCGATTTTTATCAGAAAATATTCAGACCCGACTTAAAAGATGAAGATTTAACGAAATTTTCAAGGTTGGTCACCATTGCGATGGCATTGGTCGCACTTGGAATTGCCGTATTGCTGTACAACCTCTATCCTGACAGGAAAGTCTTTTGGATTATGATTTTTGGATGGTCAGGAATTGCCGCCACATTCTGCCCGGTAATCATTCTTTCACTATTTTGGAAGGGATATTCTGAGAAAGGAGCTATTGCTTCTATGATTACTGGATTTTCGTCTGTGATTCTGTTTAAATTTGTTGTTGCAGACATTGAAAGTGTTGGTGCTTATTTCGTAGAATTAGATGTTCTAGCGCCGTCTTTCGCTTTAGCAATGATTATGGGCTACATCGTCTCCAAATTGTTTCCGAGGAAGGATGTTGGGGAAACATCAAGTCAGCTTATAGATCAGGAGTAAAAAATCACTCCCATCAATTATCCGACGGGTTTTTCGGGAATTTCGTCATTACTTTAAATTTCTTGCCTTGTTTTTCGAGTAATTCTGTCCAAATGTCTTCAATAGTGGTGTCTAAAACTTGATTTTCGGGAATGTTATTCAGCACAATCCATGATTTCTCTTTCATTTCATCATTGAGTTGCTCTTTGTCCCAGCCCGAATAACCAATAAAAAATCGGATGTTCTTGCTTTTCGTTGCGTCTTCTCTTAGAACGGATTTTACATCTTCAAAACTACCACCAATGAACAAGCCATTAGCAGTCGGTGAACTTCCCTCAATTTCTTCTCCAAGAGAATGAATGTAAAACAAATTGGACATATCAACAGGTCCACCGATGCTAATTTGCGTTTGAATGTCGGGGAAATCATCCACAAAATCCGACAATTTAGTATCAACGTATTTGTTTAGCACGAAACCAAAGCTACCGTCAGCATTGTGATCGCACAAGAATACAACGGCTCTTGAGAAGTAGTCGTCTAGCAAGAAAGGCTCAGCAACAAGGATACTCCCTGGTAATAATTGGTTGTTATTTTCAAAATTAAAATCTATCATATCTTTTTTTTTCACTTATTGTAGTACGGGCCAGTTGCGACTAGCCCGTACTACAATAAGTGAATTTCTCCCCCACTACAAAAACGCCGGTGGTTTCTTAATGTCAATTTTCGCATCTTTAAACAACGCCGATGTTGAGCGCAAACTAAACAAGAAACTTTTATTCGTTCCAATGGGTATCCAGTTAAACGCCAATGACCAGCAATGCAAATCTCTTGACAAGGCAAAACGAGCATTGGTAATCATTGATTCTTGCAAGTCAAAATTAATGGTGGAAGCCAATTTCCAACGTTTGGTAAAACTCAAATCACCGTTCAACATCAAGGTCTGAATTTTTCTAGTTCTGTCAGGATTTAAACTCGTGATATTCGTATTCGCATTGATGGTATAGATGTGAGAAAGAGAAACTTTCCAAGGAATGTTGTAGTTCACAATGAATTCTGGATGCAATAAAAAATAGTTAAAATCGGAGTTCCAATTCGGCTCGATTTGTGCCGTACTTTCTTTTAGTTTTTCACGACTTTCTTTAGAGGTTAACGTCAAGGTTGTAGAAAGGTTGGTGGACAACAAACGACCTAGTTTTCCATTGCTTATAGCGTAGCCGCCAAGAATCACACCTGTCGTGTCATTCCATTCGTAGGGCGAGAATGAAGAGTTTGCAACGAAATTTAACCAACGAATTGGACTGATTCTCAGGCCGATATTAATATTGGATAAATTCATAGAATCTTTGAGCAAATCATAATTCCCACTAAAAGTCAATGCGTCAATGAGGCGTGTCTTTTTAAAGCCTGTAACGGTGTCTTTTTTTGACTTGAATTTCAACTCGAAAGTATTGTTGAAACCGAAACTAATCAATGCTTGATCTCGTGTCTGAGAAACTCTGTAAAGCGACTGCTCAAAAGGAGAATACTCGATCGTAGTAGCGTTGGCAACATAACTCAAATTCTGATTCAAATTCGGCACATAGGAGAAGCTGAACGACGGTGTTAACACATGACGAAGCAGCGGTTCTCTTTTTCCAATGAATTTGTAATAAGAATAAACGGCCGTGTTCAACTGTGCTCTAAACGACAGGTTGTGCGACATGCCTAACTGCTGCAAAGTATCGGTTGCTGTAAGAAAAGTCGCTGGATCGTACGTTTTTCTAGTTTGTTGAAAATTCATCAAATTTCTGTAATCAATGGAAGGGGTGAATTTCCACGTATTCTTAAAAAGACTTGCCGTTGTTTGTATCACAACACGCTGACTGATTCCATTCTGAAATTGATCTCCAATTCTGTTAAAATCAGCGTTATTTAACAAGCTATCACCAAAAGTGGACCTGTTTTGACCTTCAAAACTGTAAGTAACACCAAAACGCTTGATGATTTCCTTTACTCCAGAATTACCCGTTACAAAACGTTTCAGAGGGTAGAATCTCGTTACGTTAAAATTCACAACAGGACTAGTCATAGAAATATTCTTCGTCAAAGAATTCTGCCGCATGGAGAATTTTACACCTGCCGACATTGGTTTACCGGGAAAACTTCTCGTTAAGTTAATGTCAGAATTAAATGAATTATTAAAAATCTGTGCATTCAACGGATCTAAATTATTCTTCGAGTTATTATCAGAAATAAAATTCACTTTAGAAGAAAAATTCCAGTAGGGATTTGCTTTTGCATCTTGCCTGTGGTTCCAAAGAACGCTCACCTTGCTTTGTACAGTATTCGATGGGAAACCAGATTTAAATCGTTGAAAACCGACATCAACTGTGCCCAAATGCTTGTATCTTTTCGCGTAATCTGTTCGGTTTCTTAATCCCCAACTGCCACGACTGAAAAGTGTCCCAAAAAATGTTGTCTGTAATTGATCATTGATGGGAACGTAATAACCTAAATCTTGCACACCAAAACCGTATTGAGAAATCGGCACTATTTGTGGAAAAATAAAGCCATGTGTTCTATCTTCTTGCTGCGGAATCACAATAAAAGGCAAGCCAAGTGGGGTAGGAACACCGTTTATCCATAAATTCATCGGACCGGAGACAATTCTCTTCTCTGGAATCATTATCGCCTTTGATAACTGAAAATGATAGTGCGGTTCTGGTAAATCACAGGTGGTAAAACGTCCTTTTCTGAAATGAATTTCGTCGTTTGCATGTTTTTTTGCAATTTCCATGTACAAGAAATTTTCATCTTGCTTAATGGCAACTTCTTCGATGTATCCTTTCTTTGTTTTCAGGTTAAAACGGATGCTAGAAGCAACAATTTCTTCAGAACCTTCTGAAAAAACAGGCATTTGTATTCGGTTTGAGTCTTCGTCGTAAATGTAAGTGGCATAAATTTCATTCTTCTCTAAATCAATGAGAATGTATCCTGCTTTCATCTGAACTTCTCCGTTATCCACCTTTGCGTTGTTATACAGGTGAATTTTCTTATTCTTCAAGTCAGAATACAGAGAATCTTCGGCACTGTAATAGATAGGCTGGTCAATTTCTCCCGAATTAATAACAATTGTATCTCTAATTTGGCTGTAACCAACAGTAGAAATACACATTATTAACAATGTAAGTTGTAGAACTAGATATATGGAATGCTTTTTGAACACCAAATGTGCATTAAATTTGTTTTGCGTTATAATAACGAAGCAAAACTATTAAAATTAGTTTCAAATGATTGAAAAATTAAAGCGATATAGCAGAATTTGTGCCATTTTAGTCTCTGCGCTGTTATTTTCCGTGAATTTTGCCCTTTCTCAAGAGGACGAAGAATTTTATGCGGCTATCAAAACAGTTGTTATAGATGCCGGACATGGAGGTAAAGATCCAGGTTGCCATGGTGCTTCTGCAAAAGAAAAAGATGTCTGTTTAGCAATGGCTTTGCAGTTAGGAGAGAAAATTTCGACGAACTTTCCTCATATAAAAGTCATTTATACACGAAAAACGGATGTTTTTGTAGAATTGGGAGAAAGAGCAAAAATTGCCAATCGTAACAATGCGGATTTATTTATTTGCATCCATGCGAATGCTGCAAGTCCTGCTGCTTATGGAACGGAGACCTATGTTTTAGGTTTGCACAGAACAGAATCTCAACAAAAAGTAGCGGCAAGGGAGAATGCTACCATTCATTTTGAAGATGACGGCGGTGCTAAGTACAAAGATTTTGACATGTCTCCAGACGCAATCATTGCACGACAAATACAATTGAGTGTGTTCTTGGATCAATCAATTAGCTTTGCTTCAAAGTTGCAAGTGGAGTTTAAAACTCTCGGACGTCATGACAGAGGTGTAAAACAAGCCGGTTTTTTAGTTCTTTACAAAACAACAATGCCTAGCGTTCTAATTGAAACAGGATTCTTGACCAACCCCAAAGAAGAAAAATTTCTCAACACAAAAGAAACGCAAAAAACAATGTCAGCATCTATGTTTAAGGCATTTCAGAAATATAAAAACGAATTGGAAGGAGTAGAAGAGGAAACAGAAAATAACTCTCCTTTTGTGCCCAATGAGAATGATTCCATTCAAAAATCGAATACTTCGGCAAGCTCAGGAACAGAAATTGCGCAAGATGAAGTCGAATTCCGTGTGCAAATAGAAACTTCTAAGAAAAAAATTGCATTGACATCTTCTAAATTTAAAGGTTATACAGTTGCTGAATACGTGCAAAACGGACTGTTCAAATACACTGTAGGCTCCTACACCAATGACTTTCATGACGCTAATCACATGAAGAAAAAGCTACGAGAAAATGGTTTTCAACATGCTTTTGTTGTAGGGTTCTTGAACGGAGAGCGTATTAATTTGCAAAAAGCTATTAAATTAGCAGAAAATTAAATGTTTTGAAGATATCCAAAGAATTAAAAACAGGTGTAATTACAATTGCTGCCATCGGGTTACTTATTGCTGGTGTTAATTTCTTAAAAGGGAAAAGCTTTTTAGGTGGGGATGATGAGTATTATGCTTACTTTTCCAATTCAGGACAACTTGCTCCAGCAAGTGCTGTTACACTTAATGGAGTTGTTATCGGCAGTGTCCAAACTGTGGAATATGTTGCAGGGAATGATTCTTTGCATAAAGTTTTAGTTGCCTTCAATGTCACTAAAGATAATATTAAGTTCTCAAAGGGAACAGTCGTTGAGATTGGCTCTCTAGACCTTTTCAGCAAAGGTATTATGTTGCACATGTCTTCAGATATATCCAATGGTTACCATAAATCTGGAGACACCTTAGCAGGAGTTGTTGCACAAGATATGATGGGACAAATTCAATCTTATGCAGACCCATTGTCTAAGAAAGTTTCTGGTGCGCTGACATCCATTGACAAAATGGTGAATGGTGTCTCTGCTTTTTGGGATACCACGGCTAGTTCAGAATTAGAAGGTTCTTTAAAAGAAATTAAGATTGCTATCAAACGTTTTGGGAATGCTGCCGAAGAAATTGAGGTAATGGTTAGGGATGAGAAAATCAAATTGAGCCATATTTTATCAAATGTTGAAACAATTACCTTTAACTTGAAGAAAAGTAATGAAAGTGTAAAGAAAATTGTGGGCAACGTAGAGCAATTAACAGATGATTTAGTTACTTCCGATTTTAAAGGAGTGATTACCAACGCCAAGAACACATTAGCATCCATTAATACCATTCTTGAAACAGCAAATACTGGAGAAGGGACACTGGGCAAACTTCTAGGTGATGAAACATTGTATAATGAATTGGTCAATACCAATAAAGAATTGCAAAACTTGGTCAATGACATACAGGTGCATCCAGAAAGATACATTCACTTCTCTGTGCTTGGCGCAAAAACGAAAGGCGTTCCCCTCACAACTTCAGAAGAGAAAAAATTACGTAAATTATTAGATTCAATACCCTAAATTTCATTCTTTATGATTTCTACAATCCTTTTTATAGTTCTGTTAGTCGGAGGAATTGGGTTCTTCGGTTGGAATGTGCTGAAAATGCGCTCCAACATTAATTTGGGTAGGGACGTAAACAGAACGGACAGACGAAAAGAACGCTGGAAAACAATGACTTTGGTTGCTCTAGGGCAAAAAAAGATGTTTTCTCGTCCAATACCGGCCATTCTGCATCTCTTTATCTATGCGGCATTTGTGATCACGCAAATAGATTTAATTGAAGTTGTTGTCGATGGCATCCTCGATTCTCACAGAATTTTCCATGTACCTTTGGGTGGGTTATACACCTTCATCATCAGTTTTATCGAAATTCTATCTGTGCTTGCATTAATTGCAACCATTGCTTTCTTAAGTAGAAGAAACTTGCTGAAAATACCTCGTTTCAACATGAAAGAAATGAATGGTTGGCCAAAAATGGACGGTAACATGATTCTCTTCATGGAATTGATTCTCATTACCTTTATTTTCACCATGAATGGTGCCGATGAAATGGTTTTGAGAGAAACGACAGGAGAATCATACGGCTTTGCGATCAGTTCTCATCTTGGTCCTTTATTATTTGACGGATTGAGCATCGAAACCTTACATATCCTTGAGACGATTGGCTGGTGGGGACACATTGTCATGGTCTTTGCTTTCTTGAATTATTTGCCTTATTCAAAGCACTTTCATATACTTTTAGCTTTCCCAAATACATTCTATTCTAACCTGGAGGCAAAAGGAAAATTGACCAACATGGAATCGGTGACCAAAGAGGTAAAGTTAATGATGGATCCCAACGCAGATCCTTATGCGACTCCTACAGAAGATGCAAATGCCGTTCCACAACGATTTGGAGCAAAAGATGTCACAGACCTTACGTGGAAGAATTTAATGGACAGTTATACCTGTACAGAATGCGGAAGATGCACATCCTCTTGCCCTGCAAACATCACTGGGAAATTACTTTCTCCAAGAAAAATAATGATGGCAACCCGTGATAGATTAGTTGAAGTAGGGGAGAATAAGCGCAAAAATGGGGCTGATTTTGAAGATGGGAAATCATTGCTTTTTGATTACATTTCTGAAGAAGAAATTTGGGCATGCACTTCATGCAACGCTTGTGTTCAAGAATGTCCTGTGAATATCGACCCTTTGTCAATAATTATCGATTTAAGACGATATTTGGTCATGGAAGAATCGAAAATGCCAACAGAATTGGCTGGAATGACGACAAATATTGAAAACAACGGTGCGCCTTGGCAATTTAGTCCAGCGGATCGTCTAAACTGGGCAAATGAAGAATAAATCTCAATTGCACGATACTGAAGTAAGCGGAAAGAAAATTTCTCCCGTTTTAGCGGACGACGTCAAAAATTATCTCATTGACATTGATGGAACTATCTGCGATGATATTCCAAACGAGGAGCCTGAGAGAATGGCAACCGCAAAAATTTACCCCGATGTCCTAGAAGTCATTAACAAATGGTACGACGAAGGCCACATCATTACTTTTTTTACATCGAGGATAGAAGAACACCGAGAAGTAACGGAACAATGGTTGAATAAACACCAATTCAAGTACCACGGAGTTTTGTTTGGCAAACCAAGAGGGGGCAACTATCACTGGATAGATAATCACATTGTGAGAGCTACCAGATACAAAGGAACTTTCTCTGAATTGATAGATGCAACGGCAAATGTGCAAGTTTTTAAGGATAAATAAAGAATTATGAGTTTGATTGTACCAACAATGGCCGAAATGATGGCAAAAGGAGAATCACCCGACTATTTATTTTGGGTTGGTTGCTCCGGTAGCTTTGATGACAGAGCAAAGAAAATCACAAAGGCATTGGTCAAAATATTGAACGAATGCAAGGTTAATTTTGCTGTTCTTGGAGCAGAAGAAAGTTGCACAGGGGATCCTGCTAAACGCGCTGGAAATGAATTCACTTTTCAGATGCAAGCAATGATGAATATTCAAGTGTTGGACGCTTACAAAGTCAAAAAAATTGTAACCGCCTGTCCGCATTGCTTCAATACATTGAAAAACGAATACCCCGAGTTAGGAGGGAGGTACGAAGTGATTCATCACACACAGTTGATTCAAGAGTTGATTAATCAAGGGCAATTAGTGTTGAAAAACGGAGGTACATTCTCCGGAAAGAAAATCACTTTTCACGATCCTTGTTATTTGGGTCGTGCCAACGATGTTTACGAAGCACCCAGAGAATTAATTCAGAAATTGGATTCAGAATTGGTGGAAATGAAGCGTTGCAAAACAAAAGGACTTTGCTGTGGTGCCGGTGGTGCTCAAATGTTTAAGGAGGCAGAAAAAGGCGACAAAGAAATCAATGTAGAGAGAACGGAAGAAGCATTGGAAACAGATGCTGACATCATTGCAACAGGTTGTCCATTCTGCAATACGATGATGACGGATGGAGTGAAATTGGCGAATAAAGAAGGCTCTGTTGAGGTTCTTGATGTCGCAGAATTAATCGCACAAGCAGCAGATTTATAAGATGTTTGAGCAACTACCAGAAAATAGCAAGGTTTGGGTTTACCAAGCAGACAGAGAGTTGAATTCTTCTGAAGAATCTTTCTTATTAGAGAATTTAAAAATCTTTATTCAAGATTGGGCTGCTCATGGAAGTCAACTTTACGGAGATGTAGCAATCAAAGACATGCGTTTTGTAATTCTTGCAGTTGATGAATCGAAAACAGGGGTTTCAGGATGCTCAATTGATACTTCAGTTAGAAAAATCAAAGATTTAGGTGCTGAAATTAAAGTTGATTTCTTCAACA
>NVXU02000037.1 GCA_002734065.2 Fluviicola sp.
ATTTACTTTCGGTGCATGGTACAGAAACAGAGATGCATTTATTTTATCTATTGGAATTAGAACAAAGAAAGTGAAAATAGGATACAGCTATGATGTAACCGTTTCTAAGCTAAACAATGGTGTTTCTGGAGGTTCTCACGAAGTTTCTTTAGGAATGACATTGAATTGTAAAACGAAACCAAAATCATTTAGAACAATCTCTTGTCCATCTTTCTAAGACAATCAAGCTTCTTGCAGAGCTTGTAAAAAACGAAAAATCGGTTCTCTTTTCTGGTTTGAAGATCGAGAGTTCGTTTTTATTTTATATTCACTGGGTGATTTAACGTCACCCAGTGAATTATAAAGTTTTCGTCACTCTACCGTGTAAACAATCTTACCTTTTATAATGGTCGTGTTGGCAAAATTATACTGATACTCCTTTGGCGCTGCCACAGGTCTTTCAAAAATAACCAAGGTAGCATCCTTTCCTTTCTCTAAAGTTCCTAATTCATTCTCTTGGAATGCTGCAAAGGCTGCCCAAATAGTCATGCCTTTGAGGCATTGCTCAAAAGTGATGCTTTCGTTGGCTAAAAAACCATTGCCTGGAATTTCCTCAGTGTTTTTTCTATTTACCGCAGAATGAATGGTCGCAAAAGGGTTCGTTAGCTCTACAGGAAAGTCCGTTCCGATGGCCATCATACCAAATTGGTTCAGTAAAGAACGATACGCATACGCACCTCCCATTCGTTCTTTTCCAACTCGTGATTCTACCCAACCTTGGTCAGAAGTGGCATGTGTCGGTTGCACACTTGGAAACACTCCAGCCTTTGCAAAGAGCTGAAAGTCTTTCGGGTCAACGATTTGCGCGTGCTCTATTCTCCAGCGATGGTCGGGTTTTACAGAATAAATGTCTTGGTACAATTCGAGCATTATTCTGTTGGTAGAATCTCCAATTGCGTGCGTATTCATCTGATAATTGACCTTTTCGCAGATAGTTGCAATTTCTTTCATGCGCTTCAAGGAGGTTGTTAAATAACCTTGATGTTCGTGCGAATCACTGTAAACCTCTTTCATAAATGCACCGCGAGAACCCATTGCTCCGTCTCCATAGACCTTAAAACTTCGGATAAGCATGCTTTTATTCTGATAAATCCCTTCTTTTCTTGCAAATTCTATGTTTTTTTCTGTTGGGGAAAGCATTGCGTAAATATTCAGTGGCAATGATTCATTCTCCATTAATTCTTCCAATAGTTCAACTTCAAAGCGTTTGAGACCTGCTTCATGGACGCCTGTAACGCCATAAGTAAACAATTCATGTTGAACTTCTAAAATAGCTGCGTTTAATTCTTCTTTTGGGAAGTCTGGGAGAATGTCGAGGATGGGGTTCATGGCATTGTCAACGAAAACGCCGGTGGGTGCAACAATATCAAAAGCTATACTACCAATTTGATTAGCGATGCTGGTGTTATGTTTCTTTTTAGCTTGTTGTGTAATAATATACCCTCCTTGATTCAATTCCTCATCTTCTGCAAATTTCTTCAGCACATCTGATTTTTTAATCAAATAATCATTGGCGAGTAGCGCATGTCCGTCTATTCTGAACAAACACACAGGAATATCTGGAAAGAGTTCATTCAACCTATTATTTGTTGGCATTTCATCACCTTTCCAGCGAGATTGGTCCCAACCACGACCAATAATAAACGCCCGATTGTGTTTGCTTTGATACTTTTCTATTCTCACCAACATTTCATCGTAAGACTTACAACCCACCAAATCAACGCTCAATTTCTGTCGTGCATAGCTCATAATGTGTCCGTGTGCATCGGTAAAACCAGGGTAAACGTCTTTTCCAGCAGCATCAATGTACTTCTCCGCAGAATATTTGTTCAATATTTGCCGTTCTGACCCAACTTCAATGATTTTTCCGTCTTTGATGGCAATTGCCTCAAATGTTTTCGCACCATCCTCCATTGTGTGAATGCTTGCGTTGTGAATCACAAGGTCGGCAGATTCTCCCTTCATGCAAGATTGGAGTAGGATGAGCGATGTAGTAATAAAAATAAATGATAGCTTCATAAGACGATTTTTGGTAAAGGTAGGAAAGATTTGGAGATTCGGATATTCGAAGATTGATGCCCATAGTAGGTGATATTTAATCTCCAAATCTCCAAATTTTCACAGCTATCAACGTCAATAATCCATAATCCTAACACAATCAACGTCAATTATCCCTACCTTTGTACAGATGCCGAATACGAAGTATAAATACAACCCTGAAAATTTATCCTACGAGGAAGTAAAAATTTCTCCGTCTAAAAAAGTATTGCGCGTTTTGCTGTGGAGTGCTCCGAGTATTGTCTTGGGGTTAATTCTGGCAATAGTCTTTACCAACAGAATAGCTTCTCCAAAAGAGAAAATGTTTGCCCAAGAATTGAAAACGAACGCAAAGGAATTAAAGCGAATGCAGTCAGACATTCAATTGGTTAACGAAGTTTTGGACGACATTCAAGGACGTGATGAAGAATTGTACAGAACAGCTTTGTACGCAGAGAAATTTCCAGAAGAATTGCGAAAAATGGGAACGGGCGGCAGCGATAGGTATGCTTATTTAGACGGAATGACCAATTCTGAATTGCTAAAATCAACGGCGACTCAAATTGACCAGTTAGAGAAAAGATTGCATGCGCAAAGTCTATCTTTTAGAGAATTACTAGAGTTGGCAAAGGAAAAAGAGAACATTCTTGCCTGCATTCCTTCTATACAACCTGTGAGAAACAAAGATTTGAAACGGAGAATAAGTGGTTTTGGTTGGAGAATTGATCCTATTTACAGAACTCGAAGAATGCACACGGGAATGGATTTTACCGCTGCTAGAGGTACAGAAGTTTACGCAACCGCAGACGGTGTGATAGAAGAATTGGAAAAAAAACGTTGGGGTTATGGCAAAAGTATCATCATTAACCACGGTTACGGATACAAAACGCGTTATGCGCACCTCAAAGAGTTTAAAGTAAAGAAAGGACAGAAAATAAAACGAGGTGAATTAATCGGTTTGATTGGTTCTACAGGAAAATCAACAGGTCCGCATTTGCATTACGAAGTGGTTGTCAACGGTCAGAAAGTAAACCCTGTGGGCTATTATCATTCTGATTTATCTGCCGAAGAATACGAGCAGCTGCTAGAAATGAGTGAGAACTCTAATCAATCAATGGACTAATCAATTAGTAATTAGCAATGTGTAATTAGTAATAGAAGATTTTTCTTCTAAGATGGTTTGTTGTTTCGAAGGAGGGTTGGCGCCTTGATTCTTTCCTAAATTAATGTGTAATTGTCAATTACTAATTACACATTGTTAATTGTCAATTGCTAACTGACTCTGCCATTTTGACGGTCAGAAAGTCATACTATCACTACATTCTTCCCTTTTTTATGACAATTTTGTCAGAATTTGAGCAAATTCTTGCTGTGGCACAAAGATTGACTTTCCATAAACAGATTACAAATTGAAAATAAGAATTAAATAAATAGTTATGGGAAAAATAATAGGAATAGATTTAGGTACAACCAATTCATGTGTCTCTGTGATGGAGGGAAATGAGCCAGTTGTTATCGAAAATTCAGAAGGAAGAAGAACAACGCCTTCTATCGTTGCTTTTGTTGAAGGTGGAGAGCGTAAGATTGGTGATCCAGCGAAAAGACAAGCGATTACGAATCCAACAAAAACAATATACTCAATCAAGCGTTTCATGGGCTCATCTTTTGATGAAGTCTCTAAAGAAATTGCGCGCGTACCTTATAAGGTTGTAAAAGGAGACAACAATACTCCTCGTGTCTTGATTGACGATAGAAAATACACACCGCAAGAAATTTCTGCAATGATTCTTCAAAAAATGAAGAAAACAGCAGAAGATTATTTGGGGCATGAGGTAACAGAGGCAGTTGTAACTGTCCCTGCATACTTTAACGATTCGCAAAGACAAGCAACGAAAGAAGCAGGTGAAATTGCAGGATTGACAATCAAAAGAATTATCAATGAGCCAACAGCTGCGGCATTGGCGTATGGATTAGACAAGAAAGGAGTTGACCAAAAAATCGTGGTATTTGACTTCGGTGGTGGTACGCACGATGTTTCTATCCTTGAATTAGGAGACGGAGTATTTGAAGTATTGTCAACAGATGGAGATACGCACTTAGGTGGAGACGATGTTGATCACATGATCATTGATTGGTTGGCGGACGAGTTTAAAAAGGATGAAGGTCTTGATTTAAGAAAAGATCCAATGGCATTGCAGCGTTTGAAAGAAGCGGCAGAGAAAGCGAAGATTGAATTATCTTCTTCTTCTGCAACGGAAATCAACTTGCCTTACATCATGCCTGTTGACGGTGTGCCAAAGCACTTGGTGAGAACTTTGCAAAGAGCAAAATTTGAACAATTGATTTCTGATATCGTTGAAAGAACTATCGCTCCTTGTCGTTCGGCATTGAAAGCAGCAGGTTTATCAACTTCTGATATCGACGAAGTGATTTTGGTGGGTGGTTCTACAAGAATCCCAATCATTCAAGCAGCAGTGAAGAAATTCTTCGGAAAAGAAGCATCTAAAGGAGTAAATCCTGATGAGGTAGTTGCCATTGGTGCAGCGATTCAAGGTGGTGTTTTAACGGGAGAAGTGAAAGACGTTCTTTTATTAGACGTTATTCCATTGTCTTTGGGAATTGAAACGATGGGTGGAGTATTTACCAAGTTAATTGATGCAAATACAACCATTCCAACGAAGAAGTCTGAGACTTTCTCAACCGCATCTGACAATCAACCATCTGTTGATATTCACGTGTTGCAAGGAGAAAGAGCAATGGCTGGAGACAACAAAACATTAGGTCGTTTCCAATTGACTGACATTCCACCAGCACGAAGAGGAGTTCCTCAAATTGAGGTTGTCTTTGACATCGATGCAAATGGTATCATGCAAATTTCTGCAAAGGATAAAGGAACAGGGAAGGAGCAAACAATTAAAATTGAGGCATCTTCAGGACTTTCTGACGCAGAAATAGAGAAAATGAAAGCAGAAGCAGAAGCAAATGCAGATGCAGATGAGAAGTTGAAAGCAGAGGTTGAATTAGTCAACAAAGCGGATTCATTGATTTTCCAAACGGAGCGACAAATTGAAGAGTATGGAGATAAAATTCCAGCTGACAAAAAAGGACCTATTGAAGATGCTTTAGCAGAATTGAAGAAAGAATTCGAAGCGAAAAACATGGAGAATTTGGAACCGGCAATGGAGAAATTAAACCAAGTATTCTCAGCAGCTTCTGAAGAAATGTACAACGCCGCAAACGCTGGTGGTGGAGAGCCTGGAGCAGAAGCACCAGATGCAGAAGCAAGCCCAGAAGATGAAGTAACGGACGTTGATTTTGAAGAAGTAGAGGAGAAAGAAGAGAAGTAACACTTCGACACTTCGAGAGCACTTCGGCAAGCCAGCTCAGTGTTCTCAGTGGTTTTTAAATAGACTAAAAAAGGGATGACGAGAGTTGTCCTTTTTTTTTTGTTGCTTAGGTAAAAATGCTTATATTTGATAGGCTGTCTAACTATAAATAAATCAAGATGATTGAAAGTAGGTGTAAGGCGGATATAGTGCATTAGTGAACTATATTCAATTGTTGTAACCATTGATGCCCATGATGTCCCAGATTGTAATATCGCTTGCTGCATTGTTCGGATTATTCCAATTATTTAGAATTACAGACGTTTTTTCGAAGGCTATAATATTGGCTCAAGCTTTGGCTGTTGTAATTGCTCTGTTCCCTTTTGCAATAGCTAAAACAATTGGATTTTCCCTTTTCGGAATAATGATCTTGACTTCTGCTGTATACGTGCTTACCAGAAAGATTGAATTAACTGCGAAAGGATTGATGCTATTAATCACCATTCCCGTTTTTTTAAGTTTCGTCTTTAAAATAAACCATTGGCCATATGCCTATGAATTTAGTTTGTTGATGTTGGTACCAATCATCGCATACTTAATACTCATTACTCGAAAAATTAGTATTAAGAATGAAATTGGGTTTCTAACCATTATCGCTACAGAAGCATTGTTGGAGCTCTCTGTTATTGTATCATATTGGCTCAACTTATAATCATATGCACGGAGTTTGTAAATTATGTCTTGAAGAGAAGCCGCTAATTAAAACGTCACATATTCTTCCTGACTTTTTATTTGCTGACCTTTTTGATGAAAAACATAAGCTCAGAGCTCTTGAAATGAAGGAACTTTTGAGCAAATCTCCCAGAATATCCAAACCATCAACTGGTGATTACGAAGGAGGAATTTTATGCAATGACTGTGATAATCAAATTATTGGGCAATATGAAACGTACGCCTCGAATGTCATTAAGAATAATCTTAGCGCTAATAAAAAAGTAGCATTTGAAAATCAAAATTTTGCAGGCACCAAGTCAATCCAAGTGCGTAACTTGAATTATAAGAAATCTAAGTTGTTTCTTACCTCATTATTATGGAGAGCCAGTATAACTAGCTTAGATCGATACAAAAACATTGAACTTGGTCCATATGGCGAACCTCTTCGATTAGAATTAATAAATGGAATCCTTTCAGAATCAAGTATTTTTCAAATAAACATTATTGAGTTTGAACAAGTTGATGAATTCACATCGTTCATTGGATTACCTGTAAAACACAAGGTCGATAACACAACATATTATTCTATAATAATCAAAGGTTATTTGATTATTTACTTCTTAAAGGAAAATAGATTATCTAAAACAATGGCTGATTATAAATTAACGGATAGAGGTGAATTAGTGATCCCACAAATGCCACATGAACAAGTTAAAGGATTCATCTTTGGTTATGCTGGTGTTAAATAATACCAAAGTAAAATGGACGGTTACTAACACAACCTATGCGATAATGCGGGGTTTGTGCTTCGAGAGATCACTTATGTGTTAACAATACTATTCCTATCTTCGAAAAAACAACCTAGGTTAATAAGCCGTACTACGCATAGCCCAGAACGTTATTTCAATTCAGATAACCTTCTAACAAAAAAAAGTCCCGTTGAAAACTCAACGAGACCTTTGCTATAAAGAGGATGTAATTTATTTTTTGACTGCGTCACAAACTGATTTGAACGCTTCCGGGTGATTCATTGCTAAATCTGCAAGAACCTTACGGTTAAGCTCCATATCGCTTTTGTTCACCAATCCCATGAATTGAGAATAATTCATTCCGTGTAAACGTGCACCTGCGTTAATACGCATAATCCACAATGAGCGGAAGTTTCTTTTCTTTTGTTTTCGTTCTGTGTATGCGTATAACATACCTTTCTCTACTGCATTCTTTGCAACAGTCCAGACATTTTTTCTTCTTCCAAAGTAACCTTTGGCGTGCTTCATTACGTTCTTACGACGCGCTTTTGAAGCAACATGATTGACCGATCTTGGCATAATTTTTAAGTTTTTAATAAAGAGTGCAACATTGTTTCAGTTGACTTAGTTACTCGTTACTGGGTTAACATTTTTAAATAAACCTGTATGAATCCGAAACCTATCGGATTACTTCATACATAATTGTTGCTTGATATTTGCTACGTCTGATTTATGAACCAGTCCAGCTTTAGTCAAGTTACGTTTCTGCTTTTTAGTCTTCTTCGTTAGAATGTGACTCTTAAAAGCGTGTTTTCTTTTGATTTTACCGCTTCCAGTTACTTTGAATCTCTTCTTAGCACTAGATTTAGTTTTCATTTTTGGCATCTCTCTTCGTTTTTAATTTACCTCTTTATATAGCTTCTTGTTTTTAATTACTGTACGGTCTAGTCGCGACTAGACCGTACAGTAATTAAAAATTATTTCTTTTTCTTAGAATTAATCATCATAATCATTCTCTTTCCTTCTAATTTCGGCATTTGCTCAATTACTCCGTATTCTTCGAGTTCTTGTGCTAACCTTAACAAAAGAATTTCTCCCCTGTCTTTAAAAACAATTGTACGTCCTCTAAAGAATACAAATGCCTTTACTTTATTTCCTTCTTCCAAAAACTTCTTAGCGTGAGCTAATTTGAAATCGAAATCGTGATCGTCAGTATTCGGTCCAAATCTAATTTCCTTCAAAACAACTTTCGACTGCTTTGCTTTCATTTCTTTGGCCTTTTTCTTCTGGTTGTACAAGAATTTCTTGTAATCCAAAATCTTACATACCGGCGGATCAGCTTTAGGTGAAATTTCAACCAAATCAAGATCTAATGTGTCTGCTAGTTTAATTGCTTCAGAAGTTGTCATTACAACTGGCTCCTGTCCTTCGCGAACTAAACGAATACTTCGTGCATAAATCTTGTCGTTAATCTTGTGTAGGGCTTGATCTTCTCTTTTTACAAACCTTCTTCTGTTACTTGGTCTTCTCATTCAGTTTTTTAATCATTTAAAGCTAATTCCGTCTCAATCGAATCGTTAATCAGTTTGGCAAATGCTTCAACACTCATCGCACCAATGTCTCCTTTCTCGCCTCTCTGTCGGACAGAAACCTCCTTGTTTGTGGCTTCTTTCTCCCCGATAATCAGCATGAAAGGGATTTTATTCATCTCCGATTCACGTATCTTCTTGCCAACCTTTTCATTACGATTGTCAACGAATCCGCGAATATCGTAATTATTTAGCAATTCCAAAAGGTTTTCTGCGTAATCATTGTATTTCTCACTAATTGGCAAGATGGCAACTTGGTCAGTTGTCAACCAAAGTGGAAAATCTCCAGCGCAATGTTCGAGCAACACAGCAATGAATCTTTCCATAGATCCAAAAGGCGCACGGTGTATCATCACTGGTCTGTGCTTCTGATTGTCAGAACCTGTGTACTCTAATTCAAAACGTTCTGGTAAGTTGTAATCGACTTGAATTGTTCCCAATTGCCATTCTCGACCCAAAGCATCTTCTACCATGAAATCTAACTTCGGTCCGTAGAATGCTGCTTCGCCGTATTCAACAAAAGTATCCAACCCTTTCTCCGCTGCTGCTTCGATGATTGCATTCTCTGCTTTGTCCCAATTTTCGTCAGAACCAATGTATTTATCTCTGTCTTCTTTATCGCGAAGAGAAATTTGCGCCTTAAAATTCACAAAACTCAATGTTTTGAAAATATACAGCACTAAATCAATCACTTTTTTGAATTCATCCTTCACTTGGTCTTGCGTGCAGAAAATATGCGCGTCGTCTTGCGTAAATCCTCTAACGCGTGTTAAACCATGCAATTCTCCAGATTGCTCATAACGATAAACCGTTCCGAATTCTGCATAACGAATAGGCAAATCCTTGTAAGAATGAGGTCTTGCTTTATAAATTTCGCAGTGATGCGGACAATTCATAGGTTTCAGTAAAAATTCTTCGCTGTCATCAGGCGTACCAATCGGTTGGAAAGAATCTTTGCCGTATTTGGCATAATGACCTGAACAAACGTATAATTCTTTGCTGCCAATGTGCGGCGTAATTACTTGGTCGTAACCGGCTTTCTTTTGTGCTTTTTTCAAGAAATTCTCCAAGCGTTCTCTCAATGCAGCTCCTTTTGGCAACCATAATGGCAATCCTTGTCCAACTCTTTGTGAGAATGTGAAAAGGTCTAATTCTCTGCCTAATTTTCTGTGGTCACGGGCCTTTGCCAGTTCCACTTTTTCTAAATATTCATTCAATTCAGCATTCTTCGGAAAAGTAATTCCGTAAATACGCGTTAATTGTTTTCTTGTTTCGTCGCCTCTCCAATAAGCACCTGCAATGGAAGTCAATTTAATGGCTTTTATCGGTCCTGTGTGGGGGATGTGAGGTCCGCGACATAAATCAGTAAAATTTCCTTGCGTATAGAAAGTGATAGTTCCGTCTTCTAAACCGTCGAGTAATTCTAATTTGTACTCGTCGTCTTTTTCTTTGAAATAAGCAATAGCATCCGCTTTAGACATGTCTTTTCGGACATATTTACTCTTTTGCTTTGCCAATTCTTTCATTTTCTGCTCCACCTTTTCAAGATCAGCTTCTGTAATCACATAATCCATGAAATCTACGTCGTAGTAGAATCCGTTTTTAATCGGAGGGCCAATCGCTAACTTTATTCCAGGGTAGAAAAACTCCAATGCTTCTGCCATCAAATGAGCCGATGAGTGCCACATGGTAGATTTTCCTTCTTTGTCGTTCCAGGTGAGTAATTGCAATGTTGCATCCTCATTTATTGGGAGAATTGCATCCATTACTTCGTCGTTTACTTTAGCAGCAAGGACGTTTCTAGCAAGACCTTCGGAAATACTCATTGCAACATCCATTGCAGAAGTACCTTTCTCAACTTGCTTTACAGAACCATCTGGTAACGTTATATTGATCATTTTTGTAATAAAATTAGTGGGCAAAGATAGTAAATTGGGTTGATAAAAGCGAACTGTTGTAAACTTCGCTTCACTCATTTTAGACCGCTTCGCTTTTAGACTTGTTCGCAAGCGAACTCTTAGACAGATTCGTAAACTCATTTTTAGACGAGTTGTTGGATGAATTTTCAACCTTCTCAAAGCGATTAACCCGAAAAATTTATGAATTTTTCTGACGACCAAGTACTACAACAAATTTAGGGTTTTTCAAACACCCAAATTTGAGTATTACTAAGTCGGGGTTTTCCGCATTGCCATCCCCTTAGCCACCACACATTCATACAATTCGTTGCACTCTTGTATGAATAATGCGGTTTAAAATCGGAGCAAGTGCTGGGGTTGCTCCTTCAATGAAAAATTAAAAACCTTGTAATTAATTGATAATCAGTATATTGCGACTACTTAGTTTGCATGTCAATTTCGCAACCTCCGAGGATGCAAATTTTGATTATATTTGAATAGCATTTTTTGAACCCTTATTATCGAGCAAATCGAGCTATGAATTTTTATAAAATTCCATTTGTTTTTATTACCGTCCTAATCATTTTGGGGCTTGAATTTCAAGCGCAAATGAAATTGAACGAAATACTTGTAATAGGACTTCTGGCATCCTCTATTTTCATCCATTTCATTTTGGAGCGCCTGAATTCTTTCAGCAAATTAAAGCCACTTTTTTTTGGAGTTACTTTTACTTTTCTAGGCATCTTTTTAATGTCAATGAGTCAGCAAAGCTCTCAAAACGGTAGTAAATTCAGTAAAACCTCTACTTTACTGGTCGAAATAGATGAAATTGCTCCTACAAATAAGGTGTGGAGAAAAGCATTGTGCACGGTCAATCAAATCATTGATTCGAATTCTGTCGTCGATTCAGAAGAGCAAATTCTTCTGTTTATTAACGCTAAAAATTTGACTCAAGGAGATCAAATCTTGGTCAATGCTTCTGTGGAGACGATTAAAAACAAGAATAATCCTGGAGAATTTGATGCCCAACGATATTGGGAAGCGAAGAATATCCATTTTATCGGTTTTGTGAGTTCTTTCGATTATAAATTAGTCAATCACACGGAAACTTCTTGGTTTGGAAGGCAGGTTCAAAAAACACGAAGCTATTTGACGGCTGTTTTGGAAGAACATCTTTCGGAGAATGAATTGGCCATTGCGCAAGCGCTTATTCTTGGAAACAAAGGGATGCTTACAACTGAATTGAAAACAAGTTTTAGCAAAGCCGGCGCAATGCACGTTCTCGCCGTTTCTGGTCTGCATGTGGGAATAGTTTTGTTCTTATTAATGTACATTTTGAAACAATTTCCGAGTGTGTTTTCAAAAAAATCGGCTCTGTTTACTTCTCTTATTGTCATCTGGATTTACGCCGGAATCACTGGTTTTTCTCCCTCCGTTTTAAGAGCAACGATTATGTTCACAATTTTAAGTCTTGGTATTGTTCTCGGGAGAAAAGGCAATGCAATCAACGTACTTTTCTTTTCTGCCTTCTTATTAATCGTATGGAATCCGATGATTATCTATGATTTAGGTTTTCAATTGTCCTATCTCGCAATGATTGGAATTTTCACCTTGTATCGCCCCGTGGCACAGTTGTTTTACATTAAAAACAAGATTTTGAGAAAAATTTGGGAAGGTACAGCCGTTGGAATCGCTGCGCAATTGGTCACTTTTCCATTGACACTTTATTATTTTCATCAATTCCCAAATTATTTTATGTTGACCAATGTGGGAATGATGGCTTTTGCAGGTCTAACATTGAGCATAGGCTTGCTTTTATTCGCCGTTAACTGGTTGGGAATTGTCGCGAATTTTGTGGGTGTCATTCTCGCATTCTGCTTGACTGCCATGCTGTTTTTTATTCAATTTATTGAGAATTTGCCTGGTTCTGTGGCAAAAGGCTTTGAAGTCAGCGCAGAACTCGTTTTAATTATGTATTGCATCATTCTTGCCTTCTTTTTGTTCAAGAGAACGCGAAAAGTGGTCCTTCCACTAGCACTTGTTTCTTTGCTGGTTTTTGCAAGTATGCAATACACACGATTTGAGAATTTAAGTACGCAAGAAGTGGTCGTTTACAATAGCAACGAGTTAATTGTCTCCATAAAAGTGCAGGATAAAATCATTTGCTTCAGAAAGGATAAAGACAAAAGCATCAAGGAAGCCAACTATTTAGTTGCCAATTACGAGAAGATAAAACCTGGAGAAATCAATATGCAAACGCTTAAAAAGGGGCTTACAAAAGTTGATTTAGGCAATCATCGTATAGAATTGAACTATTCATTCAATGGTTTGCATCTCAATGTCGATGATTCGACCTATTTTATCAGGACAAACCACCGAATCGTTGAGAATGATTCTGTGAGAATTATAGACATGCCGTACTTGCAAAATAACCCTGAACACATTCAATTGGTCAATGGTGCGTTTGTTTTAAAATTAAAGCACTAACTTTGCAAGCAGTAATTTTGATTTAAAAAGAGAATGATTTTACCAATAGTCGCATACGGAGATGCCGTTTTAAAGAAAGAAGGGAAAGAAATTGATAAAGATTTCCCGGGCCTTCAGAAATTGATTGCAAATATGTTCGAAACGATGTATGAAGCATCGGGAGTTGGTTTGGCAGCGCCTCAAATTGGCAAATCTATCCGTTTGTTTATTGTCGATGCGAGTCCTTTTGCGGAACCTGATGAAGGCGAAGAATTGGACCCAAAAGCAGAAGGTTTAGATGGCTTTAAAAAGGTTTTCATCAATCCGATTATTGAGGAAGAAACGGGAGAAGAATGGGGTTTCAACGAAGGTTGTCTTTCTATTCCTAAAATTCGCGAAGAAGTTTTTAGAAAAGAAACGATTGCGATTTCTTACTACAACGAAAATTGGGAATTAAAAGAAGAGACGTATGACGGTTATGCGGCAAGAATTATTCAGCACGAATACGACCACGTTGATGGCATCTTATTTACAGACCATCTTTCTCCGTTGAAAAAAAGATTGCTCAATAAGAAATTACAAAACATCTCAAAAGGTGAAATTGATGTTGATTACAGAATGAAATTTCCCGCACGAAAAAAATCAAAAAGATAAGTTATGAAATTATTCTCAGTTATATTTACCTTACTAATTCTCACTGCTTGCGGTTCTAGCGACAATGGATTAAAGGATTTGAAAGTCAAAATTGAACAAAAGGAAGAGGCAATTAAGGAGTTGAGCAAAGATTTGCGTCCCAACCAGAAAATTCCTGTTTCAGAGCGAGAAGAATTGGTTGATTTACTCTTGGGATTCTACCACAGCTACCCTAAAAATGAGTTTGCACCTGTTTCTTTGGATAAGTTGCACATGATTTATTCGGCAACAAGAGAATACCAAAAATCGGCAGATTATGGGGATACTTTGTTGAATAATTACCCAAATTATATTAATAGAGCATTGATTCTGGAGAGTATGGCCGTTAATTACGACTTGTTCATTCAACCTCGTGACACTTCAAAAGTGAGAAAGTACAATGAAATTCTGTTGAAAGAGAATCCTGATTTTTCTCCCGAAAAAATAGAAGGCATTCAGTTTAAATTGGATAACTTAGGGTTGACAATGGAAGAATTAATTATGGAGAGAAATAAGTAATTCACTATTTTTTTATTACCTTAGACAACAGAATTACGTAACAACTGTATAGCATGAACAAATATTTCATTTTCTTTTTAAGTCTTCAATTCTTATTGTTTTCTTGTCAGAAAGATCAAGTTGACCCTGTTTACACTGATATTTTGGCAGGAGAAGCAGATACAAGCTACTCGGTTACTTTTCTGACAGCGCCTTTATCTATAAATGTTGTTTACGATGCTCAAAACCTTTATGGATATGGTATAGATTCTATTGATATCGAAGGAGATGGTAGTTATGATATACTTATTGAATTAGACCTACTAAATCCTGATAGTCTTCATTTGTTGATAGGGCAGCCAAACCCTTTTCCGAACTGTAGAATTACGACTATGAACGACTTAGAAATCGCTATTGACTCTATTCCTGTTTATGTAGGTCTTGGAACAACAGCGTACTTTAAATTTGCAGCAATGTACCAGATGAACGATGTGATTTCTATTTCTGGTACTTGGTATAAGAATTCGATGGTGAAACTGTGGCAAGAAAACCCAGCATTTCCTTCGAGTACTTTTGGTGAATGGTATTCTATTCATGCGGTTAGATACATTGCCATAAGAAAGAATGGGAAGTATGGATGGATGGAGATTGATGCTACAAATCACGAAGACCCACAGATTCTATCATTTGCTATCGAGAATTAATTCCCTTTGTTTTCAGGATTGGTCAGGTTGTTAACGTTGTGTTAAAAATTAGAATCATGCGGATACTTGCATTATATTTGCTTTAGATTAACAAAACAAATAAACAATTACAATATGAAAAAGGTATTATTCTCACTAATGATGGTTTTTGTAGCAGCGACTACAAACAATGTTATGGCGCAAGAAGTTGCAGCTGTTCAAAAAGATGGAGCAACAATTGAATTTGCAAAAGAAGTTCACGATTACGGTACTATTGAAAACGGTGCTAACGGTCAATCGACTTTTGAATTTACAAATACAGGTACTGCGCCATTGATTATCTCTAACGCTAAAGGATCTTGTGGATGTACAGTCCCATCTTGGCCAAGAGAACCAATTGCACCAGGAGCAACTGCTGTTATCACTGTTAAGTATGACACAAAAAGACAAGGAGCAATTAATAAGTCAGTAACGATTACTTCGAATGCAGTTAATTCTCCAACGAAAGTGATTAGAATTAAAGGTAATGTTTTACCAAAACCAACTTCTGGAGCACCAGTGAACACTGCTGGAGCACCAGCAAATAAGTAAGAGAGTAGTGAGTCGAGAGCAAGAGTCTGGAGTGAAGGTTAAAGTTAATCTTTTCGAAAGCTCGAATACTCTAACAATCAAAAGCTCAATATTGAAGAAGCTATACTTTGCGATCATATTTATAGCACTAAATTCCGCCCTTGGCTTTGGCCAAACGGCGGAATTTTCTGTTAATAAAGCAACACACAAGTTTGCAAAGACCTTGGAAGGAGTTGTTTTAGAACACTTTTTTCTCATAGAAAACACAGGTGATGTGCCATTGATCCTTTCTGATTACAAAGTCGCTTGTACCTGCACAAAACTCATTCTTCCTAAGAAGCCAATACTTCCAGGAGAGACGTACAAGTTAAAATTAACCTTTGATACAAAAGGGAAGTACTATTTCCAAGATAGAATTATCTATGTGAAGGCGAATACCAAAAAAGGCACACATAAGTTGAGAATGAAGGTGAATGTGATTCCAAAGGAGTAAATTAGCTTTCCATGAGTATCCATTGAATCATTGACTCCTTACATCACAGAATTACAACCGTCTCTCGAGAATTTCCGTAAGCAGAAAAGTAACCGAGTGCACCATTGTCCCAAATAGCAATTGGGTTTGATGGCGCGGCAGTTGCTTGTCCTGCACCAGCTATTGTTTGAATCTCAGAGTAGTATTTGAATATTTTCTCATCAATGGAACGCAATTCTATATCTATGGTGTCACCAATAACGAACAAAGAGTCAATAAATAAAGGTCGAGACACAGAATTACCGTCTGTTAAACGATCGTCTCCAAGAATGAAGTCAGTGACTTTGCTTCTTTCGTACCCGTTTTTAGAAATCACAGCGATGTAAAAATTACTCACTCCGATTGGGTCATCGTAATTTTGGTAACAGAAGTAGCCTTCTCCCAAGCCAAAAAAACCAGGTGAATATTCATAAGTGATTGGTTTTAATGTAACGATGTTTGATAGTTTACTCGTTGTATTGTATATTTCTCCGTCATGTAAAACAGTCATTCGGTAACTTGTATTAAATGCAGGAATGTAATTTGCTAAAATATAATCTCCACTGCCTATGCCTGTGAGTGGAGTTACAACACCGTTCGCATCAGTGATTGTTACAGTTGCACCATTTAGTGACGAGGTAGAAATTGGTTCAAAGTAACTGGTTGTTAACGATAACCTTAACCTCACAGTACTATCTTCAGCTGTGTAGTTGGCTTCTATAACAATTTTTGGATTGGTCTCATTTAAGTCAACGTCAATGACTTTTTGACAAGAAACGCTAAGGGCAATGACGGTTAAAATATAGAACAATGTTTTCATCTTATTTTAATTTAAAGTTATAGGTAATAGAAGGAATCAATTTGAACAATGTTGTTTGAACAGCCTGCGTTTTTGTTGGGTCATCAGGATCTTCTTCAAATGTTATCGTGTAAGCATTTTCACGTGCATACAAGTTGTAAATTGAAATATTGAGGTTATGTTCAAATTTCTTTCGGTCTTTCATGTACCAAGTTAATCCTAAATCCATCCGATGATAGTCAGGCATTCTGTAACCGTTTCTTTCTGTGTAGTAAGGAATAAATGTTCCATTCACTTCATATTTTCCTGATGGGAAAGTAATAGCATCTCCTGTATAGTAAACCCAGGTTCCAGATAAGACCAAGGCTTTATTGATTCGGTACATCATTACAATAGAAATATCGTGTATTCTGTCTTGTCTTGCAGAGAATTCTTTTCCGTCATTAATGTCAGCAAATGTTCTCAACGAGCGAGAAAGTGTGTAGCTTAACCAGCCTGTAAATTTTCCTTTCTTTTTTTCTAAAAGGAATTCAAACCCGTAAGCACGCCCCGTTCCATAAACAAGTTCTCCCTCTACTTGGTCGTTAAGAATTAATTCAGCTCCATTTCTGTAGTCAATTTGATTGGCAAGTGCTTTGTAATAAACTTCTCCAGAAATTTGGTAAACATTCTTTTTTAGGTTCTGGTAATAACCCAGTGCTACTTGATCAGCAATTTGAGGCTTGACATTGCTCGAGCTTGGAACCCAGTTGTCCGTAGGGTTAGAGGAAGTGGAGTTAGATAGTTGGTGCAAGTATTGGTAGTTACGATTGTAACTTGCTTTTATGGAATTTTTTTCTGAAATAATGTAACTAGCAGAAAAACGAGGTTCTAATCCTTGGTAATATTTAATAGACTCCCATGCGTTATAGTTTTTAGACCCAATTTCATTTCCATCAGTATCAAACTGGTAATCTGTTCCATCTCCCATATAGTTAAAGCCAGAATACCGAAGACCATACATGACATTAAATCGAGTGCCAATCTTCATTTCGTTTTGGATGTATGCTCCTAATTCTAATGCATATCTTGATTGCAAAACAATCTCATTGAAGGATTCATTATTTCCAGTTAATGCACCTGGTTTAAAGGTGTGGTGAATTGCATTGACGCCGAACTTCAAAGTGTTGTTATTGTTTAGGTAATAAGTGAAATCTTGCTTAACATTCCAGTCTTTAATTGAAGACCGAATACCAAAAGCATCGTCTCCGTTACCTATGCTAAATTCATAATCGAAAGTACTTCGAATTACAGTTGTGTTAGAGAAGAATTTGTCATTGATAAGATGATTCCACCTTAAAGTTCCTGTTGCGTTTCCCCAGGAGAAACCAAAATCCTCTCCCAGTTGAAACTTGTCACGACCAAAATATCCTGACAAAAATATCCTGTCTTTTTTCGATATTCTGTAATTAGCTTTAGCATTGAGGTCATAAAAAAACAGTTGCACATCTTTTAGGTCGTCTTTTCTCGACAATTTTAAAAATAAATCGGCATAACTTCTTCTTCCAGAAATAATGAAAGAACCTTTGTCTTTTACGATAGGTGCTTCTAATGTAAGTCGAGAGGATATTAAACCTAAACCTCCAGATGCGCCAAACTTTTTATTGTTACCATCTCGCATTTTTACATCAACAACAGAGGATGCTCTTCCTCCATATTCTGCTGGTATTCCAGATTTGTACAAAGAAACATCTTTGATAGCATCAGAGTTAAAGACAGAAAAAAAACCAAGAAGATGCGAGGCATTGTAAACGGGCGCCTCGTCTAAAAGTATAAGGTTCTGATCTGCGCCGCCGCCACGGACAAAAAAACCTGAGTTTCCCTCACCAGCAGTCTTAACACCTGGCGTGAGTTGCAAAGTTTTCATGATGTCTTTTTCTCCAAAAAGAACAGGTATTGTTTCGATGCTTTTCGGGTCAAATTTAGTCACATTCATTCCAGAAGAAGTAATATTATCATTCTCTTTCTCTGCACTGACCTTCATTTCTTCAATTTGCAACACATCTTTTGGAAGCATTAATTCAATGTCTTTTCTGATGTCATTAACGAGGTTGATTTTTATCTCTTGCGTTTGAAATCCTGTTGAGCGGTAGATGAAAGTGTATTCTCCAGAATCTAAGGTCAAAGAATAAAAGCCATACGCATTTGTTGTAGTTCCTACATTGTCTAATTCTTTCACTTTGATTACTGCACCAAACATATCCTCGCCATTTGTTGCGTCTTTCATGGTGCCACTAACCGTATATTTTTGAGCATGGCTACAAAAAGAAAAAAATAGAAGAGAAAATACCAAAATGAATCTCATAGAATTGATTTTATCATGTGAAAGTAAAGGAATTTAAGACTTTAAGAAAATTTTCTTGATAAGAGGTTGAAAAGGCATTAGGAATGGATGAGAATTGAATGAAAAAACCTTTGTCTAACCCTCAATTACACTTTTTAACGAGTTGAGTAAGTTCTTCTCAAAATCTTCAATAATCATCTTGCTCCAAAATTTCCCATAGAATGATAAATTAGAGTGAATTTTGAATTGTGTGTTCAACCTCAGTTTTGTCTTATTCTCTCCAATGCTTGTTAATTCGTAAGAAATACTCTTAAATTCGATAGACTGACTTTCAAGTACGTGTCTTAGTGTTGGACTATTATTCAATTCTGACTCGCTAATATTTATAGAGAAAACCAACTTTTTATACTCGATATTTTGAACTACAGATTCATTTAGAACAATTCCATTCTCAAAATAACCTAAGCGAATATTAGATTTTGCATCGTAAGTTGACTTTATAGGTCGTGGAACATCGAAATAGTGGATAAGTCCATTGTATTTCTCTTTTGATAAATCTGGAACTTCTAGTAAGTTGGACCAAACCTCTTGTTTGCTTGCTAAAATTTCAATTTCATTGCTTATGAATAATTCTTGTTGATTCTTCGGGAATTGTTGCTCAATACTTCCTAAAATTATTGGTAATAAGAAGATGGGCAATACATTTTTGTTTATTCCTTTATCATCCTTTTTTAAAAAATGTCTTAGAAGTATACTCATAAAGATTGAGAGAAAAATATAAGGAATTCCAATTATTGCGAAGCAAATTAAATCTTCCCAGCGACTGATGACGGCAATTATTAGGAATAACAAGACAGATATTAAAGGAAATAGAATTGTCTTCACTCGGCTTTGCAGAAAGGATTCTTGCTTCAAATAGAAGGGTATGAAACCGACTAACATTGGTGTTACAATGAGGTAGGAGTAAGAATTGATGTCTAGAATAGCATTTTCAGCTAAAAACCGAACGACTATGGCATAAAGAACTGATATAAGAATTCCTAAATATTGTTTCATTAGGACTAAGATAGGAATTTAAACTTTCTCAACTGCCTTTAGCACCAAACTTGTGCAATTCCCACCGAAACCGAAGGAGTTGGACATTATCGTTTTAATAGTTGCCTTCTCAATTTTAGAAATAGGGGCAACTCCTATGGGGGTTTCACAATTCAAACTTGGATAAAGTTCTGATTCATTCATAGATAAGATACTGAGTATGGATTCGATGGCTCCAGAAGCAGCTAATGTATGACCTGTGTAAGATTTTGTAGAGTTAAAAGGGGGTGTTTTCTCAAAAACTGAACTGAAAGCAAACAATTCTGTTTCGTCATTGTTGACTGTGCCTGTACCATGTGCATTGATGTAATCAATTTCAGATGGATTGATTTTGGCAATTTTTAGAGCTCGTTGCATTGCTAATTTGGGTCCATTTGCTTCTGGAGATGTGGCAGAAGGATGATGTGCGTCGTTGGCATTGCCGTAACCAGTAATTTCAGCATATTTTTTCTTTCCTTTGCATACGGATTCGGCTTCTAAAACAAGATAACCGGCACCTTCTCCTAAATTCAATCCTTTTCTGTCAATATCAAAGGGGCGACATGGTTCGTCGGTGAGAATCATAAGAGAATTGAACCCGTTAACGGTAAATTTTGCCAGCGCATCACTTCCTCCAACAATCACACGGTTTAAGCGACCTGATTTTATCAATCGGGCACCAAACATTATTGCGTTTGCGGAAGATGAGCAAGCTGTGTTTATAGAAGATGTAATTCCCTTAATACCCAGCTTTTTTGCAACTCTATGGACGTGTTCTCCACTTCCAAATGAATGCACGAATTCTGAGGGCTCCCCAGTAAGATTCGTGTCTGAATAGAGTTCATCGGCATGCGTCATTCCTTCCACGGTACTCGAAGAGATAAAGCCCGTTTCAAAGGATTGAATTTCGTTGCTATTTAATTTCGCATCTGCAACTGACTCTAATACAGCAACATAGGAAAGCAACGTTGTTCGTGTTAATCCTGATTCAGAAGTCGAATCAGTTAATTTTATTAATTCAGCATTGCTCTTTTTAACTTCTCCAAAGAGAATTGAAGAGGTGTAGTTGGATTGCAAGAATTCTGCTTTGGCGATACCCGTTTTTGTATTCTTAAGAGAACGAAGATTTTCAGCAACATTGTTTCCAATAGCCGAAATTAACCCCATTCCCGTGACGAATACTTTCATAACAGCAAGAGTTTTGAATAAACAGCAAAAGTTGTGAGCCTCAAGACTCTTGCTCTTTACTCATTCTATTCTCACTTATAAAATCAACAATCGTGTTAATATCAATTAAAATTTTTCGTCCCTCAGTCGGGTTGTTAATCTTAATTTGATATTCTCTTTCGAGTAAAACAATGAGTTCTACAGAATCGATAGAGTCGAGTCCTAACTCAGGGCCGAACAATTCTTCATCGTCTTTGATGTCTTCAGGTTTTAACTCTAAAAGATTCAAATACTCTATGATGTGTTTTTTTAATTCTAGACTTAATTCTTCTCTGGTTTGGCTCATTATTAGATGAAATTTTGAATTTTTAGCTTCAGATAAATCAACATCTGACATGCGAAGATAAATAATATTAGGAAAATGACGCTCGGAAGGAGTAAATTCCATTCTCCATCTCTTAAAAAGAGGGTGTAATAACCTTCCAAACACCAATGTAGCGGTGAAATTTTTCCAATTGTTTGCAAATATGCTGGCATTACAAAAGACGGAACCCAAATTCCACCAATTGCTGCGAAAATAATGATAGTTATAGCTCCAAATCCACTGGCTTGTTCAACTGTTTTTGAATACGTTCCGACCAACATAGCAAAACTAATGGCAGAAAAAGCGGATAGAATAGAAATCACAAGGAGTCCTAGAAGGTTTGATGGCATTGACAAAGAGGGGAGAGCAAGTAAAGGAAATAGAAATTTTCCGAGAATGAAGATGATTGCCAATTGACTCAAAGCAACGATGAGATAAATAAAAACTTTACTGAGTAATACCAAAGAAAATGAGGAAGGAATGGTTTGCAGTCGCACAAAACTGCCACTCAATCTTTCTTTAACAATATTACCGCCGAGAGAAATAACCATAAAAAACATGGCGAAAATAGACCATGCAGGTACATTATGTTGTGTAGAATTCGGAATGGTTTCATTACTCGAATTACTTGCTGCTATTTGCTTAATTTCTATGCGGTTACTTGATAATTCATGTTCTAGATTGGAAGGGACTTCATCGTAGCCCATTTCTTCGTAAAGGCTTTCAATCATTAAACGATTTTCGAGAGAACCAAGTAGAGAATAGATAGAATTAGCGATAGAATGTCTAAAATTCTCTTGCAAAATTGGGTCGTAATACATGTTTAGCGGAGAAGAATGTCGTTCCGTTTTACTTGCAGTATCAGCGTCTATTACTCCTAATTCTTCGAGCATTCCCCGACTGATGCCTCTTGCTTTTTCCTTCAGTTCGGAAGTGAATCCTCTTGGAATTTCAAAGGCAAGTAATTGATTGTCAGCTACTAAAGTAGCTTTAATTTTTTCTTTGCCTAAATTTTTGTTCTCCGTAATTCTAAAGGAACCTGTCTTTTGGAGAATAGAAATCAAACTGTCACCGAGCTCTCCATTGTCCTTATTGACAACCAAAATTTCGATATTATTCTCGTTGACTAGCTTAAAAGTGCTGTCTTGAACGATGGTAATGACGAAGACCAAAAAAATAGGCATCAAATACATCAAAAGCAAACCAACTTTGTCGCTTACAAGGAGTAAAAACTCTTTCTTTATGCTGGCTGTAAGTTTACCCATCAATCTCGGTATTCTATGCCAGTTAACTTTAAGAATAGACGTTCTAAACTTGTTTCATGATTTTTTGAAAGCAGATTCTCCAAAGAATCACAATCAATTAAATTTCCTTGATCTATCAATGCTATTCTGTTGCAAAATTCTTGCGCTTCATTCAAATGGTGGGATGTATAGACAATCGTTGTGCCATTTTTATTGAGTTCTTCCAAGTAGGCAATAATCGCATTCTTACTTTGCACATCAACGCCAACAGTTGGTTCATCTAAAAAGAGCAAGTCAGGATCGTTGATTATACCGATTGCTAGGTTCACTCGGCGCTTCATTCCACCAGAGAATTTGGTGATTTTCTTGTGAATTACATGTTTTAAACCAAGAACGGATAGAAGTTTTTCAATTTTAGTTTGTAATTCATCCTTAGGAATAGCGTACAATGAACCGAAGTACATCAAATTTTGATAAGGTGTCAATTCCTCGTAGAAAGAGAAATCTTGAGGTACATAACCAATAGAATAAAGCATTGATTTTAAGTTGATCGATTCTCCATTTTTATGATAGAGAATTTCACCTTCTGAAGAATTGATAATTCCACAGATAATGGAGATTAAGGTCGTTTTTCCAGCGCCATTAGGTCCGAAAATTCCTATTTTGTCTCCTTTATGAATAGAAAAAGAGATATTATTCAGACTTTTTTCTGTGGCCCCTTTATAGGTCTTTGAAATGTTATTTATTTCAATAACCGACTTCATTAATACTTCAGTTTTAGTGCTTTCAAATCTTGAAAAGCTTCTTTTTCCAGAGCAGAAATTTCTTTTAGAATGTTGGCAGAATCTTCAAAATCTTTTTGCGAAGTTATTCTTCCTTTGTAAATTCCTGCCATCTGCAAAGCGCTGTCTCTCCATAGGTCACCCGATTTGGTGAGTTGCTCTGATATTTTTATCAGTCGATCATCTTGCAGTTTATCTGCTGCTTGTTCTAAAAATGCAGCGTACAGAAAGCGAAATCCGCCACCTCCAGTACCAATTTCTTCTTGCATGCGTACAATTTGCCCTAAGAATAAACCTGCTTTTTTTTCTCCGTGTTTTGAACGCCATTTGGTAATTTGTCCAGCGGTAAATTTAATTCCTCTTGCTCCAGCACGAACAGACGGAATTTGAATCATCATTCGAACATTACTTTTAATTCCTTTGACAATTGCTTTTCGCAATAATTCATCGGAAATTTCTCCAACTTTCTCAGGATAATAAATATGCCCTTTCGGTGCAAATGGACCTTTTGCAAAGCGTACTTTCTCTAATTCAGCTTCCGTTAAAGTTGTTGTAACCTCCATTATCGGATCACTGATGAGGTATTTACCATCTTCTTTGCCGTAAATAATAAGGTTGTGCGCATTGAAATGAAAACGGTAAGATTTTGGAAAATACATCAAGTGAAAAACACCTACTTGGCAGCCAACGGGTTGACCTGCATTAATTTTATCGTCCAAAAATGATTGTGCATTCTCCGTTGATTTAAAGCGCTTATGCACCACATCAATGTCCAATGACTTGCAGGTTCGCTTAAAAATTTGCCCGGGCATTGATCGAAAAGAAATGGCTGGACCTTTGTTTATTTTTAAAAACGGAACATGAATGTAAAAAAGACCCGCTCCAATACCAAAAGCGAGAGGTTCGGTAAAGAAATCCAAGCCTTTCATCTTTAGAAGGTTGACTGTTACGCCATTCTCACAGTGAGCTGTTTGTATATGATTGAATTCTTCTGCTGTCATTTGAATTCCGTTAATTGATTGACCGTAATATCGAAAGCTTTGGCATATTTTTCCAGTTTTGAAGGACTTAATTTGGCAAATACTTTGGGTTTTAAATGTCGTTTAATTTGCCAAGACCAGAAACCGGTATAACCAGCAAGAACAGGCATGTCCATTACTTGCAATTCCATGTAGTACTTGATAGGACTGACTTTCCCGTTGAGCACTGATTCTTTTGTTTGCGCAACAACTCTTTCGATTTCTTCCCAAGCATTGTCGAGTGCAGCCTGTTTTGCTTCCCAACCAGTGCTTAAACCTTTCTCGTATTTACCGTCTTTATTTTTAACGTAACAAACCTCTCGCGTAAAGTTTTCAAGATCTCCTTTATCTTGCGGAAGTTCGTCTTTTTTCATCTTAGCAAACGGTTAGCATGCTAAATACGTATGAAAATCGTCCACTTTCTGGTACGGCAAGAATAATTTTGTCTCCAAGCTTTAATTTGCCACTGTTGAATAATTCATCCACCATCAAATAGATTGAACCGGCACCGACATTTCCTTTATCTTTTAGATTGGTGAACCATTTTTCTTTGGGAATATGATACCCTTCTTGGTCCAGTGTTTCAGCAATACGAGATTCAAAGTAATAACTCGACATGTGCGGCAGAAAATGAGTGATATCTTCGGATACAATGTTTTTTTGTGTCATTATTTGAGAAAACTTTCGGAACCCCATACCAACGATGTTGGAACCTAATAATTTTACATCTTGCTTGATGCTAAAAATAGATTTGTCGCTTATTTCTTCAGAATTGAAGTTCATGAAACTTTTAATAGTCCCGTCTTCGTTCTTATCGCACCCCATGTACATACATGTTTCCAATTCATTTGCGAAAGAAACCGCTTCTATCCAATCAATTCGCATTGAGAGTCCGTTTGGGTTCTTTTCGGGTTGCAGCATGAAAGCACCAGCACCGTCAGATAACATCCAACGTAAAAAATCTTTATCGAAAGAAAGATTTGCATTCTCTTCTAACTCTCTGATTTTTGAGACTTCTATTTCGAAGTGGTCTGCATGCAGAATCCTTGATAACCGCTCAGAACCAGTGCAAACAGCCTTCTTTTTTTCACCTGTTTTCAAGGAGAGATAAGCATATTTTAAAGCGTGCATCCCAGAACAGCAAATCCCAGCTGAAGAGGTCACTTCGATGTTATTTGTTTCTGGCAACAATCCGTGAACCATTACTGCATGCGAAGGCATCATTTGATCTGGAACAGAAGTGCCACAAGTCAGTAGGTCAATTTCTTTCAATTCTTCCGCAGAATTCATTAGATTTCTAACGGCCAACGAAGTCAGCTCAGCATTACTGTGTGTTGCCTTGCCATTTTTATCGAGTGCATAATAGCGATTCTCAATGCCGTTGTTGCGAAGAACAATTCTACGTGATTTTGATGCACGTTCACCAATTTGACCTAAATAGCTCTCCATTTCATCATTTGAAATAGCGTCATTGGGTAAAAAATTGGATGTTCTTGTAATGTAAACTTCTGACATTTTCGATTAAAAATTAGTGGCGTAAAAGTACTTATTTCTATGCTGATTAACCAAAGAAAGGGTAAGTATTTTAAGAGTTTTACATCGGGTTTAATCTGTTTCTATTCCAATGTATAGAAAATGCTTGATTTGTCGCTTAATTTTCTTTCCCAAAAAGGGTCTAAGCAGTAGGGTATAGAGGAAAAGCAAAATTGGCGCTACAAAAAATAATGCAAAATTCAGGTAGTAACGAAAGAATGAAATCCAAAAAGAGCGTTTTTTCCCTTGTGCTTCTTTCTTTTTGATGAGTTTAGCCCAAATATTGAATATTTTCTTCGCTTTATTCTCAATGAACAGAATGTTAACGTTGATTTTAGTGCCTTTTTTTTCGATTATTTGTTTTTGCAAGTCTTTAAAATCATTTTTCTGTATTGATTCGTTGAGAATCGCTCCGAAAAAAGATGCACCTTTGATATCTTCATCAGAAATACCAGGCAATGGGAAAACGCCCCATTTTTTGGTCTTTTTTCCAGTCATCATCCAGTGAACGATACTCACAGCACTCAGCTGATTCGGTGCTCTATCTGTCAAAGCAAGGTTTGCAATCATTTCTCCGCCGGCATCATGTATGTGTTTTACAACGCTAGTTTGAGAATTTAACCACATATTTCTTGCGCCAATAACAGTCATTACTTTAGTCCCATTTACTCTTTTCTTAAAACTTTCTAATTGCAACAAAGAGGAAGTCGGCATTGATGGAGAAAGAAACCAAGGTTGATAACCAAGAATAATTAAGTCATATTTTTCTTCTTTAAAGTGAATTTCTTTCAAAGAAATTGCTTCTTCCAGAACCGTTTCGGGCATTATATTGTAAAAACCATCAACCTTCCACGGAAATGCGAAAGATTGTTGAGCTTCTATTTTTATTCTGTCAATTTCACAATTCTTGATAGAGGAGAGGAAGTTGGACAGAATATCATCGAGTTGCCCGGATTGAGAATAGTTGATGGAGAGAATTTTCATTACTTTTCCGTTAATAGTGCTTGAATTTGTGTCTTCAGTCTTGGAAGGTGATTGATTAGAATTGCCCAAATATTCTCATCAGAAATGTTGTCGTACGAATGAATAATCTGATTTCTTAAACCAATAATATTTTTTGCGTCGTCAATTTTAAGCAAAAATGATTCATCTTGTTTAATAATTCTATTGACCGCTTCACCAATTATTTCGAGTTCCCTTTCAATTGCCCTCTTTAGCATGTTATTTTTTTTGTGCTCGCTAAAAATTTTTTGCTTATTGTCAAAGAAAGAATCAACTTCTTCGATTGCGGTATTAATGTCAAATAACCACTTGAGAATTCGTTCATCCATAAATCAATTCTTTACTTTTATTGATAGAATTAACAAGGTAGGGGTTAGAAAGAGTTTGCTCTTCCAATAAATCTACCTTCCTATTAAAAAGTTTTTGTAGGCTGCTCTTGAAAGCCGTATAGTTTAAAAAATAATTAGCAGGATTGATTTTATTGAATTTTACAAGTAAATCAACATCACTTTCTTTGGTCATTTCTCCCGTTGCGGCCGAACCGAATAAACTGAGTGATTGAACCTTGTATTTTTCACAAAGAGCAATGATTTGTATTCTATGGATATCGATAAATGACATAAGACAAATATAGCGAAAAATAAGTTGAAAAGCTATAAACTAAGATGCTTTGATTCCTTCGCATATCTTTTCACAGCCCTGCTAGCCACATTACTCAATGAAGCAAAGTGCAATTTCACAAAACCTGCATCGGATTCAATTTTAGTGTTGTATTTTAAAATTTTCGGGCAATTTTCTTGAACTGCTAACCTTAAAAAGCGATAAGTTGCATTCTTTGCTTGCTGTGCAATCGCATTTTCCAATAAGGTTTTCCCTTCTTTAAAAATAGCGATTTTTTCTTTCGGTGTCTTCATGAATTGTGCTTTTTTCATAATCATTGCTCCCAAAAAAGCATCTTTATCCGTTGAGGGCTCTTCTGTTCTTAGTGAATTAATTTGCGCTTCAATCTTAACCAATGAATTGGATTCAAACACAGAAAAATAGTTCGTTCTATCAATATGAGCTGTACTATTAAAGGCAATGAGTAAGAAAAGTATGCTTATGAATTTCATGTTGTGTTTTAGTTTCTTTACAAACATACAATGATTTTGCCAATCTTCAAATTTTCAAATAATTAGACTATCGATATCAATCTCCAAATCTTCCAATCCCCCCCCAAAAAATTCCAAATTTTGGTCATTGAGCTTGTCGAAATGCCAAATCCCATAAATTCTCCTATTTTTACAGTCTCTAAAAAACAAGCATGCTTTCCAAAATAAAAGGCTGTATAATCGTACCGACGTACAACAATGAAAAGACCATCAAAGATGTGCTTGAAAGAATCATAGGGGTCGTCGGAAGTGCTGTTGTCATTGTCGTTGATGATGGTTGCAAAGATTCTACACCTGAAATTTTGGCATCCTTTGGAGAACGAATAACGCTTGTAAAAAACGAAGTCAACATTGGAAAGGGAATGGCACTTCGAAAAGGTTTTCGCAAGGCGATTGAGTTGGGGTTTGAAAATGCAATCACCATTGATTCTGATGGGCAGCATTTCCCAGAAGATATTCCATTGCTTGTTGCAGAGGCAGAAGAAAATCCTGGTGCATTGATTATGGGGTCCCGAAACATGGAGCAAGAAAGTGTTCCAGGGAAAAGTTCATTTGGTAACAAGTTCTCTAACTTCTGGTTCAAATTGGAAACGTGGATTTCATTGCCTGACACTCAAACAGGTTTTCGTTTGTACCCACTTTCTCCAATGAAGAAGATGAAATTCTTCACCAAGAAATTTGAGTTTGAAATAGAAGTGATTGTTAGGTTGGCATGGAGAAACGTGAAATTTGTTCCTGTGAAAGTCCGTGTTTTGTACGATATGGATGAGCGTGTTTCGCATTTTCGACCAGCCAGAGATTTTTTTAGAATCAGTGTTTTGAATTCTGTGCTTGTGCTTGGTGCATTGTTTTATTACTATCCCAAGAAATTATTCTCAATGGATACCTTGCGACTAATTAAGCACGAAGCGATAAAACCTGAAGAAACGAACCTTCGTAAAGCATCGTCGATTAGTTTTGGTGTTTTTATGGGCATCTTCCCGCTATGGGGTTTCCAATTATTAATCGGCATTCCTCTTGCGGTCATGATGAAGTTAAACAAAGTCTTATTCATCACTGCTGCAAATATTTCCATTCCTCCAATGATTCCATTGATTGTGTACGGAAGTTTACTCGTTGGACAGTTTTTCGTTGCTGGAGAAGTCGATGGTTCTGCAATTTTTAATTATTCTCTCGATGATATAAAAACCAACGTGACGCAATACTTCATCGGTGCTGTATTGCTTTCTGTTTTCGCATTTGTGGCGGTTTTTAGTGCAAGTTTTATTCTTTTGAAGGTTTTTCGAAAGGAACCAAAGTAATCGTAAAAGTTCAATTTTTTATGCAAGACTGACTTATTGACATAGTATTCACTTTGGCTTGATATTCGACTAGTTGAAAGAATGGATAAAAACAAAGTTTCTATTAGCTGGGCATTAAAAGAATATGCTTGGCCTCGGAAGAATATTATTTTTTTAGGTCTCCTTCTAATTGTAGTTAAGAGTCTGTCAGGACTCGTAATGCCCTTTATTACTAAAGAATTAGTGGACGATGTTTTTCCAGAGAAAAATTTAGATAAGTTATATACTTTACTGATTTACCTATTTTCAGCGATTACTATTCAAGCAATTACTTCATTTACACTAACAAGAATATTGAGCGTTGAGGCACAAAAATTGATTTCAGAATTGAGAGCAAAAGTGCAACGAAAATTATTAAAGTTGCCAATTAGTTTTTTTGACAATAATAAATCTGGGGCATTGGTTTCTAGAGTAATGACCGACGTTGAAGGGGTAAGAAATCTTGTTGGAACAGGATTGGTGCAATTAATAGGAGGTTCGTTAACTTCCATTCTTGCCTTGGTATTATTGATAAAATTAAATGCAATGATGACATTGGTAGTTTTAGTTCCAGTTGCTATTTTTGCTATCGTAATGCTTAAAGCATTTAAATATATTCGTCCAATTTTTAAGAATAGAGGAAAAATCAATGCAGAAGTGACAGGTCGTTTAACAGAGACCCTTAATGGAGTTCGAGTTATTAAAGGCTTCAATGCTGAAAAGCAGGAAAGCCGTGTTTTTGAGAAAGGCGTCGATCGATTGTATCAAAACGTAAAAAAGAGCCTGACAGCTACGGCATTAATTACAAGTTCTTCGACATTTCTGGTAGGAATTGCCTCAGCTGGAATTATGGGGCTTGGGGGGTATTATGTTATGAACGATAACATGACGACAGGAGAATTTTTTCAGTTTATATTTTTATTAGGACTGCTTGTTGCGCCCATCATTCAAATGAGTAATATCGGAAGTCAATTAACAGAAGCATTGGCAGGGCTAGATAGAACTCAAGAATTGATGATGATGACAGAAGAAGATAATTCGGAAGTTAGAACGGTTATCCTCGATAAGATTGTAGGAGATGTAATTTTTGATGATGTCTCTTTTAGTTATGAAGAAAGCAAAGAAGTTTTACATAATGTCTCATTTAGTGCTCCTTCTGGGAGTGTAACAGCCTTGGTCGGATCTTCTGGTTCTGGAAAATCAACAATCGCAGGGTTGGCTGCAACCTTTTTGAATCCAAGTAAAGGTCATGTAACAATGGATGGTATAGATTTGGCAACAGTAAACTTGAGTAGTTATCGAAGTTTATTAGGAGTTGTTTTACAAGATGATTTCTTGTATGAAGGTACAATCAAAGAGAATATTTTATTTCCTCGCCCAAATGCGAGTGAGGAAGAGCTAAAGTTGGCGGTTAAAGGAGCTTATGTAGATGAATTTACAGATAGGTTTGATGAAGGTTTAGAAACAGTTATTGGCGAGCGAGGTGTGAAACTATCTGGTGGGCAAAAGCAACGAATTTCAATAGCTCGAGCGTTGTTAGCAGATCCAAAAATAATTATTTTAGATGAAGCAACTTCCAATTTAGATACAGAAAGTGAAGCATTTATTCAAAAAAGTTTATACTCCTTGATGAAGAATAGAACGACTTTTGTGATTGCCCATCGATTGAGTACAATTCAACAAGCTGATCAAATTTTGGTTGTTGAAAATGGAGAAATTGTTGAGAGAGGTAAGCATGATGAATTATTAGCAAGGAAAGGACGATATTTCGAATTGTTCACTTACCAGAGCAGAATTTAACTTGTTCATACGATGAGTGTTGAAGAGTCAAAACAACCTTGGCCAACGAAGGACGCGATGGAGCAAGTCTATACCAATCATCTTTGGGGAGGAAAGGAATACGATTTTTACTCTGGAGAAGGTTCGTACGTTCCTGAGATTGTAAATCCGTACATTGATGTTTTGACTTCCTTTCTAACTTCTTTTGAAAGACCTCTCGTCGTTTGCGATTTAGGTTGCGGAGATTTTAATGTCGGTCAAGAATTAGTTAAATACACACAGAAATACATTGCGGTTGATATTGTTGCGGATTTAATCGAATACAACAAAACAAGATTCAAAGCGGAAAATTTAGAATTTCACTGTTTGGATATTGCAAAAGATGATTTGCCAGTTGCTGATTGTGCAATTGTGAGGCAAGTTCTGCAGCATTTATCGAATTCCGAAATTCAAAGCATCATTGGTAAGCTGTCAGATTATAAATACGTCATTTTAACGGAGCATCTGCCAGAAGAAGATTTTGTTCCTAACGCTGATATCATTTCAGGACAAGGAACGAGGTTGAAAAAGGGGAGTGGAGTTCTGTTGCTGGAAGCACCGTTTAATTTAAAGGTGAAAAATGAGAAAGAATTATTGTCTGTGAATGTGGATGATGGTAGAATAGTGACGGTGTTTTACGAGGTGAAACTTGATGCAATTCAACCTCTTGTGAGAATACTAAAACAGGAAAGAGGAGGATGATGAGAGTTTTCATGGGCTTTTTTGTAAATTTTGCAAGTCAGATTTATCGTCATCTAATTCCATGAAATGTTTAAGTAAAAAACGAGAATCTTCTATGGGGGCATTTTTGCTAATTGCAAGAGTAATATTCTTACCATTAATTACGATAGATTTGACAAGATATTCTTCATGATTATTATGATTTAACTTTCCTTCGACTATATAATATTCGTACTCTGGTCTATCTGTTTTTGCGTATAGAATTATTTGCTTAAAGACAGGCTTATTTTTTTGGTTAATTTCATTGAAATCCGACTCCGTGTAAGCAAATCTAAAATCGCCATAGGTCAATGACTCGAATGGTAGCTTCCTGTTCGATATTGCTATGTACCCATCTTTTGATGAAGTAATATTGCTAACTGATAGAGAGCTAAAAGTTTTACAGGAAGTAAAAGTACCAACCAAAACTATCACAAAAAGTATTTTTTTTACCATAAACTCCTCAAACAACTTCATTTATAAACCCCCACCATCTTCAAATAATTCACCTCCTCATCCTTAATGACTGCGCTAACCCTCCTACTTTCTGAATCTTCCACATCAGAAAACTTCAATTCTACCGTCACATCCGCATTATCTTCAGGATTCAATACTGCCAAAAACTTGCAACTTGGCATCGCTTCCATTTCTACATCTTTTTGCAAATGCTTAGCAATCAGTTCTTTTACAATATCCATTTGAGCAACGCCTGGAGTTACAGGATTGCCCAGAAAATGTCCTTTAAAAATCGGATGCTCTTTATTGATGTGAATGCTGAAAGTAACAGCATCTTCATTCTGTTCTTCTGAATTAATTCTGTAAAAGTCTGTTTTTCCTAACATTAGAATTTTGTAAAAATGGTATTCGGAATGTCTTTGTCAAAGACAATATTAGTGAATTTATAGATGATTTTATCTTCTTCCGTCTCTTTTAGAGCTAATTGAGTCAGAGAAATCAGCTTTTTGTCAAAAATCATTTCTATCGAAGAGATGTATTTCGACATACGCGAACTTTTTGGTTTTAAAACCAATTTGTAGTTCTTTGTATTTTCATAGTAACTAATTGAGAATTCTTTTTCATTCAAAAAATCTCCATTGAATAATTGCAACATTAATCCTTGTACTTTCTTAACAATTCTGTTAGAAGTGGAGCTGGTGTTTTCTTTGCCATTCTCCATCATGCGTACTTTCTTGCCGTCAATGAGGATGATTTGTTTCTTAGGAGAAAGGTGCTCCCAACGAATTTTGTTTTCTTTCTCATAGTGCATTTTTCCAGATGCTTTTTTTGCAGAATTAAACATGCTCGAATGAATTTCTTCGGTGAAATCACCTGAAATTGAGTTTGTTTTCTTCGCTTTTGCATTAATTAACTGCTTGCATTTCGCCAAATCCTTCACCTTAGAATAGGACTGAGCATTCGCTCCAAACGAGACGAATAAAAGTGCGAAAAATAAAATTTTAACCATTTTGTAATTTCTTTATATCTATACTTGAAGCAAATAATATACCATTCGCTTTTGATTCTTGAATGTAGTCTTTTAAAACGGTTGTTGAGATGTCTAAATTATCGTGCAACAATACAATGTCACTCGCTTTTGTTTTGCTAATTAAGCGTTTTCTTAATTTATTTACGTCTTTGTTTATGGTGTCGTAACTCCTTAGTGACCAGCCGATTGAATGAAGGTTCATTTCTTTCAGTGCTCGTGCAAAATTAGGATTGGTATATCCAATAGGAGCTCTGAAAATAGGTATTCTTCTGCCTGTTAATTTCGTTAATGTTGCTTGTGATTTTGTCAATTCTTCTATCAGTTTTGCTGTAGAAAATAGGGCCATCATGTTATTGTGCGTGTAAGTATGGTCTCCTATAAGGTGTCCTTCAGAAAGAATTCTCGCAATAATTTCAGGATGCTTTTCTGCTTTCTGCCCGATGACAAAAAAGATGGATTTTGCATTTTCTTCACGTAGAATATCTAAAATTTTGGGTGTGTTTACAGGGTCAGGTCCATCATCGAAAGTGAGTAAAACTTCTTTATTTTTTAGACGAATTAGTGATGGTAGAAAGTAATTCATTTTTAAAAAAAGAACTCCAAGCGTTAGTGTTACCAGAAAGGTTAGTGTGATAAAAATTAGAACGGGTAAAAAATAAATGGAGTCCAATAAAAGTACACATGTTAAAGTGATGAGTAGAGCATAAATCAATATGTTAATTCGATGCTTCATCCTTTTTTAACCAAAATTAAGCCCAATTTTCCTTTGCACAGATTATTGACAATTAATGCGGTTTCAGCATCATTATTCTTTAAGAAATCATGAGCAATATGGGTGGCAAAGGCAGAAGACGAGTAGTGTAATCCAGTGATTTTTAAATAGTTAATTGACTCTATTTTGGAGGTTGTGTTTTTTACCACGTCACCAGAAGTCAAAATTAAATCAACCATTTCGCAGTTTTCTTTGGCGAGGAATTGTGCTATTTCATTTTCTAAATTGATAGAATTAAAGTTGGTTGCGACAGCTTGAATTCCAATCTTATTTTTTGACTTTTCTCCAGAAATAGCAAAGAAAGAAGCGCCTGATGCCAAGGGATAGCCATTTGGAATTAAACTTGGTTGAACTTTTTCTAAGAAGTCGATTTTTTCTTCGGCTGCACCGACCAAAACGTTCTTTTTTCCATCTTTAATGCATAGAAAAGCATCAATCATCGACACCTCGAAAGATAGACTATTTTGTGTATGCGTCATGTTGTAAGCGTGATTGTTCAAGCCTAAAGAAATTTGCCCACCAATTGTATTGTGCGTGGATTGAATAAATGCGGTAGGAGAGAGGAAGTCACTTGTTGACGTGATGAAAGTATTCAGGAATTTCTCAGTGTCCTTCAGGCAACCCAGCGCAGTTCCAACAACAATCGCATCGAAATTTTTGTCAAGAAAGTTTTTGCATTCCATCGCGCAAGTCAAGCCCATTCGTAAAATTGGACTAAGACGTCGCAGTGAATTTCTCGGAATAAATTCTTTGTAATCAGGTGCTACAACATCAATTTCTTTGTCAAATTCTCGCAAAGATGCGTAAACGTCTTCGTTCCGAAATGAATCTTGATTGGTAATGGATGATATGGTGTGGATGTAGTACATATTTGTGTAAAAGTAGTGAAAATAGTGGTTTAAGACGAAAGATTTTAAGACACTTCAGCTAGTTCAGCGCATCGCCGCTTCGCTCAAAGACAAGAGACACGTTTTTTTTCAACAACCGAGTCTTTTGTCTTTCGTCTAAAAGTCTTTTATCTAATCTAATCCACCCTACTCAAAATCACCGTCGAATTATTACCCCCAAAACCAAAAGAATTAGAAAGAACATGCTTCACGGTTTTTCCTTCTTCGAACGAAAGTTGTGGTGTTAATTGCGTTTCTTCAATGACATTTGAGAAGTTCAAATTAGGTAAAAGCAATCCCTTGTTAATTGCAAGAATTGCGAAAACAGCCTCAATTCCACCAGATGCGGCTAAAGTATGTCCTGTAAATGCTTTGGTAGAACTAAACGGTGGAATTGCCTCCTTAAAAATGGATTTTATCGCCTGTGATTCTGATAAATCATTGTTGGGGGTTGCTGTTCCGTGCGCATTGATGTAGTCAATATCCGACGGCTTCAATCCTGCGACATTTAACGCTTCTACCATTGATAATTGCGCCCCTTGACCGTCGGGTGAAGATGCCGTTTGGTGAAAAGCATCAGAAGCATTGCTCCATCCAGAAAGCAGAGCCACAGGACGTTTATTGCTAATCGAAAGTGATTTTTCTGACTCCAAAACGAGGAATCCTGCGCCTTCTCCGAGGTTCAATCCTTTGCGAGAATTGTCAAACGGTTTGCACCAGTCGGCATCGAAAATCATCAGTGATTTGAAACCAGAAATGGTGAATAAAGTCAAACTGTCTGTTCCTCCAACGACAACTCGGTCGAGCATCCCTGAACGAATCATTCTTGCGCCCATCATTAATGCGTTGGCAGCCGAAGAACAAGCCGTTGAAATGGTATTGATAAAGTCAGTGATTCCTAATTCTTCGGCAATTTGCTCACTACTCACCCCGCTTGAATGATGCTTGTAATTCTCAGGGTTATGCTTCTCACCGTTGAGATAATTGCGGTATTCTTGTTCAGAAATATCCATACCGCCAACCGATGTTCCAGAGATTAATCCTGTTTTTATTTCATCAGAAAGTAAATGTCCTTCAAAGGCTTGTTTTGCCGCAACCATTCCGAGCAATGCTGTTCGAGAACCTTCAGTTGAAAGTTTGAATCGTTCCTTTAATTCATCATTGGATAGTGCAATTTCTCCGACTTTATACGCCTTAGTTTCTTCTTTTTCACCTGTATTAATGCCTGTACGCTCGTTGCGAAGTGCATCCAACGTTTCCTCTTCTCCCACGCCAATGGCAGAGATTAATCCGTAACCTGTGACGTATATTTTCATCTTTGAATTTTTTGATTTTTTATTATTAGGTACGGGCAGGTCGCGACCTGCCCGTACCTAATAATAAAAAAAACTTATTTATTCTTCTCAATATACGCCGCCAACGAGTTCACAGATTGAAAAATATCTTTTCCTTCACTTGGATCAGCAATTTTGATTCCGTAATTCTGCTCAAGCAAAACGATGAACTCTAGTGCGTCAATAGAATCTAGTCCTAATCCTTCTCCGAAAAGAGGCGCGTCATCTTTAATGTCAGCAGGTGTTAAATCTTCTAGATTCAATTGCTCAATGATTTGTTCTTTTAGCGTTTGTTTTAAATCACTCATAATTATTGATTGTATAATTTTGTTAGTTCTTCTTTTAATGATTCTGTGTTGTCAATTGTGTCTTTTTCTATCAGAAAGAGAAAACACTCTTCCTTTCCATCGAATGAATTAACCCATCCACAAAGACAAGCTTTTGCTCCTTTGCTAAAATAGAAGTTAATTTGCTCTAAAAAGAATTCTGCGTCAAATTTTTCTTCTATAAAAAAGCAATTTTCTCCGTACCATTTGTTGCGTATCGCTAATTCTCCCGTAAGAATGTTAGGCAATGTGTACACAAATAAGGAAGGACTTGGGCTACCTTTTACTTCATAACTGTGAATGTATTTGAGGTCGGTGTCTTGACTAGAACTGCTGTTAGCGAAAATCAATGCCATCTCGCTATCTCCATATTCATAAGGGTTTGGTGAGTTTGCAAGAATTTCTACAGAAAGAAACGCCATTTTTGCCAAAGCATCCATCTTATGGAATTTTGGATAATCAATGGCAAGTCTTGTGTAGATTTCTCTCTTCCAAGTTTCTTCAGAAAGAGTAAATTTTAATTCTCCATTTAAGAAAACGCCGTCTTTTGATATTTTACAATTCCCAATCAGTTTCATAGACACTTTTTAAGAATTAATGATGCGTTTCCTCCGCCAAAACCAGAGGCCGTTTTTAGAATGGTCGTAACTTCTTGTTGTTTGTTCTCCCGCAAAACATTAATGGCCCTTGTCGTCCCAGTTTCTTTAAAACCAACAGATTTTAACAAGGTGCTATTCTCCATCATTTTCATCGTCGCAATGACTTCAATGAGTCCAGCGGCTCCTAAAGTATGCCCAAAATAACCTTTCAAACTGTTCAATGGAGTTGCAATTAATCCTGATCTATCAAAAGCAATGCTTTCCATTTCGTCATTGTAATTAGTACCCGTTCCGTGCGCAGAAATGAAGTCAATACCTGCTGCCTTTATTTTCGCCCTTTGCATTGTCAAGTTGATAGAACGAAACAAACCTTCGCCCGTTCTCGATGGACCTGAAATGTGATTGGCATCATTAGAAGATGAGCCTCCGAGGTATTCTACATGAAATTGCTCGTTGATTTTTTCCTTGCTCAAAATCACAACTCCTGCAGCTTCTCCAATGCAGATTCCTTTTCGATTTTTGTCAAACGGTTGGCTCGGTTCGTTGCTCAACGCAAAAAGGGACTGAAAACCGTAAATAATAAAGTCTGTCAATGCGTCAATGCCAATTACGACTACTTTTTTAAAGTCAGAATGTTGCAAATAATCAGCAGCTGTATTGATGGCAATTACTCCAGAAATACAAGCGTTGGAAATGATGACAATTTTATTTTTTAAGGATAATTCTTCTTTCAAAATACTTCGCGTAGAAGCAAAAGTGTCTTTTGGCAAGGCTTCAATGTCAGCTTTTGTAGAGCTGATAATCAGCAATGTGTTTTCGTCGGAGAATAATTCCGAACCATGCGAACTAATTAAGTTCTTGCAAGTTCTTTGCAGCAATTCTTTGTAACGATTTTTTGCGGGGAGAGAATTAATCTTCCCCAAAGGCCAATTCTCTTGATTGAAGCCAGAATTTTCTGCAAAATCAACGCCTGATTGCTCTTTTAGCATAGCATCAAAGTTTTCTTCTACAGAATTTCCAAGAGGAGTAATCATGGTTCCGTATGTCATGAAAATTGGACTCATTCTTCTTCCCAGTTTTGTTCATTCTCCCAATCAATGATGAATTGTGGTTTGATTAAGGCTAGTGAATTGTCTTTCACACCCAAGAATACCTGTGTAGTAGAACCTGTTGCCGCAATTTTTCCAGTCGCAAGATTGGTAACTACGTATTTAAAAACGATTTTTGATGCTTGATGAAATTCCAGGGTCGCTTTGACCAACACTTTTTGTCCATAATAAACGGATGCTTTGTGGTTGATGTCTGATTTGACAATGGGTGTATAAAAACCTTCGCCATATACATCTAAGTATTCTAAGCCATGCTCTGCCCCAAATTTTTCACGTGCATCTTCGAAGAATTTTAGATAATTTCCGTGCCAGACAACGCCCATTGCATCTGTCTCGCTAAAACGAACAGCAATTTCTATGGATGATTCTAATATTTTCACGCTAACACAATTTTCATTTGGCAATCCAGTAATTTTAATCCATTTTCAAGGACAGTACCTTGAATTAAATGAATGTTTCCGAAGGTATTCAAAATTTCTACTTCTGTGTTCAATTTTGCACCTAATTTTGGCAAAGAGTGTACTTTTAACTTCGTTATTGCTCCAATAAAGCCGATTTTAGGTTCTCCATCTTCTTCCAAACTGCCCAAATAACCGAATCCTGCGGCACAAGTTTGCGCAATATTCTCGGTTAAGGCAGATTCAGATAGTTCTTTGTCTAAAAAGATGTTAGAATCAATGACCTCGAAGGTAGAATGGAATTCTTTTTCATTGGCAGACAGCAATTCGTCAATCATAATGAATGGTTCTCTCTGTGGAATGAAATTCTTAATATTTTCTTTATTTGCCAGCATAATAGTTGTAAAAATTGAACCATTGCGTTGGGTATTTCCTAACCATTGATTCTAAATGAGTAACATATTTTTGTGCAATTTCTTCTGGAGATTTTGTCTCCGTTAGAGGGTCTGTTGCATACAATTCATAGTGAAATTTGGATGCTTTCGCTGCATAAACAAAGGTAACAGGTGCTTTAAACTTATGCGCCATGATAAAAGGACCCAGTGGAAACTCTGCCTTTGCATCGAGAAAATCGAATTCGATATTTTTGCCAATATCACTCACTCTATCTGCGTGTATCGCAATAAATTCGTTTCTTTTTAAAGCTCTATGCATCAATATTAGATGCGATAAGTCATCTTTGATGGGAATGATATTGTATTTCTGTCCTCCCGTTTGTGTTTTCAAGAAGTCTTTGATTTTCTCAACTTCTGCATCCAACATGACGATATTAATGGTGCTTGTGATTCTTTCTCGGATAAGGTTGCCGGCATTCTCCCAATTTCCAACGTGACCAGAAATGAGGATTCCTCCTTTGTTGTCATCGTTCATTTTTCGCAACACTTTTTCATTGTTAAATCGGTGCGTGAATGATTTTCGCTTTGAGGTGTGCATGGCAATTCTGTCGATTAAGGTTTGCCCGAAGTTGTAGAAGTTTTTAAACGCTAATTTTTTGGCTTCTTTTTTTGTCTTTCCCATTCCTACGGTGTAGAATTGGAGTAGTCCATTGCGTTGCTTTTTTGCAAATAGAATGAAATAGAAGGAAACAAAGTAGCAGAAGAAATAGGAAACCTTTAAACCAAAAAATCGGATGCAAAAAACGAAGAATTTGTATCCGAGTAAGGAGCCTTTGGTTTTACCATCCCATTTTTTTTCCATTAGGTAAATGGCGTATTACGCTAATTTTCGTTCTACAAGGTCGTAAAAATCGTTGAAAGTATCGATCTTTTTGAAGTCGTCAGATGTTGGTTTAAAATTCAGATTTTCTTCAATGACAACAACTAAATCTACGTAATCTAAACTGTCTAAATCCAGCGTTTTCTGTAGATTATTATTCGCAGTTATTTTTTCACTGTTTACTTCAAATTCTTCCGATAAAAATCGCTTTGTTGTTGTTATAATTTCTTCTCTTGTCATGCTCTTTATCAAATAGGACTGTTATTTTACGAATTTTTTTACAATTAACGAAGAATTTGTTCCACCAAATCCAAAAGAGTTGGAAAGGAAGGTGTCAATTTTCTTCTCGGTATATTCTGGTACGACGTTGATTTTTTGTGAATCTTCGTCTGGATTTTCAAAGTTAATATTCGGCGCAACGAAGTCATTCTGCATCATTAGCAAAGAATAAGCGACTTCACTAGCACCTGCCATCCAACATTCGTGGCCCGTCATACTTTTTGTAGAACTTACGGGAACGTCCGAACCTAAAATAGAATGAATTGCTTGTGCTTCCATTGAATCTCCAACGGGAGTAGAGGTTGCGTGTGCGTTCACATAATCAATGGTCTCGGCTGCAATGTTTGCTTGGTCTAATGACATCTTTAATGAGCGGTATTGACCATCAAAATTAGGATTAGAAATATGATCACCATTCGATGAAAAACCATAGCCTAAAATTTCGCCTAAAATTGGGGCACCTCTTTTCTCTGCAGATTCTAGGGATTCAATAATCAATGTTGCAGCACCTCCGGATGGAATTAAGCCATCTCTGTCTTTGTCAAATGGTCGGGAAGCTTTCCCTGGAGCATCATGTCCTACAGAAAATGCACCTAAACCATCGAAGCTTGCCATTGCATAGACATTGATCTCTTGTGCTCCTCCGCAAACGACACGTTCTTGCAAACCTTGCTTGATTAAAAGATAACCCATTCCGATAGAGTGAGAACCCGACGCACAAGCTGCGCTTAAAGTAATATTGATGCCTTTCAGTTTGTAAATCGTCGAAAGACTCATGTTCACGGTGCAATTCATATTCTGAAAAATGTCTCCGCTGCCAATTAAGGTTGTGTCTCCCCGTTCTCTAAGCTTATCAATGGTGTTAATAACTGCGCCGGCAGTGCTATCATTTCCGAAGATAATTCCCGTTTCGTTCTTTTCTAAGAAGTCAACGTCCAATTTAGCTTGTTCCATTGCCTCCATGGTTGACATGTAGGCAAACATTGCAGGCTGATGCATTCCAAGTCGTTGCCTTCTCGATAAAAAAGGTTTCAAATTTGGATCTTCGACCATTCCTGTTAGGCAAGAACGATAACCGATTTCTTCGCGCGCCTTGTCATAGACGATACCACTTTTTCCTTTTCTCAAAGAATCAAGAACAGCCTCTTTACCAACTCCTATCGAAGAATAAAGACCAATACCCGTGATGACAACTCTTCTGTTCATTTATGCGTAAATACCTCCGTTGATATTAATAACTTCTCCTGTGATGTATGCTGCTTTGTCTGAAGCCAAGAAACTCACCAAATTGGCAACCTCCTCGGGCAAGCCAAAACGATTTGCAGGCACCATTTTTTTTAATTCTTCTTCGTTTAACTCACTGGTCATGTCTGAAGCAATAAAACCAGGCGCAACTGCATTCACGGTAATTTTTCTTTTCGCTATTTCTTGAGAAAGTGCTTTCGTTGAGGCAATCATTGCTCCTTTTGCTGCAGAATAATTAGTCTGACCAGGAACGCCTTTTAATCCTGAAAGAGAAGCAATGTTAATGATTCTCCCAGAACGATTTCTTAGCATTTTTTTAATGATTGCTTGGGTGCAATTGTACATCCCTTTCACAGAAACATTCATCACTCTGTCCCAATCATCTTCCGTTACCCAAGGAAATAAATTATCCTTTGTAATTCCAGCATTGTTGACCAAAACCTCAACATGACTGTCAGGATTGTCATTTTGCCATTTCTCCATTGCTGGAGCTACTACTGAAGAATCTTCGACGTTGAATTGCATTAATTCTGCCGTTCCACCGTTTTCTTCAATCATTTTTTTCGTCTCATTGGCCGCATCAACATTGGATGAGAAATTAATGAGAATATGAAGATTCAAATCCTTTGCTAATTGCACAGCGATAGCTCTACCAATACCTCTAGATGACCCTGTAACTAATGCACACTTCATAATTCGATTAAATTTGCACGTAACAAATCTGTTACATTTTTAATATTTTCTGATTGCGGTACATCTTCAATGACTGCAGGTGCAACACTCCTAATTAGGTCGTAAATTTTCTTTGTTTTAGTAGATAACCTTTCTTTTTCTTCTTTTGGTAACAAATCAACTGCTTGACAAACAGCCATCATGTGAATGGCCATTACTTGAAATCCATTATCGATGACACTCTTTGCAATGATCGCACTATTTGTTCCCATACTGACAATATCTTGGTTATCGTTATTGTTCGGGATACTGTGTACATACATTGAGTTAGAAAGTGTTTGACTTTCGGCTGTTGTAGATGTTGCAGTAAATTGCATTCCTTGAATCCCAAAGTTGAATCCTAATTTTTTCATGTTTAAGAATGCTGGAAATTTACCGTTCAACTTAGCATTCATTAAGAAATTTAACTGTCGCTCTGCCAACATTGTTAGTCGCGTAATGACAATTTTAATCTTGTCCATTTCCAAAGAAACGTAATCACCATGGAAATTCCCTCCGTGAAATACATTTTGTTCTTCAACACTTACGATAGGATTGTCATTGGTAGAATTCAATTCATTCTCAATCACCTCTTGCGCGAAATTCAATGTTTCGAGAACAGGTCCTAAAATTTGCGGTACGCAACGGATAGAATAGTATTCTTGAATCTTCTTTTTGAACTCAGAGCGATTCATTTCGTCGTTGTCTTTGAATAATTCTTCTCTTTTTCGAATTAAACCACTGTCAGCTAAAAAAGAACGCATATTTGAGGCGATTTCTTGTTGACCGGGATGCCTTTTGACATTATTGAGCCCTGAAGAGAAGGAATCATCAAATGCTTCCATCACTTCATTGATGATAGAAGAGGATGCAATGGACCAATTTAACAATCGTTTTGCGTAAATAATATTGATAGAACCGATTCCTGTCATGCAAGAAGTTCCATTCATTAATCCAAGCCCATCTCGAAGTTTAACATCAAGAGGTTCCATGTTTAATTCTTTTAAGACATCTGCAGTGTCTCTGCGTTCTCCGTTATAGAAAACATGACCTTCTCCGATAAGATTAAGTGCCAAATGAGCTAGTTGAACTAAATCACCACTTGCTCCAACGCCACCGTGCATAAAAATTTCGGGAGTTATTCTGTTGTTTAAAAACTGGACTAATTTTTCAATCACTCCCATGCTAATTCCAGAATTGGCTTGTAGAAAGTTGTTGATTCTTGCAATCAGAACCGCACGTGCATATTCTTCCTCTAAAACATTACCTGTTCCTGTCGAGTGACTGCGAATGAGGTTGTATTGTAGTTGGTTAAGGTCTTTATCATCAATTTTGAATTGAGCCATTGGTCCAAATCCTGTATTGATGCCATATATGATTTTATCACTGGAGAATTCTTCCAAAAAATGAAAAGACGCACTGATTTTATTGGTCAATTGCTCATTGACTTTGAACTCCTTAAACTGGAGAGCATATTTCTCAAGATCCGATAAGTTAATTTGATTCATATTTGGTTTGTGTCTTATTCTAGTCAATTTTAATTTTGGTCAAGTTTGCGAAAGTACCAAATATTCTTGTTTTTTATAATATTTTCAGACAGCATTACTTCAATTTTATTTCTAAAATAGTGTGAAAGCTGTTATTGTGAAGGTGATGTTCGTCAATACACTCAAATCCTGCCTTGCCAACAATATATTTCATAGCAGAAGAAGAGTACATTTTGCTATTTCCATTTGCTAATGCGGTGAAATACAATGAAGTTGCCACTAAACTATGTGTTGCTGCAGGGAATCGTTGATTATCAATAAAAGTTTCCATGATAAAGATTCGTGCATCTGGCTTCATGTTCTTTTTAATCTTCAATAGAATTTGCTCAATTTCTTCTTCGGAAAAGCAATCTAAAAATTGACTCATCCAATAAACATCTGCTCCTGCTGGTATTTCAGAAGAACTGTCAAGCATGTCTATTTCTTGAAATTCAACACGGTCTTTTATTTCATCAATTTTTCCAATATTCTCTTTAGCGACATTTAATTGCACGGGTAAGTCGAACAGCTTCATTCTCACGTTTTCATCGTGCTTTGTTGCCGCAATACACCATTTCCCAGTATTTCCTCCGATATCGAAGATTTGCTTGGGTTTATATTTAAAAATTACTTTCAATGCATCATCAAAAGAATTATCAGAATAGAAATGGTCAAAATCAAACCAAGATTTTTTCATTGGCTCAGGCAAGATGGATAATCCTTGATAAATAGTTTCCCAGTCACCTAATGTTTTTAATCCTTCTGCTTTACCATTGACAATTGATTCTTTCAAGTGAAATAATCCTCTGTAACAGACGTCGTGAGTAAAGTACAAATTAACACGTGTCATTTCGTCACGAAGAATGAAATAACCAATTTTAGTTGTTTTGTAAACATCTTCTTCGGTTTGCTCCACAATATCAGCAGAAGCTGCCATTTCTAGGAGTACTCGGACTCCGTATTCAGAAACTTCTGTTTTTTTTGCAATAGCCTTAATGGACATCGGTCCTCTATTTTCGACCATTGCCTCAAGGATGTTTAATTCCAAAAGACAATAAGCCGTTTCAAAAACAAAAGGACTAAATGCTAATTTATGAGCTTCGTGAAGTGCATCGATGGCTTTCATTAAGATGAAAAGTTAATTATTGCTTATATTATTTCACAAAAATATTATAATAGTGAAATAGATGATTGTAAAAATGCCCCAACTTTCATTTAAGCTGGAGCATTTGTAAATTTTTCTATCGAAAATTAATCATTCAATGTAATTTTGAGCATTACATCTTCTTTTTTCTTCTTGTAGCATTCTACGGCAAATTCACCTTCAGCGGTTTCAATGATTCTCCCCGTATTGAACTGATACAAGGCTACTCCTTTAGCATCTCTTGTGTCAAGAATAGATACCTTTTCAACCTTACCCGATTCTTTCTCTATTTTGAATCCAGTCAAAAAGCCACCTTTTCCATCTTGATGGGTCTTAGGGTATTTGTTGAGTGGTAATTCAATGTTTTTAACATTGTCCAAGAATAGAACATAGTGATAATTTTTTTGAGAAAGCACATAATATCCCATTCCTCCGCGTCCGGCGCTACCTCTTTGATTTTTTGGTAACTTGACCATCCATAGCAACTCATTCTCTTTGTCAATATGAGTGGCCAAGATTTCTTGATAATAATAAGTATAAGTTGTTTGACCTGTTTTAGGATTGTGATGCGAAACAACATAGTATCTTTCACCGTACAGTGTAATTGAACCGTCTTCTTCATAAACGATTTCTCTTAGCACCATATTTGGCATGGAGTAGTCTTTCTCTCCTGATTTCTTTTCCATTTTACTTTGTGCACGATCAGATTTGTACAATTTCATTACATCTACTGGGATTTCGTAACTCAACTTATCTATCAAATCTCCTGAGTCATCGAGCTTGTAAATAAAAACTCCATCAGTTCCACTTCTTGCACGATTACCGTAGTAACCAGCAATGACAATTCCACCATCTTTACCTTCGTAAAAGTTGATGTTCTTGATAAATTTGTCTTCGAGTTCTATTTTGGTTGAACTAAGATCTTGATCGTCCGCGCTAACTCTAATTAATTCTAAATCATAGTTTAGTTTCCCTTTGACAATTTTCTTAGCCGTTTCAGTTCTATAAACCTCTGCAAGAATGTATGTATTACCTTTTTCATCAATGGTATAACCGACGTTGTTCATTTTTTTCTCGGTATAAGGCATCGTTATTTTCTTGGACCATACTTCTTCAAGATTTTTTCCATAGACGTGCATACCAATTATGTCTTTACTCTTTGAATCATTTTTCGTTTTTGGCTTCATTCTATACTGGACAATAAACCTTTCTTCCGAGTAAGATTGATCGAAGTTGAATTTCCCTCCACGAGCGCCAGCAGTTATTCCGAACATTCCTCCAAATCCAGTAATTCCAAAACCGCCGGTTACTTTTCCTTTTACTTTTATTAAAAGCCTTTCTTTACCTGCCCAATTTGCTTTGTCAAAGTCAATTTCTCTAACAAATAATTGCTCAGTTTCGTTGGCTTTATCCCATCTTGAGAAGAAGAAATAATATTGACCAGCAAATTCTAAATAAGATTCGGGTGTAAATCCTTCACCCTTTTCTACTGTGTTGTGCTTACTTTCGTTAAGCTTGGCTCCTGAAAATTTTTGGAAATGAAATTTTCCTCTTCCATATTTTACAGCGAGAATTTCTCCGTCTCTACTAAAATAAGATTTCATACCATCAACAACTCTGTATGGAGTACTGACTGAATAACTAAACTCTTTAGATAGTTTAACTTCTTGGGCAGTAGAATTAAAATTGAACAGCGCAATGAATAATGTTGTTAGTAATAAATGTTTCATTTTGTTTCTTTTTTAGTTAATGAACCGCAAAATAGCGATTTTTTCTTGTTTTGCAATCATTTTGAGATTACAAAATCTAAGCCACAGATTATTCACTTGTTTTTTCTACTTTTGAAGCAATTATTAATTCTTATCTTATCCTTTATTATTTTCAGTAAACCATTGGGCAAAATTTTCGCAAATATCGTTTCTTTCTTCAACAAAAATCTATTGTTGTATTTGTCTGTACTCATTAGTGTGATCTTATTTATGTATTACGGAGTTTCGCGACTTCAATTGGACGAAAACATCTATTCCATCTTTCCAAAAGGAGAAGAATTTAAAAAATTCAACAAAGTTCTGAAAGAAAATAACCTGAACAAACAAATTATTTTTTCTATTGATGCAGGTGTTGATGATGATTTACTTGAAGAACGCTTGGATTCCGTTGCTCGAATTGTCATCAATAATTCTGATGGGTTAATTAAAGGATTTGAAATTTTCAGAGAAGATCAGCAAGAAACGGTACTGAATTATTTTTATACGTCACTTCCAGGTTTACTATCTGAAAAAGACTATCGAAGAATAGAGCAGAAAATCAAAAAAGACTCGATTGAACAGTCAATTGACGTCGTTTATGATAAGATGACGTCTCCAAATGCATTCTTTATGCGGAAAATTTTCGCAAAAGACCCTCTTGGCTTAGCTTGGGAGAAGTTGCAGTCACTAAAACCTCAGGAAGATTCAAACGCAATGCTTGTAGAGGATGGGATTTTATTCTCGGGAAATAAAAAACGAGCACTTTTTACGGCAGTTTTAAACTTTGAACTCGAAGACAACCGCAAAAATGAACAGTTGAACCTTCGACTCAAAGATTTGAAGGAAGAAATCAATGCCAATACAGATATCGGCTTTGATTATTTCGGAACTTTTCAAATTTCGTATGAGAATTCTAGACAAGTAAAAGAAGACACGTTTCTCACGATGATTATTAGCATAGTGTTGATTCTCTTGCTTCTCATTTTCTATTACCGCAGCTTGTTGACACCGATTTATTTCGTTCTCCCCGCCATCTTCTCGGGATTTTGTGGATTGGGGCTTGTCGGCTTTATTCAACCTGAAATTTCAGCAATTTCGATTGCAACGTCTGCTATTTTAATGGGAATTGTGCTCGATTATTCTTTTCACTTTTTCACGCATTACAACGATTCAAAAAACCTGATTGCCACGATAAAATCATTGTCTTTTCCGATGTTGGTGGGTAGTTTTACAACCGTTGCGGCATTCTCTGCGTTGATTTTCACGGACTCTGTTGTTTTGCAGAATTTTGGACTAATTGCGCTTTGCACTTTATCTTCTGCGGTATTGTTTACTTTGCTACTACTCCCCACTTTTTTGTTTGCGACAGGCTACAAGCCAAAAGGAGAAAGGGCTTCAAGGAGTCGGGTGATTATTCCAAAATGGTTTGCCCGTGTGTCAATATGGTTCATCCTTATCCTCTCGGTGATTTTCTTTTACAATGCAAACGACTTCCAATTTGATGCTGATTTAAACAATCTAAGCTACCACCCAGACGAATTGGCGGAGAAAGAGGAAGTGTTCACAGGAATTAATCCAAGAACGGAAAAGAAACTGCATTTGTTTGTTTCTGGAACAACCAAAGAGGAGGCAGAGGCAAAGAATTTTGAACTGTATCAGCAACTTTCTCACTACAAGAAAAAAGAGGGATTGGAAGAAATTATTTCTGTTGCACCTTATGCAATTCCATCTGAGGTGAAAGAAAAAGGTTTTGAGCGTTGGTTAAGCTTTTGGGAGAAAAATGGACAAGCAACAACGAATAAAATAAATGCAAAAGCCGCGGAGTTAGACTTCTCTTCTTCCGCTTTTAGCCCTTTTGAAGCATGGATTAACCAGTCAAAATCGACAATAACCAAAAAGGAAGAGAAAGAAATTCAAGCGCAATTAGGCTTGTATAAATTGGTTTACTCTTCAGGTGATAATTGGAACATTATAACGAGTGTTGTCGTCAAAAAAGAACAATTAGCGGACTTCAAAGCGCAATTGGCAACAAATTCTGACGTCTATATTTTTGACATCGCAGAAATGGCAAACGCATTGATGGTGTCTGTGCAAAACGATTTCAATTACTTACTTATTTTCTCTTCTTTACTCGTTTTCTTTTCGCTACTTGTTATTTATGGGAGAATAGAATTGGCGCTCTTTGCGTTCTTGCCTATGCTCATCAGTTGGATTTGGATTCTCGGTATTGCAGCACTTTTTGACATCCAATTTAATTTCGTGAATATTATCGTTGCCACCTTCATTTTTGGCTTGGGGGACGATTTTTCTATCTTCGTAACAGACGGTTTGCTGCAGAAGTATAAAACAAAATCGAATGTATTGAAGTCGTTCAAATCTGCGATTATTCTTTCTGGAATTACAACCATCATTGGAACCGGTGCACTCTATTTCTCGAAGCATCCTGCCATTCATTCTATCGCAATAATCAGTGTTGTGGGAATTGCTTGTATTTTGGTAGTAACCTTGGTGGTGCAACCTGCAATTTTTAAGTTATTCATTACCAATAGAACGAATAAAAAACGATCACCGGCTACTTTTTTAGGCTTATTAATAAGCATTATATTTTTCATCTATTTTTTCATAGGTAGTATTCTGTTATCTCTATTATTACTCCTTCTTATTCCTTTCCCAATTACAAAAAAGAAAAAACAGAAGTTTTTGAACTATTTAGTATCAAAATTAGCTGGTTCAGTTATTAATTTTGGTTTTCACGTAAAAAAGAGAATGCTAAATGAAGAGCGATTAGACTTCTCAAAACCGTCCATTATTGTTGCCAATCATTCTTCATTCTTAGACATTCTTTTAATGATTATGATGAATCCTAAAGTAATCATTATGGTTAAAAAATGGGTGTATTATTCTCCCGTTTTTGGTCTTTTTATTCGCTACGCAGGATACCCCTATGTTGCAGAAGGCACTGAGTATAATCTTGAATTGATGCGTGAGAAAATCAATGATGGCTATTCTATTATGGTTTTCCCAGAAGGTACACGAACCACTGATGGAGAAATAAAACGCTTTCACAAAGGAGCATTCTATTTGGCGCAAGAATTAAACATAGACATTCAGCCCATTGTTATTCATGGCGCTTATTATATCAACCCAAAGAATGATTTCATTATAAAATCGGGCACGTTGACCTTGGATATCATGGAGAGAATCACTCCAGAAGATGCAATTTATCAACAACGCTTTGGGTTGTTTGCAAAATCAGTACTTACCAAGATGCGTGAGCAACAAAAAGAGACCAAATTGCAAATAGAGGATGCAAAATACTTGAGCAATCGTGTGCAATACAATTATTTGTATAAAGGTCCAGCGATGGAATGGTATGTGAGAATAAAATGGAAATTTGAGCAAAAAAACTTCGATTTTTATGATTATTTGATAGGCAATAGAAGCAAAATCTATGATGTGGGTTGTGGATTGGGGTATTTGAGCTACTTCTTGCATTACCGCAATTCTGAAAGAGAAATAACTGGCGTAGATTACGATGAAGATAAAATCATTTTTGCAAGTAATGGCTACGATAAAACGGAAAATTTACAATTCTTGGCCAGTGATGCAAGAGATTTTGAAATTAAAAATGCAGATGTGGTTTTTTACAACGATGTCTTGCATTACATGACCTTGGCGCAGCAATTTGAGGTACTTAACAAAACAGTGGATAATCTCAACGAAGATGGAATTATTCTCATTCGAGACGGAATTATCAATCTTTCTGACAGGCACGGAACGACACAGAAAACGGAAAAATTTTCTACCTCTATTTTTGGGTTTAATAAAACTACTGAGCCTTTAAGCTTCTTTTCTTCCGAAGATATTTTTAAATTCGCAAAGGAGCGAAATTTGACATGTGAAATGAAGGAGCAATCCAAGAAAACATCCAACGTCCTATTTATTCTCCGAAAAACCAAAAATGAAGGAAACAAATCTGCAATATGATTTTATAGTTGTCGGTAGTGGTATCGGCGGATTGGTTTCTGCCGTTCTATTAGCGATGGAAGGCCGTTCTGTTTTGGTGCTGGAAAAAAATCACCAAGTTGGCGGTTCTTTACAGGTTTTTAGTCGCGATAAAGTCATTTTTGACACAGGTGTGCATTACATCGGTTCTTTGGACGAAGGTGAAACTTTGCATTCTATTTTCAAATACCTGGGTATTCTAAAGGACTTAAAATTGAAACGTCTAGACGACGATTGCTTTGACATGATTCGCCTGGCTGATGGCTCAACCTTTAAGCACGGACAAGGTTATGACAATTTCAAGAAAGGTTTATTAGAAAAATTTCCAAAAGAAGAACTAGGCATTGATTTATTCTTGGAGAAAATACAAGCTATCTGTAAAGAATTCCCCTTGTATAATTTAGAAGTCGAGGAAGGATTTTCATACATAGACAAACCCGATTTGATGTCGCAAAGTGCCTTTGAATTTGTAAAAAGCATCACCGATGATAAAAAACTGCAATCCGTTTTATTGGGCAATGGTTTACTCTACGCAGGAGAAGTTAAAACAACTCCATTGTACGTTCTTGCATTGATTGTGAACAGTTATTTGAAAGGAAGTTACAGGATGGAGAATGGAGGTTCTCAGATTGCGAAATTGCTAACCAAACGACTTCATTCTCTCGGTGGCCGAGTGCTTAAACACCAAGAGGTTGTGGGCGCAGATTATGAACATGGAAGAATTGTTTCTGTGAGCACGAAAGCTGGAGATAAATTCTTTGCCTCCCAATTTATTTCAAATATGCATCCCCGACAAACTGTAGAAGTATTTGGCAAAGAGAACTTTAGGCCTGCCTACAGGACCCGGCTAAAGAAGTTAGAGAATACGGTATCCTCCTTTATGTTGTATCTTTCTTTTCACGAAAATTCTTTCCCATATTTGAATTATAACATGTATTCTTACACACAAGATGCCGTTTGGGACACAGTGGAGTATGACGAAAATCATTGGCCACAAGCCTTATTTATTTGTACCTCTGCGGTAAAGAATCAAGGAGAATTTGCAGATTCTATGTCCGTTATGGCGTACATGGATTTCAAAGAGGTTGAGCAATGGAATTCTACCTTTAATACCGTTGCAGAATCATCCGAAAGGGGAGAGGAGTATGCAAAATTTAAAAGAGAGAAAGAAGAACAAATGATTAATCGATTGGAAGAAATTTTCCCGGATATTCGAAAATCAATAAAAGGGATTTATTGTTCTACGCCCTTGACTTATAAAGATTATATAGGAACGGAAGACGGTTCATTGTATGGAATAAAGAAGGATTACAACAACATCATGCATTCGAAGATTAACTCGAAGACAAGGGTATTAAATTTGTTCTTAACGGGACAGAATTTGGTTTTTCACGGTGTTTTAGGGGCAACGATTGGTGCTTTGGTAAATAGTTTTAACTTTATAGATGATCGTTATTTGATTGATAAAATAAACAATTTGAAATGAAAAAGGTGGATGTAGTAATTATTGGTGCAGGTCCTTCAGGTTCTGTCGCAGCAGCAAGGTTGTTGCAAGATGATTTATCAGTTTTAATTATCGAGAAGTTAGAGTTTCCACGCTTCGTTATTGGAGAAAGTTTACTGCCTCAGTGCATGGATTTCTTAGAAAAAGTGGACTTACTTGATTGCATTGTCAAAAAGAATTTTCAAGTGAAGAATGGTGTTTCTTTTTATCACGAAGATAAAATTTGTGATTTTCTATTCAATGACAACTTTTCAGGTGGTTGGGACTATACTTACCAAGTAAAACGTGCCGATTTTGATCATGCTTTGATTAAAGAAGTGGAGAAGAAGGGAGCAATAGTTCACTTTAACGCAGAAGTGACAGATGTAAAAACGAGCGCTGCAGAGCAGGTTGTGACTTACATTGATTCTGAAGAACAAGAGCAAATAGTTGCTTGCAGATTTGTAATGGATGCAAGCGGCTACGGTCGAGTGCTTCCGAGGTTGTTTAATTTAAACACTCCTGCAACATCAATTCCGAGAGGGGCAATATTCTCCCACGTAAAAGACGATAAAAGAACAGAAAAGGCAGGAGCAAACATTTTTGTCAATGCGTTTAACAACAATACTGCATGGATTTGGTCCATTCCTTTTTCTGACGGTACAGCCTCAGTTGGTGTTGTTGGAGAAAATGCATTTGTATCCTCTATTTCGGAGAATGACGGGGCAGAATTTAAAAAGTTGGTCCAAACTTTCCCCGGGCTCAATGACAGGTACAGAGAAACAGACTTTCTCTTTGAACCCAAAACGATTTTAGGATATTCCATTGCTGTAAAACAGTTGCACGGAGAAGGATTTGTTCTTTGTGGCAACAGTACTGAGTTTTTAGACCCTATTTTTAGTTCTGGAGTGATGTTCGCCTTAAAAACAGGTTATTCTGCAGCAGATTTAGTGGCAAAACAACTCGCAGGAGACTCCGTGGACTGGACAACTGATTACGATGAGGTTGTGCTGCATGGCGTGGAAGTTTTTCGTTCATACGTTGAAGCATGGTACAGCGGTGATTTACACACTATTTTCTTTGTAAAAGGAGGAAGTCCCGAATTTAAAAAGCAAATTTGTTCTGTTTTAGCGGGATATGTGTGGGATATGAGTAATCCTTTTGTAAAGAAACATAAGACGGTGTTGGGGACCTTGGCGAAAGTGATAAATATGGAGCGTTAGAGCTTTGGATTTAAGATATTGTTTGATTAAAGTAACAATCATCTTAATCTGCGTTTAGATAATTAAACACTGTAATAAATCATAAAGAAAATGAAATTTATATTCATTGTACTTATCAGTTGCATATTCATTTTTGTTGGGTACTCACAAAATAATGCTAAGTGGCAAGACACCTTGTTTCATGATAATGGCCATTTATCTTCAATACGAACAATGTCACTAATCAATGGGGATTCTGTTGAAAATGGACTAGTCGTTGATTTCAACTTTGAAGGACAAAAAATTCGCGAGAGTAACTTTATACCTGGAAGTTCTGTCCCTTGTTATGATTGCTATGACATGGCTTCAGGAGAATGGGTCCAATACCACACATCGAAATTAAAATATCATTCGATTCAAGTGGGTAAAATGACCACTTATTATCCCAATGGACAAATCAGGTCCACAGGAAATATATTGGGAGTCCATGAGTATCAGGGATATGATTGTGTAACAGATTCAGCATTTTTTTCAACCCTCTGCTCCGTAATGATAGCTCAATCTACAATTTTAGATGGTATATGGAATTATTATTGTGAAGACGCTAAACTGATAAAAGAAGAAGAATATTTAAAAGGAAATTTGATAAGAACTAGAAAGATTGACTATACCAGTAAGTGCAATGATAACTTCAATGAGTTTCGAGGTGTAATTTATGAGAACAAGAAAACGACTCATAATGATTACCAAATAAAGCTTAGAGAATCATCAACTTTGATCAATAATTATTACAAGCTAACCAAAGATTCAATAGTTGTTCGGAAAGAGCTTTTAGATGGAGCGACTATGATATTTTTAAAGAAATTAAATGAGATTGAAAAACAAAAACTGTTACTAAAAATAAATGCAATTAAAGTCACTGAATTAGTCAATGATTATGTAAATAATACTGCAACGAATTCTGATTTAGAGTTTGACTGGAGTATTATAATCGGAATGGATGAAAAGAAAATTCACATTTATAAGGTCAAAGTTGATGTTTTGTTCAATGTTGTAACTTATTTGAATGAAATTCTACCAGAAGAATTTGAATGCGGTTATGATGAACTGTATATAGAATAAAACATCAAATACGTAAAGAATTATTCTAAAAAGTAGTATATTGACTAAAATTGATATCTTCGTTAAAGATAATAATAGAAAAAATGGTAGCTATATTAAAACAAGGAGCAACAAAGGAATACATCCAAAATTTGCTAGATAAGATTTATAAAGAAGTTCGCACAAATGGTGTGGATACAAAAAAATATTGCGGAAAAATAAACCTAAAAATGGATGCTTTAGACATCCAAAAAGGCATGCGAGATGAGTGGAGATAAGTTATTTTTAGACACGAACATCATTCTCTACTTACTTAGTGGGGATGAAACATTGGCAACGTTTCTGGATAAAAAGCAGTTGTATATTTCATTGATTACAGAACTTGAACTCTTGGGGTTTGGTGGTATCACAGAAAAAGAAGAAAACGTAATCAAAGACTTTTTGTCACAATGCAAAGTAATTGCCATAAATGGAAAAGTAAAGGAAGAAACAATTCGTATCAGAAAAACTTACAAGACAAAACTCCCTGACAGTATTATCATTGCAACAGCACTTTATTTAGACCTACCTTTAATTACTTCAGATATTGATTTTAAAAAAGTAGATGAACTTTCGCTTATTCATTATATTAAATAGCCTTTTTTCACATAAACTTAATCTTCTCCGGTTTCCTCATGTGTTTCTTATACACCAATCCTCTCAATTTATTCGCTTCCATGAATTGAAACTGAGGCAAAACTCTTAACTTCTCGCGACATCTATCTTTGATAGTATCCAATTCGGAATGTGTTTTGAATTTATCCTCTAAAAGAACAATAATTTCATCGTTGCCCAATTCATTTTTCTGAACAAGAACTTTGTAGCAAGAAATTGCTTCGAACTCTTCGAGTGCGTCAAAAATAGCCTTGGGATACAAAGTTGTTCCCTTGAATTTTATCATTTGATTTTTACGTCCGATGATTGGTCCTAAACGAGGAGTTTGTTTTCCACAAGAACATTCGTCTCGGTAAATTTTGGCAATATCTCCTGTTTTGTAACGAATTAGTGGTGTTCCCTCAACGCCGAGTGTCGTCACTACGATTTCTCCCGATTCTCCATGCAAAGCTTCGTTTCCATCCTCTTTGATGACCTCCAAAAATAGTAAGTCGTCGTTTAAGTGACAACCATTTTGCGCGGTGCATTCCGAAAAAGCAGCTCCCATTTCTGTAGATGCGTAAGTCGAAAAAATTTTGACATTCCAGTTGTCAGTGATTCTCTTGCCAAGAATATTATAGCTTAAATCATCGCTACGAATTGGTTCCCCTATACAAACAATAGATTGAACACTTGAGTTTTCAAAATCAATGTTGTTCTCTTTTGCGTAGTCAATTAAGGTCACAATAAACGAAGGAACGGCAATTAAAACGCTTGGTTCGTAATTGAGAATGGCCTCCCATTGCATTTTGGGTGCTCCAGGTCCCAATCGAATAATTCCTGCGTTGAGTTCTTGCACGCCCAAAAAATAGGCGATTCCCGCCATGAATTGTTTGTCGATGGTTGTGAGTAGTTGAAATAAATCATCAGAATTATGCCCCATCATCGAGAGTGAATCCTTTTCATTCTTAGCTAATCGTTGCAAATCATTTTTGGTCAAAAAAAGTGAAATAGGCGAGCCAGTTGTGCCTGAAGTTGTCACATATTCGGCAATTTTTGTTTTCGGAACAGCGCAAAACTTTTGATTGTACGCGCTTAAATCTTCTTTGCTCGTAAAGCGTAATTTTTTGTAATCTTCTATGGAGAATGATGCATCAACCGAGTTTAATTTGTCTTTGTAAAACGGAGAATTCTCAACGGAATAATTAATAATTTCCACCAATGATTTCAATTGTTCTTCAGTGCAAAAAGTAGGATTCATCAGCGTTCTCATTCTTCACATTCTTTAATTAATTCTTCTAATTCTTTCTCAATAGCCAAAGATGCAACTTTCTTTGTCAATGCAATTTCAAAGTACTTTTTGGCTTGTTTTTTCTGCCCTTTTTTTAAGTAGTATTTTCCGACAACCTCGTAGGTTACGAAAGATTCACTGTTGGTGTTAATGAATGAATCTACCTGACTATCAGTTAATTCCAAACTTTTCCCAAACATTAAAAAATCAGCAATATTATTTTTGCTCTTTTTGAACGCTTTGAATTTTTCGTAGTTTTTTGAGTTGACAAAATCATCTTCTGGAATACTTTTTGGAGAATGAATGGTCTTCGTTTCAAATATTCTCTGCAAGTCGTAGCCCTTGTATTCTCCCAATTGATAATCATTAGTAGAAGCATAAAAAACGACAGCATCTGGAAGAATAACGACACTGTGATGCGCAATTAATTGGTTCACCGCACGAGGATTCCCCATGCCGAGCGTATCTCCATTGATGCCTTTTTGAGAGCGTAAAATGGTAGTGGCATTTTGCAAAGTCAGGGAATCTTTCATTGCCAGCATGGTCTTTACTTTGGCGTATCGGTAGCGCGAATCACTTTCCATGATGTTGTTAATGTTTTCCTGGTCCATTAAGAATGTTTGCGATTGATAATGATTGGCGCAGATCAGTTCGTCTGTTCCAGGGTCATAAATCCCCATTTTAGTTGGTGATTTCTCAATAAGTACCGCTTTGCCGTCTATTTTAGAGGCAACTAGTATCGTTTCTGAGACAAAAGTTTCTCGTTTTCTTGCAATGGCAATCGCCTCATCTATGGTCGATGCGTATTGCAAAATTTCTCTTGCGAGTAAAGAAATTGGTGTCTTCGATGAGGTAGGCAAATCTGATTTCGACGCATTAATGGTCACGCTTAACCCTTTGACATTCAGTCCAGAAGCGACACCTGTGAAACCTGCCCAAGAATAGGATACAAACGCATGGCCTTTGTCTGGTTTCAGAAAGAGGATGATTTTTTCTTCTGCAAAATCGTCGCCAACGTAGAAGTCGAAATTGCGACCGATCATTAATTTTCCATCGGAAGATTTGCGTCCTTTCAGTGCGAAAGAGGTGCAACCGACCATGCTGTAATCATTCAATGCGTGACCGATGTCGTGCGCTGCGTGATAGTTAAGAATTCTTCCGTATTTCGTAGAAATGTAATTGTAATCATCGGAGAATGCCTTGGAAATTCCGTAAATTTCTTGTTGATTCTCTAGTTGAATATTCTCCGGCAAGTCTTTGTTGAAGAATCCTATCATCAATTGCAAAACTCTTTGCCAACCTTTACTCGGAACCATTTTGTCAATCTGTCCAACGAATATTTTTTCTTGTTTTTGAACGAGTTCTTTTGCCAATTCTCCGTAAATCAATCCTCTTTCGTAGGGCGCTCCTTCTATGTACATCTCCCAGATACCTTGTTCATTCTTTTTGAGCCAATTATCGCCCAAGACGTAATGATTTTCGCCTACTTTCTCTCGTTGAGCAATAGAAATATCCGAAACTTCTGGCGGATTGATTTTAGAAACGAGTAATACATATAGTATGAATGCAAAAAGCAGTCCGAAAATTAATTCGGTCATAATTAACGACCCTTTAAGGATAAAAAGTCCAGTTTTTTTAAATGCTTTTGAGATGCTCATTGTTGCTGCACAAAGTTAATCAAAGAAAATGAACTTTTTAGTACTCCGATTAAAATCTACTTTCATAAGATTATTTACCTTTGGTATTCTTTAACAATCGTTTTGCATTCATACAAGAAAATACACGAATTTTATTCAGAGAACTCTGATTCTAAGGTTCTTTTGGTGGAAGACTTGACCGAAATGGAATTAAAATCAGGGTCAAAGCAAGAATATCAACGAGCTTTTGTAAAACATTGCTTGAGTGAGTATTTAGGTGAAGAAATTACGGTTTTTCACAAAGAATCTGGCGCACCTTTTATAACGCAACCTCGGAGGTTGCAGATTTCTATTTCTCATTCTAAAAACCTATTTTCAATACAAATATCTAAAAACCAACTAGTTGGAGTCGATGTTCAGGGTTTTAAAAAAGACCTCATGAAGAGCAAAGAATATTTTGCTAATGAAAAAGAGTTAGGGGATATCGAATTAACTGAATTAAATTTGCATTTAATTTGGTCTGCAAAAGAGGCAATTTATAAGTTGCTAGAAGGGGATATCGACCAATACAAAGAAGGAATTACGGTTAAGAAAATTTCCGACAAAGAAATATGGGTTGAAGTAAATGCTAAGACTTACAAGTGTGGTTATTTAGCAACGAATGAATACGTTTTGGTTTACAGTTAAGCTTCTCTTTTCAACCATTCAACCCCTGCTTCTATAGTTCTAAACTCTTTAAATGGACTATCAATAGGTCTGTTTTTGTAATAAAAATTGACCATTATTTTTTGGGCCAAATTTTTTGTAATCAAAGCCCTAGATTCTACATTGATTTTACTTTCGTAATCATGTGCGTATAATTTCGCCTCTTTGCTTACGGTTACAAATTCTCCAGCCTCCACGATTAGCGGAATGGGACCATCTTTGAGTTTTTTTAAACTAACAAGAATGTTATCCAATGTGTCTTTTGTGATATCCGTATTATCATGGATAAACAAATGAACTATTCCGTCCTGTCTTAAGGTGGCGGTTATCTCATTAGTAACAATTTGCTCTTGAAATTCAACTTCCTGCATTTGTAGTGTGTTAGTTTTTACTAAGTTACAAAAAAACTATGACATAGAATCTATTTAGTTATGACAAAATCAACTCTTCGGTTCACATGCGCATCTTCATCCGTTTTTTCCGGAAAAGCCAGTGGTTTTGTATCACTGTAACCTTCATAAGCGATTCGATTTTTTGGAACTCCCAACTCTATGAGTAATTTATAGGCTTTACACGCTCTTTTTTTACTAATTTTCATTGCAGGTCCGCAGCATACATGTCCTCGAACGAGTAAAGTCCATTGCGGGTTTTTCTCCATCAATTCGACTAAATAACCGATAACATATTGATAGTTGGGGTCAACATGGATGGATTCTCCAAAATATTTGATATCAAATTCGTAGAGAAACTGTGTAGAATCGAACACTTCTGGAATATGTTCACTCGATTTTTTCTGTGCATGAACACTAACAAGCAAGAAGGTGCTAACTATGATGAAAAATAACCGCATAGATTAATAGATTATTTTTTTTTCTTAGTGATAATACGCCAGAGATAGATCAGTAGAATCGCGCCAATAACTGCAGTCAATATAGTTCCAACCCAAGATGAACTTGTTTCAATATTAAAAAAATCGAGTAACCGTTTCCCTAAATAACCACCCGTTATTCCGAGCAAAATATTGATGAAAGCTCCAGTAGCCTTACTTTTCATTATCTTACCAGCTATCCAACCAGCAATGGCTCCTATCAATACGGCAACAAGTATTTCCATAATTGAATCTAAAAGTTCAATAGCAATATAGTAAGAATAATTACAAGGAACATTTCTAAAGCCTAAATTAATTTTTTAGATAAGATTTATTTGGCTTGAATATTGATTATATTTGACACATGAGATTATTTGTCTATTTATTGGTCTTTTTTGCTCCATTTGCTATTTCGGCGCAAAATGTTGTTCCCATGCTTGATTTTAACTATTTCTTCAAGAATTTTAAAGACGGTTTTTTTCAGCAAATAGAAATTCAACGAATAGAAGAATTTAAAGCAGGTGATAATTTAGTCGCTTATGTTGATTTTAGAGGGAATCTTATTGTCTATGATGGAGTCAAAAAGATGAGTCTGGCTAATTTGCAGGTGGAGTATCAAGTTTCAGACAGGTTAATGACCTGGAAAATTGGGAACACGCTCAATATGTGGGACAATGGGCAAACAAAAACGCTTTCTTTTACAAATAGAAACTATTGGGTAAAGGACAACATTATCGTCTTTGACGACATGCAATACAATTCTGTTAACGTCTATTACAACGGGACCATTACGACTCTTTATACCTCTGTCGGAGATGTTGATCCACCTGATTTTATTGGAGAGAACATCATTGCATATAGAGATAATGGCAATTTCAATAAAGTTTTTTGGAAGGGGAGAGTCTATGACCTAGAAGTATGGCACAATCCGTTTGATTACCAAGCAGGAACAGATATTCTATGCTTCAATGATCCAATGTCTGGAACTTTTGCTGTTTTTGAGAACGGACAATTTCTTGACGTAGAAGAATTTCACGTTGGCAAATATAGAGCAGGCAGAGGATTTATTCTTTATGAGAATAGAAACAATGATTTGATGTATTATTCTCAAGGAATTCGAAAGCAGTTAACCAATTACGGCGCCGACTGGTGGCAAGTAGTTGATGATGTTGCTGTGTGGACAGAAAACGGATTTGCCTATGCCTTGGTAGAAGGAGTAAAATATGACCTCGCAAATTATATTCCTGAGGAAATAATATTGAAAAATGATGTCATTGCTTTCCGAAACATTATGGGAGGCGTTAGCGCACTGGTAAATGGAAAAGTAGTTGAATTGACAACGCAAATAAAATCGACATTTTCAATTTATGGAAGTTCTGTATTGATTGAGCTGTTTAATAGATCCTATATTGTTTATTCTAACGGTAGAAAGTATTCTTTATAGAGAATGAAGAAGAATTACTCAATACTTGTAGTTGCTTTATTCCTTAGCCTCTTCTCATATTCTCAGAATTTAGACTCCTTGCTTTCAGTATGGGGAGATTCTAACAATCAAGATTCCACACGCGTTAAAGCTTTGCACGATGTTGCTTGGAAGCTTGCTTTTAAAAACCCAGATTCATCCATTGTGCTCGCGAACCTTGAACTTGATTTTAATATTAAAATAAACAAAGAGGTTAATAATATTGGGACTTATAACGTTTTAGGTGTTGCGTCAATCATTGATGGGGAATACATAAACGCACTTGATTATTTTGAAAAGGCAATAAAAAGAGCAAACATAGAATTAAAGAGCAAGGATGCTGAAACTGTCGAGGAGGCGAAAAAAGGTTTGGCTCAAACATATATCAATAGAGGTATTTTGTATAAAAATCAAGGTGATTATGCAAAGGCATTGACAAATCAATTGAAAAGTGTTGCCATTTGGGAAGAACTCAAAGAAGAACAAAAAGTAGCCATCGCTTATGGGAATATTGGTGTAATTTATAGAAATTTAAAAGAGTATGATAAGTCTATGAGTTATCATCTCAAAGGTATTGAGATTAAAAAACGATCAATAGACTCCAACAAACTTGCAGTTGACTATTCTAATTTAGGGACTTTATACAAGACTATAGGGAAACTTGATAGTGCAATGATTTTCTTGCAAAAAAGTTTAGCATTTGAATTAAAATCAGATAATAAAAAAGGATTGGCTAATTCTTATGGAGCAATTGGAAATTTATACAGAAAGATGAACGATTTACCCAATGCCATTAAATACCAAAAGAAAGGATTGGAAATTGACAAGCAAACATCTCAGAACAAGTCAACAGCAAACTCTTATGTGAACCTTGGAGAATCCTACCTTACACTAAAACAATACGGGACATCCATCGATTATTTGAACAAAGCATTAGAGCTGTCTTCAAAAATAGGAGCATTAAAAGAACAAAAATACGCTCGGAGGTATTTAGCAGACGTTTATGAAGCGAAAGGTGACTTCAAAAAAGCAATGGTCAATTATAAAGAATTCATTGTGCTGAGAGATTCATTGATTAATGAAAATACGCACAGAGAAGTTACTCGTGCCGAAATCAGGTCTGAATTTAACCGAAAAGAATATGCAGATAGCTTGAACAGACAGCATAAAAAAGAAATTAGAATCAGTGAGCAGAGTAAAAAGGACGAATTGAAAGAGGTAGAAATTAAGCAACAAAAGTATTATTCGACCCTTGCCCTTATTGGGGCAATTATTCTTGCGATTATGTTAGTTATTGTTGTTTTTCAAGTCTTAAAACACAAAAAGAGCAATGTTATTTTAAATATTCAGAAAAAGAAAATTGAAAAAAGTGACAAAGAAAAAGAAGTATTGATTCGAGAAATACATCACCGTGTTAAGAATAATTTGCAAATAATTTCGAGCCTACTGAAGGCAGAGCAGAGAAAATCAAGCAGCGAAGATGTGAAGAGCGCATTGACTTATGGTCGACAAAGAATTGAAGCGATTTCTTTTGTGCATGAAAAACTCTACTTACAGACAGATTTAGCCAATGTCGATTTAGAAGACTATTTATTAGATTTAGCAGAGAATTTGTTAACTTCATACGATAAGACGAATCAAATTGAATTGAACATTCATTCTAGGGTCAGAAATTTAGATGCGGATGTTGCGGTTAACTTGGGCTTATTGACGGCAGAATTAATTACGAACTCCATTAAGCATGGTTTTTCAGAAAGTTCGGAAGGTTTTATAATTGAAACTAGCTTGAAAAAAGAAGAAGACTATATTCTTTTTAAATATGCAGATAATGGCAAAGAGATAGTAGATATGTCGAAGATGGGAAATTCCGATAGTTTTGGCATTAAACTTGTTCTTTCTATTGTAAAGAAGATGAATGGAGAGATAATTAGTGATACTTCAAAAGGAGGATTTAGTCTTGTGTTTAAATTTAAATCAAACAGAAATGAGTAAAGCGACTGTTGTCATAGTAGAAGATGAATTTATAATTTCAGAAGACCTCGCGGCAACTCTTGAAGAGAATGATTATTCGGTCAAAGGAATAGCGGAGAACGTAGATGAATTTCTCGTTCTTATGAAAGATAATGATGTAGATTTAGTATTGTTAGACATTAATCTTAATCAAGCAGTTGATGGGGTGCAAATTGCGCACATTATTAATTCAAAATTTAACATTCCATTCATTTTTGTAACGGCATTTACAGACCCTCCAACTATTGAAAAAGTAAAACACACCAATCCTTACGGTTATGTTTCCAAGCCATACAACGATATCGACTTGATGATTACTATAGAACTTGCTTTGAGCAAGTTTAGATCTATTGACAAACCTTTGAGTAATAATAGTGAAAGAACCAACCCTAAGACAATTTTTATTAAAACTCGCAAAGGACTAGAAAAAATTAACATTGATGATATTCGATGGATAGAGGCCTATGACTATTATTCTTACATCCGAATGCAAAACGATAAAATTCTAGCCACTGTTACTCTTAAAGAATTGGAAAAAAAAGTAGAAAACACTTCATTCGTTAAGATACATCGAAAGTATTCTATTAATTTCAATCACATTGAAAAAATCATTGGCAACCAAGTTGAAATTGCTGGAGAACTCATCCCTGTCGGTCGTAGCCATAAAGAAGAGTTGGCCAAGATGCTCAATCTATTGTAAAAGGGATATCTTTATAAAGCTCCTATTCTTTTCTGTTTAAAATCCTTTTGTAAACCGTTAACTTTCTTTTTTGGTTGTTTGCTGAATAATTATGTCGTTGACTGACTTTATTTTATCCTACTGTGTTGGCTATGTATTTTTGTTCTGTAATAAAAGGAATAAAAAGATGAAACAATTATTAATGATTTGCATGGCTTCGTTGATTACAAACTGGAGCTTAAGTCAGTTGCAAATATCGAGGTATGTAAATGCTAGTGCAGGTGCGGAGATGAGTAATTCTTCTCTTCAATTAAGTTACACAATTGGAGAAACTTTTACCAATACATTGACGCAAAGTGGAAGCACGAATACTTTAGGCTTTCAACAAAGTGGACTCTCTACAGTTACTATTGAAGAGAATGTAGAAATAACCATTGCTTTATATCCTAACCCTGTTAGTGAGCAGTTAACCTTAACAACAACTTCTACCGCTTCTTATTCATATAAAATTTATGATGTTACTGGGAGAATAGTTGTTCTGGGTGGGAAAAAAACAGGTAAAACAATTATTAATGTTCAGTCCCTCGTAGAAGGAAAATATTTTTTAGAATACATCTCAAAATCAAATAAGAATACTCACTTGAAATTTATCGTAATACACTAAAGTTATGAAGAAATTAATATTATCAATTTTAGGTTTAGCATTGAGTGTTAACCTATATGCACAAGCTCCTGAAGGAGTAAACTACCAAGCAGTTATTCGTGATAATGCAGGAATAATTTTATCAAACATTAATATTGGAATGAAAATTTCGATTCTACAGACTTCTCCATTAGGAATACCAGTGTACGAAGAATCGTTTTCCCCAACTACAAGTGCTTATGGACTCGTAAACATAGTCATTGGAGAAGGGATTGTAATTTCTGGTAGTTTTCCTTCTATAGATTGGTCCACAGGACCTTATTTCGTTGAAGTTTCTGCGGATGAGACAGGCGGAACAAATTATGCATTAATTGGAACTCAACAACTAATGAGTGTTCCTTATGCTTTGTATGCAAAAAATTCAGGAAGTTCAACTCCAGGTCCTCAAGGTTCAGCAGGAGTAGATGGGACAAATGGGATTGATGGTTTAGACGGAACGACTGGTCCTCAAGGATTAACAGGTGCTACAGGTACAACTGGATCGAATGGTACAAATGGAGTTGACGGTTTAGACGGGGCTGTTGGAGCAACGGGATCGCAAGGTCCAGCAGGATCGAACGGTACTTCAATTCTTATAGTCGGTAGCGTTGTCAATACAGCAGCTTTAGATCCAGCATATACAGGCGCAGTTGGAGATGGGTTTATTACACAGGATGATGGGCATTTGTCTGTTTGGAATGGGGCAAGTTGGGATGATGTTGGAAACGTAACAGGTCCTCAAGGCCCAGCAGGAGCAAATGGAGTTGATGGTTTAGACGGAGCAGTTGGAGCAACAGGTCCACAAGGATTAACAGGTGCTACAGGTGCAACTGGATCGAATGGCACTGATGGATTAGACGGCGCAGTTGGAGCAACCGGTCCAGCAGGAACAAATGGAATTGACGGTTTAGACGGAGCAGTAGGAGCAACAGGTCCGCAAGGTTTAACAGGGGCAAATGGAATTGATGGTTTAGATGGTGCAGTTGGAGCAACAGGTCCACAAGGTCCAGCAGGAGCAAATGGTATTGATGGTTTAGATGGTGCAGTTGGAGCAACAGGTCCACAAGGTTCAGCAGGAACAAATGGCACTGATGGTTTAGATGGTGCAACGGGTCCTCAGGGATTAACAGGTGCTACAGGCGCACAAGGTCCAGCAGGAGCAAATGCTTCTCTAGATAGTGTCTGGGGACTTTACGGGAATTCTAATGTAGATACAAACGCTTTTATTGGTACAATTTACGGGTCAGACATTCCATTTAGAACTAACAATACTGAGGTTATGAGAATAACCAATGGTGGTGGACTTCTATTGGAAGGAACAAGTATTGGATCAGTTACAACATCAGGGGCAGGACGGAAAGTTATTTGGAATGCACAAAGGGGCGCATTTCGTGCAGGTATAATTACAGGTTCTCAGTGGGATGTAGATAGTTTGGGAGTTAATTCAATAGCACTTGGTAATGATCCTGTTGCATCAGGTATAGAGTCTATTGCCATTGGCTCTGATAATGTTGCTAGAGGATATAAAACTTTGGCATTAGGTTCTTCGTCTGAAGCATTAGGAGATTCAAGTGTTGCTATAGGTGTTAAAAATTATTCAGGAAGCTCTAGGTCAACTACTTTTGGTTATGCAGACTCTGCCTTGGCGGAAAATGCGATAGCAATAGGTAATAATAACGTCGCAAGGGGTGTTTCTTCTATAGCCATTGGTGAGACAAATGTCGCAAATGATACTTTAAGCATAGCTGTTGGTCAATATGCTCAGGCTAATGGAACTAATTCGCGCGCATTTGGAGCAGATGTTCAAGCTAATAATCCAGGATCAATGGCAATAGGTCATCATGTTAAAACAACTGCTGATGGTGCAATTATTATTGGGAATGGAACTGTTTCATCGAATTTTCCTCGAGAGATTACTACTAAAAATGATGTTCCAAACTCTCTTATGATTTCTATGAGCGACCACCTCAATGCGAAACCAGACCTTTTTGTTAGACATAACGACGATAGCGGTAATGGTGGTTTTAATTCTTTTGTCGGAATCGGGACTAAAAACCCAACCTATAACTTGGAAGTACTAGGATCTTTAAAAGCATCATTTATGAGGCTTGATGACCCAGTAATGAATCCACTCGTTGGCGCTGGGCATATGATTGTAAATTCAGGTGATGGAAATATGCAGTGGGTGGACTCTCAGAGTGGTGCTGCTCCTTGGGGTCTGCTAGGGAACTATGCAAGTTCTAATCATTTTATAGGTACATTGGATGACAATTCATTTAAGATTAAAACAAATGATGAATTGGTTGCAGAATTTGCAAATGGAGGTGCTCTCTTACTCTCAGGTAATAATTTTGGTACCGTCCCTAGTAATATCCCAGCAGGCCCTCATTTATTGTGGTCTCCACAAAAAAGAGCCTTCAGAACTGTAGAATTGGATTCTGCTAGTAGTTGGTTGCCATCAAATATTGGATTTAATTCCTTTGCTCATGGGTTTAATGCATCTGCCTCTGGATTAAATGCGGTAGCAATGGGTAGCTTTGCAAATGCATCAGGAAATACGAGTTTTGCTTTTGGCGGGTCATCTTTAGGTGCTTTTTCAGTTGCTTTAGGTGCAGGAAGTGTAGCCAGCTTAGATTATAGTATTGCGATAGGTTATGATGCAACTGCCTCACAATCAAACAGTATTGCAATCGGTAATAATCTAAACGCATCTAATGGTATTGCGATAGGTAGAAATTTCACTAACAACGCTCCGAATCATATTCAGTTGGGTATTAATAGGCCTATTGTGACTATAGGGTATTCATCTGTTGGGATTAATGATTCCACCCCTTCAAGTACTGCGACATTAAGTGTTATTGGTGAAAACCAATTTCAAGTAGCTACTTTTAAAACTACAAGTCAACATGCTTGGATGGACCTTTTGGCGAGTGGTGCAGCATCTGGTTTAGTTAGGTTGCGACTTGGAACTGTTAGTAAAAGTCTTTGGGATTTTAGAGTAAGTACAACAGCAGGAAATGAAGATCTTGTTTTTCAATCTTATTTACCGAGCTGGCATAAAGCTTTTAAATTATCTCCCGAAGGTCAATTAGATATGTTTGTAGTTGGAACTTCAATACCTCAAATCGGAATTTCGAGTAGTTTTAGCGCATCTGAGTCTGGAACGAAAAGAATTCTTTACAATGAATTTAAAGCTTCAAATTCGTGGTTTGGAACTAAGAATGAAGAACTAGTCCTTTCTTCAAGTATGCAAACAGATAGACCTGATTTAGTAATCACTTCTAGTGGAGATATTGGCTTGGGAGTGGCTGTCCCTTCAGTCAAATTAGATATAGACGGAGGTATTAATGCTGTGGGAAGTATTCAACTAGGAGGATCAATTGATGCAACAGGGGGACTTCAACTGGGAGGTTCAATTAATGCAGGAGGAAGCATCCAGCTAGGGGGGGCAACTTGGTCAGGTTCCGCTAGTGATCGACAGATTAACTTTGGAGATGCTGACTTTGTCCATATCGGTGAAATAGGGGAAGATGATAAGCTTGAGCTTAAAGGAAAAAAAATATACTTCAATTCTCTTAAAACGGGATTTAATGAAACAAACCCACTAACAAAACTACATGTTTCTGGCGGTCAATGGGATGTCTCAGGTACAAATGGAGATATGATGATTGGAGATGCGACAGTTAGTATGAAATTTGGTGTTGCTACCGTAGGTGGTGGAGCTGGAAGTGGAAGAATTAATATGGTCGGAGGTTCTTCTAAGTTAATTTTAGGGGGCGGAGGTAACGATGTTCTTACCGTAAACAGCACAAGCGTAGGAATAGGAACGACCAATCCAGCATATCAACTTCAATTGACTACAAACAGTGCTGCGAAACCTGTATCTTCTGCCTGGACGGTTGCTTCAGATGCCCGTCTGAAAACAAATGTTCATTCATTCAATGATGGATTAAATTTAATCGAGAAAATAAATCCAGTTTGGTTTACTTACAACGGACTTGGAGGAATGTCTAAAGAAACAGGGGTAGGGACTATTGCACAAGAGCTTCAAGAAATTGCGCCTTACATGATTAAAAAATGGAAACATAAAGATGAAAATGGAACTGAAACTGAATATCTTGGTGTTGATTATGGTGCAATGGATTTTGTTTTGGTAAATGCGATTAAAGAATTAAATGAAAGATTAACAAAACTAGAAGAGGAAAATAGACGACTTAGAGAAGGCCAGTCAATTTCCCAAGCATCAAATGAAAAGTAATAGATGTGGGCGTTTAATTGCATTTAACGCCCGCACTTTACAAATAGCCCATTCCCCAATAAGCTGGATAACCTACCATTTCTTTATTTAATTTATTCCACAACCGAAAATTATCGAAATTCGGAATAAACCATTGATCCCAGTGGTAATTGTGGGTCTGATTGGCGTATAAGTCAGTAGAGAATGGTGTGCAAACCAAGCCTTCTTTCTTAAAACAAGCCAAGGAACGCTTCATGTGAATGCCGGAAGTCACCAAAATAAACTTGTTAAAATGGGGGTAAGATTTCTTTAGAATTCTCACCGTTTCTACTGCGTTCTCATGCGTGTTTTTAGAGTTTTCTTCAGTAATGATATCCGTTTCTGGAATTCCCCAAAGAATGAGCAAGTCCCGAACTTGCCTTGCTTCGTGTAAGCCTCTATCGCTTATGTATCCTGAATCTCCGGAGATTAGGATTTTATCAACCTTCGAGGATCGGTATAGCGATACAGCCTGAATTAAGCGGTCGCCCTGCCTTCTAATGCTCAGACTTTGTGTGTCAGAATTGTATTCAAACATTCCGCCAAGAACAATGGCGACATCGTGCTTTTTAACCTTCGATATTTTTTGACCAGGAATTTCCCAAAGTCGAGTGAATTCAGAAAAGATAACAGAGTTGGTAAAAAAGAAGAAGATGAAAATTGACGACCATTTGACACGTTTTTTTAGACGACTATTTTTCGAGAAATAATAAATAGCAATCAAAATTGCCATCCAGAAAAATGGAGACAGAAGAAATAACAGCGCTTTTGATAAAATGAAAAACATTTGATAAAAATAAACGATTTTGATTCACTGAATGTTAAAACAAACATTATTTTTGCTCAAAAATTAGAAAAATGGAAAAAATTGAATCTTGGCTGGGAATGAAAGATGGCGAATTGTGGGGTCTTATCATTAGCAATGTTGTCAATATTACAATTGCAGCTGCCATATTATTTGTTGGTTTTTGGGTAGCAAAGAGAATATCAAAAGCAGTCACAAAACTACTTCACAAGAAAAAAACGGATGAAAGTTTAACGAGTTTTATCTCAAGTCTTGCAGGAATGGGGCTGAAAATTATGGTGGTTATCGCTGCTATAGGTCAATTAGGTATTGAAATGACATCGTTCATAGCTATTCTTGGAGCTGCTGGATTTGCAATTGGTATGGCTTTCTCAGGAACACTTTCTAATTTTGCGGGAGGGGTAATGATTTTATTCTTTAAACCTTTTAAAATCGGAGACTACGTAAACATGCAAGGAGAAGAAGGGTCTGTAAAAGAAATATTAATATTCAATACCATTCTCACAACTTTGGATAATAAAATTATCATCCTTGCTAATGGAGCAGTAGCAAATGGGACTATTATAAACTACACGAAAGCAGAAAATAGACGGGTAGATATGGTCTTCGGTATCGCTTATGGTGATGATTTGAAAGTTGCAAAAGAAGTATTGATGAAATTCATCGAAGAAGATGCAAGAATACTAAAAGACCCTGCACCTTTTGTTGGTTTGGGAGAATTAGGAGATTCTTCTGTGAATATCACAACAAGAGCTTGGGTGAACCATGCCGACTACTGGGGCGTTTATTTTGACATGCACGAACGCGTTTACAACGAATTCGAAGCAGCTGGTTTATCTATTCCTTTTCCGCAGATGGATGTTCACATTCAGAAAGAAGCTTAAGAATAAATGCGCGAACTCTTAAATCATCCTATTATTCTTGGTTACATCGAAGCGAACAACTTTGGGCGAGAATTAGGTATGGAATTCAATATTGTCAACCAAGGTGAGGTTGAGTATCGAATGCTAATCACAGAAAAACACTTAGCAACTCCTTTAGCTGCTCACGGTGGTTCAATTAGCGCCTTAATGGATGCTACAATGGGAGTCTGCGCTTTATCGGAAGTCATTAGAGAAAATAAAGTGGTCTCTACCCTTGAAATGAAATTGTCTTTCATTTCCCCAGGACTTTTGGGAGATACTATGATAGCAAGCGCAAAAATTATCAAAAGTGGGAAGCGCATTTTATTTGTAGAAGGAGAGATTAGAAACCAAGAAAATAAACTAATTGCAACCGCAACAGGAACATTTAATGCTTATCCAGCATCCAAAGCAGGGTTTAAAGATTTGAAAATTTGAAAAATGTGCATTGAGGTTCTCGAAATGCTAATTCTTCAAATTGATAGCAAATAATCGTGTCAATCTCCAAATCTTGGTCATTGAGCTTGCCGAAATGCCAAATTGATAACAAGCAACAACGTCAATCTCTAATTAATCACTAACTTCGCACTATGATTCTTATCTTCAACGATATTGCAGGTTCAGAGATTCTTCTCATCCTTGTTTTTATACTGATCTTCTTCGGTTCTAAAAGCATTCCTACTCTTGCAAGAACTTTTGGTAGAACAATCAGACAAATAAAAGATGCATCCTCTGATATTCAATCTGAAATTAAAAAATCTGGTCTGGATATCAAGAAAGACTTAAATTTAAAAGGAATCATTGAAGATACAGCAAAAGACATTCGTAAACCGTTGGATCAAATGGCCGTGGATATTGATTCCACGATGAAGTATGAGCCGAGAAGAACGCCGAAAGTGCCTAAAATTGAAAAGAAAGAGGAAGTCAAGCCAGTCAATAATGAAAATGAATCAACTGATGCCAAATCAGAAGACTAGTTTTCATAATTCATAATTCATAATTTAGCAAGAATGCACTTCAACTCCGCAACTCCTATCTCATCACTCCAACCTCTTGCTCACCACTATATTTCACATAATTGTCGTTCCTAACTTAATTCTCCCTATCTTTGCACTCAATTTTAAATACATAGAATGACATTTGAGGAACTCGGGCTAAAGAGTGAGGTGTTACAGTCGTTAGAAAACATGGGTTTTGTAACACCTACTCCGATTCAAGAAAAAGCAATTCCACACTTATTAAAAGAGGAAAGCGATTTCGTAGGATTAGCTCAAACTGGGACAGGTAAGACCGCAGCGTTTGGTTTACCATTAGTAAGCAAAGTAGATGACAAAATGAAAACTCCTCAGGGGTTAGTAATTTGTCCAACTAGAGAACTTTGCATTCAAATCACAAAAGATTTACAGAACTATTCAAAGAATTTGAAGATTAATGTAGTATCCGTTTACGGAGGTACTGACATTAAACGGCAAATTTCTGAGATTAAAAGAGGGGCACAAATAATTGTTGCCACTCCTGGACGTCTGGTCGATTTGACAAAAAGAAAAGCAATCGTTTTACAAGACATCGAATGGGTGGTCTTGGATGAAGCAGATGAGATGCTAAACATGGGGTTCAAGGAAGATATCGACTTGATATTGGAGAAAACTCCAGAATGGCGAAACGTTTGGTTGTTCTCTGCAACAATGCCGAAAGAAGTGGAAGCAATTGCGAAGAACTATATGCAAGATCCTTTAGAGGTTTCTATTGGGCATAAAAATCAAACCAACGAAAACATTGAGCACATCTACTTTGTTGTAAAAGAAAGAGATAGATATGCAGCTTTGAAAAGATTAATTGATTTTAATCCGAGCATTTATGGCTTGGTATTCTGCAGAACTCGTAGAGAAACTGCTGCAGTTGCTGAGAAATTAGGCAAAGAAGGTTACAGCGCAGAACCGTTGCACGGAGATTTGTCTCAAGCGCAACGAGATAATGTAATGGGTAAATTCCGCAGAAAATCAATCCAAATCTTAGTAGCAACTGATGTTGCGGCAAGAGGAATTGATGTTGATAACATTACACACGTTATCAACTACAATTTACCAGATGAAATCGAGAATTATACGCACCGTTCAGGTCGTACTGCTCGTGCTGGTAATAAAGGACAATCTTTGCTTCTAATCAATACGAGAGAAGGTTATAAAATCGGTCAAATCGAAAAGAAAATTCGCACCACTTTTGCAAAAGGGACAATTCCTCAAGCAAAAGAAATTTGTGAAATTCAATTGATGAAATTGGTGGACAAAGTGATTACTGCTGAAGTGAAAGAAGAGGATATCGCTGAATTCATGCCGATTGTAATGAGTGAATTTGAAGCGTTATCCAAAGAAGACATTGTAAAGAAATTTATTTCTGCAGAGTTTAATCGATTCATTGAGTACTATGAGCGTGCTGGAGATTTGAACGCGAAAGCAGGAGACAGAGATGATAGAAGCGGTGGTCGGGATAGAGACAGAGGAAGAGGTCGTGACAGAGATGGAGGAGACAGAGGTGGACGTGATAGAGATCGCGGAGGCAGAGGAAGAAGAGACGATGAAAACAAAACAAGATTCTTCGTGAACCTTGGAAAACGTGATGGATTAAACCCTGGAGGTTTACTTCGTGTTATTTGTGATTCTACAACCTTGAAATCTGATAAAATCGGACGAATCGACATTCTTGACTCATTTTCTTTCTTTGATGCCGATAAAGACTTGGCAGACAAGATTGTAAGTGAAGTATCTGGTGCTGATTACGAAGGGCACAGCGTGAAAGTAGAAGTTACCAAAAAACGTGAAGGCGGAAGAAGTGGTGGTGGTGGAGACCGTAGATCATCTGGCGGCGGAGAACGTAGAAGCTTTAGCAGTGACAGAAGAGGTGGTGGAGATAGAGACAGAAGAAGTGGCGGCGGAGATCGTCGAAGTGGAGGAAGACGAGAAGGTGGCTTCGAAAGAAGAGACAGTGATAGAGGTGATAGGAGAGATCGTAGTAGCGATAGAAGACGCAGAGATTAAGATAATTAAGAATGTGAGAAGTTAAAAGAAGTAAAGTAGTTAAGAAGAAGTGTGGCACAAGTTAACCTTCTTAACTTCTGTCTTCTTAACTTCTTATTAATAAAACAATAAAATGGAAATTAGAAACATTGCAATTATTGCACACGTTGATCACGGGAAAACTACCTTGGTTGATAAAATGATTCAAGCAGGATCGGTTGTTGACGAAAGATCTCGTCCAAAAGGTGAGTTGATTATGGATAACAACGATTTGGAGCGTGAAAGAGGAATCACAATCGTTTCAAAGAACGTTTCTGTAATGTATAAAGGAACAAAGATTAACATTATTGACACTCCTGGTCACGCCGATTTTGGTGGAGAAGTAGAGCGTGTTTTAAACATGGCAGATGGTGTTTGTTTATTGGTAGATGCCTTCGAAGGTCCTATGCCACAAACAAGATTCGTTCTTGGGAAAGCACTTTCAATGGGGATTAAGCCAATGGTCGTTGTGAATAAAGTCGATAAAGACAACTGTACTCCAGACGAAGTTCATGAGAAGGTTTTCGACTTAATGTTTGAGTTAGACGCTAACGAAGAACAGTTGGATTTCCCAACTATTTATGGTTCGGCTAAAAATGGATGGATGTCTGAAGATTGGCAAAAGCCAACGGATTCTATTGCTCCGCTACTAGATATGATTCTTGATTACTATCCACCAATCACTATTGAAGAAGGAAATACGCAGATGCTAATTACATCTTTGGATTTCTCTTCATTTGTTGGGCGTATTGCAATCGGTCGCTTGACACGTGGTGTTATTAAACCCAACATGCAAATTATTCTTGCGAAAGCCGACGGAACGAAACAAAAACACAAAATAAAAGATGTTTTTATTTTTGAAGGGACAAATAGAGTGAAAACAGACTCCGTTCAGGGAGGAGATATTTGTGCAATTACAGGAATTGAAGGTTTTGAAATCGGAGATACTATATGTGATGTTGAAAATCCAGAACCACTAGATAGTATAGCAATTGATGAGCCTACAATGAGTATGTTGTTTTCTATCAATGATTCTCCATTCTTCGGTAAAGAAGGAAAATTTGTCACTTCTCGTCATATTTCTGAACGTTTAGACAAAGAATTAGAAAAGAATTTGGCAATGAAAATTGCAAAGACGGATAAAGCGGATAAATGGATGGTTTTCGGACGTGGAGTCATGCACTTGTCTGTATTAATTGAGACGATGCGTCGTGAAGGATATGAATTGCAAGTGGGACAGCCACAAGTAATCATCAAAGAAATTGATGGTGTCAAATGTGAGCCTATTGAAGAATTGACAATCGATTTACCAGAAGTAAACAGCGGAACAGCAGTTGAAGCAGTAACTAAGCGTAAAGGTGAAATGTTGAACATGGTGCCAAAAGGCGATCGTATGACAATAACATTTCAAGTTCCATCACGTGGAATTATCGGTTTAAGAAACTATTTATTGACCGCAACAGCCGGTGAAGCAATCATGTCTCATCGATTTTTGGAGTACCAACCATATAAAGGAGAAATCTCTGGACGTTTAAACGGGTCTTTAATTTCTATGGAATTAGGAACTTCTATCCCTTTTTCATTGAATAACTTGCAAGAAAGAGGTACGTTCTTTATTGCTCCGGGTGAGAAAATTTATGAAGGGCAGGTAATTGGAGAAAATAGTCGTGCAAATGATTTAGTTGTCAACGTTACAAAGACGAAGCAATTAACGAACATGCGTAAATCAGGAACGGATGCAAAGGTGAGAATTGTACCACCAAGACTATTTAGTTTGGAAGAATGTCTAGAATACATTCAGGCAGATGAATACGTTGAAGTTACTCCAGAAAGCTTAAGAATGCGTAAAGTTTTTCTAAAAGAAAATGAACGTAAAAGAGCTGGGAAGTAAAAGAAATAAAAATCATATTTTAGAATTAATTTCGCCCGTAACTTTGTATAAGTTATGGGCGAGTTTGTCAATAATTGGCATTCAATTTGAGAAAATGTTAATACAGTGTTCAAAAGAATTATAAGGACATTCTAGTTTGGCAAATTAATTCCTTATCTTAGAGTAAGATTTACAACTATGTTTGATGATGAAAGCGAAGAATTTGAAGATGGTAACCTCAAGGAGGACCTTGCAAAATTCGATGCGTTTATAAATGGAGAATCAATAGGATTCATTGATAGCGACAGGTGGGAGACTATGATTGATCATTTTTTATTAAATGGTCATTTTAAGAATTCCGCTATGTGTTGTGAAGAAGCATTGACTCAATTCTCCTATAATTCTTTATTTAAACTTCGTTTGGCTCAATCTTATTCTGCATTGGGGAAATTAAAAGAAGCCATCAATATTATTTCTGAAATAGAAAGGCAAGGAGAATCATCCTTTGAAATCGTGTTAACCAAAGCTTCTATTTTTAGTCAACTAAAAGACTCTAAAAATGCTATCCGATTCTTTAAAGAAGGTTTAAAATTGGCGGAAAACGAAGATAAAGATGAGGTTTACTTAGATCTTGCGGTAGAATATGAGAATATTGGCGAATATAAATCAGCGATTAAGGTTTTAAAAGAAGCAATCAAGGTGAATCCTAATAATGAATCTGCTATTTATGAAATTGCATTCTGCTATGACCAATTGGGCGACCATGAAAGTTCGATAAAGTGCTATTCTGATTTTATCGATGAAAACCCATATTCGTTTACTTCATGGTACAACCTGGGGAATGCATATTCTAAGTTGGATAATTTTGAAAAAGCGATTTGGGCGTACGATTACTGCGTTCTCATCAATGACGACTTCGGTCCTGTATATTTTAACATTGCTAATGCGTTTTTAGCGTTAAATAAATACACCAAAGCCATTGAGAACTTCCATAAGACAACAGAGCTTGATGGTGATGATCCAATTGCATTTTGTTATATCGGAGAATGTCATGAACAACTTGGAGAATTGGAATTAGCCCAACATTTTTACAACAAAAGTCTGGAATTAGCTCCAATGTTACCGGATGCATGGTTAGGCTTAGGTATTGTTAAAGATTTAGAAGGAAACACACGAGAGGGATTAGCTTTAATTCAAAAAGCGGTGCAATTGGACCCGGAAAACGCTGGAATTTACCACGTTCTTGCAGGAGCACATGAAAAATTAGGAGAGATTGGCGAAGCAGTCGATTTTTATGAATTATCACTGGCAATGGATCCTAGCGATGAAGAGTGTCTGATTAATTACATTGCTTTATTATCTGAAGACTCATTGGTTGAAGCTTTTGATTTTTTAGATACCTTTGAGGATGATGATAATGCAATCGTTCCAATTCTTAGAGTAGGATTATTGTGGAAATTAGGAGAGAAAAAAGCTTCATTGCATCACTTTACACGTTGCATTGAAAAAAATAGAGAAAAAGCGGTTGAATTGTTTGAAATTTACCCAGAATTAAAGAATTTACAAGAATTTATAGAATTATCAGAAGAATAAAAAAATACAAGAAAAATGAATTTTGATTTAACTCACATACCAGAAAGAACTACACAACCAAGAAATTCTGGCGTCACAATGATGATGGACAAAGGTTTAAGCCTTAGAGAAACAGAAAATTTCATAGATGCATCGTGCCATTTGACAGATGTTGTGAAATTTGGCTTTGGAACATCCTTCGTTACACGAAATTTTGAAGCAAAAATTAAACTTTACCAAGAGGCAGGTATTCGGCCTTATCTTGGTGGGACCTTATTTGAGGCATTCTACGCAAGGGGAATGGTCAAAGAATATTTGCAAATGCTTGATAAGTATAATTTAGATTTAGTCGAGATTTCAGACGGGTCAATCATCATACCTCATGATGAAAAATGTGAGCTAATCCATTCTTTTGCCAAAGATAGAACGGTTTTTTCTGAAGTTGGATCTAAAGATTCTGGTATCATTGTTTCTCCAGCGAAATGGGTAAAATGGATGCAAACTGAATTACAAGCAGGTTCTTGGAAAGTTATTGCAGAAGGTCGTGAATCCGGAAATGTGGGTGTCTTTAGACCCAATGGGAATGCACATACCTTATTAATCAATAGAATCATCGCGAAGGTAAAACCAGATGATATTTTGTGGGAAGCGCCTAAAAAAATGCAACAAGTTTGGTTCATCAAACTGTTTGGTTGCAACGTGAACCTTGGGAATATAGCACCAAATGAAATGATTCCTCTAGAATGCTTGCGATTGGGATTAAGAGGAGACACTTTCTTCGATTTCTTGCCACCAGATTATGCGGAAAGACTAAAACAAGTCAATGACGAGGATGAAGTGGTTGACGAGGATTAATTGAGCAAGAGTTTAGAGTGCAGAGTAGAGAGGTGAAAAATAAAAACCTATGTTCTTTTTCTCACGCAGACCACGGAGATGAGCGTAGAACCGATATCTCATAGACACTCTAAAATCAATGAAGCACTCGTCTCTTTTGTCTTTCTCTCTCCCGTCTTTTATCTACTTCTTCTCCACACTACTCACACCTGAAATATCGCTGTTTGTAATTGTACCATCACCGTAGTAAATAATATTACTAGCGCCACTTGCATCAATTTCAAGGGTTCCATTTGCCGTTACTTTTAAAGAACTGGCACCTGATGAATCAATGATCAATTCGTCAGAAATAATTAATTTTTTTCCTGATAATTCAGAGGCTCCAGAAAAATCGAGAAGACTGTTTTTTGCTTTTCCACGAATGTCGAATTTGGATGCGCCAGATGCTTCAATGTTCAGTTGGTTCTTTACATTGACTTTCCCATCAAAATCTGAAGCACCGGAGAAATCAAAACTTAAATTCTCGGTTTTATAATCCTCAATTGTTACACTAGATGCTCCACTTGCTTCGATTTTACTGATTGCTGGCGCATGAACGGTTAATTCTAATTGAAGATTGGAGAAACTATGATGAGGTTTCAGTTTTGCAAATAAACAACCATCTTCTACGAAAACATCAACGTATTGTGCTACATTGTCATTACACTTTAATACAATTTTAAAATCATCAGATTGAATTAATTCCAGTTGAAAGGTGTTAGAAACATCAATGGAAGTAAACTCGTTCAATTCATAATTCTTTGTGATTATTGTATTTGACCCTTTGATAGAGTCAATATTACAAGATGTGAATAATAAAATGATAGATAAGAATGCGATTGATTTCATAAGGCTATTTATTACGGTTGCTAACTTTTGTTCTGTTAAAGTTACGAATTCTATTTTGTTCATCCATAGTTTATAAATGTTTTTAAAAAGAATTACTTGCGAATTTGATTATTTTTACCCAATCATGCAATTCTCAAAAGCAATAGAAATTTTAGGTCATGCAGGTGCTGTTTACGCCTGTACTGCAAGTGGTGACTACCTTTATTCAGCCAGTGCTGATAAACACGTCGTCCGTTGGTTTTTAACCGATGGAAAACAGGACAAATTCGCTATCAAATTCAACCATTCTGTCTATTCGTTAGAATCAATGGCAAGTCGCTATCTCTTTGCTGGATTGTCTTCTGGCGATTTTCATATATTTGATTTGCAAAAAAATGAAGAAGTAAAATTCTACAAACAGCATAAAAAAGCAATTTTTTCTATTCGTTATAACGAGGTTAAAAAGCAGCTCTATGTGGGCGATGCAGATGGCAACCTGTCTGTTTGGGACAGCGAAACATTAGAACTCATTATCTATCTTCCTTTAGATTGCGGAAAAATAAGAAGCATAGCCATTTCCAATGATGGGTGCAATTTTGCGCTTGCTTGTCAAGATGGGGAAATTCGAGTCTTTGAAAGTGAGTTTTTCAATGAGATTAATTCTTTTTATGCGCATGAGAATGGAGCAACTGCCGTTTTGTTTCATCCTGTAAAGAAAGATTTATTAATTTCTGGCGGAAAAGATGCCTTACTGAAAGTTTGGAATTGGAAAAAAGAAAATGAACTTCAGAAAATCATTGCGCATACCTTTGCCATCTACGATTTAATTGCAGTAGAGCAGGGGAGAACCATCATTTCTGCAAGTCGTGATAAGCATGTTAAAATTTGGAAGTTGGAAGATCAATTACTCCAAATTTCACAGCGATTGGATGCAAAACAAGGAGGACATAAACACTCGGTGAATGCTTTGGCAAAGATTTCTGAAAATAAATTTGCATCCTGTTCAGACGATAAAAAGATAATAGTTTGGGAATTAAGTTGATTTAAGATTTGGAAATTCAAAGATTTCTGTGATTCGGAGATTAACTTCTTACCTCATCACTGGTTACCGAGCGTTAGTCGAGGTACAGTCATCACTCCAAACTCCCTAATTAACCTCCAAAATCTTAACCTCCGTTCGTCTGTTCTCTTGATGCTCTTCTTCAGAACATTTCACACCATTCTTACAGCGATTCACTAATTTGTATTCTCCGTAACCTTTTGCACGCATATTTTTGCTCAAAACACCTTTTTTCTTCAGATAATCGACGCAACTCTGCGCTCTTCTTTGAGAAAGTCGTTGATTGTAAGAACTGCTTCCTCGAGAATCAGTGTGTGCACTTAATTCTATTTTCAAGTCGTTATCCAATAAGAAAATGGATAATTTATCCAAAGAAGCCATGCTTTCTTCACGCAAAGTTGACTTGTTTAAATCATAGAAAATGTTCTCCAGCTTAAATTTTTGTCCTTTTTTGATGGGATTTAACGCCAACTCAATGTCAATAATTTTGTCCGTTTCGTTGGTGGTGTTAAAAGATACATCTGCATCAATGAACCCTTTTTTAGAACCGTGTGCCCAAAGAACTTTATTTCTATCCACCTTTAAAGTAACCATTCCCTCTTCATTGGTAATAATAGTTGTGTCTTTCTTGAGGTTGTAATCTGTAATGGTCGTTGTCGCCATCGGAATAATTTTACCCGTTGCTTTCTCAACAACTCGAAGATGAATGATAATTGTTGTTGGTTTTAAAACCAATTCTGCCGTGTAGGTAGAGTCTTTTCGAACACCATTTGTATTCACTGCAGCTTCTTTTAGAAGAATAAATTCGTCTTTAGAAGCGTAAATTCTGTATTCATTGTTGATTTTAATTGAGGTTTTAATTTTACCAGAATCATCTGTTGCTATTGAATCAAGTTCTTGCGTAGTCATGTTCTTTATCCAAACCAATTGATTGGGAGCAGGTTCCAATTCTTTGTACTTCTCAAAAACGTCAACTACTAAGTCGATGCTCAGTTTTCGTTTGACAACATGGTAAATTTGATCGATGTTGTCTTTTCTATTACTAGAAAGAAAGCCAATTCTACCTGATTTCTCGAAAATCAACCCAAAATCATCGTTGGATGTGTTAATAGGGTAGCCAACATTGTGTGCTTTGACGCTGCCATCAACCTTTGCTTCAAAAATATCCAAACCACCAAGGCCAAAGTGTCCGTCCGATGCAAAATAAATTATTTCATCTTGAACAAAAGGGAACATTTCTTTTCGTTCGGTATTGATTTTGCTTCCTAAGTTTTTGGGTTCTGCCCATCCGGTTCCTAGTTTTTCAGAAACGTAAATATCAGATTCTCCAAAACCTCCAGGTTGGTTAGAAACAAAGTACAACTTACTACCATCTTCTGAAAGAACTCCATGCCCCACATTGTAAGCACTGTTGTTAAACTCAAAAGGTTTTAATTCTGTCCATTCCCCATCTGCCAAAGAAGAAAAATAAAGAGAAAGAACGATGACATGCTTTCCATTTTTCTTACCGATAGTATTCTTGGTGATAATCATTTCTGTACCAGCAGTGTTAAAACTAACAGGTCCATCATGCGCTTTGGAAATGAATTGATGTTTCAGCATCTTCACTTTGTGTAAAACAGAATCTTCGCCAAATTCAGCTTGCATTAAGTTGATATAATAATCATTGTCCCAACCGTAACGAGGGTTAATAAACCCCGTATTTTCTGCTTTTGAAGCAAAAACGATTGAATTATTGAAGTAAGTAGGAGCAAAATCCCCTTTTCCAGAGTTGATACACGTTTCATGAATTCGGTAGAATGCAGAATCTGCAAAAAGAGCGTTGAATTGACCTTGCTCATCGACCAAACGTTTAAAGAATTTGTTCTCTGGAAATAAGTTAGAACTTTCTCGTGAAACTTCATTGCTTTTCCCATATTTTCCAGCAAAGCGCAAGCCATCAATGTAGTGCATTCTTGAATGCTCATTGAGCTTGTTTTTTGTTGCAAGTTTCTCGAAATAAGCCGTTGCCTCTTTCATTCTGTAGATATGAAAGTTGGATTCTGCAGCCTTTTCCACGTTGTCCCAATTACTTTTTTTCTTACCTGCTAATGCTTTGTCGGCAAGTTCGTTGTACATTTCTACACATTTGTAATATTCTTGATCGTCATACAACCTATCTGCAACTTTCTGCTTTAATTGAGAGAAAGAATTAATAGAAATAAAAAGGGCAAGGATCGCAATTATAAATTTCATTTTTTAAAAGTATCTTGGAGATGAATAAATGGCTTTTTTAGGTCTGAAATCGAATCTAAGAAAAATTTCATGCGAACCTGATTGATAAGTTCTCAATCCATTAATAGGAAAATCATAGACATAACCAATGCTTAGCATGTCCTTGATGTTGTAAACAATATTTACACCCATTGCTTCGTTAAATCGATACATAATTCCTGTCCATAATTTTTCGTACATCAATAAACTGACATTAATATCTGCAGTTATGGGAGAATTGGGAGTGTATTTAATCAGCGCAGAAGGTTGTAGTTTAAGGACACTGTTCAATTTCAAAATAGTTCCACCAGTTATGAAAAAATGGCGAGAATTGATTTTTGCCTCCCCTAAACTAACGATGTTAGAAGTTGCCTCTAATATTCTTGGAGAAGAAATCCCGAAGAAATGCTTATCGCTGTAATAATAAATACCCGCTCCGACGTTTGGCAATGTTTCGTTGAATACTTTGCCAAAATAAGGATCGTTTGGATCATTGACTTGAACAGTGTTAAAATCATAACCAATCATATCAAAACCAGCAGAAATTCCTACAGAAAGCCTGCTTGTTTTCTTATTGACAGCAATGCTACCACTTACATCTCCAAAGATTGAGGTTCTTGTTCTGTTTCCAATTCTGTCGTTCACAACATGCGCACCAACTCCCATTGCTTGTTGAAAAAGAGGCGCTTGAATACTGAACCATTGTGTGTTGGGTGCTCCATCAAAGTTGACCCATTGAAAGCGCCCAATTGCAATAGCACTTAACGCTTTTCTACTGCCAGCATAAGCAGGGTTGAAAGCCAATTTATTGTACATGTACAATGACAATTGTTCATCTTGTTGTGCGTTGGCAAGATGAGATGTTGCAAGTATGCAAATAAGTAAAAGTGTTTTCATTTTTAATGTTTATCAGCGATTAATATTCAACCTCTATATATCCTTTGAAAATATCATTTTCTTCGCCTTTGTTTAGGTTAATAATGTAGAAATAGGTTCCAGCAGGAACAATTCCGTCACCGCCATCAATAACTGCACCTTTATTAACTTCTCCCGCCCAGTCATTATCGTAAGGCGAAGCGTGATAAACCAAGTTACCCCATCTGTTAAAAATGGAAACTTCTGCACTTTCAATTTGATCCAAACCAATGACAACCCAGGCATCGTTTTCACCGTCTTTGTTTGGGGTGATTAAATTCGGGATATATAAACATTCTACACCCGTTGTAACAGTAACATAGGTCGAGTCAGAACCTAAGCAACCTGCACTGTCAATGACAGTCAATGTGTACCAACCTGCATCAGGGTAATCTAAGTCATTAGTAACTAATGGGTTTTGCGATGTAGAATAAAATCCTCCAGGTCCAGACCAAATAAATGAGCCGCTTCCTTCACCGTAAAGCGTTAAACTTGTTTCTGGGCAAAGAGTTATATCGGCAGGAGCATTCGCAGGTACATCTGTGATTACAGTAACAAATATACTATCACTATTCACGCAAGACTCTGAGTCTGTTCCTTGAACTATATAGTAACCTTGTGAATTAGCATCCATTGACAATACATTGACTGGAGTTCCCGTAGCAGTGAAACCATTTGGACCTGTCCAAGAATAAGAACTTGCTCCTGTTGCATCTAAAATAGCGGAAAAGCCATTGCAATAAGTATTGCCTGTACTATTGGCAGAAAGATTAAGTGACGGCAATGCTAAAATGGTAATTGGAATATTTGCAGTATTAATACAACCATTTGCATCCGTTCCAGTAACAGTGTAAGTGCCAGCAGAAGCGTTAGTTGCACCTGTAATTGTTTCGGTAGAACTAGTTCCTGTAAATCCATTAGGTCCTGACCAAACGTAAGTAGTTGCTCCATTTGCTGTTAGAACAAAGTCATTATTAAGACAAATAGTAGAATCATTGTTAGCAGCTGTGATAGTAATTGTTGGGTTTGGGTTGACAAAAATAGAATCAAACGCACTTAATACTATACTACAGCTAGTATTATTGTCTTCAATAGTTACGCTAATTTGTCCTGATTGATTTACATTTATATTATTAATAGTAATTGGATTACCAGTTGTACTGCCAATATTTCCTGACCACACGTAAGTAACGTTTGACATTCCTGAGGCTATGATAATAACATCATCAAATTCACAAGGAGTATTATCACTTATACTAATTGACAATGAACTAGTATCAGGTGGAGAAGATGATTGGATACCCAAAGAAGGGAAGGTACTTGCGCAGCCATTCCCATCCGTGACAGTTAATGTATAACTTCCTGCAGACATTCCTGTCAAATCAGCTGAAGTTCCAACGACTATGATTCCATTCGACCATGAATACCCGAAATTTGGTGTTCCACTAATGACAGTGCCGTTCAGCGAGCCGTTTGATACTCCACAATCTGCATCTGTTGCTGTTGGGTTGGTGCTCATCGTTGGTAGTGCATTAACACTGACTGCAATAACATCTGTATTTACACATCCGTTACCATCGGTACCCGTTACGGTGTAATTGGTTAGTGTAGAAGGAGAAACATTAATTGTTGCACCACTCTGTGAAGTACTCCACGTATAGCTTGTCGCTCCAGATGCTGTTAAATTGACATTGTCACCAGCACAAATTGCAACATTGTTCCCATTTGTTATTGTAACATTTGGCAATGGATTAACAGTGACAGTTGTGATAAGTGTTTGTTTATAATCACAAAGTCCTGTAACTTCTACTGAATAAGACTGTGTAGTAGCTGGTGTTACAGTCACCGATTGAGTTGTTTCTCCAGAATGTGCCCAATCATAAGAAGTTGCACCAACAGGAGCTGTTAGTGTAACACTACCACCAATACATATTGGAGCTACAGGAGTAATTTCAGGAAACTGGACTCCTGATTCTGCAGAAATAGTATAATTACAAATATCACCAGCAAACCCATCAACCATTAAGTAATAGTCATTACCAATTGTTAAGCCAACGGCCGTAATAACAAAACCTGTGTTACTTTCTTCAAAATTTGAAACCGGAACAAAGTTGGTGCAATTATTTGCAGAAAAAATTTGCATTTGAATTCCAGCATTTGTAAAACAATCAGTGACACTAACAGTCAATGTTGCAGTTGTAGCAGCTGCGGTAAATTTAATCCAACTGTTATTGTCAATATTGACGTCCAATGCCGGAGAACCTGTAAACGGAAATGCCATGTTCCACGGTTGTCCATCTCCAAAAGGGCCTCCAGAGTTGACTCCATTGGTTAAATCTACACCTGCTGCCGTTTCGTTATTTCCAAACATATTGTCAGGCCTGTCTTCTGTATAGGAAGCGCTTGTTGAAGCACTGTATCCATTGATATCGCAAATATATAATGCATTAATGCAATCATCATTGGTTGCCGTTGAAGCACAAATCCCAAAGGTGCCAGAGGAAGCCCCGAACCCAAAATATCTAACAAAAACGGTTGTGCCTGGAGTTAATCCGGATGCAGAGATAAAGGGTAATAAATCATTTGAAGATCCAGGGTAGTTGTGATCATCAGAACAAACAACTTGCGTTAATGCTCCACAGGTTCCAGTATAAAGAACCATTACTCCATCAGTTATTGAACCCGCTCCACCAATTGGTTGTGAAGTAACATCAATATTTCCTGATGACGGAACCGTAATTGAGAACCAAATATCATGTGAAGAAGCTGAAAAGCCACCGATAGCTGCACCGCTTCCGCCAATGCAAGATGCTGGTGTCGGTGCTCCAGTCGATGCTGTAGATCCAACCGTTGTAAATTGAGAATATTGACAGGTTGATGTTACTGCTGGCAATTGGATTGCACTACACGGTTCATCATTGGTTGGTGTCGGCGTTGGTGTACCCGTTATGCATATTTGAAAGTCACCTGTTGCTCCTGTGTAATAATCATAAACTCTAATTAAGTAAACTTGCCCTGGAACGAGTCCAACGATATCAGACTGCTCATCTTGGCCTGTCAGTGAGTTGTCTACACATGCTAAAGACGTCAAAGAACCACAAGATCCTGAGTAAACTTGAAAAACGAGGTCTAAATTGTCTATTGGGCTGACTAGAATATTCTGCAAAGAATTGGTTGCTGTGAAGCTGAACCAAACATCATCGTCTGCATTTCCTGCACACCCAACATAAGATTGTGTTGCTCCATCCGTTGTGGCTGTCACAAAAGAACAAGCTGAATTAACAGTCAAGCCAGTTGGTGAGCCACATAGATTGTTTACTGGCGGTGGGGGTGGTGTCGTTAAGCAAATCGTAAATGTACCCGTTCCGGAACCTGCTCCGTAATGATAGATTCTTATTCTATAGGTGTTTCCAATTGTTAAAGAATTTACATTTACTGTTTCTGTTCCCCCAGTAAGACCTCCATCATGACAATCTAGAGAAGCAAGCACTCCGCATCCTCCTGAAAATAATTGTACAACAGGATCCATCCCTCCAGAAGGAACGACAACAATTTGTGCAGCAGCAGACGTGGCAACAAATTGATACCAAACGTCATCATCAGCATTACCAACGCAACCGGGAATGGTCTGTGTTGCACCCATCGTTGTTCCAGCAGTTGGACTTAAACAATCTGCAGTGACACCAATTACGGTAGCTGCAGAACAACCGTCTGATTGCCCTTGACTTGTAAACGCCACTGAACTAATCAGTAGCGTAGTTATTAAGATATTTTTCATGGAGATGTAAATTATTTCTTCAGTTCTCTAAAATCGAGAGGAGTGAGATTGTTTGAAATCAGAAAGGCTTTAAAATCGACAGGCGAGAAAAGCGCTTCTTGTTCTCCTGTTCTATTTTTCTCACTCTCGTCTAGTGTGATGAAAATCTCACCCATTTCTGAATCTTCCTTGTACTTAATTTTAACAGAATGAACGCTTTGAATATTCTCACAAATACGCTCTAAATCTGGAATAGAAGAGGAATCAAGAGTTCCTTCGAAAGAATAAACGTAAGATTGACTGTAGCTAATGCTTGCAAAAAACAAACACAATAATAGGGTAGTTGTAGTCTTCATGTATAATTAATTAGTTGATTCCCTTGATGTCAAGAGGATACAAAAATAATCAATTATTATCTTATTTCAAAATAAAAATAGGCGTAAACTACTGTTAAGGTGGATTGAATTGACCAGTTAGAGTAATCAATATGCTCAAATAATTTAAAAGGATTGATGAATTTTTTGATTAAAGTAATTCCTCGATGATTTTATCCATTGAGTAACCTTCGGCTTCTGCACGGTAATTTCTCACTAATCGGTGTCTTAAAATTGGTTTTGCAACGGCTTTTACATCTTCGATATCTGGAGAATATTTCCCGTTTAACGCAGCGTGACATTTTGCTCCAATGATGAGGTATTGTGAAGCTCTTGGTCCTGCACCCCAGGTAATAAAATCTTTGGTAACCTTTGGTGCTAATTCATTCTCTGCTCTTGTTTTTGCGACCAGCTTAACAGCATATTCAAGTACATTGTCAGCAACAGGAATCCTTCTGACTAATGATTGATAATTCAATATTTGCTCATTAGAAACAACTTCTCGCAATGTAACTTCTTTATCGGCGGTCGTTGATTTTACAATCGCCATTTCTTCTTGAAATGTTGGATAATCTACCCAGATATTGAACATGAATCTATCCAACTGTGCTTCAGGCAAAGGATAAGTTCCTTCTTGTTCTATCGGGTTTTGCGTAGCAAGCACAAAAAATGGAGCAGGCAAATCATAGGATGTACCTGCAGCAGTGACTGTTTTCTCTTGCATTGCTTCCAATAAAGCAGATTGTGTCTTAGGTGGAGTTCTGTTAATTTCATCTGCTAAAATAATGTTAGAAAAAATAGGTCCTTTTAAGAACTTGAAATTTCTACTTTCGTCTAGAATTTCAGAACCAATAATGTCTGAAGGCATCAAATCTGGGGTGAATTGAACTCTATTGAAGCTTAAACCTAAGCAATCAGAAATAGTATTCACCAATAAAGTCTTTGCTAAACCAGGAACACCAACAAGCAAGCAATGTCCTCTTGAGAATATAGAAATAAGAACTTGATCCACAACATCCTCTTGTCCGACGATGACTTTATGAATCTCCGTTTTTAATTCGTGGTAATGCTTTACTAATTGGTCTATTTGTTCTTTGTCAGTCATCTTCAATCTAAATTTTTCAAGCGAATATACTATTTACTTTGCAATCCAATCATTTTGAAATTCACAATTTTTGTAGTCATCATCAATTTTAATGTATGCATTGCTGATTTTTTGTTGGGTCCACGTTTCAATATGCTTCATGCGTTTATTGTTTTCAGTTGCTCGTTGAATCAAGGTGTAATCGTCTTTTAGATTTGCTCTGTGAGGTGAAGTTCTTTTCAATAAGCGCACAATTCTTACACCTTGCTTTCTCTCCATTAGGTTCGTGTAGAGGTTAGGTTCAGAAATATCACCTTGCTCCATTGCGTCAGTTAAAAGATAAATTTGCTGATCGACTCGGTTCAAATCTTCCATGTCCCAAGTTTGTTCTCCTGTAATTGGATTAGTAATGATTCCTCCATTTTGCATAGTTGCTTCATCGTTGGAGTATTTCTTCACTGCTTCTTCCCACGTTATTTTTCCAGCCTTGAGCAATTGATAACAAGAATCTAATTTATACGCAGCTTGTTCTATCGCATCATTCTCAAAATTAGGTATAATAAGAATGTGTTGAACAGTATAGTTATCTCCTTTTCTGTCCAATAACTTAAGAATATGATATCCATAGGTAGTTTCAAAAACATCTGAGACATCACCAATTTGCGTATTAAAAACAGTTGCTTCAAATGCTGGAACCATCATTCCTCGGGTAGCTTCCATTTTACCTCCTTTTGTTGCGCTACCAGGATCCATGGAGTGAATTCGGGCCTGAGTAGAGAACGATTTCCCGTCTCTGATGATTGCATTTCGGATATCATTTAGTTGATCATAAGCTCTCTTCTTATCATCGACAGTTACCTGAGGGTAATAAACGATTTGCTGAAAACTCAATTGAGAATTAATTAACGGAATACTGTCCATAGGTAAAGAATTAAAGAAATTTTCTACGTCGCGAGGTGTAACGGTAATTTCACTCGTCATTTGGCGCTCCATTTCTTTAGAAAGCAGTTGGTTCTTGATAATAGGTCTAAATTCTCGCTTTATTTGATTGACGGTCTTGCCGTAGAATTCTTCCAATTTTTGGCGACCACCGATTTGTTGTTCAATGACACGGAGTTTATTCTCCATTTCTGCATCAACTTGAGCATCTGTGACAATAATACTGTCGAGTTGCGCTTGATTTAAGAGAAGGTACTGATACATCAGTTGCTCTAAAATTTGGCAATCAATTTCGGGTGTAATTTCAACACCGCCTTGTATCGCTTGCAATTTTTGAGCCTGAACGTCAGACAAAAGAACAACGTTGTCACCCACTTGGGCAACAATTTTATCAATTACTTCTCCTTTTTGGGAGAAAGAAGTGAAAACTGATAAAAGAGAAAAACTAAAGCTTACTATTAATTTCATGTTCGTTTTTTATTCGTTGAATCAACTTTGATTCGTTTTTTTCTATTAATTCTTGTAATCGGTGCGAAACGATTATTCTTTTAATGTCATTACTTAAAAAACTAACTGGAGGTGCCTCCGTTTTTAGTTTAAAATCAATGATGTTTATAAAATAAGTGAATTGATCATCAGAAAAGTAAGTTTTGGACCTGTTCAGTACAATGTTATCTACATTGTATTTTGAAACCGGTACGTCTTTTACTATTTCGTTAAAATAAATCCACGTTGAATCATTAAAGTAATAATTCTGAGCGTAAAGTTTAGCATAAGAATTAAGTTCTGCTAAATCTTTATCATTTTTTAACAAGAAGTTTTGGTTTACATTTTCTGATTTAAAATCTAATTCAACTGGTATTTTAAGGTATAGTGCCTTTACAAGGTAATCTTGCAAAACAAATTCTTCTTGATTTGATTGGTAGTATTCTAAAATTTCTTCTTCCGAAACAATGGTGTCTAATCGTTTTTTGTATTCCTGCTCCTCGATAAAAAAACGTGCCAAATCAGAAGAGAATGCATCGGAGCGAAGTTCAATCAATCGGTACTTTTCTGGGTTGCTTTTCTTCAATGATTGCAAAAAAGCCTGTTGCTCACACCATTCATCTATGATTGTTATGTATTGACTGCTGTCACCGAGGTTGTATCCTTTACTTTGCAGCAATAGCACCGCGTCATCCTCTGTCAATGCTACGTTTCCGACGGTTGCAACGGTTTTTTTATCATTGGCACAACTTGAGAATAGGAGAATGCAAAACAGGCTGACAATGATGCCAGCCTGCTTTATTAAGACTTTATTTTGCTTACTTCCCAAGAGAGTAGAGGGCTTCTGTGTTCACTTCAATTTTGTGCTTTGCAGCAAGTTCTTTTAGCCATTCAACTTCCAAGTAATTTTGGTAATCTGAAGTGACAGCTCCTTTGCATTCAGAAAATTCTTTTGGAGAAGAGTCAAGTAATTCGTTGACTTTTATGACATAAAACTTTCCGTCAACTTCAAAGGCTTTGTTTAACCCTTTCGACAAGCTAGTTCCTTTCAGGTAATGCGTTTTTTCTAGGTCAAATTTACCAGAACGCTTTCTGATGTTCAACTCAGAATCACCGTTGATTGCTTTTACCACTGCAGAACCAGAAATAGTGTCATTCTGCAAAAGAGAATAGGCTTTATCCGCATCTTCTGATTTGTAAATTTCATAGATATCAGCATCTATTCTTTTGCCCCAAATGTAATTTGTTTTGTTCTTGTTGAAGAAGTTTTCTAGACCAGTAGTGTCTTTCATTGCCTTGTTCCAAACTTTGTCAGACATAATTTCATACAAGAGGATACCGTCGTGATATTCTGTGATGAGTGCTTTGAAAGCTGGATACTTTCCTGGAAGCTTAGATTCTTCGTAGTCCAATATCGCTACTTTTTGCCATTGCTTATATAATTTATCCATTGCTGTTGGAATATCGTCTCTAGAAAACGACCTGTAATTCTTAGAAATGAATTTTGCAAAGGCTTGCTGTCCAAATTTCTGTCCATCCATGATAAAGAGAGCATCATTTTTCGTCATTGATTCTGGTCTAAATTGACCTCTGTAGAATGTAGAATCAAGGTTTTCTTTGAACCACTTTAATCCTTTGCTGCTTTTGTCTTTGAACGAGTATTGTTTTTTCAATTTGTTGACGAAAGAATTTTGCGTTGTTTTTGAGCGTTCATCTTTGGCAACTTTTGCTTCCAGTCCTTTTTTCATGTCTTCAAATGAGGGAACATCCGTCCAGCTGATTCTCTTGACAATGTGATAGCCGTAGTCTGTTCTGATTGGTTTGCTATAATCACCATCTTTTTTCAGAGAGAATGCAGCATCTTCGAAAGAAGGAACCATTCTAGTTGTTGTTCCTGTCCCAAAAGTAGGTAAAACTCCGCCTTTTTTGTTGGAAGATGGGTCGTCAGAATATTTTGCTACTAAATCTTCAAACACAGCTCCTTTTTCTAGTTCTTTATAAATCTCTGTAATTTTAGTTTCTGCAGCCATCACTGCTTTTTCGTCTGCTGCTTTACCTACAGAAACCATAACGTGTGCGGACTCAATTGTTCCACGAGCCTCACGTTTGTCAGTTACTTTTACAATATGGAAGCCGAAACGAGTTCTGAATGGATCAGAAATTTCACCAACTTTCGTTCTATAGGCAGCATCCTCGAATGGGTAAACCATTTGAAAAGCATTAAAATATCCTAAATCACCACCATTATTGACTGCAGAAGGATCTTCCGAACCTCTTTTTGCAGATGCAACCATGGCAAAATCCTCACCATCTTCGATTCTCTTTTTCATAGCGAGAATTCTGTTGTAAGCCTCCAGAGTATCTTGCGCATTTGCATTGGGTGATACTTTTATTAGAATGTGTGATGCTCTCACCTCATTTTTCGTCCTGTAATAGGCGTCATTTACCAAATGGTCATTTTGAGTAGAATCGACCAAGTAAGGTAGGGCCAATTGTTTTCTATACCCAGCTAATTCTGCAACTAACTTGGGAATAGTGTCGTAACCTAACGCTTCTGCTTCAGCAACCTTTAATTTAAAACGCTTAAAAAGTTCCATGTACTCATCCAAAGATGCCTTGTCGTATTGAGGATCGTTGTTGTTCTTCAAATAAATCTGTAAAAATTCAGATTTTGTAATTTTCGAATCATTGATAGTCATGATTGTTGGATCTTCTTGTGAGAAAGAATTGAATCCAACCATTAGTGTTAATGCAATTGCAAATGTTTTTATCATTTTGTTGTTCATTTATTTTAAGGAGGTCAAATATACTTGATTCTTATTTAATTTCCTTGTTTTATTTAATACTATAATTTGGTGCCTCTCGGGTAATGGTAACGTCATGAGGATGACTTTCGTGTATTCCTGCAGAAGTAATTCTAATAAATTTTGCTCCTTGCAAGTCATTCACCGTTGCAGTCCCACAGTATCCCATGCCTGAGCGCAAGCCGCCAATGATTTGATACATCACTTCATTGAGTTTACCTTTAAAAGGGACTCTTCCAGAAATCCCTTCCGGAACTAATTTCTTCACATCGTCTTCATCGTCTTGAAAGTATCTGTCCTTTGAGCCTTTCTGCATTGCCTCGATAGATCCCATACCTCGATAGGTTTTAAATTTTCTCCCCTGATAGATGATCGTTTCACCTGGAGATTCTTCAACACCTGCAAACATTGAGCCAACCATTACGGTGTCTGCTCCCGATGCTATTGCTTTGACAATGTCTCCGGTATATCTTATTCCACCATCTGCAATCACTGGAACTCCAGTACCTTCAAGGGCTACAGCAACGTCATTGATTGCGGTTAATTGTGGGACACCGACTCCCGCGATGATACGAGTGGTACAAATAGAACCTGGTCCTATACCTACCTTTACAGCGTCTGCACCTGCTTCTACTAAGAATAGCGCCGCTTCTGGAGTAGCAATGTTGCCAACAATGACATCTACTTCTTTGTGCTTAGATTTAACTTCTTTTAACTTAGTGACCACTCCTTCGGTATGTCCATGAGCGGTATCAATGACAATTGCATCTACTCCTGCTTTGACTAGAGCATCTACTCTGTCGATGGTGTCGTCTGTTACGCCAACTGCCGCAGCAACTCTTAGTCTTCCGTAAGAATCTTTGCAAGAATTAGGATGCTCTTTGACTTTAATAATATCTCTAAAGGTGATTAATCCAATTAATTTATTGTTGTCATCAACAACGGGTAACTTCTCGATTTTACTTTTTTGTAGAATTTGCTCTGCTGTTGACAAAGAAGTGTTTTCGGAGGTTGTGATGATGTTTTCCGAAGTCATTACTTCAGAAATAGGTCGGTTTAGGTTCTTTTCAAAACGTAAATCACGATTGGTTACAATTCCGATAAGCGTTCTATTTTCATCAATAATTGGAATTCCGCCAATTTTATTTTCTCTCATTAATTCTAATGCATCCGACACAAAAGCACTCACATTGAGCGTTACTGGGTCTAGAATCATTCCACTTTCAGAACGTTTCACCTTTCTCACTTGCAATGCTTGAGAATCAATGGACATGTTTTTATGAATCACTCCAATTCCACCTTGTTGTGCAATCGCAATCGCTAAACTAGATTCTGTTACAGTGTCCATCGCCGCAGAAATGATGGGCGTATTAACAGTGATGTTTCGCGTTAATTTACTTTTAAGCACGACATCCTTTGGAAGTATTTTAGAATGAGCTGGTACAAGAAGTACATCGTCGAATGTGAGACCTTCTTTTATTTGAGATAAATTGGATAGAGACATGAACTTACTTTTTAAAAATAAATTCTTGCAAAAATAAGAATATTTGGAGAATTAATGTTCTAATGTTCGAATGTTTTAATGTGGAGCTTTAGAGTGTTCGATTGTTAGAGCTTTCGAACACTCTAAGACTCCAAAGTTCCAAAGCTCCAACAGCGAGTTTATGAGCGCATCAATCTTTATTCTTCTTCCATACAAAACTTTCATCCTCAAAAACCTCTTTTCCAAAAACAGGAACTTTCGCTTTTATTTCTTCTACCAAAAAACGGCAAGCGTCCATGGCTTCTTTTCTGTGCGCAGAGGATGTAAAAACGAAAAGACAGATTTCTCCAGCGTTTACTCTTCCTATACTATGATAGATGTGCATACAGGTTAAATCGAATTTGGCAAAAGCGGCTTCTCTGATTTTATGAAATTCTAACTCTGCCATTTCTTCGTAAGCAGAATAATCAATGGCAACGACTGTATTGCCCTCAATGACGTCTGCTCTAACTTGCCCCAGGAAGATGTCGTGCGCTCCGATATTGGTTTTCACCTGGTGATGCGCTATCGAATTGGCAATTTTTTCTGGACTGATTGGTCCTTCTATAAATACTTTTTTTGGTTTTTTTTCTTTCATTGTTCAATGTTTTAAAACAGCACGCAGATTAAGCTGATTTTCGCAGACCTGCCTACTTCAAATAATTCATATCTCGACTATACTTCGACACTTCGGCAAGCTCTGTACAACGCTTCGCTCAGCAGGGCCGCGCTCGATAACCGTAATTCTAACAGGTATCTACTTCAATCACTCCTCACTCCTCACTCCTCACTCATAACTCCTCACTCTAACACCTATCAACTTAAAACCCCTCCCTCCACATTGATGAGATTTTCAAAGTTATATTCTTTTTCTAAAAAATCAATGGCCATTTGACTGCGACCTCCTTTTTGGCAAACGACAAAGACATCGCCGTCTTTTGGAATCACATTGGCAAAATCATCCAAGGAGTCCAAAGGAGCAATAAGTATGTTAGAATGCGTCAATCGAGGTTGTTCCCACTCTTCTCTAACGTCTAAAATGAAAGCATCTTGTGTGAGATCCGTGAAAATAGTTCGCTTATTTTTTGTTTCACTTTCTTCTGAAATAGAACAGAATTCTGGGTAGTTGTATTCTTCAAAATCGGCTCGTGTTTTAATACCTATTGATTCTAAATTGAAATTCTTTTCTATGGCAACCTCTGTTTGTGAGTTGGTTAATGAATTGTAAATCAATAAGTTATTTGATAAAGTTTTTCCGATGCCTATTATAATCTTAATGGCTTCGTTGGCTTGCATACTGCCGATGAGTGATGGTAGGACACCCAAAACGCCCACTTCTGAACAGGACGGAACGCTTCCTTTTTTTGGCGGTTCTGGAAACAAACATCGATAGGTTGGGCCGTTGAGGTAATTAAAAACCGCGACTTGCCCTTCAAATTTATAAATGGCGCCATAAACCAAGATGGTATTGGTCAAAACGCAGGCATCATTGACCAAATAACGTGTGTTAAAATTGTCGGTACCGTCTATTACGATGTCGTATTCTTCGAATAAATCGATTGCATTTTTGTTGGTCAGTGCAAAATCATAGGCATTGATTTTTATCAAAGGATTTTGCAATTGCAGCTTTTCTTGTGCAGTGATTGCCTTGCTTTTCCCGATGTCTTTAGCGTTGAAAAGAACCTGTCTTTGTAGGTTGGATTCTTCAATTAAATCAAAATCAACGATGCCAATTGTCCCCACGCCAGCCGCTGTAAGGTAGAGTAGAACGGGTGAACCCAAGCCACCAGCACCAATGACCAATACTTTTGCATTCTTCAGTTTTAACTGTCCTTCTAAACCCACTTTGTCGAGTAAAAGGTGTCGGCTGTATCTATTTTTTTCTTGTTCGGATAATGTCATTTCTCTTTTTTAACCTCCAATACTTATCATGGATCGATTTTTCATTGTTTCCACAAAATTCTCATCAAACGCCACGTTTCCACCACGTTCTTTCTTCTTATTTCCTATATTTTCTCTAATTAAAGCTTCCAAATCGGTCCCATTTCGATAGGCAGAGAGTAAATCTGTTTCGTCTTGTGAGAAGAGGCAATTTTTTATTTTCCCATCGGCCGTTAAGCGAATTCTGTTGCAAGTATCGCAAAATGGATTAGTAACAGAACTGATGAACCCAAAAGTGCCAATTCCGTTGGTCAATTGATAATTTCTTGCTGTATCGTTTGCTGCATCCTCTATTTTGACAATGTTTTCTTTGGCGATGCTTCTTTCAGCGATTTGCATCATTTCACTTGCCGCCACTTTCTTGTCCCAATTCCATTGATTTCCGTCAAAAGGCATAAATTCGATAAAGCGAACATGCACATTTTGCTTTATCGTCCAATTGATAAAGTCAGGAATTTCGTGTTCATTGGTTCCTTTGATAATCACTGCGTTCACTTTTACGTGAAAATCATTCTCTAACAACAGGTCAATGTTCGATTTTATTCTCTCAAAGTAAGAACGTCTTGAAATTTGATTAAAACTGTCTGCATTCAGCGAATCAAGACTAACATTGACGGATTTTATCCCTGCTTCTTTAAAGGTGTCAATAAACTGATCAACCAAGACCGCATTTGTTGTGATTGCTAATTCTATGGGCAGTTTTCCCAATTGCAGAATGACATTCTTGGCATCTTTCTTAATGAGAGGTTCACCGCCAGTGAGTCTGATTTTAGTGACACCCAGTTCAACGAATTTCGATGCAATGGCAATCACTTCTTCAGAAGTCATGAACTCTTTTTTGTCTCGCAAGAGAATTCCTTCTTCGGGCATGCAGTAAAAGCAGCGAAGGTTGCATCTTTCTGTCAAGGAGATCCGGAGATAGTCGTGTTGGCGACCGAAATTATCTGTTATTTTTTCTTGCTTCACTGATGAGGAAATGAATCAAAATTAATTTAGATATAAAGGTAGTGAAATCTCTTTGAGAAAAAAGGATTCGTAAGGAGTTTCTTGACTTGTCTTAAAACTTCATCCTTTGTATTCTAACCGCATTCAATATTGCCAATAGAGCAACCCCAACATCTGCAATCACTGCTTCCCACATCGTCGCCATTCCGAATGCTCCGAGTACTAGAACAAGGACCTTAACGCCCAAGGCTAAATAGATGTTTTGCCAGATGACTTTGTTGGTTGCGTTTCCAATTTTGATGGCTGTTGCAATTTTTGACGGCTGGTCTGTTTGGATGATAACATCGGCAGTTTCTATGGCTGCGTCGCTCCCTAAGCCACCCATAGCAAGACCTACGTCGGATAGAGTGATTACTGGTGCGTCATTAATTCCGTCGCCAATAAAGGCAATGGTGCGACCTTCTGCTTTTAATTTTTCGACCTCAGTGATTTTGTCTTCGGGCAATAATCCACCAATGGCTTTGTCAATTCCGAGTTGCTTTGCGACCTTGTCAACCACCAACTGTTTGTCGCCAGAAAGCATCACGATTTGCGTTATTTTCGCTATTGCATGAAGATCTGTGATTGCTTTTTGTGCATCTTCCTTAATCGTGTCTGCAATGGTTATGTAACCGGCATACTTTCGGTCTATGGCAACAACGACAATGGTATCAGTGTTCTGTTTTAATTCTTCGTGATAAGGAACATCGAACTTTTCTAACAAGCGCAAATTTCCGGCAAGAATTTCGCTGCCGTCAATTTCTCCCTTCATGCCGTGACCAGAAATTTCTTCTATGTTTCCAACAGAAATACTTGCGTCTATTCCACCTGCGTATTCTACAATTGCATCTGCGATAGGATGGGTAGAATTGGATTCCAAAACGGCTACTTTTTTAATGAAATCATCTTTTTCAATGCCAATTGCAACGATTTCTTGAACTTCAAAAACGCCCTTGGTCAAGGTTCCTGTTTTGTCCATGACAACGGTGTCAATTTTGGTCATTAAGTCCAGAAAGTTAGAACCTTTGAAGAGAATTCCGTTGCGAGAACCTGCTCCGATGCCTCCGAAATAACCTAAGGGAATGGAAATAACCAAAGCGCAAGGACACGAAATCACTAAGAAAATCAATGCGCGTTGAAACCAGGTTTGAAAGATGTAATCTTCTCCCAAAACAAAGAACGGAATCACTGCTAAGGCAATTGCCAACCAAAAAACGATGGGAGTGTAAACCTTTGCTAATCGGCTGATGAGTAGTTGTGTCTTTGCTTTTCTGCCGACTGCATCTTGCACCAATTTGAGAATTTTAGACAGTTTTGTGTCCGCATAGTCGCTAGTCACTTTTATTTCCACAACTTGATTGAGGTTAATCATTCCTGCCAAAACAGTATCGCCTTTTTTCTTAGAGTCAGGGGCAGATTCTCCCGTTAATGCCGCCGTATTCAAGGTTGCATTCTCAGAAATTAATTCTCCATCCAAAGCAATTTTCTGTCCAGGTTTTGCCAGAATAACTTGCCCAATTTTAACCTCTTTAGGATGCATCACGGTCTTTTTTCCATTCTCTACAACGGTAACCTCTTCCACTTGCACTTTTAGCAATGCTTCGATGGAGCGTTTTGCTCTGTTTACCGCTGATTCTTGGAATAATTCTCCAACAACATAAAACAGCATCACGGCAATTCCTTCAGCGTATGACCCGATAAAAAATGCGCCGAGTGTCGCAACAGACATGAGCACAAATTCATTGTAAATGTCGCCTTTGAGAACTAATTTTGCTGCTTTAAGAACGATAGGTCCTCCAACTGCAATATAAATTATTCCAAACCAAATTAGTGGAATAGGGGACTTGAAGAACTCTATATCGAAGAAATCAAACCCGATTCCAAGTAGAAGGAAAAATAATCCAATAATTGGAACTAAGTACGCCTTGTTAAAACGACTTTCTTTTTCTGGTTCCGATTCTTGTGAGAAATCAATCGCACAAGCTGTTCCTTCTTCGCAGTTATGTTCGTTGTTTTCGTCCATTTTTTTTAGAGTATTTGATTGTTGGAGCTTTCGAGCTTTAGATTTAATTCTCCATCTACTTCAATAATCAATAATCCATAATTTAGCAAGTATCAACTTCTAACAGATATCTATTTCGTTATGCATTACAAAATCAATGCGAATGCTCTGTTTCTGCCTTGTTCATTTCTGCCAGCAAAAAATAAGCAGCACTTCCTGCTATTTCGATGTCTTTTGGCAGGTTGTTTAGCAATTTTATCTCTGTAAAACCTGCATTTTTAAGCCCCGCGATTACTTCTACCATCAAAAATGTTGTTTTTTCAACCTCTTTGTGTGCGCCTTCCTCTGTTTCATCGTGGTCGTGTTTTGGCGTTCTTGTTTTAACAAATATAAAATATTTATTCTCATCTGCGATAATTGCATCGTCAGGAACTACTGTTGTTTCGATATTGTTTGCAAGAATTCTTCCGTTGATATACATGCCTGGAATTAATTCTCCGTCATTATTAGAAATTTCAGCGTGAACGTGCAATGCTCTTGGATTCTCTTCAAAAACAGGACTGATGTTATGTATGGTTCCTCCAAATTCTTTGTTGGGAACACTTGCGGTATGAAAATAGACTTTCTGCCCAACCTTGACACTTGAAATGTCTTTTTCATAGACCATGAAATCGGCGTGCATTTTTTTGTTGTTCACAACCTCAAATAACTTGCTCATTGGTTCTGCAAAAGCACCAATGTTGGTTTCAACAAGACTTACCGTGCCGTTTAACGGTGAAACGATGTTTACAAAAGATGCAATCTTGCCATTGGCAACATTCTTAGCACTGATACCAAGCATGTTCAACTTTATTTTTTGAGAAGCGATTTTAGACTTGCTCGTATTGTATTCCGCCTTTACCTTTTGATAACTTGCCGCAGAAGTGACCTTTTCTTCGTACAATTTCTTCGTTCTTTGGTATTCTTTCTCTAAGAATTGGAAATTATTGATTTCAGCAGCATAATCTTGCTGTAATTGAATAAAATCAGGATGTTGCATCGTCGCTAAAACTTGCCCTTTTCTAACCTTATCGCCTTCAATAACGTAGATTTTTTTAATGATTCCACCTATAAGAGGACTGATGTCTGCTCGTTCTTGCGGAGGCAATTTCAGGCTTCCTGCAACTTGCACTTCTTGGCTCATGTTGCGTTTTTCTAACTGGATGAGTTTCAATCCTAAGGTTTCCATTTGCAAGTCGGTCAAAGATACCGTCCCTTCTGCTCCATGATCATCGTGTCCTTCACTTTCACCATGTTCCTCTTTGGTTGTTCCTGCGTCTCCACAAGAAGTTACAAATAACCCCATCATTAGGATTATTGCGATTGCTATTGTTTTATTGTTTTTCATAATTAATGATTTAATGTTCTAATGTTCTAATGTTCTAATGTTCCAATGTTTCAATGTGAAGTTGACTTTATTTAACTCCTCCTAAATATTCTATTGCTATTATTGATTGATTATATTGTGACAACACGTCAATGTATTGATTTCTAATTTCTATTCCAGTTGTTAATCCTTGTATGTATTCTACATAATTGATGGCTCCATTTTCAAAGCTTTTTTTAGAATTTGCAAGAATTAAATTGGCTTGCTCCAAGGCAGTATTCTCATAATACTCAACGGTTGTTTTGTACTTGATGTAATCATTGTAAACACGCTCGTATTCACTTTTTAAAACGGTTTCATAATAATCAGCGTTGGTACTTGCAATTTGCTGGTTGAGTTTAGAAGCCTTGATTCTTGCTACCTCAGAACGAGCAAAAATTGGAATTGCAATTGATGCTTGAACACTGGAGAATCTTCTCGATCCATCAAAGTATTCGTTGACTCCGTTGATGTTGTAATTTCCAACAATCGACGTGTTGACATATCCTATAGAGAATGACGGTAGCAATTTTGCTTTGTTGACATCGACTTTCTTACCTTGAAGGTTTATTTCATTGTTTAATAAAGCCAATTTTGGATTCCCGTCCACTAATTCATTGCTCATTGACGCTTTCATTTCTTTCTTTCTCGCATCGGAGAATGAAACCGAAACGTCCTCTTCAGAACCGACAAGCGTTTTCAATTTTGCAAGACCGATTAATATGTCCGTATAATTCTGAACCATTTTTGTCTTCACCAAAGAAACTTTAGATTCTGCAGTCATTTTCTCTAAAAGTGTTCCGGCACCTGCTTCAAAACGTAATTCTGCGGCTCTTACAAACTGAGAATAAACACTGTCTTGATAAGTGAGGGAGTTTCGAACATCTTTTAAATAGAGCAAATTGTACCATGTTAATTTGATGTCCTTGATGAGTTCATTTTCTGCAATGATTTTTCTAATCTCACCGTTCTTAATCAGTTCCTTGCCCATTGCACCTTGCTTTGTATAAACGGTTGGAAACTGAAAACCTTGATTAACACTAAAGCCAAAATCATTTTCCAAAGTGTTGTATTGACCATATTGCACACCAAACTGTGTTTTGTTTATATTGAACGAAGTCCGTTTTTGAATCTCCAAACGCTCTACCTCCAATTGAGCTGAGGATATGCTTTTGTTGTGTTCCAAACCGTAGGCTATTGCTTCATCAACAGTATTGAAGTTTTGCTGTGCAAAGCTCGACGACCCAGCAGCAATAAGCACTCCGAGAAGTGGTATGAGAATTATTGGAGAGGTGAAGCTTGCCAAACTGAGGTTGATTCCTTTGCTTGCTCCTTTCTGTAAACTTCTCTTTTCTGCTCGTGTTTCTATGATGTCGTAAACGATGGGAATAATGATAAGTGTCAGAACGGATGCTGTTAACAAACCACCGATTACTACAGTTGCTAAAGGTCGTTGTACCTCTGCGCCTGCAGATGATGAAATTGCCATCGGTAAGAATCCTAAAATATCCGTTGATGCAGTTAAAAATATCGGACGAATTCTCTCTTTAGTCCCTCTTTTGATTCTTTCTTTGAGACTTAGACCTTCGCTTTTAAGATCGTTCATACTTGTTATAAGAACGAGACCATTCAGCACTGCGACTCCAAATAATACGATAAAACCAACACCTGCAGAAATACTAAAAGGCATATCTCTGAGCCAAAGTGAGAAAATCCCACCAATAATGGATAAAGGGATGGTCAAATAAATCATAATGGTTTGCGAGAATGATTTCAGTGCAAAATAGAGAAGAACAAAGATGAGAATCAATGCAATTGGTACAACGACCATTAATCTTTCTTTTGCTTTTTGTAAATTCTCAAAAGATCCTCCATATTTTACATAATATCCGGGGGGCAATTTAATTTGTGCTTCCAGTTTTTCTTGAATTTCAAGAACCACTGATTCTACATCACGACCTCTGACATTCACGCCGACGTACGTTCTTCGGTTGGTTCCTTCTCTCGAAATTTGCATCGGCCCAGGAATGTAATCGATATCTGCGACCTCTTTTAGCGGAATTTGTTGTCCACTTGGTAGGGCAATGAATACGCTTTTTAAATCTTCAATACTCTTTTTAGCATCTTTGCGAAGACGCACCACCATGTCGAATTTTTTTTCTCCGTCAAATATAACACCTGCCGTTTTCCCTCCAAAAGAAGTGCTAATAATGGTGTTTAGGTAGTTGACACTGAGTCCGTACTGAGCCAGTTTCCCTCTGTCAAAACGAACAGTCATTTGCGGTAAACCGTCAATTGCTTCAACTTTCGTGTCTGCAACGCCGTCCACTTTTTTAATGATTTTCTCCATTTTCTGTGCATATTTTTGCAGAAGTTTCAAGTCGTCACCAAAAAGTTTTACGGCCACATCTTGTCGAACACCTGTCATCAATTCATTGAAACGCATTTCAACGGGTTGCGAGAATTCATAGTTAACCGCAGGAATAAAGGCCAGTTCTTCTTTTATTTTTTCAACCAGCTCGTCTTTTGTACTTGCCGAAGTCCATTCGCTTCTTGGTTTCATAATGAGAAACATATCTGCAATGTCCAAAGGCATAGGATCGGTTGGTATTTCTGCCACACCTATTTTGGAAACAACATCTTTCACTTCAGGGAATTTTGCTAAAATCGCTGTCTCTATCATTGTACAAACTTTCTCGGTTTCGTCCAGAGAACTGCCCGGTTTTAGAATTGCGTGCATGGCAATGTCGCCTTCATCTAATTCTGGCACAAATTCACCACCCATCTTCGTAAAAGTGAAGATAGAAAGAACGAGCAAGCTAAATGCAACTGTTAGAATAATTACTTTTCTTTTTAATGCTTTCTCTAAAACTGGCTCGTAAATTCTTTTTAACCAATCAATAAACTTGTCTCCGAAATATTTTTTCTGATTGGGTTTCTTGCTCATAAACAAGGCAGAAATCATTGGAACGTATGTCAAGCAGAGAATCATTGCTCCAATTACTGCAAAACTGAAAGTCAATGCCATAGGGGTAAACATCTTACCTTCTATTCCTTGCAAGGTTAAAATTGGAATAAAAGTGATGAGAATAATCAACTGTCCGAAGAATGCTGCATTCATCATTTTCTTTGAAGAATGTTCAGAAATTTCATCCAAATCTTTTTGGTCAAGTTTTCCTGAAGAAATTTTCCGAACACGCTGGACGGTATAAAAGACGACGCTTTCTACAATAATTACGGCGCCATCTACAATGATTCCGAAATCAATAGCTCCTAAACTCATTAGGTTGGACCATACACCGAAAATATTCATCATTACGTAAGCAAAAAGCAAAGAAAGAGGAATGGTAGAGGCTACAATCAATCCACCACGGAAGTTCCCAAGGAAAAGCACCAAAACAAGGATGACAATGAGTCCACCTTCCAATAAGTTATTGGTCACTGTGCTGGTTGTCCTTTCAATCAGTGCCGATCTTTCTAAAAAAGGAACAATTGATATACCTTCGGGTAGTGATTTTTCAATTTCTGTCATTCTAGTTTTTACATCCTCGATAACGGCGTTAGAATTGGCACCTTTCAGCATCATGATAACTCCGCCGACAGCATCTCCTTGTCCATTCTTTGTCACAGAACCATATCGGATTGCTTCTCCGTATTGCACCGTTGCTACATCTCTTACTAAAATTGGAATTCCATTGACGTTTTTTACAACGACTTTCTCCATATCTTCTAAAGAGGTCAGCAATCCTTCTCCTTTGATGAAATTTGCTTTGTGGTCTTTTACAATGTAAGCACCACCTGTATTTTGATTATTTTCTTGCAATGCAGTAAAAACATCAATAATGGTAACACCCATACTTTTTAACTTGTCGGGAGAAACCGCTACTTCATATTGCTTCACGCGACCTCCAAAACTGTTGACTTCGACGACACCCGGAAGCATTGCCATCTGTCTTTTGACTATCCAATCTTGATAGGTTCTGAGATTCATTGATGTGTATTCGTCTTTGAATTTCTCATCAACTTCGAGTGTGTATTGATATATCTCACCTAAACCTGTTGAAATTGGTCCCATAAAAGGTTCTCCAAAGCCATTTGGAATTTCATTCTTCACTTCAATGAGTTTTTCAGCAACCAATTGACGAGGAATGAACGTGCCTTCACTGTCTTTAAAAACGATGGTCACAACGGATAGGCCAAATCTTGAAATAGATCTTATTTCTGTCACTCCAGGAAGGTTAGACATTGCTAATTCAACAGGGTAGGTGATGAATTGTTCAATGTCTTCTGTCCCGAGGTTGGGAGAAGTTGTAATGACCTGAATTTGGTTGTTGGTGATGTCAGGTGTGGCATCAATGGGCACTTTTTGCATAGAGTAAATTCCTCCTGCAATCCATGCAATCATCATCAGTCCAATGATGAGTTTATTCTTAATAGAAAATTGAATGATTTTATTAATCATAATTATATGGTTTCAAAAAAGTAAAATTATTTGAGTGACGCTCCTTATTGAGCATCAGAAATGGAAATTCAATACGAGGATTGAATCTAAGAAATAACTGGGGGGCCTCTAAGTGAGAGGGCATTGATTTCTGGCGATGCGTAGATGGCATCTGAAACCTTTGAAATTGTAATTTCTTCTTTATTTTCTACAATAGCAAACAATGCTATGAAGGTAGAAAAAACCTTTGCAAACTCTTGAGAGTCGTATGTAATGGAGGGTTCAGAGGTAGCTGTGTGTTGCATGCTGCACTCACTGTCGCCATGGTCGAGGTCACTAAAAAGGCACATTAATAGGTCATAAACTCCTTCGTCGAAGTGATTTCCGTGAGAAACATGACTGTGATTTTCATGATTTTCTTCCAATGAAGAATTGTGCTGATGCTTGTGCTTTTCAGCCGTATTGTGAATGTGATTACCGTTCAATAGGTTGTCGCAATGAGGGATCAAAGAATGCGCAAACCCAAAGCTATAGCTGAAGATGAGCAAGAATGATATGATAACTCTTTTAAATTGCATTGGGGTAAAACTAATAAATTTTATTGAGAATGAAGAAGTTGGGGGAAATTTGACAATTATTTAACAAGTGAAGTGGGGTGTTGTTAGAGTGATGAGTGATGAGTGTGGAGTGATGAGTGATGAGTGTTATGTCCTGGTATAAGTAGACAGATTAATTTTCCTTAAGCAGCTTTATAGACTTGACTTGGAACTTTAAAGTTTAATGCCCAGTGAGGTCTCTTGTTATTGTAATTTAGGACTGCTTGTTTTAGTACTATTCTTACTTGTTTTATTGTTTCAAATTTACTACTTA